>CAXHRY010000005.1:0-139184 GCA_964018965.1 uncultured Alistipes sp.
GCCAGGGCGGTGTCCTGTCGCGTCGAATATTTCCGCGGGGCGAAGTCCGGCGTGCTGCCGGGGCGGTGTCCTGTCGCGTCGAATGTTTCCGCTGGGCGAAGTCCGGCGTGCTGTCGGGCTTCGGTTTTCGACCCCGGGGTGTTTCGCTGTCGCCCGCCGGGCCGGATGAGATGCACCGGAATTCCTTTTCGACCGCGGATGCCGTTTCCTGCGTGCGTTTTTCCGACTTTTGTATTCGGAAATCGGATTGTTTTCGTATATTTGCACGATTGTATGCCCATGAATAAACTGTTTTTCATTCGGATCGTCGCCGCATTGGCGGTACTCGTGTCGGTCGGTTGCTCCGATAAGGAGGATGTTTTGCCCGCTCAGCGCGAGCGCATCGTTTCGTTTCTCGAACGCACGCATGTGCCGCATCTGGTCGAAGAGTCGCAGGTGGAGCCGGATACCGAAACGCCGTTCTATACCGTGACGGGGGATGCCGCATACCGTTATGTCGTCTCTCAATACAACCCCGATCGGGTGAACTGGCCCGAGGTGACTTCGCGTTCGAAGGTGTCGATCGATTTCAGGCTCTATGTCCTCGAAGCGACGAGTGCGATCACCCAGATTACCGATAAGCGTTTGCCCGAGTATTCGAACGAACCGGGATTGAAGGCGGCCTATGAAGCGGCCGGGCTGAACACCGAATATTGGTCGTTCGAACCTTTGGTGATCGATATGCGCAAAAGCGACATACTAAAAGGACTGCGCAGTGCGTTAGTGGGATGCCGGCAGGGCGACCAGGTGGAGGTTTACATGACTTACAACATGGCTTACGGAGACGAATATTTCGGTGTCGTTCCGAAACAGAGCCCGTTGGCGGTGATGTTCTCCGTGAAGGAAGTAGAATGAAATTTAACCTGACAATAATGAATTTTTTCAAACGTTTTCTGTGTCTGTCGATCTTCGGCCTGTTGTTGGCCGTGTCGTGCGCCAAGGAGGAAACCGGATCGTTCGATCAACTGGAGAACCAGTCGCTCAAGGCGTGGATCACGCAGCACCGCCCGGAACTGACGGGCAACTACCAGGAAGAGGGCGGCTACTACGTCGACGTGATCGAAGCGGGCGATGCGTCGGCTGCTCCGATCAACGACACGATCTGCTGGGTAACGTTCGATTTTACGGGGCGCGATCTGGCCGGAAACATCATTCTTACGCGTAATGCCGCCAATGCCAACCAGGTCGGAACGTTTACCCGTTATACCCATTACGTGCCTTATTACCGCTACTGCGGAGAATATAATTTGAATCTGCTCGAAGGTACCCACCTTGCCATGCGCAATACGCTGCATCTGGATAAGGACTACGCTGCGGCGCGCGGTCTGGACGAGGAGTTTCTGCTCCGTGAGGGTTCCGTCGTGGAACTTTATCTGCCCTCGCGTGTCGTCGGTTCGGGCGGTGTTTCGGCCTCGGGCGGTTACGAGGGGCAGTATTCGCTCGATTCGCGGCGTCCCTATTACGTGCGGATGGAGATTTGCGAACGTGTGAAGAACCCGCTCGAAAAGGAGGGCGAAGAGGTGGATGCTTTCTGCGAAATGCCTCTCAACGGCGGTCTGAAGGTCTACAACAACGACGAGACGGATCCCGAAACCAAACCGCTGCCCACCGATCCGACGGATCCCGAGCACCCCTACAACGTCGCCGAGCGGTGGGTCAGCGCCAACGACTCCATCCCGCAGGTCTATGTCAATTACCGCTACGATCCTGCGAGAGACCGCATTTCCTATCCCAAGGTGTACAATCCTGCCGGAACGCCTGCGGGGAATCCCTATAAGGACTTCGCCGCGATGGAGGAGGAGATTCGCAATGCCCTGGTCAAGCGTTTTCATGCCGACGGGGACGAACCCTATGAAGGCGTCGAAACGCTCGATGCCGATACGGTGAAACTCAGTGGCACGGCCAATATCTGGTATATCACCCGTTTCCTCGACGGATTCGTCATCGATACGAATATCGACGAGGTGAAGCAGATCGTTTTCGGTGAGGTGAAAAGCACGGGTTCGGCGACTTCCTACACGCCCGAGGAGGGCGGCAAGATTACCTCGTGGTATTATACCGTGCCGAATCTCAAATACGGTCAGTGGGCGGCGATGATTACCGCTTCGACCAATGCCTACGGTTCGGTCGGCGTGTCGGGCGGAACGAATACAAGCACATCGGGCAGCGGTTATTCGAGCGCTTACCTCGATTACCTCAATTACATGAGCTACGCCAACGGCTATTACGGCAGCAGCGGTTATTACAATCCTTACTACAATGATTATTTCGGCTACGGAGGCTACGGCTCGGGGTACTACGATCCCTATTATGGCTATGGTTACGGTTACGGCTATGGAAATGATTACGGAGATACTACAACGACGACCGAGACGTCTATCACGACGGAAATACCGCCCTTTACGCCGCTGATTTTCGAGATTTATATCGAACCGAAATCGAAGTGATCTCCCCGAAATCGGGACCGACAGCGCGAACCGCATCTCCGCAAGGGAGGTGCGGTTCGTTCGTTTGGGCCTTTTTTTGTCTTTTTACGGTGCTTTTTTCAACGAAAGTTTGGTTGTTTCAAAAAAAAACATTAATTTAGTTGTGCAGAAATATCAACCAAAAATTCAACGGATATGATTATTACATTTAACGAGTTGCGCCGTATCAAGGACCGGTTGCCGAGCGGCAGCTCCCAGCGCATCGCAGACGAATTGGGTATCGACGTAGAGGCTGTTCGCAACTATTTCGGCGGGAAACATGAGGCGAAAGAGTGCGTAGGCGTGCATTTCGAGCCGGGACCGGATGGCGGCGTGGTTACGCTGGACGATACGACGATCCTCGACGTGGCGATGCGTATCCTTGGTGAGCAGAAGTAATCTTCGTATCGGGCGTTCCGCAGCCTCCGTCCGGCGTCGGCCGGAGGGGCGCCGGACGTTTCGCTGCGATTCCCGAGGCCGCTTGCATGTCTCGACATGCGTCGCCGGGTGTTTTCGGGCCTGTTTACGGTAAGGTTCCGGGAACGATACCGGGACCGCGTGACAACTTCGGGGCCGGGGTCCTGCGTTCGGCAAAAGCTAAATATTTCGACCCGATCATCGGCATAAGCCCGCTTTCGAGCGGGCTTTTTCGTGGACCTCTGAAAAGAGCGTCCGGATGCGTTTTTTTCTTTCGGGATTCCTGTTATCTTCGGCGACGGCTTTGCGTCCGTGTAAAGCGAAGCGGGGCAGATTCGGAGGCTGCGGCTCGTGCGCAGTCGAGATCCGGGGATTATGGGGCTTTTCAATGATGGATAAACTTCGCATGCTCTCGGAGCGCCCGTCCATGAACCGGGCTTTAAAACCGCCTTCCTGCGTGCCAAAATGCCCGATGAATCGTGCCGATAACGCCATTTTCTGCCAAGTGACTGACATTTTGGCAGAATCTTTCGATTGGTACGACCTTTGTTCGTTAGGAATGCGTCGCCGCAAAGCAAGGTGCGGCGTAAAACAGAAACAACAATTAAAATCTTATACGATTATGGCAAAAATTATCGGTATCGACCTGGGAACTACGAACTCCTGCGTCGCTGTAATGGAAGGTAACGAACCCGTCGTCATCCCCAATTCGGAGGGACATCGTACGACCCCGTCGGTCGTGGCGTTCACCGAAGGCGGCGAGCGCAAGGTCGGCGATCCGGCCAAGCGTCAGGCGATCACCAACCCCAAACGTACGATCTTCTCGATCAAGCGCTTCATGGGCGAGCGCTACGACCAGGTTACGGCCGATATCGAGCGCGCACCCTATTCGATCGTCCGCGGCGATAACAATACGCCGCGCGTCGACATCGACGGACGTCAGTATACCCCCCAGGAAATTTCGGCTATCACGCTTCAGAAGATGAAGAAAACGGCCGAGGATTACCTCGGTCAGGAGGTCACGGAGGCCGTCATTACGGTTCCGGCCTACTTCTCCGATTCGCAGCGTCAGGCTACCAAAGAGGCGGGCGAGATCGCCGGTCTGAAGGTGCGCCGCATCATCAACGAGCCGACGGCCGCAGCTTTGGCCTACGGTCTGGACAAGAAGAACGACGACATGAAGATCGCCGTTTACGACCTGGGCGGCGGTACGTTCGATATTTCGATCCTGGAACTGGGCGACGGCGTATTCGAAGTGAAGTCCACGAACGGCGATACGCACCTGGGCGGCGATGATTTCGACCACGTGCTGATCGACTACATGGCCGAGTCGTTCAAGGCCGAGCATCAGATCGACCTGCGCCAGGATCCGATGGCCTTGCAGCGTCTGAAGGAGGCTGCCGAGAAGGCCAAGATCGAGCTTTCGTCCTCGACCTCTACGGAGATTAACCTGCCCTATATCATGCCCGTCAACGGCATTCCGCAGCACCTGGTGATGACGCTTACGCGTTCGAAGTTCGAACAGTTGTGCGACCACCTGATCCGCAAAACCGTCGAGCCTTGCAAACTGGCGCTGCGCGATGCAGGCTTGCAGGCCTCGCAGATCGACGAGGTGATCCTCGTGGGTGGTTCGACCCGTATCCCGGCCATCCAGAAAATCGTCGAGGAATTCTTCGGCAAAGCGCCCAACAAGAGCGTGAACCCCGACGAGGTGGTCGCTATCGGTGCCGCTATCCAGGGCGGTGTGCTGACGGGCGAGGTGAAGGACGTGCTGCTGCTCGACGTTACGCCGCTGTCGCTCGGTATCGAGACGCTGGGCGGTGTGATGACCAAGCTCATCGAGGCCAACACGACCATCCCGACCCGTAAGTCGGAGGTCTTCTCGACGGCTGCCGACAACCAGCCTTCGGTGGAGATCAATGTTTGCCAGGGCGAACGTCCGCTGGCCCGCGACAACAAGTCGATCGGTCGTTTCCACCTCGACGGCATTCCCGCCGCACCGCGCGGCGTGCCGCAGATCGAAGTGACGTTCGACATCGATGCCAACGGTATTCTGAACGTTTCGGCCAAGGATAAGGGCACGGGCAAGGAGCAGAAGATCCGCATCGAGGCTTCGTCGGGTCTCACCGAGCAGGAGATTCAGCGCATGCGCGACGAGGCGAAGGCCAACGAGGCCAAGGACAAGGCCGAGAAGGAGCGTATCGACAAGATCAACGCCGCCGATTCGCACATCTTCACCACGGAGAAACAGCTCAAGGAGTACGGCGACAAACTGCCTGCCGATAAGAAAGCTGCGATCGAAACGGCGCTGGGCAAGCTCAAGGAGGCGCATAAGAACGCCGACGTGGCCGCCATCGATACGGCAATGACCGAGCTCAACGCTGCATGGCAGGCCGCTTCGCAGGATATCTACGCTCAGCAGCAGGCGGCTGCCGGAGCACAGGGTACCGGTGCGGGCCAGCAGGCTCAGAATAATGCCGGAGCTCAGCAGAGCAACGGCGGCGGTCAGCCCGAGGACGTGGAATTCGAGGAGGTGAAGTAGGCCTTTCGGTTCACACGCATAGCACGAGAAGCGCAACCTTTTAGGGGTTGCGCTTTTTTGTTTCTGAAAGGTGAACGACTGAAGGTGAAAGGAGGTTGCAGGATGTGTCCGGCTAAGAAGCGGGTTTTTGGAAAGGTGGGTTGCAGCCTGCGAAGACCCGGCTAAGAGCTGGGGCCTATGTGGAAGTAGTTTTTTGGCGCCTTCTGTACCCGGATTAATACGGGTCTTCGCCGCCGGATGCTGCGACCCGCACGGCTCAGGAGCCGCCATCAGCAGGTGAAACGTTAAACTATTGATGAAATCCTGAAAAGAACTTTCGCCTCTCGCTTTTCACTTCCCGCTTTCCGACTCCGCCCTTCGCATGCCTTAGAGTACCAATGCGGTCCCGACGGCCGTCGCAGGGGTGATGCGTTCACCGAGGAAATTGCCGCGGTGACGATCGTAGCGAGCGGATTGAGGTAGATGTAGTCGGTCGTTCTCACGGCGCCCAGGCGATGGATCGCCGCATTCCACCGCAGATAGCAGCCCATCGATGCGACCAGACCCAAAAAGGGCAGATTGCCCCATACGGCGGGCCGCAGTAGCACTGCGGGTGCGATGTCGAACGGTGCGATGAGGAACCGCGGGAGGATGGTCGCGAGCCCGTAGAAAAAGATTTTGCGGGTGATATGGAGCGGTAAAACCGGTCGCTCGGTTGTTTTATGACGAGCGAATAGAGCATCCAGAGTAATGCGGCGCCGACGGTCAGCAGATCGTCGCGCGGCGTGAGGTGCAGCTCGAAATGTCCGTCGAACACGACGATCGCCATTCCGATGAAGGCGAATCCGAAGCCTGCAATGCGCCGTGCGGACAAACGCTCGGTGCGATAGAGCCGGCCGAACGTCAGGGCTGTCCAAACGGGTGCCGTGCAGACGATCAGCGACACGTTCGATGCCGGAGCGTATTCGAGCGCCATGTCCGCGGCCAGGAAAGAGCGCGATCCGCCCGTGATTTCCGCCAAAGCGAACCATATTTCGTCGCGAAGCGAACCGCCGGATACCCGAGCTCTGCGGGGTTTCCGCGCGAACGCGAAAGGGTGGCAAACAGAGATAAGCCAAGGCGAAACGGAGTGTGAAAATCCCGGCGGAGGGGAGCCCGTTCGCGAGCGAAACCTTGGTCGAAACCAACGTTGCGCCCCACGCCGTTACGGTGAAAAGCGCAGCCGGGCGGTAGTGGTATTCCTTCGTTCCGAATATGCGGCTCCGAAAATGCGGTTTTTTTGCACTCCGGACGCATTTTTAACACGTAAACTCCTATTTTTAATTCTTTTTTTTTATCTTTGCGTGCTATTGTGCGTAGGACGCTGAAGACGACGAATATAACAACATAACAAATTTTTATCATTCAAATGCAAAGTAAAGGTTTTATTAAACTGATCGCGGTGCTTCTGGCGCTTGCGTGTGTTTACCAGCTCTCGTTTACGTTCAAGACGCGGAACGTAGAGAAAAAGGCGGCCGCCTATGCCGCGCAGTTCCCTGCTTCGCAGCGGGCCGAGGCTGAACAGCACTTTTTGGATTCGGTCCAGAATTTGCCGGTATTCAACATGGGCTTCAAGTCCTTCACCTACAAAGAGTGCAAGGAGAAGGAACTGAACCTGGGTCTGGACCTCAAGGGAGGTATGAACGTCATGCTGGAGGTTCAGGTCGAGGATGTCGTGAAGGCATTGGCCGGCGACAGCCAGAACGATCCTGCCTTCGTCGAGGCGATCGCCGTTGCCAACGAGGCGCTGCGTCAGGGTACGTCGAAGGATTATATCGGCGACTTCGTGAAGGCTTACGAGCGTCTTTCGGACGGTCGTTCGCTCGCCGAGATCTTCGTTAGCCCCGATCGTAAGGATATCACGCTCGAAAGTTCGAACGCCGACGTGGAGAAGATCCTCAAGCGTGAGACCGAGGCTGCTATCGCTGCTTCGTTCAACGTGTTGAGAAGCCGTATCGACCACTTCGGCGTCACGCAGCCCAACATCATGCGTCTGCCCAACTCGCACCGCATCCTGGTCGAGCTGCCGGGCGTGAAGGAGCCGCAGCGTGTCCGCGACCTGTTGCAGGGTACCGCATCGCTGGAGTTCTGGACGACCTATGACGCTCACGAGATTCTGCCTGCGATGGTCGCAGCCGATAAGTTCCTCCGTAACGAAATGGCCGTCGAGGTCGCCGAGACCGAAGAGACGTCCGAACCTGCCGCCGAGCAGCCCGCAGCCGAAGGCCTGATCGCCGAAGTCGGAGCAGCCGATGCGCAGACCGAGGAGGCTCGTTCGGGCCGCTACGACCGCGCTGAGAACCCGCTTTTCGCTGTTCTGGATCCCGGCTTCGCCAGCGGTTCCGCTATCGGTGCCGCCTATAAGGCCGATATGGCCGCAGTCGATGCTTATCTGGCCCGGCCGGCCGTTCGCGAGCTGTTCCCCGCCGACATCGCTTTCAAATGGGGTGTCAAGGGCGACGATCAGATCGACGGTCGTTATTTCCTTTATGCGATCCGCGTCTCCACGCCCGACGGAAAGGCTCCGCTGGACGGTAGCGTCGTAACTGAGGCCGTCGAGCGTTACGGACAACACGGCGCCGAGGCCGAAGTCGAGATGCACATGAACGCCGAGGGTACCCAGGAGTGGGGCCGCCTGACGGGCGACAACATCGGCAAATGCGTGGCTATCGTGCTCGACGGCTACGTCTACTCGGCTCCCGTCGTTCGTTCGAAGATCGACAAGGGCGTTTCGCAGATTACGGGTAACTTCACCATCCAGGAGGCCAAGGACTTGGCCAACGTCCTCTCGTCGGGTAAGGTTCCCGCCCCCGCCAAGATCATCCAGGATACGGTCGTAGGTCCCTCGCTGGGTCAGGAGTCGATCAATGCGGGTCTTCTCTCGTTCGTGATCGCTTTCATTCTCGTTCTGCTCTACATGGGCATGTTCTATAAGACGGCCGGTTGGATGTCCGATATCGCACTGCTTACCAACGTCTTCCTGCTGATGGGCGTACTCGTGTCGTTTGGCGCCGTACTGACTCTGCCGGGTATCGCGGGTATCGTGCTGACGATGGGTATGGCCGTCGATGCCAACGTCATTATCTACGAACGTATCAAGGAGGAGCTTCGCGGTGGCAAGGGCTTGTCGCTGGCCATCAAAGACGGTTTCTCGAAGGCTTATTCGGCCATCATCGACGGTAACCTGACGACCATCATCACCGGTATCGTGCTCTTCATCTTCGGTAACGGTCCCGTCCAGGGCTTCGCTACGACCCTCATCATCGGTATCGTCACCTCGTTCTTCTGCGCCGTGTTCATCACGCGTCTGCTGATCGAATGGTTCGTAGGCAAATACGGATCGATCTCTTTCTCGTACAAGTGGTCGGAGAACTTCCTCAACAATACGAATATCGACTTCCTCAAGAAACGTAAGGTCGGCTATACGGTCGCTGCCGTGCTGATCGCACTGTCGTGCATTTCGTTCGTGGCTCGCGGTCTTAACCTGGGCGCCGAGTTCACGGGCGGCCGTGCCTATGTCGTTCGTTTCGACCAGCCGGTTTCGGCCGAGGAGGTCCGTGCCAATGTCGAAAGCGCTTTCGCAGCTCAGTCCGATGCGGACGCCGCTTCGGTCAGCTCCGAGGTAAAGCAGTACGGTAAGGAGAATCAGATGCGTATCGTGACGCAGTATCGTTTCGACGATACGTCGGACGAAGCTACGGCCGAGGTCGAGAAGATCCTCTACGACGCCGTGAAACCGTTCTATAGCTACGATATCACCTTCGAGCAGTTCCGCGATACGCAGACCGACGAAAACGGTATCCTCACCGCCGACAAGATCGGTCCCTCGATCGCTCAGGACATGACCTGGAATTCGATCTACTCGGTGCTCTTCTCGCTCGTGGCGATCGGTCTCTACATCACCTTCCGCTTCAAGCGCTGGCAGTGGGCTTCGGGCGCTACGCTCGCCCTGGCGGTCAATGCTCTGTTCATCATCGGTCTGTTCTCGATGCTCTACGGTATTTTGCCTTTCAACCTGGAGGTCAACCAGGCGTTCATCGCGGCGATCCTGACCATCATCGGTTATGCCATCAACGATACGGTGGTCGTCTTCGACCGTATCCGCGAGTTCCTGGGTCTCTATCCCAAGCGCAGTCTGCGTGAGAACGTGAACAACGCCATCAATTCCACGTTGTCGCGTACGATCAATACCTCGGGTACGACGCTCGTGACGCTGCTGGCGATCTTCCTCTTCGGCGGCGAGACGATCCGCGGATTCATCTTCGCGCTGATCGTAGGTGTCGTAGTCGGTACTGCGGCAACGATCTTCATCGCTACGCCCGTTGCTTACGATCTCATGTCGAAGAAGGGCGACAAAGAGTAATCCCACCTTAATATAATAGGACGAACGGACCGGAAGTACGAAACTTCCGGTCCGTTATCTTTGAACGGGATGCCGTGCGGCCGCATTGCCGGGTTGGGGAAATAAATTTGGCATTGCACGACGCTTGTATTATCTTTGCGAATGATTAAGGGATGGATTTTCGTTCGCTCTGCAACGTGTCGGAGCCCGTCGATTCGCACTGCGGCGGATGTCGGACCGAGAAGTCCGACAGAGTTGCGGCGATCGAAAAACGCAGTTCCCGATTTATGACATTGCATGATGGAGAATTTTTTGAGGTGGTTGCACCGCACCGTGTCGCCGGTCTTCCTGGCGTTGCTCGTGGCTTCGTTCATTCTGTGGTATATCGCCAAACTGAGCTACACTTATACTACGGATCAGACCGTACGTCTGAATGTCGACGGGGTGCCTTTCGAGGTGACGTGCGTCGTCGAGGGCGTCGGTACCAATCTGTTCGGATATCGCGTTTACATGGATAAGACGCTCTACATTCCGCTGTCGGAACTCAAATATAAACTCTCCACCGAGGAGGGGCACGAAAATAAGATTCTGTTGGATCCGCAATCGCTGCAAAATGCGATATCGCTGAAGTTCAGTGATATCAAGGTCGTTGCGATCCGTTCGGTCCCGGAGATCGACGCCCCCGAAAAAAAGACGAAGAAATGATCCGGGTCGGAATTACGGGCGGTATCGGCAGCGGTAAGAGCACCGTTTGCCGTCTCTTCGCGGCCAAAGGGGTCGCGGTCTATGATTCGGATTCCGAGGCCAAACGACTGATGGCCGGGGCACTTCGCGGGGCTATCGAGGAGCGTTTCGGCCGTGATATTTACTGCAACGGAGAACTCGACCGCGCGCGTCTCGCCGGTATCGTCTTCGTCGATGCCCAGGCACTCGCCGATCTGAATGCCATCGTCCATCCTGCCGTGATGCGCGATTTCGCGGCGTGGGCGGACCGTCAGGCGGGCGATTACGTCGTGTTGGAGAGCGCTATCCTTTACGAAGCGGGGTTGGAAAATGCCGTCGATCGGGTCGTCGCCGTCCTCGCACCCGAGGAACTGCGCGTAGAAAGAGCCTGTCGGCGCGACGGAGCCGATCCCGAATCCGTGCGTCGACGCATCGCAGCTCAGGCCGACGACGATATGCTGTGCCGACGTGCCGATTTCACCCTTGTCAATATTCTCGAAGCGGACCTGGCTCCCGCCGTCGACGAACTCGACCGTTATTTCCGTCATGAAACCCGAAAAGCTTCCCTTTGATCCCGTGCGCCGTCAGGTGATGGCGATTCTCAACGTTACTCCGGATTCGTTCTATGCCGAAAGCCGGATGCCGGATGCCGAAGCCGTCGAACGACGCGTCCGCGAAGCGATCGTCGGCGGAGCTTCCGTGATCGATGTGGGGGGCTACTCCTCGCGTCCGGGTGCGGACGAGGTTTCGCCCGAGGAGGAGTGGCACCGGGTCGAATTGGGCGTCGGTACCGTGCGGCGGCTGGCTCCCGACATGCCGGTCTCGGTCGATACGTTCCGCAGCGAAATCGTCGAACGAACCGTCGAACGCTTCGGTGAGGTGATCGTCAACGATATCTCGGCCGGCGAGTTGGACGAGCGGATGGTGCCGACCGTCGCTCGTCTGGGATTGCGATACATCGCCATGCACATGAAGGGCGATCCGAAGACGATGCAGACGATGACCGACTATCGTCGCGATATTGTCACGGAGGTCGTCGACTATTTCCGTATGCGCTGTCGGCAGCTGTTAGAGGCGGGCGTCGAACGCGGACGAATCATCCTCGACCCGGGCTTCGGCTTCGCCAAGACGTCGGAGCAGAATTACGAACTTCTGGCCGGATTGCACCGCCTTGGCGCCCTGGGATATCCCGTATTGGCGGGCCTTTCGCGCAAGTCGATGATCTATCGATTGCTCGATGTCGCACCGGCCGATTCGCTCGCCGGAACCATCGCTCTCGACTGGGAGGCTCTGCGGCAGGGAGCCTCGATTCTTCGCGTGCACGATGTCCGCGAAGCAGCCGATACGGTGCGTCTGTTCGAAGCTTTCGATCGGGGATGCCGATCACAGAAAACCAACCTTTGAGATGATAAAGATCACGAACATCCGGAAACGTTACGGCGACCTGGAGGTGCTTCGGGGCGTCTCGCTGGAGGTCGCTCGGGGCGAGGTCGTCACGATCGTGGGGGCCAGCGGCGCTGGGAAGACCACGTTGTTGCAAATCATGGGAACGCTTTCGCGTCCCGATGCGGGGCGTGTCGAGATCGGCGGCGAGGAGCCTTTCCTGCTGGGCGACCGGGCGCTCTCGTCGTTCCGCAATCGCCGCATCGGTTTCGTCTTCCAGTTCCACCATCTGCTGCCCGAATTCACGGCCTTCGAGAATGTCTGTCTTCCGGGTTTTATCGGCGGACGCCCGCGCGCGGAGGTCGAACATCGGGCTACCGAGTTGCTCGACATGATGAATCTCGCAGCTCGCCGCGACCATAAGCCGGGGCAGCTCTCGGGCGGTGAGCAGCAGCGTGTCGCGATCGCCCGGGCGTTGGTGAACGCTCCCGCCGTGCTGCTGGCCGACGAGCCGTCGGGCAATCTCGATACGCACAACCGCGAGGAGATCCACCGTCTCTTCTTCGAGCTGCGCGACCGCCTGCGACAGACTGTCGTGATCGTCACGCACGACGAACATCTCGCCGCCATGTCCGATCGCAAGATCACCATGTCCGATGGCCTTATTCTTTGACGAGGGGGCGCTGTGCGAGACGCTCGAATGGTTGTACGATCGCTACGATCGCCCCGAGTTCATCGACGACGATCCGATTTCCGTACCCCATCGCTATTCGGAGCGTGCCGATCGAGAGATCGCCGGGCTTCTCTCGGCGACGATCGCCTGGGGCAACCGCCGATCCATCGTCCGCAACGGCCACCGCATGATGCTCTGCATGGACGATGCTCCCGCCGATTTCGTTCGCAACGCTTCGCCGCGGGAGCTGCGGCGGTTGGAGACGTTCGTACACCGGACTTTCAACGGCAGCGATCTGCGCGATTTCGTGCTGGCCATGCGTCGCATGGTGTCGATGTACGGCGGTTTGGGCGACTTTTTTGAAGAACGTTACGTTGCGACGCAGAGCCTTCCGCAGGTTCTGGCCGAATTCCGACGGGAGTTTTTCACCGCGGAGCATGCCTCGCGCTGCGAGAAGCACCTTTCGTCGGTGGAGAAGGGTGCAGCCTGCAAAAGGCTCTGCATGTATCTGCGCTGGATGGTTCGCCGCGACTCTCGGGGCGTGGATTTCGGCCTTTGGACCCGAATTCCGACCTCGGCGTTGCGCCTGCCGCTCGATGTCCATACGGGACGCGTCGGGCGCGATCTGGGACTTCTGACGCGTCGTCAGAACGACTGGCGTGCCGTCGAGGAGATCACCGATGCACTGCGTCGTTACGATCCGCAGGACCCCGTGCGGTTCGATTTCGCTCTATTCGGACTGGGGGTGCAAGGGGGATCCGCTCGGCTGAGCGAAGTTTTTCCGAAGGATCGTCTCCGGCGGTTGGACCGGTCGTGTTAAAAGCGCGAGTTGCCTCAGGTGGCAAGTCGCAGCCTTGCAAAGTCTGAACGGCCGGTTTGCATTTTCCCGATATTCGAGGTATTTTTGTACGAGAATTCCTTAATCCGGTTCATCGTGTTTCGTTTCAAACGTTTTTCGATCCGTCAGGATCGCTGCCCGATGAAGGTCGGGACCGACGGGGTCCTGTTGGGCGCCTGGGTCGAACTCCGGACCGGCGTGCGCAGTATCCTCGATATCGGTACCGGCACGGGGCTCATCGCGCTGATGCTCGCCCAGCGTACGGAGACGCGTGCCGACGAGGTTCGCATTACGGGGGTCGATGTCGATGATGTGTCGCAGGCCTGCGAGAATGCCGACGCATCGCCGTGGGGCGATAGGGTAGTCTTCGTACAATCTCCCGTACAGTGCTTCGAGCCGCACGAGACATTCGATCTGATCGTCTCGAATCCGCCTTTCTTCGTCGATTCGCTTACCTGCCCCGATGCGGGACGCACGCAGGCGCGGCATGCCGTGACGCTTCCTTTCGAGGAGCTGTGCGATGCCGTCGTGCGGCTGCTCGCCCCCGAAGGCCGCTTCGCTATGGTTCTGCCTGTCGCCGAGGCCGTACGGTTTCAAACGATCTGCCGCGGACGACTGCGGCTCGTTCGCAGTACCGAGGTGCGGACGACGCCCCGTCATCCGGCCAAACGCCTGCTAATGGAGTTCGAAGCCGCGGTGTCGACCGATTCGGTCGATGTTCCCGCACCGGCTCGTACTTCGCTTACCATCGGCACGGGCGAACACGAGTGTTATACGCCCGAGTATCGTGCTTTGACGCGCGATTTCTACCTGAAATTTTGACGAAACCCCGAAAATGATTTATATTTGCATCTGAGAGGATTAAACAATCGGCTTATGAAAATCAGACTTACGGCTTTCGCACTGCTGTGCAGCGGTGCCGTGGCAGCTCAGAATCCCTATATCGCCGTCGAAGGCGCCTTCGAGACCGCCGACGGAATCGTCGTATCGCTTCCGCAGACGATCCTGGCCGTAGATCTTACGGTCGAGCGCGACATGACGGTGTGCGGTCCTTATGCGCGCTATGCGCAGAAGTACCTCGGTGTGCGGGCTCCGCTCAACGATAAGACGGTCTGGAGCGTTACGGACGCGAAAATCGGATTGCTCGACGGGGATACCTATCTCGATGCCGGGACGCAGGTTCCCGCCGAGAGCCGTCTGCTGTCGCATGCGGACGGCGGCGAGGAGTTCGCTCGCTTGCAGCCCGACAAGATGGCGATGGTTACCCCGTCGCTGGAGGATGCGGCTCGTGCTGCGGCCAACCAGATCTTTTCGTTGCGGCGTCATCGTCTCGAACTCATCACGGGCGAAGCCGGTGAAAATGTCTTCGGCGAGGGCCTGGCTGCTGCGCTGAAGGAGATCGAGCGGCAGGAACAGAGTTATCTGGAGCTTTTCCTCGGCAAACGGACTGTCTCGACCGAGACGCATCGCTATGTCGTTTGTCCCCAGTCGGATAAGAAACAGTATATCGTCAGCCGCTTCAGCCAATCCGCCGGTCTGCTTCCCGAGAACGATCTTTCGGGCGATATGGTGATCCTGCAAATCGATCCTTCGGGTGCCGACCGGGCATCCGTTTTGGAAGCCTCTGCCAAGGAGACCTCGGTGGTGAAGTGCCGTGTGGCCGATCCTTCGACCTGCACCGTGATCGCGGGTGGTCGCGAATTCGGACGTGCCGTGTTGCCGCTCTACGAATTCGGCCGCACGATGCGTGTCGCTTTGCCCCGTCGCAAATAACGATTTCCCGATATGGAGGATCGTACATCGCGCATGGCGGCACTTCTGGGGCGCATGCGCCGGGAGCGCAACGGAGCTGTGGCGGATGCGATGGCGCCGTATGGCGCCGCCTATGGACTCAACTACGGCGTCAGTCTGCCGACATTGCGGTCGATTGCCCGGGCCGAAGGGTGCGATCACGCTTTTGCCGGCCTGCTTTATCGGCAGCAGGTGCGTGAATTGCGTCTCGCGGCATTGCATATCGCCGATCCGGTGGCGATTACTGCGGCAGACGCCGATACGTGGGCTGCGGGAATCATCAATTCGGAAGTCGCCGAGGAGGCGGCTTTCGCGCTGTTGAGCCGGGCGCCTGTGCTGCCGTCTTTATTCGCTTCGTGGCGTTTTTCTCCGAATCCCTTGTTACAATACGCCGTTTTATTGGCTGCGGCCCGCAACGAATCGGCGCCTGTGGCTTGGGCGGACGATGCCGTCGAGATCGTGCGGCGCAACGCGATGGCTTCGGCGGCCGGGGCGCGAACGACGGCCTGTGACGGTCGTCGGGAGGAGACGGGCGATTCGAACGCTTGCGGAGCCGAGACATCGGCTTCTGCCGGGCAGACGATCGCCCCGCAGGCCGTACGGCTGACGGCTCAGGGGGCGGTGGCTTTGCTGGCTGCTTTGGGCGGTCGTAGCGCTGCGGATCGCGATGCCGTGTGTCGGGCGATCGAAACCTTGGGCGATCTTCCTACCGAGGCCTACGTGCGCGAAGAACTTGCCTGGCGCCTCGAATAGACCCGTGAATCGATATTCGGTGATTTAAGGAAAGGCCGTCTTCTGCGGTTGGAGCTCGTCCGGAAAGCGCCGTCCGTCGAAGATGGTACGGCAGAGTCTTGCGTTTTCGGGGGCCGATTGCAGGCCTTCGCCGCGGAAGCTGCGGTCCGCGTGATCCCCGGATCGCAATTCCGATCGGCACACCCTTACTTCGACTCCTCCGGTTGGCGCCGCTCCAGCCGTTCCAGCTTTTCGAGCGCCTGAACCAGGTGGTCGTAACTGACTCGTCCGCTTTGACGCCACAACACTTCTCCGCGGCGGAAAAATATCAGCGTCGGAACCGACATGATGTTGTAACGCCGGATAATCTCGGTCAGGTTGCGGTCGTCGATATCGATTTTGTAAACGTCTACGCGGCCGTTCATTTGCTCGCGGAATTTGTCGATCACCGGGTGCATAGCCTGACAAGGACCGCACCAGGTCGCGAAGAAATCCACGAAAGTCAGCGCATCGCGCCAAATGATTTTGTCGAAGTCTGTCATAATCGTATGGTGAATTTGGCGATTGATAATTACCTGTGATTCGAGACACCGTCGGCTCGTCGATATCCGACTCGGAAGGTCGCCGTCGACGGCTGCCTGTCAATTCATCTCCGCCCAGGTGATCCCGCTGTACTGCTTCTCGGTGAGCGTCTGCTCGGCGTATGCGATCGTGCGGCGCAATCCTTCGAGCAGCGGGGTGCGGGGTTGCCATCCCAGCTCCCGTTGCGTGGCCGTGATGTCGGGCATTCGGCGACGTGCATCGTCGGGCCGAGCCTTGTCGTGCACGATGCGTGAGCGGCTGCCCGTCAGTGCGACGATCTTTTCGGCCAGGGCCCGTATCGATATCTCGTGGTTGCTGCCGAAGGCGAGCGTGCGCGTCGTCTCCGTCGGAGGGGCCTCCATGAGGCGGATGATTCCTTCCACTACGTCTTCCACCCAACAGAAGGTCCGCAGCTGGTCGCCGTTGCCGTTTACGTGGATATCGCGGTTCTGAAGCGCTGCGACGATCATTTTCATCACTACGCGTTGGTCCATCATGTCGGCGCCGCTGCCGTAGGTGTTGTAGATGCGTGCTATGCGGGTGTCGGTGCCGTATTCGGCGTGATAGGCGCGATGGAGTGCTTCGGCGGCGCGTTTGCCTTCGCAGAGGATGTGATGAGTCGAATCGTCCGGCATGCTTTCGGGCGGCGTATTGCGGCCTGCTCCGTAGAGGGCGCCCGACGAGGCGAACACTACCCGGGCATGCTCCGCACGGGCGGTATCCAATGCGTTGATCGATCCCAGGATGCTGACTTTGAGCGTGTCGACGGGCAGCGCCTTGTTGTAGCGCACCATCGACGGCGAGGTCAGGTTGTAGATGCGATCGCAGCGGATGCCGAACGTGTTGGTGATGTTGTGGTGGACATATCGAAATGCCGGGTGTTGCAAGACGCTGCGCAGCAACGGCGAGTTGGCTGCATCGCGTATATCCACGCAGAAAACTTCGTGTCCTTCGTCCAGCAGACGCAGACACAGGTGTGTGCCGATAAACCCCACACCGCCCAGTACGACGATTCTTTTTTGCATCTTTTGCTCCTTTATCCGAAGCAAAAGCAAAATCTATTCCACAAAGAGTGCGCGCGGAAGCTCGGTGATGCTGTTTATGCCGATGATCTCGATGCCGTCGAGGCGTTTCCCCTTGGGAAGGTAGCCCGATACGACGATGCGCTTGAATCCCAGGCGTGCGGCTTCACTGATGCGTTGCTCGGTACGGGGTGCGGGGCGTATCTCGCCCGAAAGTCCGATTTCTCCGGCGCAGCAGATGCCCTGGCCCACGGGACGATCGTAGTAAGACGATATGACTGCCGCGACGACCGAGAGATCCAGCCCCGGGTCGGCGACCTTGAATCCCCCCGCGAAGTTGAGAAAGACATCCTTCTGGAACATTTTGAGCCCGAGACGTTTCTCCACGACGGCCAGCAACATGCTCATGCGCTTGGCGTCGAATCCCGTCGCCGTGCGTTGCGGTGTGCCGTATGCGGCGCCGCTCACCAGCGCCTGGACCTCGATCAGATAGGGGCGCACGCCGTCCGCTGCCGCACCTACGGCGATGCCGCTCAACGGTTCTTCGTAGTGGGTGAGCAGGATTTCCGACGGATTGTCGACGCCGCGCAATCCCGATTCCAACATCTCGAACACGCCGATCTCGAACGTTGCGCCGAAACGGTTTTTGTTGCCGCGCAGAATGCGGTAAATGTTGTTGCTGTCGCCCTCGAACTGAAGCACTACATCGACGATGTGTTCCAGGATTTTAGGCCCGGCGATGGTGCCGTCCTTGGTGATATGTCCGATGATGAAGATCGACGTGCCGGTCGTTTTGGCGTATTTGAGCAGTGTCGCGGCGCATTCGCGGATCTGCGAGACGCTTCCGGCCGACGATTCTATCAGCTCGGTGTAGATGGTCTGTATCGAGTCGATGACCACCACGTCGGGCTGTTGTTCGGTGATCTGCGCCACGATATTCTCCAGCAGCGTCTCGGGGTAGATCAGACATTCGTCGTTGCCGATGCCGATGCGGGCTGCGCGCATCTTGATCTGCTCGGCCGACTCCTCGCCCGAGACGTAGAGCGTTCGCAATCCGTTTGCCGCCAGTGCGATCTGCAACGAAAGGGTCGATTTGCCGATTCCCGGTTCGCCGCCCAGCAGGATGAGCGATCCGGGGACGAGACCTCCGCCCAATACGCGGTTGACTTCGCGATTGCCGATGTCGATTCTTCGGCGGTCGCTTTCGCGAATATCGCGCACCCGTTGGGGTTTGCTCGCGGGCAGTCCTCCGGCAACCAAGGCGGGAAGCGATCCGCTCTCCTTGGCGATGATCTCCTCGGTGAAGGTGTTCCACTCGCCGCATGCGGGGCATTTGCCCAGCCATTTCGGGGCTTCGCAACCGCAGTTTTTGCAGAAATAGGCTTTTTTGACCTTTGCCATATCAGTAAGGATGCGAGGTGTATTCGATGCGCTCGACGCGCTGGATCATGTGGTTGGGGTAGAGTTTCTGGAACTCTTTCGTGAGATCGATGCGGAATTGGGTGAGCGACGTGGTTCCGTAGCGGTAGGAGGCTATGGTGTAGGTATAGCTGTGTTCCGGAAGATGCAGCCGGAGGGTCGACGATCCGGGTGTTCGGGAGAATGCGCCCGTGATGGGTGCCTCTCCGGCCGATGGCTGTGCGGTCAGAAATCCGGAGTCGAAATGTTTGAAATCCATAATGTAGCTACCGCCTACCTGCACGATCGCTTCAGCTAATGCTTGCTCGCGAATCAGCTCCGCGACCGAGGGACCCGGCGTATCGTCGTCGGGAGCGTCGTTCACCTCCTCGTCGGGCGTCGGGTTGGCTTCGTCCCCTCCCTCCGGATCCTTAGTGCCGGGGTTCGACGGCTTCAGAGGCGTGGCGGCTTGGAAAGTCACGCTGACCTCCATGCGCACGACGTCGTAAGTCGTGGTGTAGAATACTTCGGATTTCTCATCGCAGGCGGACAACAGGCAGACGAGTGCGATCCCGAACAAACAACGGTACAGTCGCTTTATCATAATCCCAAATTCTGATCGATCAACACTATTTTTATGCGTCCGGCAGGCTGACAACGGAGCATCTCCATGCGCGTGTTGCACAGGCGGTCGGGAGAATCGCAATCCGTGCATAGGCCCGTTCGGACGCATGGCGTGCGGAACTCCGGGTGCTGCGCGGCGTTCTGCGGGGCCGCGATGCGGCGGATACGCTCCTCGGCGGCGGCACGGTCTGCGACGATCTTGTTGCGTCCCGCAATGAGTATCACCTTGCGGGGTCCGAAGGCGAGCGGTGCGATGCGGTTGCCCGTCTTGTCGGTCCAGTGGAGCGAGCCTTCGAGTGTCAGGGCATTGATGCCTGTGACGAAGAGGTCCGAAAGCAGTGCCTGACGCCGAATCTCCATGCGCTTGTCCCGCGGCAATGCCGTGTCGAATCCGTCCAGTAGCGTCGTTCCCTCGACCGTACGGATCCATTCCAGGAATCCTGTCGCGCGCAGCGTCGCCGATTCTCCGAAGCCAACCGATCGCGGCTGAAGTTCGGAGACGGCCGTTTGCAATACCGCGAGTGCTTCGGCCGTGTCGCGAACCGTCTCCACCTCGAATCGGTGGCGTCGCAGTGCTTCGGCGCAGTTCTTCAGTATCTCCATTGTTACTTTAATTGTCGTTTTATAACAGCCGGATTTCCTGCGGCCAATACATCGCTCGGGAGGTCTCGTACGACGACGCTTCCCGCTGCGACGACCGTCCTGTCGCCGATCCGCACCCCGGGGCAGACGGTCACGTTTCCGCCCAGCCAGCAATCATCCCCGATCTCGATGCGCAGAGCTTGTTCCATCGGTTCGCGGCGTTCGAGGTGGTCGATCGGGTGCTGCGGCGTGTAGAATTTGCAGTCGGGGCCGATCTTCGTGCGGGCGCCGATTCGGATGCCGCCGCCGTCGAGCATCGTGCAGCGGGCGTTGACGAAGACTCCTTCACCGAGCTCCACGGCGGTTCCGTGTTCGCAGTAAAAGGGCGGTATGACCGTCGCACTGCGAGCTGCCCGGGGCAGCAGTGCGGCAAGCGCATCACTGTAAGCCGCATCGCCCGGGCGCGTCGTGTTGAAACGGTCGAGGCGTTCGCGGCCGCAGCGGCAACTCTCCAGAATGCCGGCATCCGTGAAGCAGTAGGGGACCCCTGCGGTCATCTTTTCGAGTTCGGTCATGGCGGCCCTTGTCTTATTTCAGAAAGAAACGGTAAATATCGTTTCCGTTGACGTAGAGCAGCAGGGCCAGCAGGAAAATCATTCCGACGTATTGCGCCCGTTCGAGCACCTTGTCGCTGACCTTGCGGCCCGTCACCATTTCCCAGAAGGTGAAGATCGCATGTCCTCCGTCGAGTCCCGGGATGGGCAGGATGTTCATGATCGCGAGGATGATCGACAGAAATGCCGCCGTCATCCAGAATCCCTGCCAGTTCCATTCGCCCGGGAAGATGCTGCCGATGGCGATGAACCCGCCCAACTCCTCGTAGAGCTTCGTTTTCGGTTTGGCGATCAGCTTCAACTGTTCCCAGTAGGAGGAGATCGTGCGTCCGGCTTTGCGCAGTCCTGCAGGAATCGCCTGGGCGAGGGTGTAGTGCTGCGTCCGCATGGCGAAGGGCGACAGAACCGTTACTCCGAGGGTTCCTTCGGACGATACGGGCAAGGTCATTTTAAACAACATATCCCCGTCGCGCAGCACGGTGAGGCGCACGGAGTCTCCGGCGTGGCTGCGGAGGTAGGAGCGGTATGCGGCGAAGTCGGCGCCCCGCAGCGTGTCGATGCCGACCACTTCGTCTCCGCGACACAACGCTGCGGCCGAAGCTACTGTCACACTGTCGATCAGGAAGGGCATGCGCGGTGCGATCATTCCTTCGTAGCCCTTCTCGCGCCGCATGTCGATGAGTTTCTCGAGCGGAATCACGAGCGACATCCGTTTGCCGTCGCGCTCGATCTCCACCGTACGGTCGCCGTCGGTGATGAGCAGTGCGTTGACGATTTTCGCGTAGTCGTCGATCTCCTCGCCCTCGATGCTCAGAATGCGGTCGCCGTCGCGGAATCCCAGCGTGTGCCCCGCCTCGTTGAAATTATATCCCCAGCGGGCGTCTTCGTTGGCGAAATAGGTGTCTCCCCACGTGTAGCAGATGCCGACGTAGATCGCCACGGCCAGAATTACGTTCATCACGACGCCTGCGATCATCACCAGAAAGCGTTGCCAGGCGGGTTTCGCGCGGAACTCGTCTTCCTTGACGGGTTGTTTCATCTGCTCGGTGTCCATCGATTCGTCGATCATGCCGGCGATCTTCACGTATCCGCCCATCGGCAGCCAGCCGATGCCGTACTCCGTGCCGCCGCGTTTGAACTTGAAGAGCGAGAACCACGGATCGAAGAAGATGTAGAATTTCTCGACGCGGATGCCGAATACCCGGGCCATGAAGAAATGGCCCAGCTCGTGGATGCCGACCAGGATGGTGAAACAGAGGAAGAACTGAATGATTTTGATGAAGATTTCCATATTTTCGTTTTGTCGTTTACTGATTCAGAAAAACTGCGGCCAGGGCACGTGCTTCGGTATCCGCCTCGGCGTAGTCCGCCAGGGTGGGGTGCTCGATGAAAGTAGCATGGGCGAGTGCATGTTCGATTGTGCGTACGATGTCGAGCCAGGCGCAACGTCCGTCGAGGAATGCCGCCACGGCCGCTTCGTTCGCTCCGTTCATCGTGCAGGCCGCCGTGCCGCCGCGTCGCAGGCAGTCGTAGGCGATATCGAGGGCCGGGTATTTCGTGCGATCCACCTCGGCGAAGGTCAGTTGCGGATGGGCGAGGAAGTCGAAACGTTCGCACGACCGCTGCGCCCGGTCGGGGTAGAGCAGTGCGAAACTGATCGGCATGCGCATGTCCGGCGTTCCTAATTGCGCTTTGATGGCGCCGTCCTCGAATTCGACCATCGAGTGGACGATCGACTGCGGGTGTAGCACGACGTCGATACGCTCGGGCGGGGTGCCGAACAACCAGTGGGCTTCGATCACCTCGAATCCTTTGTTCACGAGTGTCGAGGAGTCGATCGTGATCTTGGCGCCCATTTGCCACTGGGGGTGGCGCAGCGCCTGTGCGGCTGTGACTGAGGCGAGCGCCTCGCGCGGCAGGTCGCGGAACGCTCCGCCGCTGCATGTGACGATCAGCCGCCTTACGGGCGCCCGCTCGCCCACCAGGCACTGGAAGATGGCCGAGTGCTCCGAGTCTATCGGCAGCACCGGGGCCTTGCGTTCGCGGGCCAGCGGCATGACGTAGGCGCCGCCCACCACGAGTGACTCCTTGTTGGCCAGGGCGAGTTTCTTGCGCGCCTCGATGGCTGCGACGGTGGGGGCCAGTCCGGCATATCCCACCAGGGCGTTGACCACCGTGTCGATATTGCTTGCTGCGGCGACTTGCGCCACGGCGTCGGCACCGGCGAATACTTTGATGTCAGTGTCGGCCAGGGCGTCGCGCAGCGGGGCGTAATACCGCTCGTCGGCAATGACCGCCGTGTCGGCGTCGAATTCCCGGGCCTGGGCGGCCAGGCGCTGCCAGTTGCTGTTGGCTGTGAGGGTGCGGACCTCGAAACGGTCGGGATTTTCGCGTGCGATGTCGAGTGTCTGCACACCGATCGATCCGGTCGATCCCAATATGGCGAGTCGTTGTTTCATGCGCGTATCAGAATACGATGTAACCCTCCGGATCGACGGGTTTGCCGTTGTTCCAGAGTTCGAATTCGAAGAGCGGCATTTCGCCGTTCTCGGTGTTGTCGGCATTGTAGCCGATCAGCGTGCCCGAACGGATGGTCTGTCCGGGCGTTACGAGCGACTGCGAGAGGTGTTTGTATACCGAGAGCAGATTGCCCGCATGTTGCAACACGATCATGTAGCCCGTTTCGGGAGTCCAGAGACTCGTCACGGCCGTTCCGTCGTCGATGGCTGTCACCCGGTCGTTCGCCGCCGCCGCGATGCGCACGCCGAAGCGTCCTTCGCCGATGTCGAAACGGTCGGTGATGATCCCTTCGATGGGTGTTACCAACTCGATCGCTTCGCGTACCTGGCGCCTCGAGGCTCCCTCGCGGCCCGAGAGCGCATAGGGACCTTCGCCCTCCATCTGGGCGCGCAGCAGCGAGTCTTCGCGCGAGGGTACGACGAGCATTTTGCCCGTGCGTGTGCTGTCCGAATTGGAGAGAGTCCGCACGACGGGGGTCTTGCCCTCCATAATCAGGGCGATGTTCTCGTTATAGGTCATCATGTCGTTCATCATGCGTTCCATCGAATCGAGTCGGATGATATTCTGCACGAGGTTCTCGCGCGAACGGTCTGCTTCTGTGCGGTAGCCCGGCAGAAACTCCATCACGGGGGTGTAGGCCATCAGCGACAGCACGAGGATGAACAGCAACAGCACGAACGCCACGAGCCCTGCGAAGATGCTCGCGGGCGAGAGGTGGATGTGCCACTCCTCGCTGTTGTCCGTAGCGTTGAGCATGTTGAAGCGGCGCTTGCGGAAAAGGTTGCGCCACAGAGCGCGTATTTTCACGAACGGATTCATCTGTTTTCGTCGTTTCGTTTCGGGCGCCGGAGCGCCCCTCGGTTCGTCATAAAAATCTTTGATGCACAGGCTTTTCAATTTGTCATCAGTCCTGCCGAACGGAGCCGTCCGTGGCCTGCGACCGCGTTTGCAGATCCGGACTTTCCCTGACTTCGGCGGACGCGTGCCATCGGGTCTCGTCCGAGTTGCCGAATCGCCGCGACAGAGCCGGCGTACGAGTGTCGCTGAGAGCGATAGACTGTAAATCGTCTCCTTGCAGGGAACGTCGATCGGAGTCGGTTAAAAACGAGTTGGCCGAACTGCCGGTACATGCAAGTATTTAATCCGTCAAAGATACACATTCGGGAAATCATATCCAACTTTATGGCGATATTCCTGCGAATATCCTGCTTCCGGGGTCGTATTGACAATTCGGCGGAGTTGCTATTCGTTAATCAACTCCGCCGAATCTTTTCGCTTGGTCTTACTTTGTCATAAGCAGCCTTTTTTCTCACCGTGAAACGCCTGTCCGGCCGGGTCGTCGAGTGTGCTGTAAGCAAGGGCGTTACGCCCCACAATTCCGCGGGAATCTTGAAGTCGGGACGTTCCTCGAATCCGTCGCGTGTGCGGGAGTAACTCGGACGCCCTGTTTGCAGGTCGAGTTTCACGAACGACGAAAACTCCTCGCCCTTGCGGTTGACCATGTTCTCGACGAAGACAGGCCTGCCTTCGCGCAGCTGCTGCCGGTCTTCGGGCGTGATGGGCACACCGCCGATCTCCTTGGGGATGTAGATTTCACGCACCTCCTCCGGGAAATCCGGGTTGTAACGCGTGTAGGAGAGCCGATTGGCCGCCTTGTCGAGCTTCACGAATGACGAAAACTTTTCGCCGTCTTTGCGGAGCATGTCCTCGACGAAGATGGCCTTGCCGGCATTCAGGTCTTCACTCTGCCGCTCGGTCAGTTCCATGCCGCTGAGCGTCTGGCGGTTGAAGAGACGGTCGTTGTCGAAGAGGTATTCGATGCCGAGGCGGTCGGCGTTGATCTGGATTTTCGCATCGGACTCGTTGCCGCTCTTGGCTTTTATGCCCTCGATGAAAACGGCCTTGCCGTCGTGTTGCGCCTGTTTCTCGTCGTCGGTCAGGATGATACCCTTGATTTCATCGGGACTGAATGCCGAATCGGCGCGCATGGAGACCACTTCGTTGGTGAGCTTGTCGAGGCAGACGAATGAAGGAATAGATTCGCCGCTACGGGTCTTGAGCTCCACGACACGGCCCATGTTGCCTCTCCAACAAGTTCTTTTTATCTTTCTCGGAGAAGATATGCCCGAAATAGAGACGGTCGAGTTCGAGTTTCTGGCGAATGCCATGAATAGTAAGTACGACAGGCCCGTCGATAGACTGCTGGAACGAGAGCCGTGCGTCGGTGCGCAGAACGGCCGAGCTGAAATTCATCGTGATGGGTACTGTCTGATTGGTCTTGTAACCCCGGAGCATCTGGTCGAGAAGCACGTTCTCTTCCAGAAATTCGCGGAGGAGCCCGAAATTCTTCAACTGCTCCCAGTCGATCATCGACTCGTGGAGGTGATATTTGGGCTGTTCTTCGTGCCGCGGGGCCGGATGTTCCAGAGCCATGCGCGGCTGTTCTTCCTGTTTTGCCATGTCTGTTAGTTTTGAGTTTTTACCTGAGGTTTGTTCTTGTTATTCCTTGCGTGGACGGATTTCATGCGTTTTGAGAAACTCCTCCACGGCAGGGACGTTTTCCAGAGGCGAGGTCTTCGAGTGTCTGCCTGTTTTCCGGCTTGTCGAGGTCTTTGTCGCGTGCTGAGAGAATGCCCCAGCGGGTCGGGTCTTTGACCTGGTTGCAGAAGTTCTTCAGAAAGTTCTCGAAGAGATTGGAGTGCTTGTCGACTTTGAGAAACGAATTGCGGTTCTGACGCTCGGCCTGAATGGCTCGATAACGTCCGTCCTGCTCGATTTTCGTCACGGCCTGCAACAGTAGCTCCATCTTGTCGAGAATGAAGATGATGTCGGAGGTCGGTTCGTTTTCCGCAACCGGTGCCGGCGAAGTGTCGTCCCGGATTTTGGGTTGGACCATAACGTGTGCGTTAAGCGTGAATGAATAAAGTTGTCGACCCGAAAATAGAAACTAAAATCACACAAAATGCTGATTTGCAGAACGCTGACGATGTAAGTCCTCGTATGACATCGAAAGTCGCCGCCGCAAGGCTCGCAACGAAGCCGAATAAGGCAAGAAACGGCCGGAGAAGTAACTGGAGACCCGTAGAGAAAGAAATGATCAGGACGCCTGAAAACGAGAAATCCGCTGTGCGGAGCACGACGGACAGGATATGCGGAATTGCGAGGCGAATCGCTTCGTCCCGATATCCTACGGGAGCGGAAAAGAAGCGGCTGCTTGCAGTGTGAAACTACGAAATGATGAATGTGATGGAGGCGGTGGAAGTGTTATAGAGTTCCCGCCCGCTGACACGATATGCGTCATCGCTCGGCTTCGCCTGCTTGCGTCCCGAGACCGTGCTGCAACCGCGTCGCCGACCCGCAGCATTTTTTGCGGGGGGGGGAATTACCGTAGGGGAATTTTCTCCGCAAAACCCGAGGGGCCTGTATAATCGGCAAAACCAGATGCGACGGAATTCAGAACCAGATGCGACTTTTCGGGGGTTGAGTTAGCCCAAAACGAAAAGCGACGAAAATCTCGCACACGCACAAAAAAGCACCGTTCGAGCGGCAGTCGAAAGCCATTCGAACGGTGTTTTGCATCGACCCGAACCGACGTTGAATCCACCTCACTCGCCTAAATACCCCCCCCCGAATAGGGAGGTCTGTGCATGCTCCTCATAGTTGCAGACCATCCACTCTTTCTGCCGACGACGGCTTGACTTCGAGGCGCTGATCGTCCGCTCGATGCGATGAATGATCCATCCGTTCTTCTGCGCATACCGGTCGATCATATCGAACGGGAACATCGTGAGCATGAACTTTCCCTTGACGGTTTCGAGCAACTGCAGGAGCTGCTCCATATTCTGCTCGTTGAACGTATCCTCGTAGTGGCCGCAATCGGAGTTCACGTAGGGCGGATCGACGAAATGAAAGGTATCGGGAGCATCGTAGCAGGAGATCACGTCGAGAGCGTTTTGGTTCTCGATGGTCACCCGTTCGAGTCGCAGGCAGAGCTGCTCCGTGAACTCATCCTTCGCGTTGCGGAGTTTCTTGGGCATCATGCCGCCAAAATCGTATCCGAACGTCCCGTCCATCATCGACGCGAACGACATTTTGCAGAGCGCCCATACGGCCCACGCTCGTTCGACGGGTGTGAAGAACTGCGGATAGGAGTTGATATGCCCGGCATGGGCATGCAGGTCTCGGCTGTGCAGCGTCTTGTCGATCTCGCGCTTGAGATCGGAATAGTAGACCTGCGCACACCAGTAAAAGTTCGTCAACTCCATATTGATATCGTTGATGATCTCGGCCTCGGCCGGCCGTTTGGCGAACAGGACGGCCGCGCCGCCGCAGAACGCCTCGGTGTAAATCTTATGCGACGGAATCAGAGGCAGGATGTGCTTGAGCATCGTCTGTTTGCCGCCATAGTAGGAAATTGGGGTTCTCATAGTTTGCTTTTCTCTAAAATTTTGTACTTTTGCGTACTCTTACCTACGTGCAAGGTTTATGGCACAAAAAACGCCTAACCGCGATTGAGGGTATTCCCCCGGTCGTGCGGTTAGGCGCCTTTGTGTTAGTACGTAGGTAAGAGGACTTGCTAACAGGCCGGGGGATTTCTTTATGCCCACCCCCGAGGGGCTTCATCCATCAGACTTGATATATACCGAAGTCGATTTCGTCTTTCGCTTTCCAGCCGGCGGCCAGCGTATCCTGTACGTGAGCCATCGCAGCTGTGTAGAAGTTCTTCAGTTCGTCTACGGTCGCGAACTCCCGGTATACCGGCTTTTCATCGGTTCCGAGCTTGAACATGACCGGAAGGTTCCCTCCATCGGTCTGAACGGCCAGATCGAACGCAGCCTTGTAGTTGAACTGATTCTGAGCCGAGAGCCATACGGGCGTCTCTTCCCAGCGAAACCCTGAGCGGATCGCCTCATCGATACGGGCATTGTACGATGCCAGCACCGTGGTCTTGATCTCATCGAGCGTCGGCCGGCGGTCGAATTCCGCCTCCTCGTAGGAAGCCATACCGTCCTGCTCCTCGAAGTCCCAGCGGATCCTCCATTTATCCTTGCGCGGATTGACGCACTCGATGGGTGCTGTACCCGCGCTACCTTGAATTCTCATGTAAATACGTATTTGGTCTTGTTTTTTCCGAACTGCTCCGCCTTGATCGTCGTCTCGAAGGGGAAGCCGTCCGACACTTCGCGTATCTGCTGAAGGATGTTCTTCATCTCTTCAGAATTGGTGAAGAATTTCCGCATTTCGCCGTTCATTTCGACCTGAACGAGACACCGGTCCTCGCCCTGTTCGGTCTTGATTCCGGTTTCGAAATCATGCACCACGATGGGAAGATTGACCAGTTCGCGGATGGAGATCGTCGCGCCCTTGAAGCGCTTCTTGCCATCGGCTTTCGTCGTCTGCTCATCTTCTGGGCAAAGGTCTGCTTGTTGCGCCTGCGCAGCCGCACATGGTCGGGGTAGATCACGTAACCGAGGAAGTCGATACCCTCCTCAATGGGAGTGATCCGGTCGTTGGGTTTCACCTCCAGCCCGATAGCTTCGACGCATCGATGTACTGTATCGCGTATGGCCCACAGCTCCGTCTTCGAACCGGCAAGCACGCGGCCGTCGTCGCAGTAACGATAGTAGTAGCGCACGCCGAGGCGGTCTTTGAGTTCGTGGTCGAGATGAATCGAGAGAATCAGGTTGGCCAGACCTTGCGAGGAGCGCAGCCCCATGCTCAACCCGTGCGGCATCATGTGAATGAAGCCGTCGAGTATCTTCAACAACCGTTCGTCTTTGAACACCCGCCGAACGGCGGCGATGGCGACCTGTTGGTCGACGCTTTCGTAGAATTTACGAATGTCGAAGGTATAGCAGTAACGGGTTCCTTCGGGGTCTTGGGCGATATCGCGCCGGATATACTCCATCAGGTCGTGTATTCCACGATTGCGAATCGATGCAGCGGTCGTCCGGATAAATCGCCGGTGCAGGTGTTCGTCCACCACACGCATCACAGCATTCACCGCTATTCGATCTTTCAGTGGAATCACTTGTATCGTCCGGCGCTTCCCCGCCTCGACGATAATCATCTCCCGATAACCGCCTACACGGTACGAGCCGTCGGCTATCCGTTGCTGCAGTTCCGTGATCACCTCGTCCTCATGCGCGAGCAGGTAGCGTCCGACTCGGCTGCTCTTGCGGTTTGTACCGCGCAACACGGACCGGAACGATGCCTTCATGTTGTCCGTAGCGACAACCTCCTCGATGATGTATCCATTTCTGCGCATGCTACCTTCAATTCTGCGGGCCTGACCTCTTCGAGAATCCTTGCGGAAACCTACCAAGCTTCACCCAACGCTGTATGTTTCGCCTTTCCGGCCACAGGCCGCTGCTGGCGAGGCTCCTCCCCCTCGGCGCTGCGGTAGGGACTCGTCCCCGGTGCAGTAGGCCGACATTCATTCTTGCGTTCTCTTCATTGTTTGCGAGCCGAGAGCCGATGTTCGCATTCGTGGTCGACGAATCGTTGTTCGTGTTCGCGTACGACACGCCGCCATTCGCGTTCGCATTGTTGTTCGACCGATAGACAACCCGGCTTATGGGGGATTCCGCCTTTCGAGGTACGGAAATATAAAATTCATCACGAAAAAACCTAATTTTGTCATTTCCAAAATATTTTCGAGTGGCTTACGCCACTTTCAATACCCAGCGTCAGTCGACGCTGGGTAACGCTTTATACTCGCTAACGCTCGTCGCTTTAACGACTTTTCCGCGGAAGGCGAGCCGAGAGCCAATGTTCGCATTCGTGGCCGACGAACCGTAGTACGTGTACGCGCACGACACGCCGCCATACGCGCTCGCACTGTTGTACGACCGATAGACAACCCGGCGTGTAGAACCGAACACGTTTTGCCAATCACAGTAATAGGAGGTTTCCGAACCACCACCACGAGCAACAATCAAATCCATATGGCGGCCGAAGACTATATTGGCCGGCCAATACTCAGTAAATACGGCGATACCCTGCACTTCGCGCGGGGGGCGCCCGGGCGTCTCAATGCTCCAGCGGCCATTTGCCTTCTCTTTGTTGAGAATAACTCCATCCACCCATTCGGCCTTGTTGCCTTGCCAGCATTCATAACCCAGCACATTCGTCGATTTCGCATCTTTGAGCGTTTCGACCTCGTAATAATAGGCGCCAGTGGTTTTCTTATCGGGATTGATCGTGTCGCGCATCCCGAGCAAATTTGTTAGTCCACTGCGCTTCGCAGACGAACTCTCTCCGTAACCGCATTGCCCCTGCGAATCACGTGTGCCGTACTTCGCATAGAAAAGGTTCGCGACGGCGCAGTGCATATCCCAGTCGACGAGCTGAAAACCTGGACCAGAGTTCGCGGCGTAGACTTTCAGATCGGCCTGCGAGACGGAACCGGTGCTGATCTCGCCCGAAATGGACTTCAAAAAATCATCTTGCAGCAGCGCCTCGTAGACGGCGCACAGGTATTCGTCGCCCTCTACCCAGTCCGGCTCGATGGCCTCGATCTTATCGCTCGTCGTCAGCAGCACGTAGTCGAAATCCGCCGTCGTGGCGATGGTGAAAGCAAGCTGTTCGGCGCCCTCCGGAACCGCCGCGAAGAGATACATGCCATTCAGCAGGCCCGCACTCGAAGTGGCGCGCAGGCGTCCGAGGATCGCCCCCTCAGCGTCCAACCACACCGCGCCGTAGACCGCCGAGGCCATCGACGGGAAGCGCACCTGACGGTAGCCGGCGACCGGAACCGTGCAGTAGGAGTTCGCGGCGATGGCCGTCACGGCCTCGTCCAGCGTCGTATACTCCTCGGCGATGCGGATGGCCTTGCCTGCAACCACCTCGACCTGCTCCTTCGTGAGTTTCACGTATTCGCCGTCCACGGCCGGACATTCGGCATCCGAACTGAAAAAGGCGTATTTCTTCTGGTTCAGCAGGTCGTTGACGCCCTTGTACCAGTAGTGCGGCTCGTACATCCACACGTTGCCGTCGCGGCCTGTCAGCACCGCCGGCGTGGCCAGCGACACGTCCTGTGCATCGGCGTAGTAGTTCGAATTCTCGTCGTGCAGCGGGCAGATCGTAACCTCGCCCGCGGCGGTCTTCTTACCCAGACAACGATGGCGCTGCGCAAGGATGCGGGCGACATGGCCGCTCGGAACGTACGGCGTATCGAACCGGTAACCCGTCCGGTTGTCGAGGTTTGAGATGTTCGCGGGGTCCGAGACCGCATCGTCGAACTCGATACAGGTCCACTCGGGCTGCTCGATCGTCAGTTCGGGGAAATGCGCCTGCATGGCTGCGAATTCCGCATCATCCATGTACTGCGTCAGGCGGCAGCGGCCCACCAGACGGCACGTCGGCGTATTGCCGCCCTGTTCGTCCACACCGCCCATCGACGCAAGGCTGCGCAGCAGCGATCCGTCATCCTCCACATCGACGCCCGTCACACGCAGATACTGCACCGCCGGACAGCGGGCCAGCAGCTCCTGCCAGTCGATCAGTGCACAGCCATCGACCACCAAGCGCGCAATCGCCGCCGTGCCTTGAAGTACCAGTCCCGTATTCGGAAGGCCGTTCAGGCCGACCAGCTCCAGCGACTGCAACGTCGCTGGAAGCGTCGCCGTCGTTAGCGGGGCGCCCGGAGCGAAGGCAACGCTCCGCAGTGAGGTGTTGCGAGCCACGAGCGACTCCAGCTTCAGGTTGTTCGACAGATCGAGCGACGTGAAGCTGCTCGACTTCAAACCCGAGACATTCAGCGTGCGCAGGTGGCGGCAGTTCGTGACGATAAGCGCGGCGAGCGTCGTCTGACTCTGCGCGCAGCTCACGTTCAGGGTCTGCAACGCCGTGCAGTTGTTCAGGTTCAGCGTTTGCAGCAGCGCCATCGAGACGCTCGACAGGTCGAGACCCTGCATCCGACTGGCGCCGTAGAAATACTGCGGGTCGTTGACGATCAGGTCTGCGTCCATCGTCAGCTCGACCGTACTGCCCGTATCGGCCGCAAGTACCGCCGACTGCTTCGGAGTGCCGCTCGTGTAGCCGTAACCGAAGTAGTAGCGTTCCGACGCCGTGATCCGAATCTTCCGCTTGTCCGTCGAGAACTTGTAGCCGAAGTAGGCCGCGAAGCTGTCGGCGCGATACGTACCGGCGACGTACTGCGCATCGAGCAGCGCGAAACGGTTGCGGATCGTGTATACGCGGTGTGCATAGCGACTACCCTGCAAGGCGTAGAGGTAGTCGTAGCGCTTCTGGCCTTCGGTGGTAGGCACACCCTCCGTTAGCGGCTGGATGTACTTGAAGTAGCCGTCCTTGTTGTAGACCCGCTCCGACCAGTTGCCCATCTGCTCTTCGTTGAACATCCGAAGCACATCGTCCGTGCTCATATTCGAGCGCAGCACGCCGGCCACTTCGATAAGCTTCGCACCCAGACCTTCGCGCACCAGCCGCCACAGCACGCTGTCATGGCCGGCGAAGGCATACGAACCGATGCTGGCGTCGAACGTCTCGTGCGTGATCGTATAGAGGTAAGCGAGCAGCGAATCGTTGCGGCCGCCGAGGATCGTGTCGAGGTCGTAGGGCAACGGGAACCACACCTGCCCGTCCCATGTGGCGAACATCATATTCTTCGCACGGTTGTCGACGGCCATCAGATAGTCCGTGAAGAAATACCACGCGCAGAGGAAATCGACGTCGAAATACTGATCGACCTCGGCGGCGAACCGCGCGGCATCCTGCCCGCAACCCTTCACCCACGACCAGAGGCGTTGCACCGCGGCACGGTCGTCGGCATGCGCCGTCGCCCATTTCTGGTCCGACTTGTAGCGGAACTCCAGCGCATCGTCGAAAGCCGTCATGTCGTCCGTCGTAAACAGGCAGAGCGGAGCCGAGTTGTTCAGGAATTCCAAGCACAAGCACTTGTTGCGATCCTCGCCGAGTGTCGCCGCATCGTTGAAGCCCTCAATCCCCTCGAAGCCGTACACGTCGTGGCTCTCCGACTTCTCGTTGTTGAAGTTGAATTTGCCCAAGTAGCGCGTCGCGCCACTGCCGTCATTGTCGTAGAAGCCGTCGCAGGGAAACCCGTCGACGCCGATGCGCACATCGTACGCACCCGTATAGGCGCGCTGCGGAGGCGTGAGGTAGCCGCATTTGCGGTACGTGTCGGCGACCAAACGTACGGCTCCTGTATTGTGCGTCGACGACGAGTCCGAGAAGTCCGCCTTCAGGCAGAAGATCGAGACCGGACGCGCACCGGGTTGAACGCATATTTCAGATCGGGAACATTCGTGCCGTTAACCTCCAGCGTCGTGCCGTACTTCTCCTGCCGGTCGAAGTACAGCCGGTAATTCTTCCGCGGGTAGGTCGTCGAGGAGGTTCCCTGAATGCGCAGGCCGATCCGGCGGGCCACGAAGTCGTACTCCTTGCCGTAGGCCGAGTAGAAGTAGAAATCGACCGGAACCTCGAACTTCTTGTTGTTCGTCTCGTTGACTAACTCCACATCGCCGACGATGCGGAACACCGACTTGCCCTGTGCGCGGAGCTTCTCGATACCGATATCATCGCCCTCGTCGTCCAGCACGTCGTTCTTACGGTAAAGGCGCACCATCTCCTCGGTCGTCAGGCGGTCGACGATGTAGTTCGACAGCATCTCGTCGTCCGACAGAGCACGGTCGTAGACCCTCAGCATCCGCAGATCGACATCGGCCGCCGCAGAACCGATGCGAATCCCCGCCGGCGCCGCCTGCAGCAGGCTCTCCGTCGAGGCGTACTGCTTGGCGCCGCACCGCACGCCGTTGACGTACAGCTCCAGCAGCCGGTGGCCGGACTTCGCACCTACGACGAAGCCGATCTTCAGGTCGATGTCCGGGGCGAACTTCGTGCCCACCTGCGTACCGCCCGAGGCCGTCAGCTGCGCCTCCTGCGCCGTCAGGCGGAAGCCGACGCCATCCGACAGGCACGAGAGCACCTCGCCGTCGCGGTCCGTGGCGTTCGAGCAGCGCAGCTCGAACTCGTAGGTGGCCCCCTTCGACGTCGCGTCTGCGGCGAACGGCTGCATCCCGATCTCCACGCGGGCGCCGTTGCGCATACGCAGCACGTCGCCCGTCCAGCCGCTGCTGCTCCAGTCGAAGCCCTCGAACGTGCTCTGCACGTCGCCGTAGCTCCACGTCGCAGGGTCGGCCTCGGCATTCGAACGGCCCGCGGCCGAGAGCCGCAGCCGAAGGTCTGCCGTCGTCTCCTCGATATCGATATTCGAAGGCTCTACCGTCACCGGAAGAACGTACTCGACGCCCCGGCAGAGAAAGCGCAGCGTGACCGCACCCTGTGCGGAAAAGCGGTTGGCGTAGTGCTGCACCGTGCGCGGAACGCTCACGCCCTGCGTCAGCACATCATTCTCGAAGATCGAGACGGAAGCCGGAGTCTGCGCCGGATCGAAGGCCACGAAATCGAAGGCGATCTGCTCGTAGCGGCCCACGCTCAGTTGCGGCGACAGATGATCGTCCGTGAAGATACGGCCATCCGCGAAGCGGTGCATTGTACCGACGAACGCGCCGCCCGCACCGCGCCGCAGCAGGTCGAGGTAGACACTCTCCGAGCGCAGCGACGAAGATTCGCTCACGGCGACCTCCGCGACCATCTGGACGGTGTGACGGCCGGAAGAAAGACCCGACATCGAAAGAGAGAAGCTGCCGTTCGTCGTACCTGACTTCGTAACGGTAGCCGTGTCGTGCTGGCGGCCATCTACGTAGAGCGTGACGACCTTCGTGCCGGAGCCGCTCACCGTGAAGGGAATCACGTCCGTATCCTCCGTTCCGTAGCCGCCCGCGGCGAGTCCCGTCGCGAGGTTGTAGCTGCTCGAAAGCGACAGCGCGACGACGCGCACCGAGACGTACGACTGCTTCGACTGCTGACGGCCCGTCTCCGGGTCGGTCGTCGTGGCACGCACGTAGATGTCCGTAACGCCGGCCTGCAGGTAGGGCGTCAGGTCGAGCGTATAGCTGCCCTTCGAGACGTCCTGCACCGTCGTACCGAACACCTCGACAGAGCCGCGCGTGGCCGTGATCCGAATCGTCGCCTTCTGGCCGGTGGTGGTCCCGGCTTCGTCGCCGGCAGCGTACTGGTGGTCGTAGGTGTAGGTCAACCGCACGGAGCCGCCCTCCTTGACGACAGGGTGATCGACAGAGGCAGCGAGCACGACCTTCGTCGTGGCACTCTCTCCGCCGCTACCCGCCGGGATATCGACGCCGGCGATCTCCGCTCCCGACTTGTTCGTAAGCGACAGCCGCACACTCGACTCGTCCTCGCTCAGGTCGGCCGTCATGCCGAATACCGTGCTTGCGTCGATCTCGTTCAGACGACGCGCGACGGCCGCATTCTTCACGGGGTTCGTTGACTCCGCATCCAGCGATTCGTCGACCGTAGGCACTGGGATATCGACGTTGCCGTCGCTGTCGGGCTGCACCTTCGCGCCGCCGTTTACCGTGACGCTCCGCACACCGCTGCCGAACTCCCGCCATTGCGCCGTATCGTCCCAGCCGTCCAGCGTGGCGCCGATGAACTGGTAGCTCTGCCACTCCCCATCGCTGACGGCGAACGTCAGGACCAGACCGCGCGCCTGCCCCTTCTCCCGCGCCACGGCGGCGAGGGCTGTCGCAAGCGTATAATAGCCGTTCTCCAACGGCAACAGAGCCGTCACGTTGTACACGTTGCCGGCGCCCGAGCCGCTGCCGAAACCTTTCCAGAATGCCTCCTGCGTCCAGTCGTCGAGCGTCGCTCCGATGAATTGCCGCGTCTCCCATTTGGCCACATCGATGCGGTACGTGATGACCAGTCCCTTCTTCCGGTAAGTGACACCATCGTTCGTCTCTTGCGCCGCAAGCGCTCGCAATGCCGTCTCCAACGTGTAGGTGGCATCGCCACAGCGGGCGTTGACGTTGAACAGCGACGTGCCGCCCAGAGCCGTTTCGGCAACGGCGTTGAACTCTGCAACTACGCCCTCGGCGGCGGCCGTGGCACTCTTCGCCTGGGCCGTGGCCGCGGCCATCTCTTTGGCCAGCTCCCGCGTGACGTTCGCGACGCTCTCCGTTTCGGCCGTGGCATCTGCGGCTTCCGAAGCAGCAGCAAGGGCCACGGTGGCGGCATCCTCCGCAGGCTTCGACAGCAGCGGCATGGGAACCAGCACCACCTTCGTCCCCTGCATCGCCGGCAGCGAGTTCACGCCAGTGAGTCCCGTAACCTTCTCCAGTTCCAGAACGCCCTGCGACGAGGCTTTGATCTCAGCCAGAATCTCCTTCTTGAGAAGATCCTTCTCTTCGTTCGTAATTGCCATATTCTATTCCGTTTGAGGGTTCCCATTATACTCCCTGACGTGCTCTGCGAACGCATCGATCAGCGCAGGCGTCCCGAAGTGCTCGACTGCCGATTGAAGCAATCGCAGGTCATCGTCCGAAACCGAAAGTTCCCCTTCGCTGCGATGAACTGCCAGAGCCAGGTTCAGTGCTTCGATGCCGTGCATCTGATTGTAGAGCAGGTTGGCGACGCTCCGACGCATGTCGCAACGCACGCGCTGCCGTTTCGAGATGTCCGTGAAGACATCGAATTCCTTGAGGTTGACTTTTTTCATATCTCCTTAACTTGAGTGGTTCAATATCTGATAGCGAAACCCGTCGATCTTCGTAATCAGCACAGAGACGGAATCCCCGGCCTCCATTCCGTAATTCACGAGTGCCTCGTTGTGATTGTAGATTCCCTGCAGCGTGATCTTCTTCGAGCCCGGACGGACGCGGAATGTCACGGTGGCAGCGAAGTCGTCCGGCAGTACGGACAGCCCGAACTGACGGGCGACGGAGAACTCACCGGGAAGTTCAACGGTCGTTCCGCTGTAGTTCGGATCGTTATAATACATCAGAATGATGTTGTGCTGCGAGAAGTCGACCTCGTAGCTGCCGCTGCCGAACGTCAGGATGCCGGCCTTCGTGCCGACGAAAGAGGGGGCGATCAACGCCGCATTGCTGCTGATGCCGTAATTCTTCGTACCGCCGCTCACGTCGATGAACAAGCCGTAGTTCGCGGCATCGAAACCCTATTGCGCGCCCATGTTACGCTTCTGATTCACGACTCGTCCGGCCGCGCTGAAGGCCCCGCCGGCCGAGGCCGGGATCACATCGTTGCCGAACATCACGTAACCCGAACTCCCACCCACGCGGAAGAAGTCGTCGTAGATTGCCAAGCTGCCCCCGGAACCGGCCTGCGACGCGACAGCGCCGATACGGTTCTGACCGATCTCGAAACCTCCGATAGTTCCGCTCGTCGCCTCTATCCGGCCCCTGAAAACGCCATTCGAGGCTTCGATCGACCCGTCTTCCAGAATCCTGAAATTCTCGTTCGCAGTAACCAAACCCTCCAGCTTGATGCTACCGGCCTTGATGAAGACTCCCTCCGTCGAAGCACCGACGAACGATTGCAGCGTGCCGTCCCCGGCAATGGCGTATAGCCCGGAGACGCCTTCGCGGCTGACGAGCCCCGTCGTGTTGACGAGATTCCCGTCTTTGTCGAACGACTCCGTGGCGATCTTGACAAGCAGGTCCGTCTGCTCGAAGAGCGTCCTGTGAGAGTAGACGAAGTCCTCGATGTGGTCGAGCGACAGCATCAGCATGTAGAAGTACATCTTGCCGCTGAACGACAGTCGGAAGTCTCCCGTGCCGTTCCACAGACCGCTACCCTCGAACGTCCGATAACCTTCGCCGGCGGCGATCTCCTGCGAGATGCGGAACTCTTGAAAGTTCTGGAACCCCGTCTGGTCGACGCCCATGAACTCGATATCCAGCGTTCCCGGCTCCGTGCATTTGTAGAAGAACGTGAGGAATACCGGCTTAGCCTTCAGCAGGCCGTTCAGTCCCGGTTCGTAGGCCGGCCGCGTCTTGAAATCGGCGTTCTTTTGGAGGATGTAGTTGTTGTTGATGCACATTACCGTGCGGCCATCGACGTATTCGACGCCTGCATAGCTGCCCTTGTTCGAATAGGGCGCGCCGTTCACCCACAGCCACTTCCCGCCGAGCGTGAAGAAGGCAATATCGTTGTTCGAATCCCAGTAGCGCATACCGCTGCCGAAATTCGGGTTGTTCAGAAAGCTCTGGCCCGTCGTGAAGTCGTTGCGCATCGATTCGATGCTCGAGCGGATCGTACCCTCCATCACCTCGAACTTCGTGGCGACGTCTTCCCCGGTGGTCAGCAGGAACCGGCCCCGCAGATAGGCGTTGTCGGCATACAGGCCGTAGCCGTGCGGCTGGTCGTCCGCAGGGAACCATGAATCGGCGATACCGTCCAGATTGCCCATGCGGGCATGGAGACAGCCGGCGAGCGTCTTACCGCTCACGCCGCTCATCACGTCGATGCGCGGCTGCCCGTCGTCGGTCGCCGAGATCAGGATCAATCCCTGTCGCTGCGGATCAGACGTGTTGCCCATCAGCACGCATTCGTCGCCAACGGCCGGCAGCGCATCTCCGAACTCCGAGGCGGCGACCTTTGCCACGCCACCCTCTACCGAAGTAATCTCAATCCAGTAAGATTTCGAAGCTGCGCCGCCCTCCACTTTGCAGCGGACGAGGTCGCCGGCGATGAACGGACACCCCATCTCGAAGGTCAGCAGGTAGTGCTGCTTCGTAGCGTCCATATCGACGCCGGCGACTTTTCCGTCAGCGGCCGACACCACCAGCTCGCCGCCTACCGAACGCACCCTCTCTACCAGCAGCTCCAGAACCCGCATCGTCTGACGAACCGTCAGGCGATCCACGGCCAAATGCGAGATGCCGTCCGCATCCATTCCCAACCGCCATCCCGACCCTAACAAACCGTCGACGAACGACGGCGAGCGCAAGAGGCTACGTACAACGATCGACAACAGTTCCGCGTTGCCCGCAACGTCGATCTCGCCGCCTGTCACTCCGCTTCGGAAGCCGCCGAGACGCAAACCCTGCTCGAAGGTGATCAGCCCCTGCGCTGTGTCGTTCTCCCGCTTGTTGAGAAACTCCTTGCGGCTGCGCTTCGCCGAGAAAAGGTTGAAGTCGCTGGCCAGCGTATTCTCCCAGCTCCGCACGATATCCGGGAGCCCGGCCGAGGCCGTCTTGGCATAGTGGCGCACCTCGCCCAGCTCCTCGTCGATCTTCTCGAACACGCCCTTGCCCAGCACGTCGCTCACCTCGATGTCCATTTCCGAGGGGTACAGCAGGTTCTGCGAAATCGAAGTGATACGGCTCGTCCGATAACCCGCACCGGGGAAGTATTCGTCGCTCTCCAGCCGTACGCGCTGGCCGACGTCGAGCGTAAGACGCCGCAGCGCGACCTCGACATAATCCGTACGGCCCTTGTAGACATAGCGGTCTTGGTCATGCTCACGCATGTAGTCGTCGACGGCCTCGGCGAACTCTTGCTCGGCAAGCGTGTAGTACTCCTTAGGCATTCGAATGTTCCACAGGATGTACTCGTCGCCGACCTTCGGAACGAGCAGCCCGCCCGGCAGCTGCGTATCGTCATCGTAGGGCCATTGGGTGATGATCTCGAATTCCTTCTTTTTCGAGTCGTAGTTCACCTCGAAATCCCGACCGTTCAGCTCTCCGCTTTGAAAAGACATTTGCTTCACCAGACCTCCGATCTCGTAGGTGTTCGGGTCGAACGTCAAGCTCGCGTCCTTAATGTAGTAGATGGTGAAGGGGTTGCCGTCTTCGCTGGTCTGCTGCTCGCTGCGGACACTCGAGAGCGTACCGATGCGCCGCGGGTAGATACCCGTGAAGGCATCGCGCTCGTAGTGCTCGACAATGCCCTGCTGCGTATTCTGCTCTACGTATGTTCGACGGCTGGGCAGCTGCAGCCGGCTGTAACCGTACTCCTCCGGGTCGATATTGCGCGTCGAACCGATGGGAAACAGGCGCGTGAAGAACTTGATGTTGTCGGCCGCCGTCCGCTCCAGCGACACGAGGCCATTGTCATAGCCAAGCACCACTTCGTCGCCATATTCGCAGCGGCAGAGATTCAGGGTCATGCCGTCCGTCCAGAACTCCGTTTTCGCGGCATCGGCCAGCATCGAGAGCGCCTCATCGCAGTAGGTTCCCTCATAGTCGAGGGTGAGGTTCTCCGTGGCGAGGACCTCGCCGACCTTCCAGTCGGTCGTGCCCATCTGTCGGTTAATGTTGGCGACGATGAGCGCCATGTGTTCGCGGGCGGGAGCCGTAAGCGAGAAGATCGGATTGTTTTCCCCGTCGACGAGTTTCAGCACGAGGGCCTGTTTGATGAGGCTCTCGATGCCGTAGAGCTTGACGTCGTACTCCCACTCGACCGTCGAGGTCTCGGCCGGCACGTACTCCTCCATGACCCAGAAGCGCGCGCCCTCGAAGTCTACGTAATCGTAGACCTCCAACGGCACACATTCGAAAGCGGTGAACGACAGGCCCAGCACGTGGTCACCCATCAGCCGCTTCTGACGCGTGGAGTTCTCCGACGGCGAGACCGTCAGCTTCAACACGCCCTTCCGGTTATAGAGTTTCAGTTCCATAGTTTCGTTAACAACCAATAACAGCCGTATCCCGCGGCGATTCCGAGGGTGTCGAAGAGCAAATCCCACCAGCACCAGTGGTTCCCGGAGGCGTTCTTGTCGCCGTACTCCTTACCCAGAGCCAACCCTGCGGCCAGCCACAAGCCGGGCGCACCCAGCGCGAAGACGACCGCGAAACAGATGGCGAAATGTTTGATCTTATCCTTTCCTATTTTCATATTCGAATGCCGTTCGAACGGCGTTTGAATGGGTTAAAACGACGGCTGCGGCTCGCGCAACTTCACCGTGAACTTTCCGGCGACCTCGCCCTCGAAATCCGTCAACTGCTTGTAATCCGACGCCTCACGGTAGAACAGGTGGAAGTGCCGGTTCATCTCCGGGAAATAGAAATCCAACCACCCGTCCTCACCCGTTTGAAGCATCTCGACGAAAGCTGTATAGCGCGATAGGAACTCCTCCTTGTTAGCGGCCATGATGGCGAACTGCAACGTCACGTCGCGGGCTGCGCGACGCTGCACGATGGCAGCGGGAACCCGCACGCCGTGACGCTCGCGCAGCGACACTTCCTTCTGTGTCTTGACCGCCGCGGGTTTCAGCAGCGACGAGTAGTTTTTCATGTCGCCGGGCTTATCCTCGGCGAGGAACGCCCCGTAGGCATCGAACGGATCGATGTCGTTGATCAGCAAAAGTCCTTTCAGTACGTCCATATCATCATTTCACTTTTAGTCCGTCGCGCTTAATTGCTTGCCATAAGGCCAACATCAATGGCAGCGCATCGGTGTTCTTGGCAATCCGGTTCAGCGCGTCGAGCGAAGCGCCCAGCCCTTCGGCAATGTTGTCCATCTTATCGTCGACGCTCGCGCCGTGCATCTGCAGGGAGGTCATTAGCCCCTCGAGCTTCGTGCCCTGATCCTGCGTCATGGCAGTGAAGGCTCCGGCACGACCGCTCTGCGTCGTGCCATCCGGTTTCCATAGCTCGTACCCCATCTCCTCGGCACGCTTCGCGAACTCCTCCATCCATGCCTCGGCGGCGTCCATGTTCGAACCGATGCCCGAATAGAAGTCGTCGAGCAAATCCATCACGTCGTAGGCGATATCCTCCTCGCTCTTGCCGCTCGAATAGATCGACTTCAGGTCGTCCTGTAATTTGTCGAACTTGTCGGCGAAGAACAAGGAGTAGACGACCTGATCGGCCAGTTCTTCGAGCTTGGCCGCGATGTCGTCGCACATATCGTCATAGACTCCCGTGACGCCTTTGGCCATATCCCGGACGCGATCCAGCACGCTGTCGCCAAGCGACCCGAATGTCTCGGACAGATAGTCCTTCAACGCCTGTTCCGCCTCGTCCATCGCATCCTTCAACTCGATGAGGTTCTCCAGATACTTGCGCGTCTCGTCCGACATCTTGCGCGTGTCGAGGATCGTCTGGAGCATCACCGTATCCAAGTTGCCGTTCGCGTCGATCAGTTCCGGGTAGACCGCAAGGATGCTGCTGTAGACATCCTTGCCTTTGCCCCAGCCGAACAAGCCCGTCTTCTTGTGCCCCGTGACGATCTGCGCCGAAGCGAGCCCGTAGATACCCTCTTGGTATTGAGCCATGCGTGCCGCATATGTTCCGTAGGCATCGCCCGTGATTCGCTCGATCAAGCTCATCGTCGGCGCGGAGCCTTTCATCTCGGCCGCGAATTGCGAAAGAGCCTCTTTGTAGACCTGCATGGCGTTGGCCGCCTTCATGATCTGACGCTCCCCGAAGACGTTCGACGCCTCCTTCAGCAGCAGGTTCTGCTCCAGCAGCGCGAGGTTGTACTGACGCTGAAAGTCGAGCTTCGCACGCTCGATTTCCTTCAACGCCTCCCGATGCCGGGCTTCGGCGGCGAAAGCCTGTCCGATGAAATTGGCCGCTTCACCAATGGCGGCTCCGATACCCCCGATGAGGCCGCCTTTCGCGAATCCCTGACCGATATTCGACACGGCGCCCATGACCTGCTGCACACCGCTGATGGCATCGGCCGTCTGAGTGTCGCCCATCTGTTCGAACATATCGGCCAGCTCGCCCGCAGCATCCGCCGCCGCGCTGCCGATTGTCCCGATAGCACCGGATATCTCTTTGGCCCCCTTCGCACTGTTGAGTTCGGCCAGCCCCTTTTCGAAGGTCTTGAAAATATTCTCCCATTTGTTACTGCCGTTGCTCTTGCCGGTCTTGAGCAACTTATCGAGAGCCTTCCGGAGCTTGTCGAGCTCCGCGGGACTCTTCTCGATATTCTTCAAATCCGCAGCGGAAATGAAGGTGATACCTTCCGCAGACCCTTTGCCGTTCAGATACGCCTGCAACAGCTTCGCCTGCGCGATCAGGTCACGCAATTTGTCGAACGACAGCGTCGAGTAGTCGCCGAAGAGCTGCTTCAGGAATCCGTTGTCTTTGGAGACGGCCGCAGCCTCCGCGTCGTTCACCGAGCGGATGCCCTCCTCGATCTTCTGCCGTGCAACGGCGATGGCGCGGTCGATCTGCTCCGAATTATCCTTCGTACGCTGCTCCTCCAACGCCGCGATATCCTCGTTCCCCTGACGCCTGATCTCGGCACGCTTCGCTTCGAAATCACGGTATTTCGCAAGAAGGCCGGACAGGTCGGCCAGTTCTCGGGTCTTCGTATTTTCGGCGACCTTGAGTGCTCGACGTATGCGGGCATCGGAGGCCGCATTGCCCTCCGTGTCCTGCTTGAGTGCGTAATACTCTTCCTGCAGCAGGTGCAGCGCTTCGCCGGCCGTCCCGTCCGGGTCGACATCGACGGCAATCACAAGACCCAACGTATCGGCTTTCAGTATGTCCTCGGCGCCGTTCAGCGATTCGTCGATGTACGCATTCAGTTCGGCTTCCGAAAGGACCTCGCCGCTGGGCAGAATCGGCGTGACGAGAATCTCGTGGCGCTTGCCAGCCGCATCGTCGATGCCGAATTGGGAGCTGAACACCGTAGCGATACCCTCGCCGGCATCCTGCCACCCCTTTTCGGCCAAGCGCGCCGCGTCGATCATCGGCCGCGCCAGCAGATCGACGTTGCCGGAGAAACGATCGGTCATCCGCTTGCCTAATGCAGCCAGACGTTCGTCGCTCAAATGGCTGCGCAGCTCGGCAATAGCCTTGTTGTGCTTACGCTCGATCTCCTCGCGTTGCGCGGTGTAATCCTGATAAGGTTTAAGCAGCTCTTCGAGCTGTTTTTTGTTCGCCTTCTCTTCCTTTTTGTCGATATCGGCCAACGCCTTGTCGAGTACCCGCGCGGCCTGCACGCGCTGCGCAGCAGCCTGTGCGAGGATCGTCCCTTTCTGTTCCGGCGTGACGTCCCCGCCGGCCTTGCGTAGCCGATCATAGAGTTGCAGCCGCTCCTGCTCCTCTTTGGCGATGCGTGCCTTCTCCTGCTCGAAGGCATTCTGCGCCTCGGCGCGCTCTTTCTCGAAGCCTTCCTTCATCAATGCAATGCGGGTGTTTTCGATACGCTGACGGGCCTTCGTTTCGTAATCTACGAGGTTTTGCGTGAGCTTACTTGCGTCGGTGGAGCCGCCTTTCGAAGGTTCGATGAATCCTCCGATACCGGAGTCCTTGCCGATGTTGGCGATGTCAGCCATCAGCTTATTCGCTTCTTCGAGATAAGCATCGCGCTGTTCCCGAGCAGCCTGTACCAACTTTGCCTTCACCTTTTCATTCGACTTGTCCACCTCGTGGTCCATATCGCCGGGCAACATCCCCATCTGCGCACCGCCTACTTTGGCCATCCAACGACCGAATCCGCCAGTAGCTCCTTTGACTTCATTAGCCGGAGTCGCTTGGAGCGTGTTCACTTGTTCGTCTGCCTCGGTAGCCTTGTTTATGAGACTCTGCACCTTCGCCTGCAGAAAGAGCATCTGAATGTACGCTTCTCCCTTCTCGAGCAAAACGTCATACCATTCGGCGATACTGTTGTAGTAGCCGAAGCTCTCGCCGTATTTGCGGTTCAGCTCCTCGACCTTCGCCTTCTCCTGCTCTTTCGTGCCGGTAAACTCTTTGAGACTTTTGACGGTCGAATCGATCTCGAAGCGGGTCTTGATCATCTGCGCCCGCCCCGCCTTTTCAATCTCGACCCGCTCTTTCGCTTTGGCAGCGGCCTCCTCCTGCGAGTCGGCATAGCGGTCCCACAGAACAATCAGACCCATGATGACGGCCGAGAGACCCAGCGTCAGCGTCGCCATGAGCGCCGAGGCCGCTGCATTCGAGATACCCAGCGACGTAGCCAGCCGAGTATTGGCCGCCGTGAGCATGTTCTTCATCTTGACAACCGTCACCAGTCGGAATGCAGAGTCTTTGTTTAGGGCATTCATCACTTGCTGCAGTCCTATCGTAATAGCCAGCACGCTCTGCACGCGGGTCTGAATCTTGGCAAGGTTCTCGCTCTCCGACGCGAAGGCGCCCATGATGCCGGTTGCCATCGTGAAGGCTCCGGCCACGCCGTTCACGCCGCTCATCAGTCCCTGCAGCCCAGCATTGTCGTGCGAGAGAATCTTCGTCTGCGTACGCAGGTCGCCCAGCGTATCCTGTAACAGCGCGGCACGCTGCGGCATCGTTTGGTACTCCTGCGAATTCTGACGTCCTTCGAGGCGCATCTTCGCCATAGCACCTTGGAGCTGCCGCAGCTCCATCGTAAGCCCGCGGGCCGTCGCCGAGTTCTTCTCGTGTTCGCTGCGCAGTCCGGCCAACACAGCCTTGTCCTCGTCGAGTGCCCGTGTACAGGCCTCGATCTCCGCCCGCATTTCCGTCTGCGCCTTGCCCGGAGCCAGTTTGTCGTACTGCCGCCGAAGATCCTTCAAGCATTGTTCGACGTAGCGTATCTGTTCGCGCTGGGCCGCGATGCGCTCGGTGATACTCTGCGAAACCCGTTCGACGCGATCGCCCAACACATCGACAGACTTCCCGGCGGAATCGAGGCCGCCGGAGAGCTTGTCACGCATCAGAAATTCTATTTCAACGGGTTTTGCCATTCTGTGTATTCTGTTTCAATCTCGATTGAACGAATCCGGAGAGCGTCTGCCGCTTCTCTTTCTTCTTGATGTATCGCGGTGCATCTGCCAGCATCATGCGCAGCGTTTGATAGTTTACGCTCCAGAGGATATATCGGACGCTCCAGCCTGTCGCTGCGGCAATCTGCCACACCATTCCGAAGGGGCTATGGGAACCTTCGTAGACGGTCTTTAACTCCCCTTTTTTCTTTTTTCGTGGCTCAGTCTCGGCCTCATCGGGTTCGCCGTCGAGATCGATCTGATAATACTCGTAAAAGACTTCGTCCCCAGCAACCGCAGGAACTGCATGTTCGCGGCCCGCAGGTATTCGTCGTCGACGAACCAGCGCAGCAGCCATGCAAGCAGGCCGGAGAGCAGCCACGTCGAGAATGCGCCACGACAAATCGTCAGCGCGACCATCTTCGACACTCGTCGCCCGTGCACTGCCATGTAGGCCAGTTCCTCGTGCTTGGAGAACTCCAGCATCTCCTCGTAGGTGATACCGGTCTGGAGATAGAGCCGTGCGAGGCGTATCTGCCCGCCCAGACACGGGCGTTTCATCGTCAGCCGGACAGCCTTGCGGGTAAACGGGATTTTGAAAAAGGGCAGCGAGACTCCGATGTCCAGCAGAGCCTCCGCTGCCTCGATTTCGACGTGCGGATTCGCATTCATCGCTCGACGGTGCTATCCGACAACCTCCTCCTCATCCGGGGCGAAGTCGGTGCTGTAAGGCGACGCCTCGGGATCATCCGGCAGCAGAAAGGTCATCTTGCAATGAATCTTCATCACGTCCGAATAGTCGTACTTGCCCTTCAGGGAGGCCAGAAGCGACACCTTTGCAGCTTCGGTCTCGGAGCCATCCGCCGAACGGATGACAACCGGCCCCTCCAGCCGGATACGCTTCTTGGGCGCGTTCCACTTCTTGCCGTCTTTGGAGGTCGTGCCGCCCATTACCTGTACGATGTTCGCGGGTTTGAGTTCGATCAGGTCGAACTCGATCTCGTTCGTTCCGGGATTCTCTTCGATCTCCTTTACCGGAGCCGAGCGCCTCTGTGCCGCCCAGATTTTGTTCGTAGACGGGTCATCCCCGCCCCAATCCAGACCGTCGTTGCTGATCAGGCCGAGTTCTTTGCCGTCGAAGACAAGAGCCTCGAGGCCATAGATGAACCCGTCGTGTGCCGTCGCAGAGGTCTGCTGTGTGTTTTCTGCCATATTACACGATGTTTTTGATAAGTTTTACAATCGCTTTCAGCGGGTTGGTTTTCGTAAGCAGGGCCGACGCGGCTCCACCCGCAAGGAAGCCGATAAGCAACCACCGATACCACACGGAGGGAGGTTTTTCGGAATGCCGATCCATTCTATACGCGGCCGCCTGTGCTGCGAGCAGCGAGTCGGCACGCGCCCGGTATGCCTGCATCTCATCCAGTCGGACCGTGAGCGAATCGATAAGGACGCGTTGTCGGAATACGCGGTTCTCGAAGTACGTGCAGCGCCGGGCAATACTGTCGCATTTGCCCCGGACGACGATCTTGTCGCCCTGTCTCTCGGCCTCGACGCTCGCACGGCCGTTCTGCACGCTATACTTCGCGCCGTCGGGCAGATTAAGGAGGCTCTGCGTCGGAATCGTCGTTGTCGCCGACTCCTCCGGAACCGATTCCGCATACTCCCGGCGCGTCGTTGTCGAGTCCGTCTGTGTCTGCTCCTGTGCATGCCGATGCATGTCGTGAACGGCGGCGGCCTGCGCTTCGAGCTGCGCGCTGGAGCTGCTCTGCTCCGAGGTGACCGTCTGCTCGCTCGCCGAGTTCTTGATTGCCCCGCACGCCGCCGTCAGCAGGACGACGAGGAGCAACACGAGGGGAATTCCCCGAATTCGATTTTTCATTCTGAATACTTTTGAGTTGTCTGGTTAATTGGTCCATCTTCCGGCTCATCGAGTCGATCTTTTCCGCCATGATCTGCTGGTTGGCCAGCAGCCGGGCATTGTCCGCCTGAAGCCGCACGTTTTCGTTGAGCGTAGCGGTGTACTTCTCCGACAACAGGTCGATGGACTTCTGCAACGAGACGAGAAAATCGTTGTTCCGCTGGCGGCGGGTGACGAGCCATGTTACCACCGACGATAGGAAGCCGCTGGGCAACGCCCACATCAATATTTGCATCGCTACATTATCCATCTTTCTGTTTTCGTTGATTGTTATGCCCGCTCGATCATGCGTGCGATCTTCGCGACAGAGTCGGCGTAGACGGCCGGATTTGCCGTGCAATAGCCGGCTTTGGCGACCTCATAGGCGAACCGCTGCACATCATTGCGATGCGGCATAGCCCCGGCGTAACGCTTCGCCGACAAGACTTTGAAGTGGTCGCGCAGGCACTCCTCCACCGAGTCGTAGTCGCGAAAAGCACGGTCCACGTCGTAACGGTAGCGGCCGTCGGCCAGCGGTGTGATCGAATGCACGCGGACAAAGTTTCCGCCCTGACGGTCGTCTCTGAAATACTCCGTCGTGCGCACGATCCGACGCTTGCCCGTCCACTTGTCGCCGGCCGTAATCCCGAAAAGATTATTGCCGATGGCGTTCTTGCCCCAGCCCGTCTCAAGCGCGGCCTGTGCCGCTACGAAAAGCGGATTCAGCCCCGTTTCAGCGCAGGTGCGCTCGATGGCCGGATAATACGTGCGTTTGAATTCCGAGGGTGTCATACGCTACCGGGTTACTCCTCCTTGGCAGCCAGCGTCGCAGACAGAGCAGCGATCTGCTCCTCGGTCAGCGCGTCGATAGCTTTGGTTACGGCCGGAACCCCGGCGTTCTTCGACACAGGCGCACCGATCGCCTCCAGCGCGACCTTCACAGCAGCGAGGGGATAGGTATCGCCGCCGATGGCGATTTCGTTGGTGGCCGTAGCCTCCGGTGTGTCGTTTTCGATGGCGGCAAGGCGGCAGACTCCGCGGACGATCAGATCGTTGATGCGGTCGATGTCGTCGATGGCGACCGTGTCGCCCTGCTTGTAGCGTACCGTGCGGTCGTTCTTGTCCGTGAACGGAACCAGTACTTTGAGTTTTGCTTTCATAGACTTGTGGTTTAATGCGTTTGTATTCGATTATCCGACGATCTCTTCGTCGCCGGACTGAGTGACCTCTGTACGGCAGTCGAGCAGCGTCACCGCCTGACCCCATGCGATCTGTGTGTCGGCCTTCATCAGCATCTTGATAAAGTACAGCTCGCCGCTGGCCTGCACCTTGTCGACCTGCAGGCACTCGTAGTCGTCGGCGAGGTTGCAGCCTGCATAGAGGTTCGAATCCGTGCCGAGCGAGCAGATCGTGCCGACGATCACGCCGTCGGGCCAGTCGTTCAGCGCGGCGATGCACTTTCCCTTGAAGCGTGCGACGTTCGTCGACGTCGGATCGGCGCCCTTGTGGTGCAGATCAGTCAGCTCGTTGTCGTACTTGTCGAAGTCGGCCGACGACATCAGGAAGGTGAAGTTCGCATGGCCGCGCACCACGTCTGCGGTCTTCTCCCAGACGGCGCGCAACCGAGCGATCATGCTCTCGCTCTCGCACGACGCCTTCACCACATCGGGGTCTGCCAGAATGCGCGTGAGAACGCCGTTGAAGAACTGTTCCTCTCCGTCTCCGGACTCGCCCTGAATGAGATGCCAGCCCAGCTCCGTGCCGACCTGCTTGAGCACCTCGCCCAGCAGCGTAACCTGCGCCTCAGGCGTCAGGTCGCGGAAAACGAGGTTGCCCGTCGGCTGCCACTTGCGCCAGAACTTCTCGAACGAACGCGGATTGAACTCCGTGTAGACCATAACATCTTCCGGTTTGAGCACTCGCTCATCGATTTTGAACTCGCCCTTCGAGTTCTCGCTCTTGGGCATCTCGACCCTCTTCTGCAACAGCTTCGAAAGCTGAAGACGCGGAATGTAGAACTTGTCGCCGATATTAGTCTCCATATGAATGAGACCCTTCTCGAACAACTGGTTGCCCGTGGCGGCCATGACCAGAATCTGGTCAAGGACTTCGCCGGTGTAGGCGGTTTTAATATTCGGATTTGCCATGTTTAAATGTTTTTTTGAATGTCGTTCAACTACCGTTCGAGCTTGGCCCGAACTTCGGCCTCGCGCTCGGCGAGGAACTCTTTGTCCGTTTTCGCTGCGGTGCCGTCGGCCCGCCCGCCGAGCAGGTCCGTCACGCGGCGCTTGGGCTTGCGCGCGTCGAGCAGGGCGCGGGTGGCCTCCGGGTCCTTGCGCATCAGCGCCTTGAAACCCTCCACCTCGGCAGCCCCGATGCGCTCCTCGGCACGGGCACGGTCTACCGCGGCGTCGTAAGCCGCCTCCGCCGCCTCGCGCTCCTTCTGCTCGAAGGCCGCAACCTTCGTCTTGAGCGCATCGCGTTCCGCCACGACGGCATCGTATTTCGCGACCTTAGCCTCGATTTCCGCGATGCGATTGATAATCGCCGCCTCGTCCGCACAATCGGAGAAGGTCGGCCTTCCTTTGAGTTTGTCGATCATCTGTTTTTCGGTTTTTTTATGTGAAACTTGTATCGATTCGAGATAGCAGGCCGTATAGCGCTCGCAACGCTCATGCGGGGAGAGTGCATCGGTGAACGACACCTCGCGGGCATCGTCGTATATTTCGTCAACGAAGCCCAGCGACAGGGCCTCGTCGGCCGTCAGCCAGTGGTCCTCGCCGTCCATATAGGCTGAGCGAATGTCTTCGACCGTGCGCCCCGTACGCTCGGCATAGATACGGCACAAGACCTCCTCGATCTGTTCGAGCTGCGAGATGTAGTTCTTCAGATGCGAGGCATCGCCCCACGCTCCGCCCGACGGCCGGTGCAGCATCATGCGGGCGTAACGGCTCATCTTTACCGTGCGGCCGCAGGCTGCGATGAACGACGCCGTCGACGCGGCGATGCAGTCGATGTAGATGGTGATGTCGGCCTTCGACTGGCGCAGGGCGTTGAAGATGGCGATACCCGTTTCGACTTCGCCGCCGACAGAGTTGATCCTTACGTTGATCTTGCGATAGGTCTGCTCGGCCTCCAGCAGTCGCGTGACGATATCCTGTGCCGTGACATCGCCGTAGCTGCCGATTTCGCCGTAAAGCAAGATGCAGCAGGCATCCGCCTGCGGTCCGGCGATTATGTTGAAAATATGCTCCATTTCGCGCTTCATTTGCCGCAAAATTGGGCGGCTTTTTCGGCCTCTGCAAATCGGGATTTCATCATACAACTTTCTGATGTTATGATGATACCGTAAAGTTGTATGATGTTTTTCGCGTTTGTGATTCACCTGTTTATCGGCCAATTTTGCAAGTGTAAAAACACGAGCAATGACGAAAATAACCTCCGAACAGATGCGCCGCTGGGCGCTCTCGATGTACCTGAACGAGAACCGCACGCAGGCCGAAATCGCCGAGGCGTGCGGCGTGTCGCGGCAGACCGTCATACGCTGGGCGAAGGCCGACAAATGGGACGAGCATAAGGCGTCGCTGACCATGACCCGCGAGGAGCAGATTAAGAACATGCAACGGCAGATCATGGAGATCAACAATGTTATCCTCGGCCGCGAGCAGGGCCAGCGCTTCGCAACGCCCAAAGAGGCCGATGCCATCGCCAAACTGGCAAACGCTATCAGCAAGCTCGAGACGGAACTGGGCATTCACGAAGCCGTCAGCACCGCACAGCGATTCGTCGCATGGCTGCGCCCGGTCGACTCTGCGCTGACGAAAACATTCGCCGGCCTGTTCGACAAATTCCTCAAATCCCTGATGTGATGAAACAGATCGACCGCGACGCCTTGAAGGAGTGGGAAGCACTCAAGCAATCCATATACAACGATACGCCCGTCGACGACTCGATGTCCCCCGCGGAAATCGAGAAGCACCGGCTGTACCTCGAGGCGCACCCCATCGAGTGGATGCAGTTCTTCTTCCCGAAGTACGCGAAGTATCCCTTCGCGCCCTTCCAGAAGAAAGCCATTCATCGCATCATCGACAACCCCGAATGGTACGAGGTGCTGTCGTGGAGCCGTTCGCTGGCAAAGAGCACCATCACGATGTTCGCGGTGCTGTACCTGACGCTGACCGGCCGAAAAAGCACCGTCATTTTCGCCTCGGCGACGGAGAAAGCTGCAGGGCGCTTGCTCACGCCGTATCGGGCCAACCTCGAATCGAACCGGCGTATCATTCAGTACTACGGCGAACAGATGTCCGTGGGCGAATGGGCCGAATTGGAGTTCCGAACCCGGCAAGGTGTGTCGTTCTACGGCGTTGGCTCGGGAAACGCACCGCGCGGTTCGCGAAACGAGGCGATCCGTCCCGACGTGCTGCTCTTGGACGACTTCGACACCGACGAGGAGTGTCGAAATCCCGATGTCCTGAACAACAAGTGGGAGTGGTGGGAACACGCCCTCTATCCGACTCGTGATACCTCCAGTTCAACGCTGATCGTCTTCTGCGGCAATATCATCGCCGAGGACTGCTGCATCGTCCGGGCCGGAGCGATGGCCGACCATTGGGATATCGTGAACATCCGCGACGCGGAGGGGCGCAGCACATGGCCGGAGAAGAACACCGAGGAGCTGGTCGACCGCGCGCTGTCGAAAATATCGACACAAGCGCAGCAGGCCGAGTATTTCAACAACCCCGTCGTCGAGGGCAAGATATTCGGCCCGCGCAAATGGGGCAAGATTCCCAACCTGCGCCGATTCCCGTTCCTCTGCATCTACGCCGACCCGACGCAGTCCGAGGCCAAAGGAGCGGCCAAGAACAAGCAGGGCTCGCTCAAGGCCGTGTGGCTGCTCGGAAAACTCGACCGCACGCTCTACGTCATCAAGGGGTTCCTCGGCAAGATGACCCGAGGAGTTCGTGACGCACTTCTTCTCGCTCTACCTCTATGCCCGAACGGGCGGCTGCCGGTCGATATACGTGGTGCAGGAGAACAACTCGCTGCAAGACCCCTTCTTCAAGCAGGTGTTCAAGAAGGCATTCGCCCGCAAGGCCAGAGAGACGGGAATCAACCTCTCGGTAATCCCCGACGAGAAGAAAAAGACCGACAAGGCCGTGCGTATCGAAGCCAACCTCGAACCGCTCCATCGCGAGGGGCTGCTGGTGCTCAACGAGGCAGAGAAGGGAGACCCGCACATGAAGCTCTTGGACGAGGAGTTCAAGTTCTTCACGATGGCGTTAAAATTCCACGCCGACGGCGTGGACTGCGTGGAGGGCGGCAACCGCTTCATCGACGACAAGATATGTCAGATGCACCCTGTCGAAACGACGCCCCGGCGGGTGCTCGCGCAGCGCAGTAAATTCAGACAGTAACTACTATGGCACAATTCATCACCCCGGAGGACTACGACGCCTCCATTCATCAGGAAATCCTCGACGCCGTGATCCGCTCCGACCGGCAGATCGTCGAGATTTGCGAGGACCGCGCCATCGCCCAGATGCGCGGGTATCTCTCGGCACGATACGACTGCGACCGAGTATTCTCGGCCGAAGGCGAGAAGCGCAATCAGCTCGTGCTGATGATGGCCCTCGACATAGCCATCTACCACATCTTCTCCATTCACAACCCGCGCAACATGTCGCAGATTCGCGTCGACCGCTACGAACGGGCCGTCGAGTGGCTCAAGGGCGTGCGCTCGGGCGACATCTCCGTAGACGGGCTGCCGGAGGTCGAAGATGAAGCGAAGAACGCAGCATCGCAATTCCGCGTGCGCAGCAACCCCAAACGTATAAACCGGTTCTGATATGGGAAGAAAAAAGAAGAATAAACGCATCATCGCGGGCGGCAGCATCGGCCGCACGCCGACGCAGACCATCATATTGCAACCGACACGCCGCGGCGGGCTGGACGTGTCGGTATACATGGACAGCATACGCAGCGCCGAGCTCATCGATTACCCGCGCCGGGCGAAGCTGCTCGACCTCTACGCCGACGTCAAGATCGACGGACACCTGTTCTCGGTGCTCCGCAAGCAGAAGTCCGCGATACTCTCGACACCGATTCAGTTCGTGCGGGACGGCAAGCCCGACGAGGCGATGCGGGAGCATATCGACTCGCCTTGGTTCAACCGATTCATCGGGGATCTGGTCGACGACGAATGGGAGGGTGTCGGCGGCTCGCTCTTCCAGTTCTATCTCGACGAGAAGGGCTGGATCAACTACACACTCGTTCCCCGTAAGCATGTCGATGCGATAAACCGCACCATTCTGCGCAACCAGAACGACCTGACGGGCACGAGCTGGGACGAGTTCTCCGACCTGCTCTACGTCGGCGATCCGCGGCAGATCGGCAACCTCGCCGTCGCAGCGTTCTGGGTCATACTCAAACGCAACAACGTCGCAGACTGGGCCGAGCTGGGCGAGATATTCGGCCGCCCGATCCGGGAGGGTACGTACGACGCGTGGGACGACAAGGCCCGCGAGAAACTCATCGAGGACATCTACAACATGGGCGGCGCGGGCGTCATCGTGCACCCCGAGGATACGAAAATCAACCTTATCCAGCCGGGCAGCGTGTCGTCCAGCGGCGACCTCTACGAGAAGTTCTCGACCTTCTGCAACAACGAGATTTCGAAGACCGTGAACGGCAACACGCTGACCACCGAAGCCGGGGACAAGGGCACGCAGGCTCTCGGAACGGTTCAGCAAGAGGGAGAGGTCGACATAGCCTTCTTCATCAAGCGGCGTATCCTCGACATCCTGAACTACGAGGTGACCGATGTGTTCGCGTCGATGGGCATCGACACCTCTGGAGGCAAATTCGTTTTCGTGCCGCCCAAGAAGAAGGACCCCGAGAAGCAGGTGAACATCGTCTGCCGCCTGAAAAACGAGGCCGGGCTGCCGATATCCGACGACTATCTCTACGAAGAGTTCGGTATTCCGAAGCCGGACAACTACGACGAGATGAAAGCGGCGCAGCAGACGGCAGCGGCAGCCCTCGCCGCCACAGTCGAAAAGCCTATCGGAAAGGGAGGCAATGAAACCGAGGACGACGACGAGTCCGGCGGCAGAACCGAACCGAAAAAGAACGGTCGCAAATTCATCGACCGCATGCGCGATTTTTTCGGCCGCGCCCTCGCAGATGCGGGGGCGGATTCCGATTGGTAGTCGACCGGTTGTATCAGGAGGCCGTCGTCGACAAATCCGTCGATAACGGATTCTCATTCGACGGCGACGTGCTGGCGGCTGCACTGAAACGTATTTATAACAAGAAATACGATCCGCGCACAGAGATAGACGCCGAACTATTCGAGGAGGTGAACCGAATATTCGATGCGGCGACCGACGTCGGATTCTCCGGCCACGAAGTCGGCGGCGACTTCATGGAACAGCTGCACACCGGCAACGCCGTGTTCGCGGCGTTCAAGACCCACCGCATGGGGCGCGACATGGCTGCGCAGCTCACCGACGAGAACGGCGAGGTGAAGTCCTTCCAGCAGTTCCGCAGCGACGTCGAGCCGATCGCCAGCCACCACGTCGATACGTGGCTCCGTACCGAGTACGACACGGCCGTCAAGCGGGCGCACCGAGCCGCCGAGATGCGGCAGTTCATGGCCGAGGCCGACGTGCTGCCGAATATCCGGTGGCTGGAGTCGACAGCGGTGAATCCCCGCGAGTCGCACATGCCGTTCTACGACCATGTGTGGCCCGTCGACGATCCGTTCTGGGAGGAGCACAAGCCCGGCGACGAGTGGGGCTGCCAGTGCGGCTGGGAGGCGACCGACGACCCCGTGACCGACAACTCGGGACTGGGCGGCGAGCGGATCAAGCCCTCGACCGGGCTCGACGGCAATCCGGCACGCACGGGACAGATATTCTCCGACAACCACCCGTATTTCCCCTCCGACTGCTCTGCGTGCGCGTTCAGGGGCGTGCAGCTTACGCTCTTCACCAACCGCACGAAGGACTGCTACCACTGCAAGAACGTGCTCAAGGCGGTGCAAAAAGCGCAACGCGCCCCCGTTGTCGAAGAGTTTAAACGCCTGAAAGCCGACCCGAATTATTCGGAGGTCAAATACGACAAGAAAAGCGGCGGATTAAGCGCAGTCCATCGGGAGCACAACTTCGACCCTGTCGTCGGATCGTTCGGCATCCAGCGCGGAGAATACGAACGTCGGGCCGTCGACGCGCTGCGCAAAAATGGGCATCAGGTCAGACTCGAGTCGGAACGGGCGGCCGACGGCATTAAGACGCCGGACGGATTGCTAAATGGCGTGGCGATGGATATAAAAGCGGTTGAGAGCACGGGCCGATGGACGATTAAAAACAAATTTGCGGCGGCATGTGCGCAGCAGGCACGATGCGTCGTTCTGTACTTCCACGACCGGGCGATCTATTCGGAAGAGCGGATTCGAAACGGGTGGGAACTCTACTTGAACGATCCCGCTCGACATACGCAGCCTATCGAAAAAATCGTGTGCGTCGTCGAAGATACGATCGAAGACTTCGTCCCATAAAAAATCCCCGCAAGGGAAACCTTCGGGGAATCGAAGACGTTGAAAAGCTACAAGCCGAAGCCCATAGCCCGCCTTCACCTGCAAATATAACAACTATTCGGCCGAAAACAAAATTCGGTGCAAAATTTTATTCGAACGACGTTCAAATGGACATTAAAGAGTTTTCGAAACTCATTCGAACGAAGCAAAAAGAGATCGACACGCTGATGCGGCGCAAGATGCCCATCCGAGTCGGGAACATGGCGAAGCGGCACTTTCAGGACAACTTCCGAAAGAGCGGCTTCGTCGACGGAGGCCTCCACCCGTGGCCGAAGACGAAACGGCAGCTCTCCGGCGGAACGTCGGCGGCCAGTCAGCACAAACCGCTGCTCAGCAACCGCAACCACCTGTTCAACGCCGTGCGCTACATCCCGGGCGACTACCGAGTCAAGATCGCAAACGACGTACCCTATGCGCCGGTCCATAACTGGGGAGGCGAAACAAACCCCACCGTGACGCCCAAAATGAGGCGATTTGCGTGGGCGATGTACTACCAAGCGGCCGGGAAGCCGAAGGCGGGGACGAAAGGCCGCAAAGCGGCCGAAAAAGCCCAGAGCGGCGCACTCACGCCCGAGGCGCAGATGTGGCGAGCACTGGCTCTGACCAAGAAGAAACGACTGCGGATCAAGATTCCCCAGCGGCAATTCATCGGCCAGAGTCGCGAACTCGAAGAACGTATCCACGCCGACGTAGAAACACAGATCGAATCCGTACTTAAATTATAGCAACATGGAAAGTGTAAAACTCGCGCTGATGAAGCGCATCAAAGAGGCGATGCCCGAAGCCTACATCGACGAGGACTACGGACAACTCGAACCGCAGGAGGACCAGTATCCGGTCGTATTCCCCTGTGTCCTGATCAGTGCAGGCGACATTGAGTGGCAGTCGATGGCGAACCGACTCAGCATACAGCGGGGGCATGCTTCCGTGAAACTGAAACTGGCAATCGATTGTTATGACGACACCCATATCGGTTCCACAACGGAGGACAAGATTGCCGAACGGGAGCAGATGCTCGGTCGTCTGGTCAAAGCCATGCAGGGAATAAAGGTGTTGCCCCAAATGACCGAACTCGACCGGCAGCGTAGCTCGGATTATACCCTCGGCGGCGGCATCAAGGTTTACGAGGAAACATTCGAATATCACGTTCAGATGGCATTGTGATTATTCTCCGGCGAACAGGCGGAGCTGTCCGGCCGTGAGCTTCGGAACCTTGATCTTCGGCGCCGGACGGATATCGCCTTCCGGATGTTCCTTGCAGTATTGTCGGATGATGGCCATGACGCGGTCCTCCGAGATGAAGAACTCCTGCTCGGAGAGAATCTTCAAGGCGTCATCGAAACGCAGGCGTTGAACCTCCGTCCAGTAATACCAGCGGCGGCACAACGCCTCGTTGCGCTTGTCGATTAAGTCCTTGTTTCTTCCTCTCGGCATTCACGGGGGGGGATTTCGAGTTTTCAATACACAAAATTAAGATGTGCGGCTATTCCATCGCCGCCAACGAAAGCGGCAACGCGTGCTTCACGCCCTTGTCGTCCTTGTACGACACCGAGATAAACTGACACGTATCTACCGGACGATAGGCGCTCTGGATGATGTCGGTCGCCTCGATCAGCTCCGGGTAACCCGATTTGCGGGCAATTTCTCGCAGCTGCAGCACACGGCTCGCCTTGAGGTTCCCCTTGCGATCCTTCGCCAGCAGGTTCATAACCATCTCCGTCAAGGCGGCCGAATCGTCGTCCTTGGCCAGCGACTTGATGAATGTCTTGACCTTGTCGACCCCGGCGTTCACCGTGTCGTCCCAACCGTCGTTCGTGCGATAGCCCAGAGCGACCGTAATGCCGCCGTCCGAGGTTGTGAACTGATTGCTATGCCGGTCGGATTTCGTGCGGAACAGCTCCTCTTTGAGCTCGATCAACCGCTCGGCATCGCCGAACACCTCCTCCTTCGCCCGGCGCATCTCCTCACTCAACGCCTGCAGGCGGGCGAACTTGCCCCGGCAGAACTCGTCGACGGAATCCTTATACGCCGCAATGTCATCTTCGCGTTTCTGTTTCTCGGCACGCTCCTCGGCCTCAAGCTGCGCCTTCAACTCGGCGCGTTGTGCTGCTGTCATCGTTCTAACGTCCATAATCAGTCGTCGTAAATGTCCTCTACCAGTTCCATCGTGAATACTTTGCGTATTCCGCGCTCCGAATCTACATCGAGACGCACCCCGATGAGATTGCCGCTGTTGTCGAACACATACTTTGCGCTCTCCAGCGTACAAAATCCTTTAATTTTCACTTTCATCGTTTTACTCTATTTTTGGTTTGTCGTTTCTGTCGTCGTCGCAGTCGTGTCGGACGCTGCTTGCGGCGGGTTCGCGAGTGACGCTTCTCCACCCGTGAATGAAAACGGTAGCAAGGAGCCCATCGATAGCGGCCAGCCATCAGCCGTGCGAAAGCATGATTGGTCTTCGATATTTCTTTTGCCAATAGCTCCATAGCCTTCCGGGTCGTTCGCAAAGGAAAGGAGAACGATGTAATACCGTTGAAGTCCGGTGTTTCTGGTTCTTTTCCGCCGAAGTCCATTTCCGGCAACATTCGAATAGGCTGCCCGTTGACTATCAGTTCGAAATCTCCCCAATCTCGTTTCTCCATCGCCGCTACTTTTTAAGTTCGCCCATTACTCCGCGCTCCATGCGGTTCTTCACACGCTCCTCGCACGCCTCGAGGAACATGCGCAGACCGGCGATCATCTTGGCGTTCTGCTCCGACGGGAACCGGGCGTTCAGCTTCTCATGGCGGTCGAGCAAGGCCAGCACCAGCTGCTCGGATTGCAAGCCGGGGATCATCGTCCCGTCGTCGTTCTTCCGAACGAACCGAATGACCTGCTCGGTTTCGACGTACTGTGTCTTGCCGTCGTTGAACCCGAGACACTCGCGGATCACGTAACAATGCGCACCTCCGTAGGTCGCATCGTCAACCACCGAAATCGTCGGCTCGTCACTCGGATAGACCACCGCATCGACGGGCTTGACACCGGCCATCTCGCACCACACCGAAAGGTGATCAAACGGTAATCCGATAACAGTTGGGCGGTCTATCGTTTGTAATTGAATCGTCTCGCCATCTTCGACGAGTCCTTTGAAAATTCCCCGAACACTCCGATCGTTCGAGAAAGACATGACGACTTGCGCCCCGATATGGCATGCAGCCAGTTCCGAACCGATGCGCCAAGTACCAATTTGTTTGTTCTCCATAACATTCGCTATTTAGACTATTATTACTATACTTCTTTAGGAAGCGGACACCATTCGGGGATTCCCGTCGGATCAACCAATCGCACCTTCGCGTCACCGGTCGGAATTTCCGTATCCGGCAAAAAAACCTCTCGATTAAAACGCGGAAAGCCCAATTCCTTATGGAAAGATGGGTGACGGCAATCGCCGGAGCAAATACGGTCATGAGTCTCTTTCTCCTCATCTCCATCACTCCAGACTGTCAGGTAAGGACAGTTGGCGCAACCGCTTACTAAAATTTTTCTCATAAATAGTTGAATTAAAAGTGTTAGTCCAAATACATATAGTCCAAGCAGTCATAAACCTGTTCCGGCATTCCTATTTCGTCCGATTTGGCGAGGACGCCGACCAGTTCGTCGTCCGTTACTCCCGCCTCTCTCATGACCGTCTTAATGATTCGCTCCGCTCCGTGGCGGTCGCAGCGCGCAGTTCCGCCGCAAATGATATCAGGCAGTTCCACCAGCCTGCATTGAAGTCTTCCGATTTTGCCATAGCGTTTGTTTTTGATAAAGTTTGCGGATCGGACGGGAATCGAACCCGCTTCTGCTCTTTGTGCGCACGCCGAGCTGTGTTATCCTTAAGTCACCTCCGATCCGTTTGCCGGTCTTTCCCGGCTGTCAGAGCCTTTCGCGTCATCTGTCCGATGGAGTCAAGCGTCCTGTTCCGCTTTGCCACCGCCATCTGTCAGCGGGTAATCCCTGCGCCATCGTCGCCCTACTTGTACTCGGATTCCTCATCTAAAAAAGGGGTTTGCGGGTGGCCGGGGACTCGAACCCCTGTGCTAATCTCTAAACAACAGCCAATCTTTCCCATTTCGTTGTCTTTTCCTGTCGCCACCCGTACCGATTACTTCATAGGCCGCCTCCTTTCTGTTTGATGTTCACATATTGGCGAATGATAGCGAGCGCACCATCATATGTATGGGTTTGCATCACTTCTCGCATCATCTGCCCTGCAACGAACTCCGCATGAGCTCTGTCTCGATCTTGCTCTTCACGCGATTTCCGTGTTTGGAGGCCGAGCCTCCGAACGCCGGATAGGATCGCTATTCGCGCCTCCGCCATCAGAGCGAACACATTGCCGTCCGGCCCCTGTAAATCGACTTCGATAATCGGTTTTTCCATATCAGCTCGGCAATTGGTCGTGTCGAATGAAAAACGGAACTGGCATGACCCGCTCGATCTGCACCGGCTTGGGTTTGCGAAGAATCGCCTCGAGCTTCGGGACGAGTGCCTGCAACTCCTCGATGGTCAGCACCCCGAAAGGCTTCCCGGCAATGCGCGGGTCGAGGCAAAAGTCGTTGACGGCGGAGAATGTTCTGTCGGCCGTATCGACCCCGAGCCGCTGCATGCGGTTCAGCGCCGCCGATCGCGCCCGGCGCAGCCGCTCCTTGTATGCGGCAGAGGTCTCGCCGAGCTGCTTGCCCGTTTGGAGACATTCGCACATCTCCTCGTACTCAGCCGGGGCCATCTCCCGCAGCGACGAGGTGCGGCCGCCGGTGAACTGCGCGACCAGCGTCTCTTTGTGCTGATCGAGGTCGATACCCTTCGCCTTGGCAATGGCGTAGAGCCGGGAATAGTTACGCTTCTTTCGTATCATAATCTTCGAAGGTCTGTGCACTGAAAAATTCGAGTTTGGGGCGCTCGTCCATAAAAATTGGCATCCGCTGCTGGACGGCAATGCACAACTCGATGCGTGCACCTTTACTCTCGTTATAATCCGGCAGCAAGTAGACCGCATCAGATTTCAACAGCAGCGCGATATCCTTGCCCATATGGTCGGCCCAGTCTGTTTCCAGCGGCAGCCCATTGCGGAGCGGGCTGACTGGTTCGAAGCCAAAGCGGCGGATTTTCTCTTCTGCCGCGTGGAATTTGGCGATCACCTCGCCGATCGGCAGTCCGGTTATCTTTCCACTGATGTAGATTTTCTTGATGTCCATAGGTCAATCTTCGATTATACTACTATTTTGCAACAGCTCTTTGAACCGACGGTCCCGGGCCGCCTTTGTCCTGAACTTCTCGAATGTGCGCCATTCGGAAAATCCGAATTGTTTGTGTTTGATTCGAGGTTCCGGTTGATCATCTTTCCGGATGAGCATGAACCCGGCTTTCAGTACTTTGTTTTGTGAATTCAAATTCATATTATTTCGTGTTTTACTGATTTACCCCCCCCCAATAGCGGCGCGCGCCTTCTTCGTAGACGGTGCACTCGCCGGTCGGGCCGATAAAGCGACCTTTACTGAAAGCCCGGTATCCCTCGACCCATATTTTCAACGAGGCGTCGTACATGACCTTCATCGCTGTGCGTCCGTCCGGGCGTTTGCCGTCCGCGTGGCTGACGAAGATCAGCAGCTTGTTGCGGTGGCGCTCCTTGAAGACGATATACTCCTTGTAGCTCATCTGCGTGTATTGGAACGAGTCGATCACCACGAAGTCCCACGAGCGGGGCTTCGACAGGGCTTCGTCCATCTCGGCGAAGCTCATCGAGGCGTTGTACTGGAACTTCCGGCCGCACTCGTCCAGCCGGTAGCGGCGGATGGCATCCTGTGTCGTGCCGCCCAGCCCCTCCTCTAACGGCAGGTAAAGCACCCGACCGAACTGAGTCAACTCCTTGCAGAAGGAAGCGACCGCCGAAGTCTTGCCGTTGCCCGAATTGCCCCAGAAGAAGACGACACCCGTGCGGTCGATCTCGCCGACGCAGTTGGCCCAAATGCCGCCCGGACTCATCGTCCGGCGCTTGAGCGTCAATACTTGTTTGGCTGATAGCGTGCGACCCATTTGAACGGTGTTTGAACGGTTTTTTACTTCTTATTGATTTGCGCGATTCGCTTCGATTTGTGCACCGACTTCCGCACGCGGCGCATATCGAAATACTCCTTCGACTGTCGCTTATCCCACGGATTACCGGATGTCGAAACCATTGTGCGGGCATCGGCCACCACCTCGGCAATCGCGCTGTCGGCAGTCAGTCCATTCGCCCGGCAGACGGCCGTCACTTCATGACGGGTTGCAGGGGTGAGGCCGATGAACCGTCGACCGATGCGGGAATAGATTTCGTCGTAACCCTTCTTGTCGTACTCCAGTCCGATGCTCATGCGACGCTTGATATATTCGGTTGAGAGGAAGATGATGCCGCAACGCCCCTCGAGGGCATTGTAAATCGAAATGAAGTAGTAGAACACCGTATCCATCAGCTTGTCACCCTCATCGAAGATGAGCAGCGGCCGGTCGAGCACGCGTAGCTCGTCCGTCACGGCTTGGAGTTTCTCACGAAGGCTCGTCTGGGCGAGTTTGAGACCGATGACGCGGGCCATTTCGCGAATGAAGTCCCCGCGGCGCATGTCCTCCGAGCACGAGATGACGAACACGTTTTCATGCTTCGCCGCATAGTCGTGCGCAGTCGTCGTCTTACCGATGCCGGCATTCCCGACCACCCATGAGACATTCTGATTCGCCTGTGCGTCGGAGAGAAGAACCGACAATTCACGGTAGGCAGTCGTTTCGCAGACTGCCCACTCCTCCGGGTTGACCGGGGCGACCAGCGACCGAACGCGCAGGAACATCTCGTCGCTGATATTGTCGAATTTGCCGTTCAGAATCGTGCTGACCGTACCTGCGCTCAATCCGAGCGAATTGACCGCCTTATTTTGGCTGGGATACTTGGCGACATACGCTTGCAATTGCGCTTGAATCGTCTGTTTCTCTTCGATGGTTAACTGTTTCATATCTATTCGTTTTTGTGATTACATCCGATTGAGAACCGCCGCAGGATCGAAGTCCATATTGCTGACGGCTTTGGTGTATTCGCCGATCGCGAGGGGTTCGGCTGCCGACTCTGTCGGAACGACGACCAGCGCATCGGCCAGCCGCTCGTACTCTTTTTCGCTGATACCTTTGAGCGCCGGAGTGCGCAGCCCGTGTTGTTCCGGGGCGACACCGTGTTCCAGTTCCAGTGCATGAGCCTCGATCTGGCGGCGCACCCGTTCGCGCTTGTTCGCCTCGTCATTAAGCCGGATCATTTCCATGTCTCCGTCCCGCTGCTCTTGAATGTTGCGGCGAATGGAAAGGTAGGGATAGGCCACCGTCTCGTAGCGCAGCCCTATCGGCGTTTGGGTGTAGAGCAGCGCCCGATCCATGCGCTGCGGGTCGAAGCGTACGAAGAACTCCCGACCGGTATTCTCCCGGCGCCATGCGTAGTCCGGACGACCGTCAGCGGTCAGTACTTCGTAGGTGTATTTGCGGTCCCGGTACTGAACCGTAATGCCGTCGGCTGTGAAGAGGCTCGGCTGCTCGGTCGTCAGCCAGAACAGATCGATCATATCGAACTCCGTAATCGGGTCGGTGGCGGGATTCGCGCTCGCACGGTACATTTCCTCGTGAGCGATCCCCGTCCGGTAGTGCGCCATTGCATTCCACTTGCAGCGGGCCGCAGCGTAGGCCGCCAGCATCTCCTCGTAGGTGAACAATTGCTCCTTGTTTGCTTCGAGGAACTCGCGGTTGATCTTCCACGCCTCCTTCGAGGTGATGTTGCCGCCCGTGAAGCGCCAATCCTCATGCAGCACCTGCTGCTGGAAGCGGCCGAATGCCGACTCGATGCTTTTCGATGGACCGTTGTACGGCGCCGTCGGCCGATTGATACGGCAGATGTTCGCGAAGAATTTCTGTGCGATCTTGCTCCGTTGGCCGCCCTGATTATCCGTAACGATTTCGTATGGTTTGCAGCCGGCCGTCTCGATGGCCATGCGGAAGGCGGCGAACTGTGCGTCGAAGTTCTCGCTGGCGCTGACCGAGTAGCCGAGCAGCGTTTCGCTGTAGGCGTCGATCACCTCGTAAACCGAGGCCGTGCGAATGACCGTCTTGCCGTTTTCGACCGCCTTATAGTAGAGGTTGAGCTTCGTGCCGTCGCCATACCACAGCGAATCGCGCATGGTCGGCATCTCGGTCTTGTTGCGGCGGGCGAAGAGCTGCTTGGCCGCCAGCTCGCCGTAGACGGCGTCGTACCACAGCGGCTTGACCTCCGGCCGTTCGAGGTATTGAACCAGCGACGACCGCGAGGCGAGCGGCTTCCAGCCGCGACGCTCGGCGATGCGATTGAACTCCTCGAAGAGCTGCTTGGTCGTGTAGACCGGCACGCGGCAGCGGCGCAGGGCGACGATCTGACGTCCTGCCGCTTTCGTAATCTTCAGCGTATTCGCGTTGCAGAACTTGCCCGACACGAGGCAGGCATAGCCCTCTTTGCGGTACTGTCGGAGTTTGTCGCGTAGGCGTGCCTCGCTCTTCGGGAGCGTGTGGCCGTAGGCCTCGCGCACTTTCTCGGCCTCGGCGAAAATATTCGACCAGATGACCGGTGTGTTGTTATTGCATGCGCGGCGCATCGCCTTCTGCGTGTTGAACATCTCCAGCAGAGCGTTCAGTACCCGGGCGTTCAGCGTATATTCCTCCTGCTTCGCCTCGGGCAAATGGTCGCCGCTGGGCAGCAGGTGATCGCGGTAGAAGCGCTGCGCCTCGGCGTCCATCGCAAGCGGCATTTCGTCCTGTTTCATCGTTTTCTCGGGATCGCCGTATTTTTCCTCGAACCGTGAGCGGAATCGCTCCGGAAGCGAACGGTAGTCGATCAGGGCATACGAGCCGAGGCCTTTGCCCGGGCGCAGAACATTTATCCGCCCCCGTGCTACGAGATGATCGTAAGCACTACGACTCATAACCGCCTCGCCATCGTCCGACCGTGTCAGTTCGTGCATCGTTACCGCTATCGTATTTCCGAAATATTCCATCGTTTCGTTGTTCTTGATCCCGCGCCGGTATCGCTCCGGATAACGCCTTACGCGTTCGCGGGAAAATCGCTATATTTGTGCTGTCAACTACAAAACTTTAGCGATTATGTTGTTCATGGCAACCATCTGTTTTCAATGCGCTACATCCTCTCCAGAAATTCAGGCGCTTCGTTCGGCGTATTCCAAGGAGTTACGGAGACTTCAATTGAAATACAGGAGTCACCAAGCCGAAGCGCGATGCTCCTATGATGGCGGATATCCTTGCGCGAGCATAGAGGTATCATTTCACGTAAAGCGTGATTTACATAAGATTGAAGCTGCTCACTGGCTGTCGATGACGCTTCAAGGGCTGGCTGGGCTATATTCCGTTTGCCTTGAAGGCGTCGAGTCTTTTTCTTATTCATACAGTATTGAATCTAATAACTGAACAATTAGCGATTATCTGATTTTATCCACCCGCAACCCCTCCGGGGTCATCGAGAGCGAGTAGTCGTTCTTTACGAGGTCGTTCACCAGCGGTGGCGCGCACTGGGTAATCTGAATCAGAAATTCCGTCGAGCCGAGATTGCCGACAAAGTGTTTCAGCGTGCCATTGACGTGTATCGTCGTCGAGGTGTGCCGCGAAATAATATCGATCGCCTCGGTGAAATGTTCGTGTGTCATGGTTTATTTCCTTTCCTCCAGTTTCCAAAGTTGCGCGAGCGTATTGCGGATTCGGTCGTTTATTTCCCGGTTGGCTTCGAGGAGTTCGCCGTACCGACGGTGCAACCGGCGATTCTGCTCTGCCAAAGCGTGCATCTCATTTCGATTGCGCTCGAAGTCCGCTTCAAGGCTTTCCAGCCGTTCGATGATTTCCGTCGATTCGCTATACATGTGCTACCGGTTTAATGAATCCGTGAGGCTTTGGGCCTCGAATACGATATTGCCCCAATCCCGGACCTTGACGTCGGAGTAGGTTTTCACGAATCGCCCGTTTCGGCTGATCTCGGCCGTGCACGTATCGTTGTCGAACACCACTCGAACACCGTTCGAAAAGGTATGAATGATCCGCCGTACGCCGTCGGCATCGTGCTCGAAATCCGTCTCGCAGTTCGGCATGAAGCCTTCGGGAACGGTGATCTGATTCTCGATCACACCGTCTTCGGCGATGGCTGCGCGGCGTATTTTTTCGGCCAGCGGACTGTTGGTTACATAGTTCAGAGCCGACCATACCGTAACTCCGCTCGTGCCGAATGTCCGGCACAACCGCGCCCGTTTGTTCTTGGGCAGATTGATTCTTCTCATAATTGATCGTATGCTTTATTGAGTTCTACCTCCGTTACGAAACCCGAGGTCGCATAATCATCGTAGGTGTGGGCGATCCGTTCTGCCTCTGCTTTGTCCGTGTAGACTCCACGGGTTCTGTAAACAGTATCGTATGCAACCCCGTGGCGGAATGAATAGGTGCTCGTTTGCACAAGGTATACTACCGTGTTTTTCATGTCTGCCGTGTTATTGATTCATTTTCGGGATATAACCGCCCATGTGAATGAATTTGGCGGTATTCAACAATCCATTGCAACGATATTCGGCCTCCACGACATCCCACTCGGTCGCGTTCTCGATGATCTCCGGATGCCTGTTGTGAATCTCTTGCAAGACTTCATCCTCCTTAATGGCGCGGCGTTTGGCAAACTCGATATCGAACTTCGCCAGCATCGCGGAACGAGCGATCCTTTGTCTGTCGAGCATATAACCCAGTACCACAACCTTGTAAATCTTACTTTTCATTTCGCTTATAATTAGTTTTTCGCTATCTTTACACCCGTCTTAATTTTTAAGACAATGCAAATATAAACGAGATATTTCGACTATGCAAGAAAATAAGCAAGAAAAATCGCCTATTAAGCAAAAAATTTTGACATTCCTCTCGGAAATAGGTATAAGTCAATACGATTTTTATCGAAAGACAGGTATAACAAGGGGAATTTTGGGGCAGAATAATGGCATTAGCGAGGAGAATATAGCGAGATTTCTTGCTACATATCCACAGGTATCCGTTGAATGGCTATTGACAGGACGAGGCCCAATGCTTCGAGATATAGATGTTCAACTTGCCACACCGGTCGTACAAGAACAATTCCCCTTACGAACAGATCGGAAAGTGAGACTGCAAAACATCCCACTTTATGAATTGGATGCAACAGCAGGATTGGTTGAATTGCTTTCTGATCAAGCGCGGCGCACACCAATCAGCCATATCCAAATACCCAGCCTCCCTCCATGCGATGGAGCACTTTATGTGCGAGGTGATTCAATGTATCCGCTACTAAAAAGCGGCGATATTGTCCTATATAAAGAGGTCGCCAAGAACTCGACCTGTATATTATGGGGCGAAATGTATCTGCTTTCGTTCGTAGTCGATGGCGAAAGTTACATTACCATCAAGTACATACAGAAAGCCGAAGACGAACGTTTCGTGCGTCTGGTCAGCCATAATCCACATCATTCACCGAAAGATATTCCTGCCGACTCGATTCAGGCATTGGCACTGGTAAAAGCAAGTATTCGCTTCAACACGATGGGATAGTTCTGGCATCTCGCGCAGTTTCAGGTATGGGTAGTCGCAAAATATTGAGGTTATTTCACTGTGTTTTAGTGGTTTGACGCTGTTTAATAAGCCGAAAAACCAAAAAATGTCGTGTCGTTAAGGGGTGCATATACCGCTATTTTCTTGCATTTTTGCAGGATTTTATGTTGCTAAACGTCGCTTTGAACGCAGATTTTTTCGCGTTTTTGGCTGTCTTAATGGCCGTTTAACGTGGATATTTCGTTTTGAGATATGAAAATACAGTGGCCGTTTTAACGGCTGTTTTTATGGCCGTTTAATATCTCGAATTAGAGAAAATGTCCGCTGGGATGACTGGGCTATCTTGCCGTATTTGATAATGGTTTGAACGGGATAAAATCGACTATTGAACAGTTGTTCCGGAGCAACAAGATAACGCCCTGTATAAATACCCAAGAGCGGCTAAAATCGCACATCGTATGGTCTATGGCCGTCATTGTGTACAAAAAATGCCTCCGAAATTTGGCCGTTTCTGACCGTTTTCGGAGGCGATGTAACATCGGGACTCGAACACTGCGTTCAAAACATATTCGAATGTAATGCGAAAGTAACACTGAAGTAACATTTGGTTTCGCAGCGCGTCCGGGGGTATCGTGCTGCTAACCGTTTAATATATACCGGTTATCTATCTTTCTGCCGCTGTTCTGCTTTTATACATTTGGTTTTATCCCCCGTATTTTCTCCGCAAAACCCGAGGGGCCTGAATGCGGAGGTTTCGGTCGAGTGACTATCTTCTCCGTCGGGCGCAAGCAGGGCGAAACGTTTCCCCAAGCATGCACCATTCGTCTTCTTTGATCGAATTTTGGTGTTTTAGAAATAGATGATTAATTTTATAAATATAGGCAACTAAATACAATTTTACACTAAATCAGTGCATAAGCCACGATCGCTTTGCGGGTTGAGGCAGAAGCACCCCCTTCCGAGGAGGGGATTTAGGGGAGGGTCAGATTTGTAAACGCAGCCAAGGGGTGCGACACTACGACCGGGAGCCGCAAAAAGGCAATCCGAAAACTTCCGAGGTTATAGTTATCATAAATTATTACGATTGAAACCTATACTGTCTCGAACTCTTGTCATTTTGCTGTTTGCATTTTTGCAGTGGGTTGCCATCGCGATGCTGCGGTTGTCACGGCTTTGCAGGACGCGGAGCAATACATGCAGGAGCATCCCGACAGTTCATTGCATATTCTTGCTCGAATTGATTTGTCGATGATTCGTCGAGAGAAAACTCGGGCGAAGTATGCACTCCTTTACTCGCAGGCTTTAGATAAGAACTATATCGACACGGATAGCGATTCGCTGATTCGCATTGCCGTAGACTATTCTGCTAATCACGGTCTCGCATCTGACAGGGTCTGCGCATTGGCGTTTTGAGGTAACTGCCTTGTGCCACGGCCCTGGTGTGTGCCACTGGACTATTGTTCAACCAATGCAGGCTTCATCCTCGTGTCTGTCTTTATGTCTTGCCATTCAGTCGCAACATGACAGTTTGTTGACTTATGGCTTTTCCAACATGCTACACTCCCCCTCGGGTTTCCCTCCGGGATAAGTTGGATGACATTAGGTTTATTTAACGTGTTAAACTTTGTTATCTACTCCTTAACAGATGCTAATTGAGCGAATACTGAGTTAATTACGCCTATGAACCTTAACCTAACTTATGTTAATAAGTAATTAATATACAGTATTATGTGCACACTTCGGAAGCCGGATGATCGCCGCGAGCAGCACGATCGGCGACTCGACGAAGAAGTCGCCCTGCTTCTGAATCCACGTCTTATTGAGGTTGAGCATGATGGTGTAAGCCGATTCGTAGGCATCCGAAATATCGGTCATGAACTCCGAGGCGATGGGATTGCAGCGGTGCGAGCGGTGAGGGTCGTCGAAGTTGATGACGTAGAACTGCGGTCGCACCTTGTATTTGTCGAGGTTTCGCAGCAGTCAGTTGTAGGCGGAAACCGACGAATAGTCGAACTTGTAGTCGTAGATGTAGACCGCAAACCCTTTCGCAATCTGTTGCTTGATGTAGTTGTTCACCTCGGCATAGCTCTTTCCCGAGTCGGGTGTTCCCAGCACGATCGAGGCACGGAACGGATTGACGACATTGATCCGGCTCTGCCATGTTTTCCCTGATACGTCAACTTCGTCGACAGGTTGACCGAGTATTCGTTTTCCATCAGGTGCGTCTCCTGCATGAAGGATTCGTTCACCGTGTTGAATACGTCGGTTATCAGGTTGTCATACAGCATCCGGCCGGCCCATAGGCCTGCCATGAACATCAGGATGTACCCGCCCGTGAGCGTCACGACATGCAAACCCATGTTCGTGACGGGCGAGAACGGAAGCCCCGGCATCCACCAGTTCATGAAGCACAGCACCACACCCGGCAGCAGGGCCGCAGATATTTTCTCCCACATCATTTTGTCGTTCTTCATTCCGTTCGTTCCGAGACAGGATAACGCCAGAAACACCACGGCGAATACTTTCGTCGTCAGCAGCGGCCCGAACAGTCCCGCTGTGCGCTGAAAGTTCATCAGCACACGGTCGACAGTCTCCAATGTCAGTCCCATTCGGACGAAAGCGCCATAGCAATACCAGTAGACGTGAATCACTACGAACAAAATGGATATGGCTCACATGAACTCCATGGTCTTGGCAAGGCCTCTCAGATCATCTTCCTGTTGCCATACAGATTTTGTTTAGGTTCTGCGCGAGTGCGGCGTTTCTTCTTGGTTTGACGACGCATCCGGCGAGCGAAAGTCTCCTCCTCCTCGGGATCATCTTCCGGAATATCGACCGCATCGAACGAAAACAGTCCGAATACCTGTTCGATGGTTGAGGCCATATTCGTTGCGAATACGGGAATCGTCGTCTCGTCGATCCGGATGTAATCACAGCCCAATACGCGCTTGCGCAAGCACTCGTATAACGGCTCCAGCAGTTCGGCCGCTCCCTGCACCCAATCCGAGACGATCGAGGCCTTAGAGTTGTACGCTTGCGCGGGCGAAGATCCCCGATCTGACGGTGCAGCGGAAGATGATCCCGATATTTTCTGCGAGCAGCTGTGCCGAAAGCGACGATACTGCATTGGTGCGGGGAAGAGGCAGCGACGGCAATTCTCTGTTAACGACTTCTTTGTCGTCGGGCAGGGCGTATTTGGGGCGTATAAGCCGACGGATATAGAGTTCTCCGGACTTGTCTTCCAACAGTTCGATAATCTCCTCGCCGACGCGCTTACTCTGGGAGGGAATCTCGTCGGGTTCGATGATCTCGTTCCGACGTTCCAGATGCTCCGAGAAGTTACGACGCTGACGCTCTTCGGCCGGTCATTTGATGCGTGGCGCCGGCTCCTTGCGGGCGACTGGGGCTGACGCTTGCAGGGCGGCAAACTCCCGTTCCTCCTTCAACTCGGCTACGCCTTCGAAGTCTGATTTCAGCTGCGACGGATCACTGGGAATGAAAGCTCTGATTTGCAGCCGAACAACATCCTGCGTAGCTGACGAAGCTCAACCCGCATCTTTTCCACCACGCCCGCAAGATTGTCATGCTCCGATAACAGACGCTCGGTCGTATGCGCTCCAGCTTCACGCCCTCGACCATCAGTACCAGCTCACGCCACGTGACCCCATAACAGCCATTCCGGGTGTTCGTACGAGGCAAGGTGAGAATACCGCGCTCGAAACGTTTGTGGTAGATCCCGAAGTTTCCGCACTCCCAGTGAAGAAGCTTCAGGCGCGTGCGGCTCGAATTGTAGAAGAAGAGAACCTCGCCGCTTATCAGATCACGACCTATGCCCGACGAACCTCCCCGCGCAGCGCATCGAAGCCCTTGCGCATATCTGTTGCCGTACGGCTCAAATAATAAATCTCCGAATCCCCAATGAGCCCCCCCCCTCAGACTAATAGAGTTTGATCTGTGCGGAAAGCCGATCTGACGGGGTGTTCGGCGCTACACGAAGCCGAACCCCGTTCGAATAGCATAATTCATAGTCCACAGCAGTCTCAATGGGAACTGACGAGTCTTTGATAGTTTTAACGCGAACGAAACCGCTGCCTGACGCAACGGACGATGCGCCCGATGCTCCTCTCGAGGGCTTGCGGCGGGTTGCAGTACGAGCCGGCTTGGGTACGATGCCCGGTTGCGTCGCTACCGAGGGATGATCCCGCAGATACCGCTGTCGCCAAGTATAAAACTGGCTCTCGTCAAACCCGCTCGCTTATAAAAAACGCTCGGAAAATCCCTGTTCGAATAATACTTCTCTATCAATGGATAAACCAGACCCTTCGTCAACCAGTCGTATTTCTTATAGTCCATGATATTTCATTGGTCGGATTTTGACTCGTCTCCCGCCATAAGCACAAAGGTAGATACCTGAAATCTGCTGGTCAATATGTATATTAACAGATGTTTACGCAAATCCTCGCGCGTGAGGTAACGCCGTTTGCGTTCGGGGCGTGGTGGTTCGTAACCGGCGAACGGGTCGGCGGCGATGGCCTTGTTGATGACCGTATGCAGACGCGACATGTAGAGAACGACGGTGTTCGGAGCCAAACTCCGCTCCGTGCGCAGGTATAGGTCGAATTTGTCGACGAACGACCGATCCAAAGCCGAGAAGGGGATATCCGACAGCCGAAGTCGCTCTGACAGCAACCGTGCGATGTGTTCGTAGGCGCAACGATAGGTGCGTGCCGATTTGATTGTACGGTTTACGCCCACCCGTTTCTCGAAATGCTTGATGAACGAGCCGAAGTAATTGAGTAATGTCTCCTGTCCGGCAGCCATACCCAACAGCAGACATTTGACCTCCTCAGCCGTTATCCCGTCGCGAACGGCAGACTGCTCGCGATAGATACTGATAGCCGAAGCCCGCAGCTCGTCTAACCGACGGTTGATTTCGACCGCTTCGGCGCTTTTACTTTTGGCACGACCCGACCACCACAGCGAACGCGGTGCGAGCATCTTTGCGCTGAACACGCTTTCCAAACGACCGACAGTCAAACGACCCATGACGGGACAACGCCCCTCGGTATTCGTTTCGTTCCTTTTTAGGTAGAACGCAACCTTTACGTCTTCTTGATTCATAACTCTATTAACCGTTTGCAAAATTAGTTGGTATAGAACTATTTGAAGCCGTAAAAACAAAGCGGAACATAGAATAAGATACCATGTCATCACCTCCGAAGCCGTCTTTTCGCGAAACTCCGAGTAAAACGACTACCTTTGTTGTGAACTCTTGCGAGAAAAACCGGCATCTCTTGAAGTGCAGAACCGTTTTCGGAGAGCGGGAACAAGGTTTTGGCGACCTCCTTATCAACTCCAAGAAGGGCAACGGATAAGTAACGAAAACCTCGCTCAACTCCTCGAAATCCTGCTTTTAGGCCAGTCGGCAAACAGCAGAAAATCCACTCGTTACAATTTTGCGATTCAATCACTTACATTATTACGCACCGATCACCCGTTTTGTCCGATTTTCCTTGTATCTTAAACTTCGTTTTGGATTCTCCCGCTCGGCAAACTCCAAATAAATTTGGGTTTGCCCTCACTTATTCGTATCTTTGACTCCACTACCTAAGAATGTTTTTCAATATGCGGAAAATACGGATATGGCTGCTTGTCGCACTCGTCGCGGCAGGTGGCGGCGGATTGAAAGCCGCGGTACCGGGCGCCGAGCGTGCGATTCGGCGCGGCCGGGAGTTGTTCGAACTGGGGCGCTGGAGCGATGCGCGCCACGAATTTCTCGAAGCCCGAAAGTTGCTGACTCCCGCCGAGCGGAGTGCGGTTCGGGAGGCGGATTTCTATCTGGCGGCATGCGCCGTGGAACTCGGAAGCGCCGATGCCGAAGGGGCTTTGCGCGCATTCGAGGAGCGCTATCCGGGCTCGGTTCATACGAATGACGTGCGTTTCTCGCTCGGTTCGTTTTATTGTGCCGCAGGCAATCGCGAGCGTGCACGCGAGTACTTCTCGAAGACCGATTATCGTTCTCTGAGTGCTCGGCGGCGGGAACAGTACGACGTGCGAATGGGGTGCATCGAGTTTGCCGACGGTAATTACCGTGAGGCCTATGCCTGCTTCGACCGGGTGCCCGATGACAGCGAGTATGCCGATCATGCACGTTATTATCGCTCCTACATCGATTACGCCGAGGACCGTTACTCCGTTGCGAAACAGGGCTTTTCGTCGTTGTTGCAGAGCGACGCCTACAAACGGCTGGTCCCTTACTTCCTGCTTCAGATCGAGTTCCGCGAAGGCAACTACCGCTATGTCGTCGAGAATGGCGATGCCTTGGCCGAGAAAGCCGTGCCCGAGCGCCGTGCGGAGATCGAGCGGGTCATCGCCGAGTCGTGGTTCCACTTGGACGATTACAACCGCACGCTCGAACACCTCGGGCGTCTCGATGCTCTTGCCACGGCGGATGGCGTCGCGGACCGTGAAAGTTGCTACCTGAAAGGTTTCTCGCTCTATCGTACGGCGCGTTATGCCGAGGCTGCGGAGTGGCTGCGCAAGGCATGCGGTGCCGCCGATGCCATGACGCAGAACGCCTCCTACCACCTGGCCGACTGCTGCCTGCGTACGGGAGACAAACAGAGCGCGATGCAGGCTTTTGCCATGGCGACGGACGACACGCTCGACGCTGCGATCGCCGAAGATGCGTTGTTCAATTACGCCAAGTTGCAATACGAACTCGGGGGCGGCGCCTTCAACGGGGCGATCAACCTGCTGACGCGCTACATAACGCGCTATCCCGCTTCGGAACGTACTCCCGAAGCCCGCACGCTGCTGATCGCCGCCTACTACAATTCCCACGATTACGATGCCGCCTACCGCGCTATCAAATCGTTGCCCACGCAAGACGCCGAGATTCGCGCCGCCTTGCAGAAGATCGCCTATTTCCGGGCGCTGGAGGCTTACGATGCGGGTGATCTGCGTGCTGCGCAGCGCTATTTGGCCGAATCGGCGGCGGTGAATGTCAGCCCCAAATATTCGGCCTTGGCCGACTTTTGGCAAGGCGAGATCGCATTCGCACAGGGCGACCATACGGTCGCGGCCGCCAAATACAATGCCTACCTCAAGCGTGCTCCGCGTTCGGAGCGGGAGTATGCGCTGGCGCTCTATAACCTCGGTTACTGCTCGTTCGTGCGTAAGGACATGACGCAGGCCGGAAACGCCTTCGCTCGTTTCCTCACGGTCTATACGCCGCATGACAGTTACCGGGCCGATGCTGGCAACCGTCTGGGTGACGTGCGTTACTCCGAGCGGAAATTCGATGCGGCGATCGCCGAATACGACAAGACAATCGGTCTGGCGACTCCCGAAATGCACTATGCGCGTTATAAACGGGCCGTCACGCTGGGTATCCTGGGCCGCACTTCCGAGAAACAGCAGGCGCTGCGACAGATTATCTCGGACGGTCGCGGCGATTACGTGGACGAAGCCTCCTACGAACTGGGGCGTAGTTTCATCGCCCAGGAACGCTATGCCGACGGAGCCCGTCAATTGGAGCGCTTCGTGGCGGATTATCCCGCTTCGACACGCCGTACGCAGGCTTTCGCCGATCTCGGTCTCGCTTATCTGAACCTGGGCGACAAAGAGAAGTCGCTCGAATATTACGACCGTGCCGTGAAATCTTCACCCCGTTCCGCCGAGGCGAAGGAGGCGATGCAGGGCATCCGGGAGATTTACCTCTCGGACGGCGATGCCGACGGTTACTTCGCCTACGCTTCGCGCAGCGGCCTGGAGGGCGACTTCACGGCTGTGATGCGCGACTCGCTGTCGTTTGCCGCTGCGCGCAAGCTATACCTCGACGGTTCGGTCGAACCGGCCGCCAAGTCGCTGCGCAGCTATGTGAAGAGCTATCCGAAAGGTTATTACCTCACCGATGCGCTCTACTACCTGAGCGACTGTTGCCTGCGTCAGGGCGACCGGCCGGGGGCTCTCGGATCGCTCGGCGAGTTGGCGGCGATGGAGAACAATCAGTATACGGTACGAGTGCTCGAAAAATTCGCACCGATGACCTTCGAGGATGCCCGTTATGACGATGCAGCTGCGGCCTACCGTCGTCTCTACGACTTGGCATCGACCCGCTCGGGGCGCGAGGAGGCCATGACGGGGTATGTCCGTGCGACGATCGCCGGAGGCGATGCTGCGACGATCGCTGCGATGACGGCCGACGTCTGCGCCCAGCCCGAGGCCGGAGCCACGGCCCTGCGCGAAGCGCGATACGCTCTTGCCACGCAGCTGCGCGAGGACGGGCAGCGCGCCGAGGCCGCGAAATACTATAAGGATCTTGCTGCGGAGGTCGGCACCAAGGAGGGTTCCGAGGCCGCTTATCGCCTGATCGAGGATATCTTCGCCGCGGGGGATGCCGACGGCGCCGAAGCGGCCGTCTTCGCCTTCTCCGAGCGAGAGCCGCAGGCCTACTGGCTCGCCAAGGCGTTCCTGCTGCTGGGCGACGTCTACGTGAGCAAGGGCGATATGTTCCAGGCTCGCGCAACCTATCAAAGTGTCGCCGACGGTTATTCGCCTGCCGATGACGGCATCGTGGACGAGGCGAAAGAGCGAATCAGCAAACTCAACTGACGATGAAGAAACTGCTGTTTGCCGCCGCACTGCTGGCGGCGCTGCCGTGGGGTGCCGCGGCTCAGGTCGAAAAACAGGTCGAGGTGACCAAAGCCTACGTCCCGAGCGTGGAGAGCGCCGCGAAGCTCGCCATTGCGCCCGACATGACCGATACGGTGAAGCTGCGGCCCGATATCGATTATACCATCACGCCGCTGTCGTTGCGCACGACGCTCGCTACGCGGCCGATCCGTCCCGCGACGGTGACCTACTGGGAGTTCAACCGTCCGCTGCCCTTCTACCTGAAGGTCGGCGCGGGGTACCCGCTCAATTCGGTGCTGGATTTCTACGCTTCGTCGCAAAATCCCTCGACGGGTTACGTCGTGGGATATGTCAACCACGAGGGACGCTATGCCGACATTCGCAACGAGCTCGGTGTGAAGAACAATTCGACGCGTATGACTAACCGCCTCGGTGCTGCGGCGGGCAAATACCTCGGCCGCCATATGCTCGAAGGCGAACTCTCCTACGAAAACCGGCTGTATCATCGCTACGGATTGGGAAAGGAGGCGCCAACCAGAGGAATTCTAGATGTTCCCAATTCGCCGATCGACTACGGCGATCTGTCGCTTCGGGTGCGCGCGGGCGACGATTTCCAGGACCTGAGCCGCACGAATTTCGAGGTGGAGGCGCACGGGAATCTTTTCCACGGGCATTCCGGAATGGACTTCGGAGATGAAAATATGAATTATACATACCGGTACGGCATTCTGGACGAGGCCCGTCGTGAGAACGGACGGACGATGCGCGAATGGTCGTTCGGCGCTTCGGGACGTATCGCCCGCGGCTGGGGCCGCAGCCGCTTCTCGGCAAATGCCGGTTGGGATCGCACGATGGGGCGCAAGGCGCTGGATGGCGATTGGGAAGAACTGTTGCATGTCGGACTCCGCTACGGCTTGCAGGGCGGAGTGGTGCGCCTCGAGGTCGGTGCGGACTACTACCACGATCGGATCGAATGTATCCCCTGGATGCTGTGGGAGTTGATCGAAGTGCCCGATCCGGTGCCGGATGTCAATGCAACGAAGGACAATTACGTGCTTCCTTTCGCCCGTTTGAATTTCGATCTGGGTACGGATGCCCTGCAACCGTTCGTCGAGGTGGACGGCGACATCCGGCCGAACAACTTCGGTTCGATCTCGCGTCTGAACCCCTATACGGATTCGTGGCTGAATGCTTCGGGGAACTCTTTTCTCCGGCCCGAACGCAGTTCGGTGGATTACAACGGCCGTGTGGGTATCGGCGGAACCTTGGGGCACGGGAAGTTCGACTATCGGGCTTATGTCGGCTTTTCGATTCGCGACCATCACTTGTATTGGGTCGACTGCGGCGCCAAGTATCATGTGACGCTGCTGAGAGATAATAGCATTTACACGATTTATCTGTTCGGTATGCCGGGTTTGATTCAGGACCGGCAAACGGTGCTGTCATTCGGCGGAGAGGTCGCTTACCGCCCGGTGAGTGAACTGACGCTTTCGCTCGGCATTCACGGCTACTCTTACAACGATGCGAAGCCGAATATCTTGGGTACTGCACAGAAACGGCTCGAATCGGGAGAACCGAGCTTTACGGGTGATTTCGGCGTGCATTACCGGGGGCGCAAAGTGTCGTTCGGCGTTGAGGCGCGGATGCAGAGCGAGCGGAAGTGGACGACACTGTATGGCTATAGATTCGAAGCTGAAACGCCGGCCTCCTTCGTCGCGCCTTTTGCGGTCGATCTGAGGGCGGTGTTCGACTGGCGGATTTCGTCGCGGGTGGCGATCTTCGCCGAGGGCCGCAACCTGCTCGACGAAAGACTCTACGAATACCCCTGGTACCCCGAGTACGGGGCCAACTGCACGGTGGGTGTCAAGCTCAATTTCTGAGAAGTGCACCGCAACGAAACACCGCCCTTCGGAATCTCCGAAGGGCGGTGTTTCGTTTTGCGGGCAAAACCCGATTACCGGATGCGGTTGACGTCGCGCATGAGCAGTTCGTCGTGGAAGATCGCGCGGGCGGCGAGGTAGGCGAAGACCAGACCGACCAAGGGCAGGAAAATAACCGGTTGAATGCCCGACTGCACGTAGCCTTCAGGGTGTTCCAGGCCCAAGAAAGCGCGGCGGCTGAGGTAGTAGTAGATGCCCTCCATCAGGGCCGTACCGAGCAGCAGGACCATCTCCACGGCGCATAACCGGATCTGGAGCATCCGACGCTTATAGAGGAAAATCGTGATGAGAGGCAGCAAACTCGCCAGGACGAGCAGGATACCCAGGTAAACGGTCGATTGTACGGTCGCCCCGCTACCGTCGCGCAGTGCGAAGGCGCAGAGTTCGAGGCGGTCGTTGTAGTCGGCCATCCAGGCCAGGGGCAGGCACGATGTCGTGACGGTCAGTGCCGTGATGGCGAGCAGATAGATGCTCTGAATGCGTTGGATCATATTACAAGGTTTTATCGATCAGATAACGGTTGCGGTCCGAGGAGTTGCGGTTAATCATCTCGCCCAGGAATCCCGCCAAAAAGAGTTGTACGCCCAGCACGACGGCCAGCATCGCCAGGTAGAAGAGCGGTTGCTCTGTCACGGGGCGCAGGTCGAGGCCGTGGGCCTGTTTCCATAGCTTCTCGGCGATGACCCACAGTGTCGTGCCGCCGCCGAGGAGAAACATCAGCGTGCCGAGACTGCCGAACAGATACATCGGCGAGCGGCCGAAGTGGGACATGAACAGCACGCTGATAAGGTCCAAATATCCCTTTACCATGCGCTCCAGACCGAATTTCGAGTATCCGTATTTCCGGGCGCGGTGCTCCACGACCTTCTCGCCGATGCGGCGGAATCCGGCCTGCCGTGCCAGAATCGGGATGAAGCGGTGCATCTCGCCGTAAACCTCGATCGACTTCACGACCTTGCGGCGGTAGGCTTTCAGTCCGCAGTTGAAATCGTGGAGCTTGATGCCCGAGGCCCGGCGGGCCGTCCAGTTGAAGAATTTGCTCGGCCACCGCTTGCCCGCAGGGTCGTGGCGGAGTTTCTTCCAGCCCGATACCAGGTCGTAGCCCTCCTCGACGATCATGCGTCGCAGGGCGGGGATTTCGTCGGGAGAGTCTTGCAGGTCGGCGTCCATCGTGATGACTACTTCGCCTTCGGCGGCCGCGAAACCGCAATAGAGTGCCGCCGATTTACCGTAGTTGCGCAGGAACGAGATGCCCCGCACGGCGGGATATCGCTCCTTGAGTCGCTCGACGACGGCCCACGAGTCGTCCGACGAACCGTCGTCTACGAGGATCGTTTCGTAGCAGAGGCTATTCGTGCGGGCTACGCGATCGATCCATTCGATCAGTTCGGGCAGCGATTCGGCTTCGTTGTAGAGCGGTACGACGACCGAAATGTCGGGTTTGTTCTCCATGACGGTGTTATTCGCGGTTGTCGGGCGTATCGAACGGGCGCGGAGCGCGCGCCAGCACGCCTGCGACGATCAGACCGAAGAAAGCTCCGAAGAGCAGGCTGGAGAAGATGCCTCCCCATACGGTCGAGAGCACCGAAGGCGTCGCGGCCGACTGCATCTGGTCGATCAGTTGCTCGACCATTCCTTCCATCTGGGCCGGGACTTCGCCGCCGCTGGAGAGAATCTCCGTGATGGCGGCGGTCATGCGCTCGGTGTAGGTCTCGTAACCCATGACGAGGTGGAGATAGACGGCCTGCACGACGCCGACGATCGCCCCGGCGAAGCCCGAAACGGCCATCAGATAGGCGTATCCTTGTCCGAACGAGAATCCCTCCTCGGCGGAGTAGCGCGTGGAGTACTGTCGCGTGAAGCGGTGCAGCAGGTAGTAGTGCAATACGACCACTGCGATCCATTCGAGCCCCAGGAGCGTATAAAGGGAGAGACGTCCCGAGAGCGACATCGAGGTTTCGAGGATGAACGAAAGGGCCAGCATGCCGCCGATTATGGCTCCGTAGCGTGCGGTTTCGTCCCAGAATTTCTTCTTTTCCATGATTTTATGTTCTTTATATTGTTTTTCGGTCAGGTCAGTCGAGCTCGCCTTTGCCTTCGCGCAGGATCGTCGGTTCGTCCTGCGAGAGATCTACTACCGTCGTCGGGGCGGTTTCACCGATGCCGCCGTCGATCACCAGCGAAACATCGTTTCCGTAGCGTTCGTGGATCAGTTCGGGATCGGTGGTGTATTCCTCCGTTTCGTCGTCGTGCACCGAAGCGGTAATCATCGGTGCGCCGAGTGCCTCGACGATCGCCCGGGCCACGGGATGACCGGGAATGCGTATGCCGATCGTTTTGCGTTTGCCGAGGATCCGGTCGGGGATTCGCGACGATGCGGGCAAAACGAACGTGAAAGGTCCCGGCAGGTTGCGCCGCAAAATCCGAAACGCGGCATTGTCCACCCGGCAATATTCGGCTACTTGCGCCAGGTCGGCGCAAACGATCGCCGGTTCGCTGTCGCGTTTGCCTCGCAGCCGTTGCAACCGCTCGGTGCCTTTCGCCGAACGAATCGAGCAGCCGAAAGCGTACACGCTGTCGGTGGGGTAGATGATTACCCCGTCCCGTTCGAGCGCTTCGATGGTTCGTCGCAACTCCTTTTCCGAAGGATTCTGAGCGTAGATTTTCGTCAGCATCAGGTACAAATATACGTATTTCGGCGTTCATTTGCAATTCCAGGGCCGCACTCGCCGCCCTTTTGCCGCAAAAGGCCTATTTGATTTTGCGCCGGTTGAGCTCTGCGCTGTAAGCGCGCGCGTTGGCATTGTGCTCGGCGAGCGTACGGGCGAAGTTGTGGTATCCGTCGAACGTCGGCCGTGCACAGAAGAAAATGTAGTCGTGACGCTCGAAGTCGAGCACGGCGTCGATCGCGTTGCGTCCGGGCATGCAGATCGGCGAGGGGGGCAGTCCCCGGTTCACGTAGGTATTGTAGGGCGAAGGGGTTTTCAGATGACGGTAGAGGATGCGGCGCAGTCCGAAATCCTGCATGGCGTATTTCACCGTCGGATCGGCCTGCAAGGGAATTCCTTTGCGCAGCCGGTTGACGTAGACGCCTGCGATGCGGGGCATTTCGTCCGTCTTGCGGGTCTCCTCGTAGACGATCGACGCCAAGGTCATGACCTCCAGCCGGCTCAACCCGCTGCGCTTGCGTTTGGCATCCCGCTCGTCGGTCCAGAACCGGTCGTATTCGCGTTTCATGCGCTGAATCAGCTCCTCCGGCGATACGGTCCAGTAAAATTCATAGGTGTCGGGAATGAACATCGAAAAGAGCGTCACGCTGTCGAATCCCACGGCTCGGGCCAGCGAATCCGAAGTCAGTGCCCGCAGGATAGCCGTGGAGTCGGCGTCGATCTGTCGGGCCAGTTTTCCGGCGAGTTGCGCCGGGATCCGCACGTTGTTCATCGTCACGCGTACGGGTGTCTGCAATCCGAGTTTCAGCATCCGAGCGATCTCGATTATGTTCATGCCGGGACGCAGGACATAGTGGCCCGGTTTGTAGGTCGTCGGAAGATCGATCCGCGAAGCGTAACGGCGAAAAGCCGCACGATGCCGGATGCGGGGCATGAGCGAATCGGTCAGACGGGCATAGTCCGACCTCGCGGAGACGTAGAGTTCGTACTCCTCCGGCACGGCGTCGCCTTTGAACTGCACGACGCCTGTGGCAATTCCTGCGGCCACGGCCACGAGGAGGGCGGCGGCGATATAGGAGAAGGTTTTTTTGCGCATTCTGTAAATTTTTTTTGCAAAGATATAAAAAAATTCTACCTTTGTACCCCGGGTGAGTCTTATACGACCAGCTCCCGCAGAATCCCCCAGGCGAGGAATCGAGCAAGGGTATGCGGTCGTAGCGGTGCGATATAATCAGCTCACCCTTTTTTCATGCCTTGCCGCAAACGGTATTTCAGCCGTTTGCGGCTTTTTCGTTTCAGATACGGCTTCCGTAGCTTCGCAACCGGGCCGAGCATTCCGATTCTTGGCATTCAATTTGGAGCGCGTATGGGTATCCTCCGAACACGGATCAACCTAAATAACGCTTCTATGAAAAAAACGAACTTTTGGAACAGATTTTCCACTGCAGTACTGGCTTTTGCCGCTCTGGCGCTCGGAGCCTGCGTGGACGACGACGAAGACAAGGGCATGCCCCGCCTGGAGGTGTCGCCCGAGACGCTTGTTTTTGCCGCGGACGGCACGCCGCAGGGTCCCGGGGCTTTTACCGTGCGCAGCAATCGCCCCTGGACGCTCGAAGTCGACGAGGTTGGCGACTGGGTGACGCCCTCCGTGAAGCAGGGCGACGGAAATGGTACGGTCGAGATTACCATTCCGGCCAGCAATACGGGACGTATTGCGAAGCTTACATTCTCTTTGCGAAACTCTTACGGCGCTTATCTCACGCGTGAGGTGACAATCGAACAGGGGCAGGCTCCGCGTGCCGGAGAGGTCAGCGCCCTGGTGGCCTATATTAAAAATACCTGGCCTTCGCTGGAAAGCGGCACCGAGGAGCTCAACTATGCGAAGACCTCGATTCCGGCCGTGATTTTGGCCAACAATGAGGGTGGCAACAACTTCGGAAAGCTCTATGTGGGCGATAACATCACGTTGCCCAACTCGGCCGTCATTCTTTACAGCACCTCGGAGTTTACGCGCGAGAAGAGTGCGAATTATCCGGTCGGACGTAAAGTGATGCTCGATCTGTCGAATGCGAAGTACGCTCCGTACGGCAATCTGCGCGAGTTGAAAGACGTCGTGGTGACGCTGACCGAGGACGATCCCGTCGAGGTCGTTGTGCCGACGCTCTCCGCCGCGACGCTGAATTCGGGCGAATACCAGGGACAGTACGTATGCGTTACCAATCTGACGCCACAGTCCGCCTTCGTCGGACAGCCGTGGGCGGAGGCTACCAAACGGGTCGTACGTTTCGAGGCTTCGGACGATGCTGCCGTGCAGAGCTATATGGCTACGGCTACCGATGCGCCCGCATTCGCTGAGATCACGATCGCCGATCGCACCGGTTCGCTCTACGGTACGGCTGAGCAGAATTATCAAAATGTCCAGCTTATCCCCACCCGTGCCGAGGATGTCGCGGCATTCGTCGTGACAGGACCGTCGTTGGTGGTGAATCCGGCCGATGAACTGATTTTGGCCTCGGAAAGCGGTGCTAAGGCGCAACTCTCCGTTTCGTCGAATGTCGCCTGGCGTACGACCGTGACCGGCAGCGGCTTCACGATCGATCCTGCAACGGGCGAGAACGACGCTACGATCGAGGTGACTGCCAGTGCGGCCAATCAGACCTCCGCATCCGTCGAGCTGGGTACCGTGACCTTCGAAGCCGAAGGGGTCGAGTCGGTGACGGTACGTATTCTCCAGGCCGCGAAACCGAGCGCACAGCCCAAAACGGTCGCCGAGTTCATGACCTTCGTGCGCGGATTGGCTCCCGAAGCCAATGCCGAAGCATCGTTGGCCGAATGGGTCGGACAGCGTGTCGAGGGATATATCGCAGCCAACAATACGTACGGCAACCTCTATCAGATGATCTCCGTGGTCGATAATACGGGCGCTCCCGGGTCGGGCGTGCTGTTGTCGGATGCCGCTTTCGAAACGGTGGCCGACTATCCGGTCGGTGCGCATGTGATTTGGACGATCGGCAGCACGAGTACGGTCTACAACTCTTACGGACTCTACAAGATCAATCGCGTGGAGGTCGAAACGGACAGTGCGGCACCCGTCGCGATGAAGGTTCCGGTAATCACGCTCGCGCAATTCCTCTCGAACGATTATATGGGCATGAACGTCACCGTCTCCGGATTGCGTTTCAAGGGCGACGCGGGCGAAACCTGGTACGGCGGTACGGCGAACTATGCGACGCGTCTGTTTACCGACGGCAGCTCGGAACTCGCGGTACGCGTTTACAAGACGGTGCCCTGGGGCGGCGATATCATCTCACCCCTGGCGACGAATGCCGCGCTGACGGGCGTGGCCGAAATCTATGACGGTACTCCGCAGCTCTATCCCCAATCTTCGGAGGATATCGCCGCCTTCCGGCTCGACGCTTCCGTACCGTTGATTACCGCCGTGGCTCCGGCGTCGCTGTCGTGGGGTGCGGAGGAGACGTCCGCCAAACAGATCGAGGTGACGGTGGTCAACCTCGGTTCGCAGACTCTGGCGTTCGATCCGGCGGTCATCGCTCCTTTCCGCGCTACGGTCGAGGGTACGACCGTCACCGTGACGCCCTCCGCAGCCAATACGAGTGCCGAGGATATCGTACGTACGCTTACGATATCGGTGGCGGGCGGCAATAGCCGCGAGGTGACGCTCACGCAGTTCGCTGCGGGTTCGTCCGGCGATACGAAGGGTGTTTATACGTCGATGTCGCAGTTCATTCCGACGGCTGTCAGCACGACGGACCGTTATTATCCCTCCGCCTCGACGATCGACGGTAAGCCCGCCACGGGTTTCAAACTCGGCACGAGCAGTCTCGCCGGTGTCTATACCTCGGCTTCGCTCGGAGCTGGCACGACGGCGGATATGAAACTCTCGTTCTATGCGGTAGCCTGGACGGGTAAGAGCGCTACGGTCTACGTGCGGGTGAACAACGGCGGCGAGGTCGTAGGTACGGCACAGTGCGAGGTGCGTGGCAGTGCGGGCGCTACGGGCTCGGGCAACGACTTCACCTTCACGGATATCGGCGATTCCGACTACTATACGTTCCGCCTTACTGGGCTGACACCTCAGTCGACCGTCTCGATCTCTACGTCGCCTGACTTTACGGCCGCTTCCGACCGCAATACGGGGCGCGCCATCCTTCTGGGCGTACAACTCTACTGATTATGTTGAAATATCGTTTTTATTCGATGCTTGTCGCGGCCTCGATCCTCTTGTGGGGATCGGCCGCGACTTCGTGTAGCGACGACTCCGATGAGGATCGGTCGTCATATTCCGTGTCTTGGGACCCCGAGAAGACCGTGCATCCCGATCAGGAGGGTGCCGCCGTGCTGATCGTCACGGGCCGTACGGGAACTTCGTGGACGGCCGAGATCGTTTCGGGAGCCGAGTGGGTCTCGTTCGATCGGACGGCACCCGGTTCGCAAACTGTCAAAAGCGGTACGACGGGTTCCACGCTCGCGCAGCGCAACCAGTATGTCTATTATTGGCCCAACGATACCCATGCCGAACGGCATGCCGTGATCCGGTTTCTCTTTTCGGGACAGGACCCCGTGGATTTGGAGCTGACGCAGTACAGCACCTCGTCCGACGACGATGTGTACCAGTCCGGAGAGTATCTGGCATGGCCCGAAATACCGGCGCAGGTCATCGATGCCGATTATCTTTATGTCACTCACTTCGCCGATATGCGTTCGGGAGAGAGCGGTGCGACGTATCGGGCCCGCAACTATACGATGTGTTTCGACCGTACGAAATTCGCCGCCTGGTGGGTTGCTTACCCGTTGCATGTCTCCTATACGGGGTCGGGCCGGGTCGAAACCTGGGCTTACGATCCCAAGATCGCGGGCGAGTGGCAGGCCGACCTGTCGCGCAGCTATGTGTCGCCGACGTACGACCGGGGACACCAGATTCCCAATGCCGACCGCAGCGGTAATACCGTCATGCAGGAGCAGACGTTCTATTTCTCGAACATGACGCCGCAGAATGCCGAGCTGAACCAGCGACCGTGGGCGGCTCTGGAGAAGGCTGCGCGCGACAACTGGATGTGTTCCGATACGCTCTACGTTGTGACGGGCGCCTGGTGGAGCCCTTCCGACCGTCTGACGACACCCGATCGCAACGGCAAACAATGCCCGGTGCCGACGAGCTACTTCAAGGTCTTTCTCCGCACGGTCCGGGGCAACGTCCGTCAAGCGGGCGACCGGCTCGGCGACTATCCGGCTTCGGACCTGAAATCGATCGGTTTCTGGGTCGATAACGGCAGCGGTCAGGGTACGGCGCGCGACTGGGTGCGCAGCGTCGCGGAGATCGAGCGCCTGACGGGCTTCGAGTTCTTCCCTACGGTAGCTGCCGAGGTCAAGACGCAGCGGGACGCCCTCTCGTGGGGATTGTAGCGGGAGGTGAAAAGTTAAAGGTGTGTTGCTGGCTTTCGGTTCGCAAACTGCAAGGCTAAGTCCTGGCATCTTCGGCGGCTCGCACCTTGGTGCGACGCCCCCCAGCCGCCGAAGATGATCTTTGTTGCAAGGACAAGCCTAAAGTCCCTTAGCCGGGCAGCTCGCAAACGCAACATGAAGCTATATTAAAAAAAGAAACAATGATCAAACGATGGTTTTTCGCTCTGTGCTGCGTGGTGTCGATGGCGGCCGGACTGGCGCAGAAGCCCTATAAGGTGGCTTTCTACAACCTGGAGAATTTTTTCGACACGATCGATGATCCGGACATCCTGGACGAGGAGTTCACGCCTCGTTCGCCGCGCGGTTGGAATACGGCCAAATATACGCGCAAGCTCTCTAATGTCGAGCGCGTGCTGTTCGACATCGCGTCGACGGATCGCATATTCCCGGCGGTCATCGGACTTTCGGAGGTCGAAAATCGCTCGGTGCTCGAGGATATCGTAGCATCGCCCCGACTGGCCGGGGCCGATTACCGGATCGTACATTACGATTCGCCCGATGCCCGCGGGGTCGACGTGGCGTTTCTCTACCGTCCGGCTGTTTTCCGTTTGGAAGGGAGTCGTGCCGTGCGGACCGTCGTTCCGCAACTGCCGAACTTCCGCACGCGCGATATCTTGACGATGTGGGGTACGATCGATTCGTTGCCTTTCTATTTCATGGTGGTACACTGGCCTTCGCGTCTGGGCGGTCGCGAAGCCTCGGAGTTCAAACGGGTGGCCGTCGGCGAGCAGATGCGGCGTCTGGCCGATTCGGTGCTGCGTGCCGATCCGGCCACGCGCATCGTCGCCATGGGCGACTTCAACGACGATCCGTCGGATCGCAGCCTGACCGAAGGCCTCGGTGCCCGGGGTCGGGTGCGGGATCTCGCTCCCGGGGACTTTTTCAACCCCTTCGCCGCGATGCACCTGGCCGGGCTGGGAACGTTGGCTTACGGCGACCGGTGGAATCTGTTCGACAATATCGTCGTTTCGGCGAATATGGTCGAGGACCGGGACGACGGCATGCACCTCGTGCAGGCTCCCGGATCGAAATATTACGGTGCGATCTTCCGTCGACCCTACATGGTGCAGCAGGAGGGACAGTTCAAGGGATATCCCCTGCGAACCTATGTAGGCAACAATTTCCAGGGCGGCTTCAGCGACCATTTCCCGGTCTACATCTATTTCGCGCGTTGAGGCGGACGTTTTCCAAAATCATCCATAATCCATGAAAAAAATCTACCTTCTACTCTTGTTGGCGGCCTTCGCGCCGCCCCTGTTTGCCCAAAGCGGCGGCATCGAGGGTCGGGTCGTGTCGCGCGGGGGCCGTGTGCCCCTCGCGGGTGTGCGCGTCGAATTGCAGCCGCTCGGGGTCTCCGTCGTCTCGGATGACGAGGGTCGCTTCCTGTTGGAGCATATCCCCTCGGGCGATTATGCGCTTGCGTTCGAAACCGCGGAGTTCGAACCCCTCACCGTTGCCGTGCGTGTAGGCGAGACGCTGCGCGATATCCGCCAGGTCGTGCTGGTGCCCGACATGCCGCGGCAGACGCTCGACGATGCCGTCTTCGCCGAATTCGATACCGAGACGGCGGACGATGCGCAATCGTTGCCGACCTCGCTCGCGGCTTCGAAGGATGTCTTCGATAACATCGCGTCGTACAAATTCAGCGAAATGCGCTTCAACCTGCGCGGTTACGATTCGCAGTATCAGGATGTCTACATGAACGGTATTCCGCTCAACGACGCCGTGACGGGATATACCCCCTGGTCGTTGTGGAGCGGGTTGAACGATGCGGTCCGCAACCAGGAAGTCACCCACGGACTCGGCGTTTCGGAGGTCGGATTAGGCGGCATCGGCGGAGTGACGAATATCCTCACCGCACCCTCGCAGATGCGCAAGGGACTTCGGGTGAGCCTGGCCAACGGCAATGCGATGTACCGGTTTCGAGCGATGGCCACCTATGCGTCGGGTTACCAGGACAACGGCTGGTCCTATGTCTTCTCGCTCGCGACGCGCCAGGGCGGCAACTCCTATGTCGATGGCGTCTACTACAACGCTTACGGCTATTTCGCTGCCGTGGAAAAACGTTTCGCCGACCGCCACCGACTGACGCTGACCCTGCTCGGCGCTCCGACCGAACGCGGTGCGCAGCAGGCTGCCACCGAGGAGGTCTACGACCTGGTGGGTAACCACTACTACAACCCCAACTGGGGTTGGCAGGACGGTAAGAAGCGCAATGCACGCGTGCGCGACAGCCACGAACCGATCGTCATGCTGAACTATACGTTCGACATCACGGAGCGTTGGCGTTTGTCGTTGGCTACGTCGCTGCGTTTCGGGCAGAACGGCTACTCGGCCCTGACGTGGCAGAACGGTCCCGATCCGCGTCCGGATTATTACCGCTATCTGCCGAGCTATTTCGCGGCGGACGGCAATCGTACGGGGGCTGCATGGCAGGCGGTCTACTGGCAGGCCGACTATCTCGATATCCGCCACTTCGACTGGGACGGCATGTACGAGACCAACTCCATGCAGCACGATCCGATCGATGCTGCGACGTACGGCCCCGGGCGTCGTTCGAATTATATGATCGAGGAGCGCCATGCGGACCAGCTCGACTGGAACTTCGCAGCTTCGTTCGCGCATCGATTCCGCAACGATTCGCGACTCAACGGCGGTGTGGTGCTGCGACGCAACCGGACCTCCTACTACACCGAAGTCAAAGACCTGCTGGGCGGCGACTATTGGGCCGACATCGACAAATTCGCCGAACGCGACTTCGGGTCGGATGCGATGGCCTATCAGAACAACCTGGATTATTACGAAAAGTACGGGCATGCGCATGCCGCCCGGACGGGAGAGAAGATCAGCTATAACTACTATGCGCATCTGATTCGCGCACGCGGTTGGCTTTCCTATGCGTTCAACATCGGCGGTCTGGTCGTCGCGCTGGGCGGCGAAGCGGGTTACGCTTCGCTATGGCGCGAAGGACTTTGGCGCAAAGGACTTTTCGCCGATAATTCGAAGGGCGATTCCAAGACGCTGCGCTACTTCACCTATCGGGGGAAGATCAACCTCGCGTATCGTTTCTCGGGGGCCCATGCCATCGAGGCCAATGCCGTGTGGATGCAGGAGGCGCCTCGGTTCCAGGCGGCGTTCGTCTCGCCTCGTACGCGCAACACCACGACGCCAGGTATCGATGCCGAACGGGTGTTGGGCGTCGACCTCTCCTACGATTTGCGCATCGGCGATGCGAAATTCCGCGTTTCGGGGTATTATACGCGTATTTACGATCAGTCGAAGGTGATCTCCTATTACGACGACGTGGCGGCGACCTATACGAACTTCGTTATGACCGGCGTGGACAAACTCCATTTCGGTCTGGAAGCGGCGCTTTCGGTGCCCCTCTACCGGGGGCTGACGTTGAACGGGGCCGTCAGCTGGGGGCAGTACACCTACGATTCGAACCCCGACTATCTCCAGACGCAGGACAACAGCGGCGACATTATCTCCGCCGGACGTGTCTACTGGAAAGACCTGCGGGTGGAGAGTACGCCTCAGACGGCCGTCAACGTAGGGTTGTCCTACCGTACGCGCAACAATATTTTCCTTTCGGCCGATTTCAACTATTACAACGACATGTACCTTTCGATGAGCCCGATCTATCGTACGGACGCCGTGATTACGAGCGGCATGGCCGCCGAGGATGTCGCGCGGCTGCGGCGTCAGGAGAAGTTCGCCGCGGCGCATACGCTCAATGCCAGCGTGGGTAAGAACTGGTATATCCGCCGCCTCTATACGTTGGGACTGAGCCTCGAGGTGAAGAATATCCTGAACGATCAGGATATTCGCACGGGCGGTTACGAACAGACGCGTCTGCGGAAGAACAACGAAACGACGGTTACCTCCTACGAGCCGTTCGATGCCAAATATTTCTATATGTTCGGTACGACCTATTATCTGAATCTTTATTTCCGTTTCTGACGGCGGACTGGAAAAAACATGCGCATTATGAAAAGAATCTTTCAATGCTTTGCGGTCGCCGTGCTGCTGTTCTCGGCGGGATGTTATAACGATTACGACGCTCCGGGACCGGGACGGGTCTACACCGATGCCGATTTCGAAGCCCAGGGTCTGACCTATATTCCGATCCGCGAAGTCAAGGCCCGTTTTCGGGCGGCCAATCCGGGCACGAACGACGGTTCGGTGGCTTCGTGGAGTGTCGAAGAACCGCTCTATACGCGCGGCAAGGTCGTTTCGAGCGACCGGGCCGGAAATATCTACAAATCGCTCTATATCTACGATGCGGGGAGCGGTTCGGCCATCGAGCTGAAGCTCACGTCGGGAAACTATCTTTTCCATCCCGTGGGGCAGATCGTCTACGTGAAGTTGCAGGGGCTCGTCGTCGGTAACTACCGGGGCATGCTGAGCATCGGTTCGGCTTCGGGTTCGGCGGCCTACTCGAACGACAATATCGAGAGTTCGGTCGTGCGTGCGGAGCATATTTTCCGGGGCGAGCAGCTGCCGATGCTGCCTTCGGACACGCTCGTCGTCACGCCGCAGAACTATAGGACCGTCCTTTCGGACGACGACCTGGGACGTCTGGTCCGTTTCGAAGGTCTCAATAGCCGCTTCGGAAAGGCGCAGTGGGGATATCAGAACTTGTTTCCCAACTATTTCGCCAATTCGACCTCCTACGATGCGACTTCTCCCGGGTGGGAGGATATCGACGAGTGGGCTACCTGGGCGGCGTTCCGGCGCGAGCCCTTTCCGGGCGGCGAAGGATTCGTGGATACTTTTTTCTACGGCTCGGCGTGGTTTACCTACGGCGATCTTTCGGGTAGTTACGGACAATACACTCCCGGAAACTACGTCGTCCGCACGAGCGGTTACAGCTCGTTCCGCGACGAACGAATTCCGCCCGACGGCACGCAGGTCGATCTTACGGCGATCTACACCAAGTTCACCAACGGCTCCGGCGGCAATGTTTCCTACCAGTTGACGTTGTGCAGCGGAAGAGACGTCGAGATGAAATGACCGAAGCGGCTGTCTAACAAGCCCTGAAATTGGAAATCACCCCTGTCGGAGTTTATTCTGACGGGGGTGAAATCGTAAAATTCGGACTCGTCGGACAGCCGCTTCGCGTTAGCGTTCGTTCCACTTGCAGGAGGTCTGATAGTAGTAGACCGCGCGGTCGAGCTGCTCGGGTGCGGGTTGGCTCAGCGGTTCGAGGTTGTGCGGATCTTCGTCGGTCGGTACGACGCGGTACTGCTCGACCCGGCGCACGGGCGACAGCACCGTGAAGATATCGCCTTCCAGATAACCCAGGTCCTGATAGGTGGCGATGAAGGCGCGGCCCTCGTATCCGGGTTCGAAGATACTGCGACCGAAGAAATAGGATTCGTATTCGATACCCAGCAACGACAGCAGCGTGGGCATCAGGTCGATCTGCGAAACGGTCCCTTCGATGCGCCGGGGTTCGACGAATCCCGGAGCGTAGATCAGTGCCGGGATGTGGTACTTGTGCAGCGGAATTTCCGTGCGTCCGGCGCTCGATGCGCAATGGTCGGCTGTGATGAGGAAGATCGTATCGTCGAACCAGGTGTGCTGCGAAGCTTCGGCGAAAAATTGCCCCAGGGCGTAGTCGGTGTACATGACACCGCCGTTGCGCGACTTGGCGTCGTGCGGGATGGAGATCTTTCCGGCAGGGTAGGTGAACGGACGATGGTTGCTGACCGTCATGACATGGGCGAAGAAGGGTGCGTCTGCGGCAGCCTGTTCGTCGAGCGTGCGGATCATCTTGCGGTAGGCGTCCTCGTCGCAGACGCCCCAGATGTTGGCGAACGTGATCTCCTCGGGGGCGTATTGCCGCTGGTCTACGATGTCGTATCCGTTGCCCGAGAAGAAGGTTTCCATGTTATCGAAATAGCTGTTGCCACCGTAGAAATAGGTCACGCGATAGCCTTTGTCGCGCAGGATGGATCCCGTGGCGTGCATGCCGCCGTTATTGGGGCGTTTGATGATACTCTGACCCGGGCAGGGCGGCAGCGAGAGCGTCACGGCCTCCAGTCCGCGCACGGTGCGGTTGCCTGTGGCATAGACCCGATCGAATGCCAATCCGTGTTCGTAGAGCGAATCGAGCGTCGGTGTGAGTCCCTTCGTATTGCCGAAATGTTCCATGAACGAGGCGCTCAGGCTTTCGATCGTGATGAGCACGATGTTGCGGCGCCGTTCGGTGCTGTCGGGGCGGATGATGCGGCGGTTCTCCGCTTCGCTGCCGTAAGTGCGGTGGATGAAGGCTTCGGCTTCGTCGGCAGGGCGCGTAATGTAAAAACGGTCGTAGCTCAGTTCGTTCTTGACGAAGGCATCGTAGAGTTTATAGAGACCGTTGGCCTGCAATTCGTTGACGTATACGTTCGGATTGTTCTGGAAGCGGGTGCCGAATTGCAGCAGTGCGACGCTCGTGGCGAAGGCTGCCAGGTAGAGAGGCGCAGCAACGGCTTTCCATTGCCAACCGATCCAGTCGTCCGTGGAGCGCAGCTCCTTGCGGAACCCGTACCAGAGGATCATCAGTGTGACGACGAGGATCGCAGCCGCCATCGGCAGCACGGGGTAGGACTCCATGATGTTGCCCACGACTTCGTTGGTGTAGATCAGGTAATCGACGGCGATGAAGTTGTAGCGTACGCCGAATTCGTTCCAAAAGAGGTATTCGCTTACGCCGTTGAAGACGATGGCACCGACGTAGAGGGCAAGAATCGCCGTGAACCAGATGCAGGTCCACGTGCTGCGCAGTTTCGGAAGGAACAGACGCAGGGCGAAACTCGCCGCCCAGTAGCCCAGCACGCTCGCGACGATGGTCGGGACGACGCTGCCGTACTCGTCGAAAATCGTGTTGCAGAACGCGACGTAGCAGAATGCTGCGACGAGGATTCCGAGGATGGCATAGCCCCACGGTTTGCGATATTTGAGTTCCGAGACGCTCGTGAGGAAGAGCCACATGAAGAGGAACGCGATGGTTGCGGCGCAGAGATCGTTCACGGCGCCCAGCAGAAATACGCTGCACCATTCGCCCGGGGTGAATCCGAGTTCGGTGGTCTGTTCGTTGAACGGCAATACGATTCGCAGAATGGCGCCGACGGCGAGTGTCAGCGCGACCAGTTTGAGGTAGAGACTGCCGAGCAGTCCGAGGCTTTTTCGCATGGCAGAAATGTCTGATATTGCTGCAAAGTTAATCATTTTGGCGTGAATTCGCGTTCGAATCGGGCGAATTCGTTTTAAAACCGACCTTTGCGTTCGAAAATTATCTTTTGAGGTTTGCGAGGTGTGGCCTGCGGAGGTGTGTTGCGCGAACCTCCGTTCGGGGAAATATCCGGTTTGCAGGGCTTTTCGGACCGTATTATGCAGAGAATCATAAATCCCGGCTTCAGGCCGGGATTTGCAGGCAGCGGTTTGCGCCCGACTGAAGCCGGGCATTATAGAAAAGGGTTTGCTACCGTCCGATACGCAGATGCCACATAATGCGCAGCAACTGTCGTCGTACCCACTCCGGGATGGCGAGCCAGAGTCGCGACTGAATCCGCCAGCGGCGCGAATCGCATTCGACGATCCGCCCCGAAGGCCGTACGGCGCAAACCATGCGGGCCACGATATCGTCCGACGTGCACCGTTCGCGCAGACGGTAGTTGCCGTCGCCCGCCAGCAGAAATACTTCGCCGTCACGCCGCAGGATGCGGTGGAGGATATGATGCTCCCGGTAGCGGAACAGTACCACGTCGCCCGGGCCGAGCAGACGGGCGTCGCATCGTCGCAGTACGACCGTATCCCGCTCCTGCCGCAGCAGCGGACGCATGCTGTGCCCCTTCATGCGGATGCGTACGTCTTCGCCTTCGGCCAGCACCTGTTCGACCTGCTCGAAAAACAGCCTATTGGACAGCAACATGTCAGTTTTGTTTTTCATTCGATGCCGCGATGCCGAATACGGTGTCGTGTGCCAGTCGTGCCGCGGCGGCATCGGGCAGACATGACAGGTGATAGACCGGGATGCGGGCGATCGTCTGCGAAACGATGTCGCACAGGGCGTCTTGCAGCCGTTCGTCGCGGGCGAAAGCCGGGGGTACCGACGGTAGCAGTGCCCCGAGCGCTTCGATGGGGCGGAGCCTCCGGATGCGGTTTTCGGGCGCTTGCGAGAGCCGCACGACGGCGGCTACGGGCAGTCGCACATTGTGGTAGCAAGGCGTTTTGCCGCTCCAGGGCGAGCCGTAGACTCTGATTTCGTCGTTGCGGACCGAGACGATCGGGCTATCGTCGTTGAGTAGCCGGGCTCCGGCGATATGCTCGCGCCACAGGCGTGTGTGGGTGCTCTTCCCCGTTCCCGATTCGCCCAGAAACAGCACGGCTTCGCCGTGGCAGGCGATCACCGAGGAGTGGAAAGCCGTGGCTTGCTCGCTTATGGCCGTCAGGTTGTAGAGGGTCCACAGCCCGAAGCGCAGCAGGGCCGGATCGTGGGCCGTCGTGTAGTCGGTCGTCGCTTCCGCCTGGTCGAAGTGCTTGCGGAAGCGTGCCGGGGCGGAGCCGCCTCGCGGCGTTATCTCCAGCAGATATCCGTCGGTGTCGCTTCCGAAGCGGCAGTCGGCGTCGGCATCGGCGAAGTCGAACCGGTCGAGTTCGCGATAGTCGGGCAGGGGCTGAAGGTCGGCGCCGTCCGTGCGGAGCGTCAGCCGCGGCACTTCGCAGGAGTCCGGTGCGGCGAAGGGAGCGAGGGCTCGGGCGAAAGGTCGGGCGAGCAGCGGTTCGGGCAGTTCGACCGGGATGTCGGCGATTTTGTATATCATCGTTTTTCGAGTGTTATGATTCGGTTGCAATAGGCCAGCGAGGATTCGCGGTGGGCGATGGCGACAATCGTAAGTTGCTGCTGACGATCGGCCAGGGCGGCTATCGAGCGGTTGATCTCCTGCTCGGTGCGGTTGTCCAGCGCCGAGGTCGCTTCGTCGAAGAACAACACGTCCGAACGGCGGTAGAGCGCCCGGGCGATGCCGATGCGCTGGCGCTGTCCGCCCGACAGGCGGCAGCCGCACTCCCCGATACGGGTATCCATCCCCGCGGGCAGCGCCGCGATGAACTCGCCCATCTGCGCCGCTTCGAGCGCCTCGGCGACCCGCGAGCGGTCGATCTCCTCGGGCCGGATGCCCAGGGCGACGTTTTCGGCGAAGGTGCCGTCGACGAGAAAAAGATTCTGGGAAACGTATCCGATACGGTTCTGCCAGGCCCGGCGGTTGGCTGCCGTGAGCGGTTGGCCGTCGATCGCGATGCGGCCTGCAGTAGGGGTGTAGAGCCCTAACAGGAGGTTGAACAACGTGGTTTTTCCGGCTCCCGATACCCCGCGGATGCCGATGCGCTCGCCCTTGCGGATCGAGAGCGTCAGCCCCGTGAAAAGTTCCCGCTGGTCGTCCTCGAAGCGGAACGAGAGCTCTTCGACATCGATGCTGCGCTCGAACGGAAGTTTCGCCGTCGTCTCCCGATCGGCGTTGTCGGCCGGGGATTCGGCCGCGGTCAGGGCCTCGCGCAGAATATCGATCGCATAGCGGTTGTAACGGATCGTAGTCCAGGCGCCCATGATGTTGCGCACGGAGGGCATCAGGCGCAGGGCCGCGATGGCGAAGACTCCGAACAGCAGCCGGATATCGGCGCCGCCGCTGCGGAGTCCGAAGGCCACGAGCAGGGCCATGCCTGCGGCCAGCCCGACTTCGGTCAACGCCGGAGGGAGCATCCCGATCGCCGATTCGCGCAGCCGCATGCGTACGACCTCCTCCATCGTGCGGTCGAACCTCCGGAGCATCTGCGGGAAGGCGGCGTTGATCTCGATGTCGGCATAGCCGCGGAAGGTCTCGGCCACCAAGCGTGCCTTCTCGCGCTGGGCGCGGTTCTCCTCCTCGCCGTAGCGGTTGATGCGGTTGCGGATCAGGGCGTAGTAGACCCACAGGGCGGGCAGGAAGACGCCGACGGTCAAAAGAGCGGCGGCCGGTGCATAGAGGGTCAGTGCCGTGAAGAGCAGCCCGAAAAGCAGTGCTTCGGCCGCGATTGCGGCGGCGGGTTTGAGCACTCCGGCGGCGAATTGCAGGCAGACGACATTGACGTTGCGCGTCAGCACGGCGGAGTTCGAGCGTTTGACGAACGGAAGTCCCCGGTCATGATAGGCGACGAAAAGTCGCCGCGAGAGGGTGCGATACAGTTCGTAGATATAGCGGCGTTCGACCCGGGCCAGCGCCAGGTTGGCGGCGCACTTCACGGCGATGACCGCCACGACGCCGATGCAGACCGTCAGGGCGAAAGCGCCTTCGGTCGCAATGCCCGAGCGGGCGAATATCCGTGCTGCGAGACCCGATCCCGTCATGCTCGTCGGGTCGAGTACCAGCATCAGTGCCGGGAACAGGGCGGCCAGTCCCACGAGGTTGAGTCCTGCGCGCAGGAGCAGCGTCGCGGCGACCCAAAGGCCGCGGCGGCGGAATGCGCGGGGTATGATGTCGATAATGCCTTGCATGTTCGGTGTTTTTATGCTTGTTCGACCTCCTCGACCGATCCCAGTTTCACGTACCAGAGGTAACCTTTCGTTTCGGTGTAACCCATCCGTCGCAGCAGGTCGCAGTATTCGCGGATCTGCCGTCGGTGGCGTTCCGCCTGGCGGGTGCCGAACTTGTAGTCGACCACGACGGCGCGCTCTCCGTCGGTCATTACGCGGTCGGGGCGCCGCACTGCGGAGCTGCCCGGAATGACGATCTCCTGTTCGTTGCGCACGCGCTGCCAGCTGCCGTCGAACCATTGCCGCACGACGGGGTTGCGCAGCGCCTGGTCGATCATGTCGTCGAGCGTAGCGGCGTCCGGCTGCGACAGCGTGCCGTCGGCGGTCATGCGCCGGACGGCGCGGCGGATGTCTTCCTCGTCGGAGGCTTGTTCGAAGGCCCGGTGCATCAGGATGCCGAAGTTGCGGGGCGACAGTTCGGGGTGGTCTTCCTCCTCGAAATAGCGCTGCGAGGGGAGGTGCAGCCGCAGCTCGGCTTGCGAAGTGCGGTAGTGTTCCAGAGCGATGTGTTCGACGCCGCTACTCCCGTGCCGCGAGGGTTCGGGGGCTGCGAATTCGCCGAACTCGAAACGCTCGGTTCGTTCGTCGGCGGTATAATGTCCTGCGAGGTCGCCCAGCTGGGCCCGATCGCCGTCGGCGGCGATGCTGCGCAGCAGCAGGCCTCCCACCGTGCGAGCCCCTTTTTTCGGCACGAAGACGTGCAGCGACTCCGCAGCGCGCGTGAGGGCTACGTAGAGCAGGTTGATGTTGTCTACGTGGGAGAAGACCGCCTCGCGGTAGTACTCGGACGAGAAGCCCGATTCGGCCATCGACTTGCGGTAGCGCACCGGAAAGCGTCCCGCCTCGGCGCCTTCGCCGTCGGCCTCGGCCCAGACGATGTTTTCGACCATGCCGCTCGATCGCGGGTCCAGCGGCCAGGAGCAGTAGGGGATGATTACGGCGCACTTCTCCAGTCCTTTGGCTTTGTGTACGGTCGTGATCTCGACGGCCGTCGCCGACGCTTCGACGCTCAGCGAACGTTTGCATCCCGTTTCGTCCCACCAGCGGAGCCACAGCCCGATGTCGGCGATCTTCGACGAGCAGAAGGCGATGATCTGTTCGTGGACGGCTTGCAGGTAGGCTGTCTGGAGCTTGTCGTTCTGGAGGTCGTAGCGCATGACCAGCCGTTCGAACGCCTCCTCGGGCGAGAGCAGGCGGATCGAGCGGAGGAACTCCCGCTCGTCGTCGGGAATCGGATGGTCGAACTCCCGGTCCAGGTAGTGGTCGTAGACCGCGCGGCTGAGCGTATCCTCCGGGTCGAGGGACAGGCGCAGCGCTGCGGCGACGAAGCCGCTCACGGGGGCGTTGCCCACGACGAGCGCCTCTTGGGTCATGACGTCGAAGCGGTAGCGCGGATCGGTGTTGCGGCGTTTGAATTCGAGCAGCTCGGCGGCGACTTTGCCGCCGTCCGTAGCGCCACGCACGAGGATCAGGATGTCCGCCGGCCGGAATCCGCGGTCGAGCAGCGTGCAGATGCGTTCCACGACGGGCGGCCGCTCGTCGAAGGTCTCGACCGAGACGTAGCCCGGGCGGGTGCCTTTGCGGCGGGGCGTCTGCGCATGTTCGCGATAGGCGTCCGCAAGGGTGTCGTGCAGCGCCTCGGCACCGGCTGCGGAGATGTCGCCGCGCTGTGCGGCGTCGTCCAACAGCGTGTTCAGCGCACGGTTGTCTTCGGCGACGATGCGCGCGATGATGCGGTTGTTGAACTCGACGACCGTCGGCAGACTGCGGTAGTTCTCCTTGAGGTTTACCGTCAGGGTATTTTCTTCGCCCAGGGCTTCGCGCGCCTGCGTGTGCAGCAGTCGCCAGTCGCCGCCCCGCCAGCGGTAGATCGATTGTTTGATGTCGCCGACGATCAGCACCGAAGTCTCCTCCGACTGGGCCATGGCGTTGTGGAGCAGCGGCAGAAAATTCTCCCACTCCTTGACCGACGTATCCTGGAACTCGTCGATCATGAATCGATCGAAGCGGTTGCCCACCTTCTCGTAGATGAACGGCGCGTCGTTGTGGTCGATGAACTCCGAGAGGATGTATTTGGTTTCGGAGAGCAGCATCACGTTCTGCTCGTCGCAGAGCTGCTGCACCTTGGCATAGAGGTCGGCCAGCAGGGCGAAGCTGCGGTAATTTTCGCGCAGCAGGTCGCAAGTATTCCAGGCGCGCAGATTTCCGTCGTAGAGGTCGCACATCTCGCGAAGCAGCGGTTGCAGCCGTGCCACGAGCGGCTGTGCGGGCGATCCCTTGGCGCACCAACCTTCGGTCGTCGAGCTCATCTTCGCCACGCTCGCGCCGTAGGGCTTCAGCTCCCCGGAGGCGATCGTATAGAACCAGTGGGCGAAGCTGCGGCTCTTGCCCGCGAAATCGGAGGCCGTGAGCCCCGCTGCGGAGATGATCTCTACGGCCTCGGCGGCGGTCTGCCGCAGGCGGCTTTTCGTCTCGTCGGCACGGGCCGTCATGCGGGCGACGATCTCGCGCAGTTCGTCGCGCGAGCGGGCCATGGCCAATGCCTCCTTGTTTTTCTCCTTGAAGATCTCGCCTGCCAGCGAGAGCAGTCCTTCGCGAATGTCCCACTTCTTGCCGTCGTCGATGCGCTCCTGGACGAATTCGGTCATCCAGCGTTGCAGTTCCCGGTCGGCGGCGATCTGCTCGATGAGCGAATCGGCGCTCTTGGTCAGCACCGAGGCGGTTTCGATCTCGACATTGTAGTCGAGGTCGATGCCCAGTTCCTTGATGAAGGCGCGCAGGATGCGTTGGAAGAAAGTGTCGATGGTCAGCACCGTGAAATGGGAGTAGTCGTGCAGGATCTTGGCCCGCACTTCCCGGGCGCGACGTCGAATGGTCGCGGCGTCGAGTCGCAGTTCGGCGCACAGCGCGGAGAGATAACCGCTCTCAGCGTCGGAGGCCAGGGCGTGTATCTCTTTCAGAATGCGCGACTTCATCTCCTCGGTAGCCTTGTTGGTGAAGGTTACCGCCAGGATATGGCGATACGATGCGGGTCGTTCGATGGCGTCGCGCACGTATTTATAGGCCAGTTGGTAGGTCTTGCCCGAACCGGCACTCGCATTCAGGATTTTCGCTCTCACGCTCCGTGATGTTCGTTTCGGGAGCTAAAAGTACAAAACAATTCCCGAACGGTCGTTCATATTCACGGGAATTTTGTAATTTAGCCGTGAAAAAATAACGAATCGAGCTATGAAAAAAGGATTTCTGACCGTCGCCGCGTTCTTTGCGGCGCTCTGTTGTCGGGCCGAAAGTCCCGAACAGCCGCAGGGCGAACGCAGCGAGTGGCTGCCCTCATTCACGACCGTCGTGGCCGACGGTGCGTTCGATCTGCTCCTGGTGAAGGTTCCCGATACCGATGCTCCGCGTATCCTTTACGACCTGCGCGGCTCCTATACGACCAAACTCGACGCCGAGGTGAAGAACCGCGTGCTGCATATCCGCGAGAAACGCGATGCCCGGCGGCCGACGCGTACGCAGGTGGAGGTGCGTTACAACGACGTGTCGGCGATCACGGCGACCGACGCTGCGGTGACCTTCGCCGACACGGTGCGCCGCACGACGATGGATGTTGCGCTCGGCGGCGATGCTCGCCTGACGGCCGTTCTGGACGTGGCGGACCTCGATATGAATGTTTCGGGACGCTGCCAGGCGGCCTTGTCGGGGCAGGCCCGGTACCTGACGCTCTTCGTATCGGGCGCCGAGGTCGATGCCGCACAACTCGAAACGATGTCGTCGCGCATCCATGCGCAGAGCGGTGCAGCGGTTTCGGTCTCGGTTTCCGACCGTCTCGAAGCCCGCACCTCGACCAACGGTACGATTCGCTATAAAGGCGAACCGAAGGTGATGCGCAACGCTATGAAATTCATGGCCGGAGATATCAAACCGCTCGAATAAACGGTCTGCGAGAACGGTGAAAGGTTTTTTGGAAGAGGTCGCGGCAGACCTGTATGCCCGTTACGGCGAGGAACTTTCCGAGCGTTTCGTGCTGTTTCCTTCGCGGCGTGCGCGGATTTTCTTCACCGATGCGCTTTCGCAGGTGGCTCGCCGCCCGATGTGGCAACCGGCGTGGACCACGGTCGACGAACTGATGACCCAGATCGCGGGACTCGAAACCGGGGACCGTGTCCGGCTCGTGACCGAATTGTACAAAGTCTACTCGCGTTTTCACGACGAACCTTTCGACAAATTCTATTTCTGGGGCGACATGCTCCTGGCTGATTTCGATACGATCGACAAATACCGTATCGACGCGCGGCAGTTGTTTCGCAATATCTCCGAGATCAAGGAGATCGAAGCCGACATATCCTACCTCACGCCGCAGCAGTTGCAGATTCTGAAATTCTGGTCGTCGCTGGGTCCCGAAGCCGACCTTTCGGAGGAGAAACGACGCTTTCTGGCGCTTTGGAAAACCTTGTGGCCCATCTACGAGGCTTATCGCGAGCGCCTCGCTGAACTGGGGATCGCCTACGGCGGCATGGTGCAACGTGCCGCCGCCGACCGCATTCGTGCGGGGACTTACGCTTTCCCGGAGCCGCGGCGATATGTCGTTGCGGGATTCAACGCCCTGTCGGAGTGCGAAAAAATGCTGTTCCGGTTTCTCGCCACGGCGGCAGAAACCGATTTCTATTGGGATTACGACGTTTATTATAAGGATGCTCCCGAGCAGGAGGCCGGGATGTTCGTCCGTCGCAACCTCGCGGATTTCCCCGAGGCGGGCGCCGTGTCGCACGACTGCATGTCGCGGCCCAAAAAACTTACGGCCGTGGCGGCGGCATCCAACGCCGTGCAGTGCAAATATGCGGCGGAGATTCTGCGCGAGCTCGCTCGCAAAGGACCGTTGGGCAAGGAGACCGCCGTAGTGCTGACGGACGAGAATCTGCTGCTGCCGCTGTTATACGCCCTGCCGGAGGATATCGGACGGGTGAATGTCACGATGGGTTTTCCGCTGCGGGCGACGCTGGCCTACACCTTCGTCGAACGGTTGGTGCAGATGCAGGCCCACGTTCGCACCAAGAACAGCGAGGCGATGTTCTACCACGCCGACGTCGAGGGCATCTTGTCGCATCCCTACGTTGCGGAGAGCGATGCCGACCTGTTGCGCAGGATGAGCGAAGATATCGTGCGCGAACGCCGCATATCGGTCGCAGCGACGTGGTTGCGCCGCAACGAGCTGCTCGGAAGGTTGTTCGCGGCGGTCGCGACCTGGCGCGAGTTGTCGGATTACCTTTCGGCTTGCGTCGCAGCCGTGGCCCGCATTCCCTATCGGGGCGACGATGCGCGCGAACGGGTCGAGTACCTGGCCGTGATCGCCGAGGAGATCGTCAAACTGCGCAATTCGCTCGAGGCGTGCGATGTGGAACTCTCGACGGAGGTTTATGCCTCGCTGCTGCGCCGCCACTTGCAGACGCTGCGCATCCCGTTCGAAGGCGAGCCGCTCGAAGGCATTCAGATCATGGGTATTCTGGAGACGCGCAACCTCGATTTCCGGCACGTCATTCTGTTGTCGATGAACGACGACAACTTCCCCGGAAACCGCGTCGCACAAGGGTCGTTCGTGCCTTATAATCTGCGTGCGGCCTTCGCGCTGCCTACGCCCGAGCATCACGAGGGCGTCTATGCCTATTATTTCTATCGGCTGATCCAGCGTGCGGAGAGCGTCCATATGCTCTATTGCGCCCATGCCGACGACAAATCGACCGGCGAGCCGAGCCGCTACATCTATCAGCTCGACTACGAGAGCGGCATCCCCGTGCGGCGGGTCGAGGTGGGCGTGGATGTCAACCTGGCCGACACGGCGCCTATCGAGGTGGCGAAGGACGAAGCGGTGATGCGGCGACTGGAACGTTTCGTGGCGGAGGAGAGCAGTGCGACGCTCTCGCCGACCGCCTTTTTCCGCTATGTCGCCTGTCCCTTGCGATTCTATTTCCACTCCGTGGCGCGGATCGATACGGATGACGAGATATCCGACGAGGTGGACGCGCCGATGTTCGGAACGATCCTCCACGCGGCCGCACAGCAGCTCTACACCGGGTTGATCGGGGAGCATCGGCCGGGCGAGACCCTGCGGACACTGCTGCGGACCGATCGCGTGCGCGAGGCCGTCGAACGGGCGATCAACGAAAATTATCTGCGCGATGACGAGGCTCGCAGCGACGACTACGCGGGCAATCTGCTGCTCGTGCGCGATATCGTCGTACGTTATCTCCGCGGCGGGATCATGCGCTATGATGCGGAGCACGATGCCTTTACGGTCGAAGGGGTCGAACGCCAGGTCGAATATGCCTTCCCGTTTCGTGCCGGGGAGCGGGAGATGAAGATGAAGTTCGCCGGAATCGCCGACCGGATCGACCGGCTGGAGGACGGTACGCTGCGCGTGGTCGATTACAAGACCGGTGCGGCACACCTCGAATTCGACGGCATCGAGAGTCTGTTCCACGGGCAGGGCAAGCAACGGCTGCCCAATATTCTGCAAACGCTGCTCTATTCGATGATGCTCTGCCATACGGAGGCTGCGGATGCCGAACCGGCGCTCTACTATGTCCGCAACATGAACCGTCCGGAATATTCTCCGCAGCTGAGCGATAAGGAGCTGGGGGTGTCGGGTGCCCGGTATAAGCTCTACGGGGAGCGGTTCGAGGAGCTGGTGCGCACTACGCTCGCTGAGCTTTACGACCCTTCGGTGCCGTTTCGGCAGTGCGAAGATCGGGATACCTGCAAGTATTGCGATTTCAATGCGATTTGCAGGAGGTAATCATCTTCGACAACCGGGAATGCCGCGCTGAAAGCGCGAGCCGCCGAAGATGGCAAGACTCCGTCTTGCAGTTTGCGGCCCACGAAAAGCCTTTCGCCTTTCACCGGCAGAATGTACCCCTGTCTTCTACAATTCCACCTGAAAATACCCTGCGCCGCTGCGGCGTGCCGCTTCCAATCCGATGGCGGAGTCTTCGAAAATGAGCGTCTCCTCCGGGCTGCACCCTTCGCGGCGCATCGCCTCCAGAAAACAGTCCGGTGCTGGTTTGGAGTGCGCGACGTCGGCACCCGAAAGAATCCCGTCTACGCGTCCGTTGGGAGCTTGCGCCTCGGGCGTCTGCGGTCCTCCGATACCCAGGTGGCGCATGGCGTTGTCGATGTTGGCGCGGCTGCCCGTCGATACGATCCACACACGGCCGCCCTGCCGCCGGAAGTCGCAGCAGAACTCCCACAGAGGAGCGTTCAGCCGTACGGTGCCGAAGAAGGTAGGGTAGAGCTCGATTTTCCGCAGTCGCAGCCGTTCGCGCTCCGCGGGATCGGCGATGCCGATCCGGGTGAGGAATTCGTTGCAGCGCATGCCGAAATAGCGGGTTTCGTACTCCGCTTCGGTGAGGTCGTAACCCGCCTCGCGCAGCGTGGCGACATAGGCCAGGGTGTTGGCTCGCCGCGTGTCGGCCAGCGTGCCGTCGAAATCGAGCAGTAAGAGTCGAATACGCATACTTGAAAAAGGAACTTATATCGGTTTCTCGATCGCCGTTCGCTCAGGCCGGTCGGCGATTCTCGGCTTTAGGCCGCGTTTGCAAATCGGATCCTCTCCTGACTGCGGCAGCAGACGAGGGCAATCGAACTCAGCTCGGATTACCCGGTCTGCCACAGCCGAAACAGCGCATGGTTGTCGGAGGAAGCGACAGACTGTAAATCCTCCTCGGGGGAAATTGGGGGATCGACTTGCGAGGTCTGGATAACGTACGCGGTTGTCCCGAGGTCATCAGTCGAACGATTGCATTCCCGACTGGGCGATCCGCATGATCCGCTGGTACTCGGTCGGGGTGAGCTCCATGAAGAAGTAGTGGATCGGATCCACGCGCATGCCGTTGTGGCGCACTTCGTAGTGGAGGTGGGGAGCCAGCGAGAGACCCGTGTCGCCCGAGAGCGCGATGATGTCGCCGCGTCGGACGCGTTGCCCCTTGCCGACGTTGATTTTCGAAAGGTGGCTGTACGAAGTCTCGTAGCCGTTGCCGTGATCGATCACCACGGTCTGGCCCTGCGTCGCATGCCGCTGCGATACGTCGCGCACGGTGCCGTCCGCCGTGGCGAATACGCGCGAGCCTTCGGGAATGGTGTAATCGACGCCTTGGTGCGAATGCAGCGTTTTGTAGAAGGGGTGGATGCGCATGCCGTAGGAGGCGGTCAACAGCGTCAGTTGTTTGTTGATGACGGGCTGGATCGCGGGGATGTTGTCGGTGGCGCTTCCCTGCGTATCGATGGCTGCCTGCAATACTTCGTAGCTGTCGGCCAGTTTGTCGAGCTGTCGTTCCAGCGCGTCGGTGCGTTGACGCAGTTCGCGGCGCAATTGCCGCGTGGGGCGGTCGATGATCGTTTCGTAGGTTGCGGCCTGCTTGCTCGCGTATTCGTCGTCCAGGTCGTAGGGCGTCGATTCGAACAGGATGCGGAAAACATTGCGGTCGCGCGCCGCGAGGTTGTCGATTACCTCCGAGATCGAGTCGTAACGCGATTCGAGCGCTGCGTATTCGTTGCGCAGCATGTCGGTCGAGTGTTTGAGCGAATACTCCAGCGGCGTATCGAAGAAGATCGAAAATCCGAAGTAGTAGAGCATCGCCATGCCGATCCACACGAACAGGTGGATCGTGCCGCGGATGATGTTTTGGCGGCGGCGCTTGCGGCGGCGGAGCCGTTCGAGATCTTTCTTGCCGGTCATGTCACAACACTTCGAAATTGGTTTCGCGCATCCGCTCCATCAGTTCGTTGTACTGTTCGGGAGTCATGTCGCGGTTGAAATAGTTGATCGGGTTCACGGGAACGCCCCGGCGGATCACTTCGTAGTGGAGGTGGGGACCCGTCGAACGGCCGCTGTTGCCTGTCAATGCGATGACCTGTCCGCGCGTAACACGTTGTCCCGGTTCGACGAGCACCTTGTCCAGGTGGGCGTAGCGGGTCTTGTATCCGAAACCGTGGTTGAGCAATACCTGGCGGCCGTAACCGCCGTTGTACCCCGTGCTGGCCTCGGCGACGACGCCGTCGCCCGTGGCATAGACCTTAGTGCCGCGGTCGCACCCGAAGTCGATGCCCGTATGGGACTGTATGCGTTTGAGAATGGGGTGGTAACGGCGGGGCGTGAAAGCTCCGATGTGGTTGTTGTGCAGTGCCGAACGGTCGATGGGCCAGATGGCCGGAATGGCCGCGGACATCTGCTCCTTGTCCTGCGAGAGCGTTTGCAGCTCGTCGAACGACACCGATTCGAGGTAGGTCGTGCGGGCCAGAGCGTCGAGCTGCTCCCAGGTAGAACGCATGAGCGGCTCGAAATCGTCGCCCTCCAGCGCCGCGTATTTCGAGTCGGGGTAGGGTTGCCAGATGCCGGGCAGCGAAAGCGTATCGGTCGCGAAGAGCGAGCGGTAGACCTCGTTGTCGCGGTGGCGGATAGCGTCGACCTTCTGTTGTGAGGTGCGGATGCGTTCGCGCAGAATCCGGTACTTGATCGTCAGTTCACGATTGTCGCGCAGGATGCGGTACATCTTGGGCGTGTAGAAAAAGTAGGAGAAAAGCACGTTGGCGATCGACACGAGAATGAACCCGATCAGGATCTTGCGGATCAACCGGTAGGTCCGCAGCCGGAACGGGGCCGTCACGACCTCGCGCGTCAGCGCTTGCGCTTCGTGCGAAAGCGCGTGAGCCTCGTGTGCGAGCCGCTCCCGGTCGAAATGTCCGGACGATCCGCTGTCCGTATGTCGTTCTTTTTGCTCCACCGCCAAAAAACTCTTTATTATATGGTGCAAATTTAGCTTTAATTGTGTAATTTTGCAACCCGAATCGAATAACGTACGAAAAGCGTAAAATCATATACCGAATTTATGGAATCGAATAAAATTCGCCAGGCCTTTCTGGACTTCTTCGCCTCGAAGGAGCATGCGATCGTGCCTTCGGCCCCGATGGTGGTCAAGGGAGACCCCACGCTGATGTTCACCAACGCGGGCATGAACCAGTTCAAGGATATCTTCCTGGGCAATGCGCCGCGCAAATATCCGCGTGCGGCCGATACGCAGAAATGTCTGCGCGTGTCGGGCAAACACAACGATCTGGAGGAGGTCGGACACGATACCTACCACCATACGATGTTCGAAATGCTGGGCAACTGGTCTTACGGCGACTACTTCAAGAAGGAGGCGATCGAGTGGGCCTGGGAGCTGTTGCACGACGTCTATGAGTTGCCTGCCGAGCGGATGTACGCCACGGTGTTCGAGGGCTCGGAGGAGGACGGAGTGCCGTTCGATCAGGAGGCCTACGACTATTGGCTGCGTTTCCTGCCTGCGGACCATATCATCCGCGGCAACAAGCACGACAACTTCTGGGAGATGGGCGAAACGGGGCCCTGCGGTCCTTGTTCGGAGATTCATTTCGACTTGCGCGACGAGGCGGAGATCGCCGAAAAGTCGGGCCGCGAGATGGTCAACGCTGGCCATCCGCAGGTGATCGAGATCTGGAATCTGGTCTTCATGCAGTTCAACCGCAAGGCCAACGGCTCGCTCGAAGAATTGCCTGCGCGCAATGTCGATACGGGTATGGGATTCGAACGTCTCTGCATGATTCTGCAAGGCAAGAAATCCAATTACGATACGGACGTTTTCCAACCGACGATCGGCCGCATCGCGGCGCTGGCCGGCAAACGCTACGGCGAGGAACAGAAGGCTGACGTGGCCATGCGCGTGATCGCCGACCACCTGCGCGCCATCGCTTTCTCGATCGCCGACGGGCAGCTGCCGTCGAACGTCAAGGCGGGATATGTCATCCGCCGCATCCTGCGCCGCGCCGTGCGTTACGGCTATACCTATCTCGGCTTCAACGAACCGACGCTCTGCAAGTTGGTTCCGGGGTTGGTCGAGCAGATGGGCGGACAGTTCCCCGAGTTGCGGGCCCAGCAGTCGCTCATCGAGAAGGTGATCGAGGAGGAGGAGGCTTCGTTCCTGCGTACCCTCGCTACGGGTATCAACCTGCTGGACGGCGTGATCGAGCGCACTAAAGGCGAGGGCAAGGAGCTGATCTCGGGTGCCGATGCGTTCGAACTCTACGATACGTTCGGATTCCCGATCGACCTTACGGAACTGATTGCCCGCGAACAGGGCGTCGGCGTGGATCTCGCGTCCTTCGAGAAGGAGTTGCAGGCCCAAAAGGAGCGTTCGCGTAATGCCGCGGCCGTCGATACCGACGACTGGGTGGAGCTGTTCCCCTGCAAGGAGAGTATCTTCACGGGTTACGACACCCTTACCGAGCAGGTGCGCATCGCGCGTTATCGCCGCGTCAGCTCGAAGGGTCGGACCTCCTATCAACTGGTCTTCGACCGCACGCCGTTCTACGGCAATTCGGGCGGTCAGATCGGCGATATCGGCTACATCGAGAATGCGAACGAGCGCATCGCCGTCGTCGCTACCGAAAAGGAGAACGGTCTGATTATTCATATCGTCGAGACGCTGCCGGAGAATCCCGCCGCCGAGTTCACGGCGAAGGTCGATCCGGAGAAGCGCCGGTCGGCTGCCAACAACCACAGCGCCACGCACCTCATGCACGAGGCGTTGCGCAAGGTCCTGGGCTCGCATGTCGAGCAGAAAGGTTCGATGGTGACGCCCGAGTTGCTGCGCTTCGACTTCTCGCATTTCCAGAAAGTTACGCCCGAGGAGCTGCGCGAAGTGGAACGCTTGGTCAACCGTGCCGTGCGGGCCAACTATCCGCTGGAGGAGAATCGCAACGCCACGAAAGAAGAAGCTGCCGCATGCGGTGCCATGATGCTTTTCGGCGAGAAATACGGCGATCGGGTCCGCATGGTCAAGTTCGGTGCGTCGGTGGAGCTGTGCGGCGGTACGCATACGTCGGCTACGGGAAATATCGGTTTCTTCAAGATCCTGAACGAGAGCGCTATTTCGGCCGGTGTGCGCCGTATCGAGGCCGTCACGGGAGAGCAGGCCGAGCAGGTGCTCTATGCAGCCGAGGACACGTTGCGCAACGTGGGCGAATACCTCAATAATTCGCAGGTTGTGCAGGCCGTGAAGAAAATGCTCGAGAACAACGACGCTCTGTCGAAAGAGGTCGAGTCGATGCGTCGCGAGCAGGTGGCCCAATGGGCCGACAAGATCGTCGCTTCGACGCCCGAACGTGAAGGCATGCAGCTTTTCACCACGCAGACGGATCGTCGTGCCGACGTCGTGAAGGATTTGGCCTACAACCTGCGTTCCCGTTCGCCGCGACTGGTATTCGTCGTAGGTACGAACCAGGGCGGAAAACCGATGCTTACGGTGATGCTGGGCGATGAGATCACGGCTCAGGGCGTGAATGCCGGTTCGGTGGTCCGCGAAGCAGCCAAACTCATGCAGGGCGGCGGCGGCGGTCAGGCCTTCTTCGCTACGGCGGGCGGTAAGAACCCCGACGGGTTGCAAGCTGCGATCGATAAGGCCGTGGAGCTGATTCGCAAACAGCTGGGAATGTAAATCGAAATTTTAAATAAATTATACTAAAGGACTATGGCTAACAAAGTTCTTCTGATGATTCTCGACGGCTGGGGCAACGGCCGTCATGACAAGGCGGATGTGATCTCGACGGTCCATCCCGAATATATCTCGGCCATGACCGAGCGCTATCCCCATGCCGAGCTGCGCACGGACGGCGAAAATGTCGGTCTGCCCGACGGACAGATGGGCAACTCGGAGGTCGGACACCTCAATATCGGCGCCGGTCGCGTCGTATACCAAGACCTGGTGAAGATCAACCGCGCCTGCCGCGACAACTCGATTCTGAAGAATCCCGAGGTCGTCGCAGCGTTCGAATACGCCAAGGAGAAGGGTGTGAACGTTCACTTCATGGGCCTCACGTCGGACGGTGGCGTGCACTCGTCGCTGGAACACCTTTTCAAACTGTGCGATATCGCTGCCGAGTACGGTATCGACAATACCTTCGTACATTGCTTCATGGACGGTCGCGATACCGATCCGCGCAGTGGCAAGGGCTTCATCGAGCAGCTGGAGCAGCACCTCGGTACGACGACCGGTAAGATCGCCACGGTGATCGGCCGTTACTATGCGATGGACCGCGATAAGCGCTGGGAGCGCGTGAAGGTCGCTTACGATGCGCTGGTGAACGGGATCGGCACTCCTGCGACGGATATGGTCGCTGCCGTGCAAGCCTCGTACGACGCTGAGGTGACCGATGAGTTCATCAAACCCATCGTGCGCGTGGATGCCGACGGCAAGGCCGTGGGTACGATCGCTGCAAACGATCTGGTGATCTTCTTCAACTACCGCAACGACCGCGCGAAGGAGTTGTCGATCGTCTTGACGCAGGAGGATATGCCGGCCGAGGGCATGCACACGCTGCCGCTCTACTATTGCTGCATGACTCCCTACGACGCCAAGTTCACGGGACTGCATATCCTTTTCGACAAGGAGAACGTGCCCGATACGATCGGCGAGTGGGTCTCCAAGCAGGGGCTCAAACAGTTGCGTATCGCCGAAACGGAGAAATACGCTCACGTGACCTTCTTCCTGAACGGAGGCCGCGAGGAGACGTTCGAGGGCGAGGAGCGCATTCTGGTCGCTTCGCCGAAGGTCGCTACGTATGACCTTCAGCCCGAGATGTCGGCCCCTGAAGTGGCTGATAAACTGGTTGCTGCGCTGAATGAACAAAAGTTCGACTTCATCTGCCTGAACTTCGCCAACGGCGACATGGTGGGCCATACGGGCGTTTACGACGCCATCGTGACAGCCGTAAAGGCCGTAGACGGCTGCGTGGCGAAGGTCGTAGAGGCAGCCAAGGCCAACGGTTACGAGGTCGTGCAGATCGCCGATCACGGGAATGCCGACAATGCCGTCAACGCGGACGGTACGCCCAATACGGCGCACTCGTTGAATCCGGTGCCCATCGTGGTCGTTTCGAATCGCGTGAAGTCGGTGAAGAACGGTATCCTGGCCGACGTGGCTCCCACGGTATTGGCACTGATGGGGGTACCGCAGCCCGCCGAGATGACCGGCGAATCGCTCGTGGAGCTGAAGTAATCCGGTCCGCAAGGATAATCCCCGGAGTCGATGTCGATTCCGGGGATTGTTCGTGTCGGAGCCTTGCTTTAGCAGGTCTAAAATCTGTAATATGAAATCATTTGTTCGCAATTATCTGATTTTTATCCTCGGCGTCTATTTCCTCTCGGGCGGCATCGTGCTTATTGTCCGCTCGATGCTCGGAACGACGCCCATATCGAGTATCAACTACGTGCTGAGCCTCAATACGCCGCTTTCGCTCGGTACATGTACGTTTCTCGTCAATGCGATGCTGATCCTCGGGCAGTTTTGGCTGATTCGCGACCGCTGGACCCGTCGCGATCTCGCCGAGATTCTGTTGCAGTTGCCCTTTTCGGTGCTTTTCGGCCTCTTTATCGACCTGAATATGTGGCTCACGCATGCCGTGCATCCGCAATGCTATGCGATGTCGTTGGCCTTGTTGGCCGCGGGATGCCTCTCCCAGGCCGTAGGCGTGGTGTTGGAGATCAAGCCTCGTGTGGCGATGATGAGCGGCGAGGGATTCGTCAAGTATGCTTCGCAGCGCTACGGCAGGGACTTCGGTCGACTCAAGGTCGTCTTCGACGTGTCGCTCGTGACTGCGGCGGTGATTCTTTCCTATCTTTGTTCCCGTCGCATCGAGGGGGTGCGCGAAGGAACGTTCGTCGCGGCGTTCGCAACAGGCTTTCTCGTCAATTTTCTGAACCGTCGGATCATGACTCGCGCCGTGCTGCGGCGTGTCGTCCCGCAGCGAATCCGCCGGGGCGTGCATCGGTTCAATACAACTCGATGAATTCGTAGCTGTTTCCCGCGGCTGCGAGAAATTTTTGAAAATCCTCCCGCGCGATGACCACCGTCGCGCGGTTGTCGTTGGGGTGGAACGCATATACGGGCCACTCCCGCATTCGGGTGTCGAGGAACAGGTGCACGTGGTGCGCGGGGTCGTTTATCAGCCCGAACGGCGAGACCGATCCCGGACGTAATCCCAGCCAGCGCTCCATGCGTTCGGGCGAGGCGAAGGATAGCTTGCCCTGGTGCAACCGCTGTTCGAGGTCGCGGATGGCGAGCCGCTGCTCGGCGTCGAAGCACACCAGATAATGCCGGTCGCCCTTGTGGTTGCGGAAAAAGAGATTCTTGCAGTGGCGGGCTCCGTCGCCGCTGCAATAGCGCAGCGCGATTTCGCAGGTCGGGGCCTCGGGATGCTCGTACCAGGTATAGCGGACCGCGTGGCGGTCGAGGAAGTCGAAGACACGCCGACGGCGAAGGTCGGCTTCGGTCATGTGCGAGTCGTTCATGCGTCGGGGAAACAGGTTCGGATATTGGTTTCGATGCAGCCGACGAGCACGTCGATGGCCTCGGTCGGTGCCCAGGCGTTGTGGGGCGAGAGCAGCAGGCGGTCCTGCTCCTTCAGGTGCAGCAGCGGGTTGTCGGGGGCAGGAGGTTCCTGCGCGAAGACGTCGAGCGCCGCGCCCGCGATGGTGCCGGTGTCGAGGGCTGCGGCCAAGGCCGTTTCGTCCACGATGCCGCCGCGGGCGACGTTGACAAGCAGCGCATGCGGCTGCATGAGGGCCAGTTCTCCGGCACCGATAAGGCCCCGCGTGCGGTCGCTCAGCGGACAGTGGACCGATACGATGTCGGCCCATGCGAGCAGTTCGTCGAGCGGCAGGGCAGGGTACTCCTCCGGATGGCGGATGCCCGAGGTGGAGGTGTAGCGTACCTCGCACCCGAATGCCGCAGCCAGGCGGGCGACTTCGCGGCCGATGGTTCCCAGGCCGACGATGCCCCAGCGCGAACCGTGCAGTTGTCGGTTGGCGCCGTGGTAGTGGAATTGCCGTTGCGAGGCGGAGTAGGCGCCGCTGCGGACGTAGCGGTCGAAATAGACGATTTGCCGCCGGAGTGCCAGAACGGCACCCAGGGTGGTTTCGGCAACGGCGTGGGTCGAATATCCCGCGGCGTTGCGCACCTCGATGCCCAGCTCGGAGGCTGCGTCGAGGTCGATGTTGTTCACGCCGGTCGCCGCTACGCAGATGAGTCGTAGTTTAGACAGCGCGCGCATCGTCGTCCGGTCCAACACCGCTTTGTTGGTGATGACGATTTCCGCCTCGCGACAACGCTCCGCGATTTCGCTGGCGGCGGTGAAGTCATATCCGGTGTAGTCGCCCAGAGCATGCAGCCGGCTCAGATCCGCGCCGCCCAAAGTGTATTCGTCGAGAAAAACGATTTTCGGTATCATGGTTTCTTTTTGTACTTACATACAATTTACAAACAGATCTGAAGTCCCCTCCTGAGGAGTGGATTTAGGGGTGGGTCAGATTTGTAAACGCGGCCAAAGGCCGCGAGGTTTCGGCCGTCCAACGCGAAATTACGATCGAAGAATAGAGATTGTGTAACTTCTTCATTCCTATAACTCTCCGATCAAATCGCGCACGACGACCGAGGCGCATCCGATGCCGAACAGGGCCGGGATGTAGGAGATCGTTCCGACGTTCGATTTCTTGTTTTGCTCCTCGCAGAGGATCATCGCCCCTTCGCGCATCGGCTCGGGCGAGAATACGGCCCGAAATCCGCTGCGGATGCCGATCTTGTGCAGCCGCTTGCGCAGCATGTGGGCCAGCGGACAGTGATGGGTCTTCGAGATGTCGGCGATTTCGAGCTTCGTGGGGTCGGTTTTCGCCCCGGCCCCCATCGAGCTGACGAGCGGCATGCCGCGTTCGAGCGTTGCGGCGATCAGCGCCAGTTTGGGTGAAAGGGTGTCGATGGCATCGACCACGTAGTCGTAGCGCGCCGCGTCCAATAAAATATAGGTCTCCTCGTCTTTGATGTAGCGGTTGACCACCGAGAGCTCGATCTCGGGCGAGATGTCGCGCAATCGTTCGGCCAGGATGTCGGCCTTCTGCCGCCCTACGGTCGAGTGGAGTGCGACGAGCTGTCGGTTGATGTTCGACGGCGCCACGGCGTCGGCATCGGCGATGGTCATGCGTCCCACGCCTGCTCGGGCGATCATCTCCGCGGCATAGGCTCCTACGCCGCCCAATCCTACGACGAGTACGTGCGCATGGCGCAAGCGGTCGAGTTTCTCCGCTCCGAGCAACAGTTCAGTGCGTTCAAGCCATTGGGGTGTCATTGGGGTGTGTCGTTTCGTAGCATCTTACGCTTTTGGGCCTTTCGTTCGTCATTTGGAGTCGGACTGGTCGGTGTTTCGCGGCGTTCCGCTGCGTTCAAAGATCCGACCCTCCTCTAACTGCGGCAGCAGGCGAGTGCAATCGAGCTCTGCTCGAATTGCCGAGCCGCCACAGCAGAAACGACGCATGGTTATCGCTGAAGCGATGCGCCGTAAATCCCCTCCGAGTAGGGGACTTACGGTTACGTGCCGCAAGGTAACGGGGGAAATGCCGTTGGTGTAAAATGGTATATCGTTTTTCAGTGTTTTTTATTTTTTTGTTCGGATGCTCCGAAAATGCGGCGGTAGTTGGCCAGCGTCGTCTGTTGCAGGGTTTCGATCGTCGTGCCGAGCACTTCGGCGGCGCGGGCGTACACCTCCTCGATGGGGATCGGATCGTCGTCGGTCTCCAGGAAGAGCCGTTCGCGCGGCGTGGCGCACAGGGCCCGGACCGTGCGTGCGGAGCGCAACGACCGGATGCCGTAGGAGAGGTAATAGCCCCGAGCTACGGCCTGAAGCGCTTGCTGTTCCGAGCCGACGAATCCGTGGAAGATCACGGCTCGAAGCCGGAAGCGGAGCAGTTCGCGCATCAACGGCTCGAAGGCCCTCACGCAATGCAGCACGACCGGAAGGTCGTGCCGCTGCGCCAGCTCTAACTGTTCGCGCAGCAGGGTGAGCTGGATATCGGCTGCGGGGCCCCGCAACTTGTCGAGGCCTATTTCACCGATGGCTTGTGCATTCGCCAAGGTCGGCAGGAGCGTCTCGATCCGCCCCGTCGCGGCATCCCACGGATGGATTCCCGCCGTGCGCAATTCGATGGCGCGGAGGGTCGGACGGTGGGTGTGTATGTCCACATACGGTAGCATCGCGAATGCAAATGTAGAAATTTTAAGTAAATTTAAAAAATATTGGTGCGCGTATACCCGATTTCGCGAAAAAATTCGTACTTTCGCACGCGGAAAAAACTGTTATCTTGCTAACAATAGAATTGAATTCCAAACTTAACACATCAAAATCATTAACCATGTCGAAAATCATTACACTACGCAAGGGTCTCGACATCAATTTGCAGGGCCAGGCTCAGCAGACGCTGTCGGTAGCGCCGACGGCTTCGGAGTACGCCCTCTCGCCCCTCGATTTCGAGGGCGTGACTCCCAAGTTGCTGGTGAAAGTGGGCGATGAGGTGAAGGCCGGAACGCCGTTGTTCTTCAACAAGTACGACGAGCGGATCCTCTTTACGTCACCCGTCAGCGGCAAGGTGGCTGCCGTCAATCGCGGGGAGAAACGCAAAGTGCTCTCCGTGACGGTCGCTCCCGATGCCGAGCAGCAGTACGAGGAGTTTGCCAAACCCGATCTGGGGAAGGCTTCGCGCGAAGAGATCGTCGCCCTGCTGTTGCGCTCGGGCCTTTGGCCGCTGCTCGTTCAGCGTCCTTACGGCATCATCGCCAACCCGAGCGATACGCCGAAGGCCATCTTCATCTCGGCCTTCGACTCCGCGCCCCTGGCTCCCGACTACAACTTCGTGCTGGGGTCGGAACAGAAGAACCTCCAGGCCGGTATCGACGCGCTGCGTAAACTGACGCCGGGAAAAGTTCATCTTTCGGTGCGCGCCAAGGCCGAAGGCGCCATGCCGTCGCTGAAGGGTGTCGAACTGCATACCTTCGCGGGCAAACACCCGGTAGGCAACGTCGGCGTTCAGATCCACCACGTCGATCCGGTGAATCGCGGCGAAGTGGTTTGGACGGTGAACATCCAGGATCTCGCGGCGATCGGTCGTCTCGTGAACGAAGGCCGCGTAGACCGCACGAAGATCGTCGCCGTAACGGGTTCCGAGGTCGAGAAGCCGCAATACGTCCGCGTCATCGCAGGTGCGAAGATCGATTCGCTGCTCGGCGGCAACGTCCGCAAGCAGAAGGAGGGCGACAGCGTACGCATCATTTCGGGCAACGTGCTGACGGGTACTAAGGTCGCGGCCGACGGCTTCCTGACCTTCTACGCCAATCAGGTGACGGTGATCCCCGAGGGCGACAAGTACGAACTGCTGGGCTGGGCGATGCCCCGTCTGAACAAGTTCTCCGTATCGCGCGCCTATTTCTCGTGGCTCTGCCCCAAGAAGGCCTACAAGCTCGATACCAATATGAACGGCGGCGAACGTCCCTTCGTCGTGACGGGTCTCTACGAGAAGTATCTCCCGATGGATATCTATCCGATGTATCTGCTCAAGGCGTGTCTGGCGGGCGATATCGACAAAATGGAGAACCTGGGTATCTACGAGGTCACGGAGGAGGATTTCGCCTTGTGCGAGTTCGTCGATCCTTCGAAGATCGATATTCAGCAGATCATCCGCGACGGTATTAACTTAATGATTAAGGAGGCATAACGATGGGATTACGGAAAATTATGGATAATCTGAAACCCACCTTCTCCAAAGGCGGCAAGCTGGGTTTCCTGGAGTCTACGTTCGATGCGTTCGAAACGTTCCTCTTCGTGCCGAACACCACCACCGTGCGCGGTGCGCATATCCGCGACGCCAACGACATGAAACGTACGATGATCGTCGTGGTGATGGCGCTCATGCCGGCGTTCCTGTTCGGCTGTTTCAATACGGGTTCGCAAGTGGGCCTCGAAGGCTTCCAGGCCTTCCTTTACGGTCTGGTTCGCGTGCTGCCGATGGTGTGCGTGTCGTACATCGTCGGTCTGGCCATCGAGTTCGGTTTCGCGCAGGCGCGCGGCCACGAGGTCAACGAGGGTTTCCTGGTAACGGGTCTTCTGATCCCGATGATCTTCCCCGTGAGCACGCCGCTCTGGATGGTGGGTCTCTCGACCGCTTTCGCCGTGGTCTTCGGCAAGGAGGTATTCGGCGGTACGGGTATGAATGTCTTCAACCCCGCGCTGCTGGCCCGCGCCTTCGCTTTCTTCGCCTATACGCCCTCGATGTCGGGTGAGACCGTATGGTACTCCGACTGGACGATGATGGGCGCCCGGGTGGACGGCATCACGGGCGCTACGGCGCTCGAGCAGCTCGGCTCGACCGGCACGATGTCTTTCTCGCCTATGGATGCGTTCCTGGGCTTCATCCCCGGTTCGTTCGGCGAGACTTCGACCCTGGCGATCCTCGTCGGCGGTGCGATCCTGCTCTTCACGGGCATCGCTTCGTGGCGGACGATGGTTTCGGTATTCGTCGGCGGTCTGGCTATGGGCTACCTCTTTCAGGCGCTCGGCGTGACGGAGTTCCCGGCGTGGTATCATCTCATCGTCGGCGGCTTCGCATTCGGTGCCGTGTTCATGGCTACCGATCCCGTAACCTCGTCGCAGACCGATGCGGGTAAGTGCATCGTGGGTCTGATGACCGGTGCGTTGGCCGTGCTGATCCGCGTGGTGAACCCGGCCTATCCCGAAGGCATGATGCTCTCGATCCTCTTTATGAACGCGCTGGCTCCGTTGGTGGACTACTACGTGGTCGAAGCCAACATCGCGCGCCGCAAAAAACGTATTAAACCGGTAAAATAACGAAGGATCATGGACAAGAACAGCAATAAGTACATTATCCTCTACGCTACGGTGATGGTCGTCATCGTGGCTACGCTCCTGGCTTGCGCCGCATTGGGTTTGCAGAAGCGTCAGTATGAGAACGAGCTCAACGAGAAGAAACAGGCCATCCTGGCATCGCTCTCCGCTTCGGACCAGAACTACGACGACTTCATCGAAGCCTATGTCGTCGACGGCAAGGGCGAGCGTATCGAAGGCGAAGACGTCTTCGCGCTGCTCAACGACCTGCCGGGCGCTTATGCGGCCGGTAAATATCCCGTTTTCGAGGCGCGCGACGGCCGTGTGGTGCTGCCCGTGACGGGCATGGGACTGTGGGGCCCGATCTGGGGTTATGTCGCTCTGGAAAAGGATATGGCGACCCTGGCGGGTATCATCATGTCCCACAAGGGCGAGACGCCCGGTTTGGGTGCCGAGATCGCAACGCCGAAGTATCAGGCCGGCTTCGTCGGCAAATCGATCTTCGAGGGCGACGATTTCGTCTCGGTGACGCTGCGCAAGGGCGGAGCCAAAGATCCCGCTCACGAAGTCGACGCCATTTCGGGCGGTACGAAGACCTCGGACGGTGTGACGGCCATGCTGCGCAACAGCCTCGGCAACTACCTCCCGCTGCTCGAAGCCAAACGTTCGGCTGCGGCTGCGGAGGAGGTTTTCGAGCCCGTGCGTGAGGAGTCTAACGATGTAAATGGAGGAAACAATGAGTAAGATGGAAAAAGAGCCTTTGTTTTCGGCTAAGAATATGAAATACCTGACGGGCCCGTTCTCCGCGAACAACCCGGTCATCGTGCAGATTCTCGGTATCTGCTCGGCGCTGGCTGTGACCGTGCAGCTTAAGCCCGCCATCGTCATGGCGCTCTCGGTGACGGTCGTCACGGCTTTCGCCAACCTGGTCATGTCGCTGCTGCGCAACGGAGTTCCGTCGCGTATCCGCATCATCGTCCAGTTGGTCGTTATCGCCGCACTGGTGATCCTCGTCGACCAGGTGCTCAAAGCCTTCGTCTACGAAGTGTCGAAGCAGTTGTCGGTGTATGTCGGTCTGATTATCACCAACTGTATCGTCATGGGACGTGTCGAGGCGTTCGCCCTGGCCAACAAACCCTGGCCTGCGTTCCTCGACGGTATCGGCAACGGTCTGGGCTACGGCCTGATTCTGGTCATCGTGGCCTTCTTCCGCGAACTGCTGGGTTCGGGCACGTTGCTGGGTCTGCGCGTCATTCCCGAGAGCTGGTACATGTCCGAAGGCGGTTTCTACTCGAACTGCGGTATGATGCTCTTCCCGCCGATGGCGCTCATCATCGTGGGCTGCATCATCTGGGTGCATCGTTCGCGCAACAAGGATTTACAGGAAAAATAGGAGGATAGCGTATGGAATCTTTGAATATATTTCGGTCGATCTTCATCGACAACATGGTCTTCGCCTTCTTCTTCGGCATGTGCTCCTACATCGCCGTGTCGAAGAGCGTCAAGACGGCTCTCGGACTCGGTGCCGCCGTCACCTTCGTGATGGTGATGACCGTGCCCCTGAACTACCTCTTGTATGAATACGTGCTGAAGGCTAATGCACTCGTCGCAGGTGTCGATCTGAGCTTCCTGACCTTCATTGTCTTCATCGCTACGATCGCCGCATTCGTACAGCTTGTGGAGATGATCGTCGAGAAGTACTCGCCGACGTTGTACAGCCAGTTGGGCATCTTCCTGCCGCTGATCGCTGTGAACTGCGCCATCATGGGCGGTTCGCTCTTCATGCAGCAGAAGGTCGACGGCGGCGAGCTGACCTCGCTCTGGCAGACGATCGTCTATGGCCTGGGTTCGGGCCTGGGCTGGTGGCTGGCGATCGTCATGATGGCCGCCATTCGCGAAAAGACGACCTATTCCCACATTCCCGCAGCATTGAAAGGCCCCGGTATCGCCTTCATCATCACGGGTCTGATGGGTATCGCCTTCTTGATTTTCTCGGGTATTCAGTTCTAACCCTTAAAAAGAGATTCGGAAAAAATGACTACAACGATTTTAATTGCGATCGCCGCTTTTCTGGTGATTACGCTGGTGCTGGTCGCGCTGCTTCTCTATGCGAAGGCGAAACTGACCTCCTCGGGCGAAGTGACGATCGATATCAACAACGGCGAAAAGGTGCTCACGACTGCGAGCGGCTCGACGCTGCTCGCGACGTTGGCCGACAACAAGGTGTTCCTGCCTTCAGCCTGCGGCGGCGGCGGTTCGTGCGGAATGTGCAAATGTCAGGTCCTGGAGGGCGGCGGCGATATCCTGCCGACCGAAACGGGCTTCATCTCGCGTAAGATGGCCAAGGATCATTGGCGCCTGGGTTGCCAGGTTAAGGTGAAGGAGAACCTGAAAATCAAGGTGCCCGAAGCGGTGCTGGGCGTGAAGAAGTGGGAGTGTACGGTGGTCTCGAACCGCAATATCTCGACTTTCCTCAAGGAGTTCGTCGTGAAGCTGCCCGAGGGCGAGAATCTCAAGTTCCGCAGCGGCGGCTATATTCAGATCGACATCCCGAAATACGATGCGATCAAGTTCTCGGACATGGATATCGACGAGAAATTCCGCGCCGATTGGGACAACATGAAGATGTGGGACCTGGTGACGACCAATCCCGAGCCGACGTTCCGCGCGTACTCGATGGCCAACCATCCGGCCGAGGGCAACATCATCATGCTCAACATCCGTATCGCTACGCCGCCGTTCGACCGTGCGGCCGGAGCCTTCATGAAGGTCAACCCGGGTATCTGTTCGTCCTATATCTTCTCGCGCAAGCCGGGCGACAAGGTGACGATCTCGGGCCCCTACGGAGAATTCTTCCTGCCCGACAACCTGCCCGATACGCAGGAGCTGATTTTCATCGGCGGCGGTGCCGGCATGGCTCCCATGCGCAGTCACCTGATGCACCTGTTCAAGACCGAGAAGACGAAGCGTCCCGTGTCGTTCTGGTATGGAGCTCGTTCGCTCAAGGAGGCTCCCTATGTCGACGAGTATCGTGCCATCGAAAAGGAGTTCCCCAATTTCTCGTTCAACCTGGCACTCGACCGTCCCGATCCCGCTGCGGATGCCGTGGGCGAGAAGTATACTCCGGGATTCGTCCACAACGTGCTGTATGAAAACTATCTGAAGAACCACCAGGCTCCCGAGGATTGTATCTACCTCATGTGCGGACCTCCGATGATGATCTCGTCGGTGGTGAAGATGCTCGACTCGCTCGGCGTACCGCCGGAGAACATCCTCTACGACAACTTCGGTTCGTAAAGGAACCTGCCGAAAAGAAACGACACCCGGGATTCGTTCCCGGGTGTCGTTCGTTTATGCGGGCGGGTCACTTCTTGGCACCGCTTTCGAGGATCGAGACGATGGAGTAGAGCGTGAAGCAGATGGCTCCGAATCCGGTCAGAACACGTGCGGGAACGAAGAACTTGGCTTCGGAAAGTGCCGCTTCGAAAAGAAATGCCGCAAGGAAAAGGCATGCGAGCGCCGTGAGGACCGGAATGATCGGTATGCGGTTGGCCAGCGGATAATCGGCATGCCAGATTTTTGCCAGCAGGATCACTTTGCTCGAAATGCTCCAGCAGATCAGGGCCAGGCCGATCAGTACGAACCCTACGAAGTTGATCGTATAGCCGCGGTAGACGATGAGTAGTACGATCCCCGCGATGAAGGCCGCGGCGCCCATTGCCAGCGGCAAGGCCATCCATTTGCCCTTTTCGGTCATCGTATAGCTGCCCCGTATCTGACGTGCGATGGTGGCAACCAAAGCGATGAGCGACGTGCAGACGCAGGCGATGCCCAGCATGACACTGCCCGCGACGATATGTGCCGGGAGCGTGCCGCGGACGTAGAGCAGGATGCACCACACCCATGCCGTTGCGGCGAGGAGCGAGACGACGGCCAGCAACGTCATAACGCCGCTGCGCGAAAAACCCTCCGGGACGATGTGGAACGTCGGATCGGCGGAGTTGCGCGCGATCAGGCTGAAACGTGTGGACGACGTGGCGGCCGTGGCGACGCATCCTGCGATGAGCGCCAGTCCGCAGACGACGTGTCCCGTAACGAGCGATCCTGCAGCGTGGGAGTTGAGTATGAAGAGGCCGCAGACGAGTGTCAGAATAGCGAACGTGTATCCCACGGCCGGAAAAAGGTACTTCGCCGCGGCCGAATAGGTGCCGATGATCTGCCGGATGATGGTTGCTGCCGTGCAGTAGAGCGCCACGCAGATCGAGCCGAGAAAGAAAACCACCGGACCTGCTGTGAGTCGGGCGGCATCGCTGCCCGAGGAGTAGATGTAGGCGCCGTAGGCGAAACAGAAAGCTGCCATCGCCAGCGGTATGGCGCGAAACAGGATGCTTATGCCGTGATTCATACGATAAAGTGTTTTTTTCGGTCCGAGGGGTTGCAAATCCCGGACCAAACCGATGAACCGTTGTCTTCTACGCTGCCGGGGAACTTTCGCCTGGGCGATGTTTTACAGACACGGGCTTGCTTTAACGCGGGATGCACACGGGCTATGAGCCTGTGGCGGGGTGGGCGGTCCGTTTGGTAAATGCAATTGGGGGACGCGAGCTATCGGCGGTCCGAAGCGACTCTGCGGTCGGTTGTCCAAAATAAATTTGGCATAGCCCCCGCTTATTCGTATCTTAGCGCTATGAAAAATATCGTATTCGATTTGGGCGGCGTGTTGTTCGCCCGCGACAAAAGCAAGTGTACGCAGGACTTTATCGATTTCTTTTCGTTCATCCGCACCGATCCGATGCCCGAGTTCTGGGTGGAGTACGATCGCGGAACCCGGACGGCCGACGAGGTGATCGGCGACCTGTGCCGAGTGAGCGGACGTTCGCGCGAGGTTTGCGAGGCCTATTTCCGGGAGGCGATCGACCGGCAGGAACCCATCGTGCCGACCGAACGGTTGGTGCGCGACCTGAAAGCGGCCGGTTACCGGCTCCTCGTGTTGTCGAACATGTCGGTGGAGTTCATCGATTTTCTGCGCCGCGTTCCGGTCTATTCGCTTTTCGAAGGCGAGGTCGTTTCGTGCGAGGAGCGTACGGTGAAACCCGAACGCCGCATTTACGAAATTCTGCTCGATCGTTATGCGCTCGATCCTGCCGAGACGCTCTTTATCGACGATCGGGCCGCGAATATCGAGATGGCGCGCGGAATGGGTATCAACGGATTTCGATTCGATTCCCACGATGCTGCGGCATCGTGCGAGGCGCTGCGGCGGTTGTTGTTGTAGGCGGCTTTCCGGAAAATGCGAAAAGTTAAAGGCGGAGGGTCGCGACCTGTTTCCGGCTAAGAGCCTGGTTTTTAGCCCGTGCGGGCCGCAGTCTTTCCCGGGTGGGCTTGCCGAGTTCCTATCCGCTGGCTTCATCTCGCAGGTCTGACGGTAAACACGCTCTCAATACCTCGATAAAAAAGGGAGGCCCGATCGGGCCTCCTTTGCGTTTATCCTTAGCGGATGGATTAGTTGAAGCGGTAACGCAGGCTGAACTGTACGGAGAAGGTCGAACCGAAACTGTTGTAGTTCTGGAACGTCTTCGTGTTGCGTTTGCCGTTGACCATCAGATAGGTGATGTCACCCTTGTCGTATTTCAGCGGGCTGCTGTTTACGACCTGCTGGTAGAGACCCCAGTTCTTGTTGAGCAGGTTGCCGACGTTGATGATATCGACGCCGAAGGTCAGCGTGTTGCGTTTGCCGCCCTTGGTCGTGACGAAGAAATCCTGTGCGAACTTGAAGTCGAAGCGGTGGTGCCACGGCATCACGGCCCCCCCCCGCTCGGCATACTGACCCTTGCGGTTTTTCAGATAGTCGTCCTGGTTGATGAATGCCCAGAAGTCGTCCTTCTGCTCCTCGGCGGTGTAGACCTTCTCGACCTTGTTCTCGGTGTAGTGGAAGTCGACGAAGTTCCAACCGTCGAGCGCCTTGCGGCTCTCGGGAACGTAGATCAGCGAGCTGGCGCCGTAGTCGTTCACCAGATTGGTCGTATAGGTGTACGAGTAGCGCGAGTAGGAATAGCTGCCTGCGTAGCCCAGCTGTCCGCCGTCGTAGAAGAGCGATACGGTCGTAGCGAAGTTTTTGGCGTACTGCTTGCGGTAGCCGATCGAAGCGACGATGCGGTCGGGAGCGATGTAGGTTCCGTAGCCGAGTTCGCGTTCGTTGATGCCGTTGACCGAGTAGCGGTTGGTGTAGTAAGCCGAGGATACCTGGTCGCCGATACCGTCGCCGTAGCTCTCGCCGCCCGAGTGGGTGTAGGCGAACATCACGTCGAGACCGAAGGCGAAGCGTTTGTGCAGCTGTGCCGAGATCGAGTAGTAATAGGCGTCGTTACCCGCGTTGGTGATGTAGTAGACGTTCTGATAGCTGTTGGCCCAGGTCTTGTCGCTGTACATCGTGCCGTAGTAATGACGCATGTCGCCCGGGGCGATCGTTACCCACATGCTGTTTACATCCTTGCTGGAATCGTCCCAGGGCTTGTAGCCGCGGTTGTCGACCACCGACGGGTGGAAATCCTTGTTGTAGATACCTTCGAGGGTGAAGTCGATGCCGCCCGGCAGTTTGGCGTCGAATGCCAGCGAGGTTTTCCACGTTGCGGGCATCTTCAGGTTGCGGTCGATGATCGTCGGCGAGGCGGGAACGGATACCTCGGGACTCAGGCCGAGGTCCGCAATCATGTCTTTCGCGTCGGTGTGGAATTTCAATGATTCGGGTACGCCCGAATTCCAGTATTTCGTGGTTTGGCCTACGCCCGAGTTACCCACGGCCGAAACCAGCCAGACGAAGGGAATACGGCCGACGAAGTAGCCCGTACCGCCGCGGAGGATATATTTGCGCTCGCCGGTGATGTCCCAGTTGAAACCTACGCGGGGCGAAACCGTCAGACGCGTCTTGGGAAGCTGGTCGGTGGAGTAGTGGGTGCCGCCGAAGTTGTATTTGGCGAACTCCTCGTTGTAGTTGCCCGAGAGCGACGGATAGATCGGCACCTCGAAGCGCAGACCTGCCGTGAGCTTGAAATTCTTGTGCAGGTCCATTTCATCCTGGAGGTAGAGCGACGCCTGCTGGTAGGTCATCTGCGCGAGGAACTGCGAACCGTCGGGGTTGTTGGAGAACGTGAGACCGAAGGCCGACGGGGTGCGGTCGTTCATGAAGTCGTCGAGCGAGCTGTAGACGTAGAATCCGTTGCCGGCCTGCATGTAACCGTTGGTGGCCTCGTTGCTCTCGAACTGGAGACCGGCCAGCAGGCTGTGGACTCCGGCGCGCAGGTTGAATTCGTCCGTTACGACGAACGTTTTCACGCGGCGCAGGTTGCCTTCGGTGAAGATCTCCGTGCCGAGCGATGCGAAGACGTCGCCGTCCTGGAGAATGTCGATCGTCGGGAAACGATTGCCGTCGTAGGTGCGGGGTTCGTCCTGATAGGAGTAGGTGAAGCGCAGGGCGTTGTTGCCCTTGCCGTTGAACAGCCGCGAGTTCAGTTCGGCGGCTACCGAGGTGAAGTCCTGATCCTGGTAGTACCGCGAATTGTAGAAGAAGAAACCGTACTGCGACGTACGACCGCCTCCGGCACCGTGTCCCGGATAGATCGTCGTGTTCTTCAGCGGCGAAGTCGACGACGAGGGCGAGTTGGCGTTTTGGTTGTGGGTGTGCGAAACGCGCAGGCTCAGCGTATTGTTCGAGTTGATGTTCCAGTCCAGGCGGGCCATGATCTTGTAGTCGGGAGCCTTGATGTCGTATCCGGTGTAGGGGCCGGGATCGTAGCCGTACTTATCCTTGACGAAGTTGATGAGTTTGTCCATGTCGGCGGCCAGCGGACGGTTGTAATCCGTGCCGTTGCCCCACTCCTGCGATTCGCTCGTACGGGCCAGACGCGTGGGACCGCCTACGGTTTCGTCCTGGTATTCGCCGTTGACGAAGAAGAAGAGCTTGTCCTTGACGATCGGACCGCCGAGCGTGACGCCGTAGGTGTACTCCGCAGCCTCGGAACGCGTCAGGTCGTAGTCGCCGACGCGGATGCCCTTCAGGTTGTTGTTGGTCAGGTAGGTGTAGACCGAACCGCGCAGCTCGTTGTCGCCCGAACGGGTCACGGCGTTGATCGCACCGCCCGTGAAGCCGCTCTGGCGCACGTCGAACGGAGTTACCGAAACCGATACCTGCTCCAGGGCGTCGAGCGAGATGGGCGAACCGCCCGCGGGCAGGTTGCTGCCGATGCCGAATGCGTTGTTGAAGGCGGCGCCGTCGACCGTGACGTACGACTGACGGTAGTTGCCGCCGCCGACTGCGAACCCGTTGGAGGTGGTGTTCGATTGCGGCGAGAGACGCATGATGTCGTTCATGCTGCGGCTTACGGTCGGCATGAGCTCCATCGCTTCACGGCTGACGTTGACGCCCGCACCGGCGCGGCTGCTGTTCATCGAAGAGTTCTTGCCGTCGGCCGAAACCACGACGGCCTCCATGCCGATGGCATCCTCTTCGAGGTAGGCATCGGTGATGTTGTTCTCGGCCAGCGCGAGCTGGATCCCGGTCTTCTCGACCGTCTGGTAACCGATCATCTGGAAGATCAACGTGTAGGGACCGCCCGGACGTACGTTGTAGAGCCGGTAGTTGCCCTTGGTGTCTACGGCTGTGCCGTACTGCGTACCCGAGGGGGTATGTACGGCGATTACCGTAGCGCCTACGAGCGGCTGACCGCTTTTGTCGGTCACGTTGCCGCTGATGCTCGAAGTCGTCACCTGCGCCGAAGCGGTGCAGAAAACGAGCAGTGCGAGCAGGACAGATAGAAATTTCTTCATACGCGTTTGATTTGGTTTGACTGATGTTTGTTTGTGTTTATGATAATGTTCGATTCGGCGTGAACGAAAAACGAGAGATATTCCATGTACGGAATATCCCTCGTTTAATCAGACGATAGCCCCATTGCGATTTGCCGATTAAAGGATCGTGCTCGATAAAAAGTCATCATAACGTATCGGTGTATCATGGAGCCTTTTTATTTGATGCGGCAAAGATAAATAAAATAAGGAAGAGACGCAACGGAATACCGTATTTTTTTGCTGCCGTCGCAAATTCTCGCGGCACGTTCCTTGCGCGTGCCTGCGGCATGCTCACGTTCCGGGAAAAATATTGGCGATATTCGCTTTTCGCGCTCATCCTGGGGTTCGGTATCACCATTTTCATCGAGTTGACGCCTTTTCTGGGCGGACTGATGGGGGCCTCGACGATTTACGTGTTGCTGCGGGGGCAGATGCGACGTCTGGCCGATGACTTGCGGTGGCGGCGGAGTCTGGCTGCTACCGTTTTGCTCGTAGAAGCCGCCTTGCTGTTTTTGATACCCGTTTCGCTGGTGGTGTGGATGCTTGTCGCGAAAGTGCAGGATCTCGCGGCCCATCCTTCCGTGTTTGTCGATCCGCTGCGGGATATAGCCGACACGATCCGGGAGAAAACCGGCTATGATTTGTGGAGAGAGGACAATCTGCAGTCGCTCATCGGGAACCTGCCTCGCATCGGGCAGATGCTTGTGGGCGGAATCGTCAATTTCGGCGTGAATATCGTCGTGTTGCTTTTCGTGCTCTATTTCATGCTTATCGGCGGGCGCCGCATGGAGCAGTATTGTCGCGATATCATGCCTTTCAGCCGATCGGTGTCGCGCAGCGTGATGCGCGAGATCCGGATGATCGTCCGCTCGAACGCACTGGGAATTCCGTTGCTGGCGCTCGTGCAGGGAGTTGTCGCTTATGTCGGCTACCTGTTGTTCGGGGTTTCCGGAGCGCTGTTTTGGGGCGTGATGACCTGTTTCGCCACGATCATTCCGATTTTCGGTACGGCGTTGATATGGTTGCCCCTGGCGGGATTCATGGCACTCGACGGACGTTGGGGCGCGGCTGTGGGACTGACGCTCTACGGTACGCTCGTCGTGACGCATGTCGATAACGTCGCGCGTTTCGTCATGCAGAAGAAACTGGCCGATACCCATCCGCTGATTACGATTTTCGGCGTCTTCATCGGTCTGTCGCTCTTCGGATTCATGGGCGTGATCTTCGGACCGCTGATGCTGGCCATGTTCGTCTTTTGCGTCGATCTGTTCAAGAAACACTATCTCGACGGCACTTCGCGCGACGAAGTGATTTCGCGCATGTCGCGCATGCGCATTCATCCGTAGCTGTTGCGGCGGTTGCTCGCTAGAGTCTTCGGCTAAGATTTTTTTCGAAAATTAGTCGAAAATGCGAATTGTTTCGTATTTTTGTTTGCGAAAAACGAAGTATGAATCTTCTAATTCGTAAACTATTATGGCGAGAAATCTTAAAATCAGAGACCTCACGTTGCGCGACGGACAGCAGTCTTCGTTCGCGACCCGCATGAATCAGGCGCAGATCGACCGTTGCCTGCCTTATTATAAGGATGCGAATTTCTATGCTATGGAGGTCTGGGGAGGCGCCGTACCCGATTCGGTGATGCGCTACCTCAATGAAAATCCCTGGACCCGCCTGGAGACTATTCATAAAGCTATCGGAGACGTTTCGAAACTTACGGCGTTGTCGCGCGGCCGCAATCTTTTCGGTTACTCTCCCTATACGGACGAAATCATCGACGGATTCTGCCGCAATGCGATCGAGAGCGGTTTGGGCATCATGCGTATTTTCGATGCGCTGAACGATGTGAACAACGTGAAATCGACCATCAAATACGTCAAGCAGTACGGCGGTATCGCCGATTGCGCCGTATGTTATACGGTCGATCCCAAATATCCCGAACCGACCTTCTTCCAGCGCCTGACGGGCAAGAAGAAGCCGCGTCCCGTCTTTACCGACGCTTATTTCCTCGACAAGGCCAAACAGATGGCGGCACTCGGTGCTGATATGATTACGATCAAGGACATGTCGGGACTTATTCCTCCGCGCCGCGTAGCCACGCTCGTGAAGCTGTTCAAGCAGCATATCTCGATTCCGGTGGACTTCCACACCCACTGTACGCCGGGTTACGGTCTGGCTTCCGTGCTGGCGGCCATCGTCGCCGGGGTCGATATCGTCGATACGAACTGCTGGTATTTCGCAGGCGGTACGGGCGCTCCGGCCATCGAGCTCGTTTACGTCTTCTGTAAGAAGTTAGGTATCGATCTGGGTGTCAACATGGAGGCCGTGGCCAAGATCAATGTCGAATTGCGCGAGATTCGCAAAGAGCTCAACCAGTCGGTATTCGGCACGGAGAAACCCGAACCCAAACCGTTCGACCCGCTCAAGGACAAGTTGCCCAAGGAGGTTGAGGCGCTCTTCGACGCGGCGATCGCGGCTGCGCAGCGTGATGACGAAGCTGCGACGATCGAGGCCTGCCGCAAAATCGAGGCCTGGTTCGGATTCCCGGCGCCCAACGAGCTGGTGCAGAAGGCTGAAATTCCGGGCGGTATGTACTCCAACATGGTGGCGCAGCTCAAGCAGCTCAAAGCCGAGGAGATTCTGCCGCGGGCTATGGAACTGATCCCTTCGGTGCGTCTTGCTGCCGGCTTGCCGCCTTTGGTGACGCCGACTTCGCAGATCGTAGGTGCCCAGGCGGTGAACTGCGCCTTGGACGAGAAGGCCGGACGTGCGATGTATACCAACAAGAGTTCGCAGTTCGTCGGCCTGGTGAAGGGCGAATACGGTAAGACTCCCGTCGAAATCGATCCCGAGTTCCGTTTCAAGATCTGCGGAGTTCGCGAGGAGACCCCTTACGATACGTCGAAATACAAGATGCAGCCCAATCCCGAACTGCCCGAAGCCGGAGGCGTCAAATTGGCTGCCGACGAGAAAGAGGTGCTGTTGTTGGAGTTGTTCCCGCTGGTGGCCAAAGGCTTCCTGACCAGCCTCAAGAAGAAGATTTACGAGGCGTCGAAGCCTGCCGAACCCGTTGCTGCTCCGGCTCCTGCTGCTCCCGTGGCCGAGCGTCCCGTAATTACGGGGAATGTCGTCACAGCACCGCTGCCGGGCCGTATCATCGAGATCTTGGTCGCTGTAGGCGATCAGGTCAAGGCCGATCAGGAGGTGTTGTTACTCGAAGCCATGAAGATGGAGAATTCCATTACGACGGATTACGCCGGAACGGTGAAACAGATTTTGGTCGCTCCCGGCCAGACGGTTCCGACCGATGCCGTGTTGATCGAAGTGGAATAACATCCTGACAAAAAACGCACTCCGGTGCGGTTGCCCGAACATCCCGTGACTCACGAAGTCACGGGATGTTTTTTTATGATGGGCGTCGTCGTAATGCGCAGTGATAGCCTTGCGGAGGTGACGATGCCGTGTCGCTCGTTCGCCGGTAAGCGCCTGCGCGGGCGCATCGTTCGCAAAATGTCGCTATGTGCCCGTCTTATTGACATCTGCTCAGAATGTGCGGTATGTTCGGAATTGCCGCCTTGCAAGGTCTCCGTTGACCGAATTGTTTATCAAAAAAAATTATTAATATTATAATTTATACAATATTTATTGTGTAATTAAATAATTTATTATATTTATAGTGTGAATATATTATTGTAATTGGATTTATTCTTGATTTATTGTTGTATTATTTATGAATAAGGCTCCTGTTTATATCCCTTTTTCTCGATTCGTACTGCGTACCCCCGTATTTTCGATGGCGAGATTGGACCGATCTTTTACTTCGGACGAATCGCAGATCTTCAGAGAGGGGTTATTTTTGGCGTCACCGGATATTTTCCGGGGAAATAGGTCTTCCGAGCGTAAAAAGGAATTGAAGTTCGAAGAATCCGTTTTGAAGTATCGCAATCGCGCCTGTACGCGCTGTACGCCCTTCGGCTTATTCGCCGCTTGCTCTTGCGGTGCGTTAGGACCCGAAACGGCGATCGAACTGCAAGCGCCCGCGCATAACAGGCGTTGCACAAGACTCGATATGCAATACTTGTGCGCTTTGATCCAGGATTTGGAGCAACGGCCGCATATCCGCGGACAATTACGGTTCTATCCCAACGACAGTCTGTATGCTCTCGGAGGCAAATACAGATACGTCGAGTATCGTTATCGTCGATCCAAACGTTTGCACGATGTCGTTTCGGTTGAAATCGACGATGCTTTGGCACGGACGCTCGACGTCGCGAAAAACGGGGCTACGATCGATACGCTGTGTGCGGCCTTGACGGATGACGATATCACGACCGAAGATGCGCGGGCCTACATCGAGGAGATTATCCGGTCGCAGATCCTGAAAAGCGATCTGGATCCCCAGGTGGTCGGAGACGATGCGTTGTCCGTATTGATCGGTAAATTATCCCGATTGCGGAATATACCGGAAATCGATGATTTGGAGAAGATTCGGGCTCTGTTGACGGAAATCGATTCCTCTCCCGTCGGAACCACTTTGGCTTCGTATCCCCAAATCACGACGCTGCTCGACGGACTCGGTGTCGAATACGATCCCAAATACCTGTTCCAAACCGATATGTTCAAACCGGTGAAGTCTGCGGTCCTGTCGACTCGTATCGTAAAGGGGCTCGAACGGTTGATCGTTTTTTTGTCCCGGATTTCCAGTCAGCGGAATCCGGCGACGCTTTCGCGTTTTATCGAAGCTTTTCAGAATCGGTACGAAAACTCCGAAGTACCCTTAGCGCACGCGTTGGACGGGGAACTGGGGCTCGGTTATCCCGTTTCCGCCTCGTCCGGAAACGGCATCAGCCCCCTGGTTGATGATCTGGTAATGCCCCGTCGCGGATCCGATACCATCGATATCAAGCTGTCTCGAACCGACAGAATATTGTTGCACAAATACGTCCGGTGCATTCGAGACCAAGAGACCACCGTAATGTTGACCGATGAGGATTTCGAAAATACGTCGTTCCGGAATACGCTTTCGCCTACCTTTTCCGTATTATGCAGTCTGCTGGATGACGGCCGTATCCATGTCAAAAGCATCGGAGGGGCTTGCGGAGGATCTTTGCTGGGGCGTTTCGCTCACCTGGACGATGAGCTGGCCGATTTGTTCCGAGAGGTGTGTGAAAAGGACGGGACGGAATACCCCGATGCCATAGTCGCTGAAATTGCGCATTTGCCGGAGTCCAGAGTCGGAAATGTCGCATCGCGCCCGCTCACGAGGGATTATACGTTGCATTATCTCTCGAATTTCGACCGGCACGCAGAAGATATTACCATAGAAGATTTGATGCTCTCGGTGCGCGGCGGACGTATCGTGCTGCGTTCGAAGAAATACGATAAGGAGGTCGTACCCAGATTGACCTGCGCCCACAACCATTCGTCGAGCACGATTCCGATCTATCGGTTCCTCTGCGATTTGCAATATCAGGGATGCGTCTTGTCCCTTCGCTGCGATTGGAATCCGCAATTGTTTTCCGATTTCGATTATTTGCCGCGCATCCAGTATGAGAATATGATTCTCGGCAGGCAGATGTGGCGGGTGAAGTCCCACGATATCAGGATGCTTGCGAAAGCGTCGGATGAGGCGCTGCTTTCCGAAATAAGCGAGTTCAGACGGGCGAAACGGATTCCCCGACATGTGGTGATCCCCGACTTCGACAACGAACTCTATCTCGATCTGTGCGATATTGCGTGTTTGCGAATGTTGGTCGGAACTGCACTCAAACGGCCAGAAATCATTTTGGAAGAGTTCTTATTCGACGTTTCGAATACAGTCGTAAGACAGGGCGAGGATACCTATACCAACGAACTGATTATACTTTTTCACAAACAGGACAAAGCATGATTCGACGAGCATTCATTCCGGGTAGCCGATGGCTCTATTTCAAAATATATACGGGACAGAAGTCGGCGGACGAATTACTGTTTCGCAATGTCGCGCATTTGGTCGACAGGTTATATGCGGAGCGAACCGTAGACAATTTCTTTTTCATTCGCTATACGGATCCGGATTTCCACCTCAGACTCCGATTCCATATCCCCGATTCGGCGGCATACGGCAAGCTGTTCGGTGAATTTATCCGGGAATTCGAACCGCTGGCGGACAACGGGACGATCGTAAAGATAGCGTGCGACACTTATGTTCGGGAAATCGAACGGTACGGAGCCGATTCCGTGGAACTGCTCGAAAGCCTTTTCGGGATCGACAGCCTGCATGTTCTGAAACTGCTCTCCCTCGTCGAACAGCAAGAGTCCCTCGAACAGAAAGAACATACGCGCTGGAAACTGGCGTTATGCCTGCTGGACGACACGCTCTCGGAGTTCGGATATCCGTTAGACCGGAAATCGAAATTGATGAGCGGAATATCCGACCGGTTCCTGCGCGAATTCGGATTCATCAATCATGCCTATACCAAACAACTCAATGACAAATATCGGATTTTCAGGAAAGAAATAGACCTTTATCTGAGCGAACGCGACATTTCACCGGAGTTCGAACAAATTCTGGCGAGTCGGAGGGCCCGAATATCCGAAATAGCGACGAAGCTTCGAGAAATGGAAGATGCGGCGCTCGATATTCCGGCATCCGAGACGCTTTTGCCGAGCATTCTGCACATGACCATGAATCGGTGGTTCAGATCGCAAAACAGAGTGCATGAGTTGGTACTGTACGATTTCCTGAAAAAATATTACGGCTCCGTGCTTGCGCGACGCCGGAACGTTATCGAATAAATGTTCATTATCCTCTTTTCAATATGCGACCGATCGAAACCAAAATACATGAAATAGCCGACGTGTTGTTCCGCAAGATGACTGAAAAACCTTCGGATTTTGCCAATTGCGGTTTGTTTTCCGGGGACATGGGCCCTGTCGTCTTTTGCAAATACTATTTACGTGCATATCCCGATTCTGCTAAAGAAGCCGTTCTCGACAGCTTTCTGGACTCCTTCCTGGATCGCGTCTGTTCCGGGACCGAGATTCCGACGTACTGTTCCGGTATGACTGGCATCTTGGAGGGGCTGCGCTTCCTGAACGGCGAAGGACTTGCGGATGTCGATTTTTCCGATATCGAAGATTCTTATCGTCGGTTTTTGCATCGGTTTTCGATCGACGGCATTCGTCGAAATAATTATGATTACTTACACGGCGGATTGGGCGTTCTGAAATATTTTTCGGAAGATACCGACTATGCCAATACCGTTTTGGAGGTCTTGGAACAGACCGCAGTGAAAACGGCTTCGACTTACAAATGGTTATCGCAGTTCAGACCGGAGAACAGACTCGGATATAACATCTCCCTTTCGCACGGCATGTCGAGTATCATCTCCGTTTTATGCTCGTTACGCTCCGACGGCCTCGATTACGAACGCCGAGACCGGATCGTCCGAAATGCCTGCAATTATATCATGACCCAGCAAATCGACTTTTCGAAATACGGATGTTTCTTTCCTGCCCACTCTCTGGAGAACGATTCGGGCGAAATTCATCGCAGCCGAATGGCATGGTGCTACGGCGATCTCGGAGTCTCTACCGCGCTATGGCAAGCAGGTAGAACGTTGAAGAATCCCGAATGGCGAAATAAGGCTGTCGAAGTCTTCATCGCATCCGCCGCTCGACGGGATGCGGCGACCAGCAATGTCTGCGATGCCGGATTGTGTCACGGATCGGCGAGCGTCTGCATGATGTATCACTATATGTATCGACAGACGGGATTGCCGCTCTTCGAGCGAACGCGGGATTATTGGCTCGACCGCACGTTGCAATGGGGACATATGGACGATGGCTTGGCCGGTTACAAGATATGGCATTGGACGGATCGTTCGTGGAGCCTCGGATACGGGCTCCTGGAGGGCATATCCGGCATCGGTCTTATGCTGCTCTCGCTCGCCGAGCCGGAAATGGAGTCCGCGAAATGGATGAATTTTTTCATGCTCGACTGAAATCGATATCTCGGAATTGCAATATAAAACCGTCCTATGAAAAGATTTCCCCATTATACGCAACTGGAATCGATGGATTGCGGCCCGACCTGTTTGCGGATCGTATCCGCATATTACGGCCGCTACTATTCGTTGCAATCGCTGCGGGAGAGGTGCCACATTTCGCGGGAGGGCGTTTCGGTATTGGGAATTTGCAATGCCGCCGAAGATATCGGGTTACGAAGCGTGACGCTGAAACTTACCTGGCATCAGTTGCGTAGCGTCGCTCCCTTGCCTTGCATCGTGCATTGGAGACAACGGCATTTCGTCGTGGTTTATAAAATCCGGAAAAAACGGGGACATTGGTGGGTATATCTCTCCGATCCGGCACACGGCCTGTTGAAATATAGCGAACAAGCCTTTCTGAAGGCTTGGTGTTCGACTTCGGTCACGGTCGATATGCGACAAGAGTCGGAATTGGCCCGCGGAATCGAATATGAAAAATTGGATATCGAAGAGTTGGCGGGTTATGCCGAGAATTCGATCTTGTCGGATGACGAGCAGAGCGAGCGAATCGGCGGTTCGGATGACGGCGAGGTCGAATGTCCGGCAGGGACGGTCGTTCTGCTGGAACCTGCGCCGGCATTTTATCGGAACGGAGACGATCGGCCGCCGGCTCTGAATTTCGGATATGTCTTGCAGTATCTGAAGCCGTATCGGAATTATCTCATACAGCTCGTACTCGCCATGCTTACGGCAAGTATTCTGAGCCTGTTTTTTCCTATTCTCACGCAATCCGTCGTGGATAAGGGAATCGGGACGGGCAATCTCTCTTTCGTAGTGACGATTCTGATCGCGCAAATCATTCTCGTACTGGGCCAGACCGCCAATAATCTCATCCGCAGCTGGTTGCTGCTCCATATGACGACGCGCGTCAGTATTTCGTTGATTTCGGATTTTCTGGCAAAACTCATGCGGTTGCCGATCGCGTTTTTCGATACGAAGATGGTCGGGGACATCATTCAGCGTATCGGAGATCATAATCGGATTCAGAATTTCCTCACCGGCTCGCTGCTCAGCATCACGATGGCGATCGTATCGTTCGTAATATACGGGGTGATAATGGGCGGGTACGACATGGCCATTCTCGGGATCTTTCTGATCGGAAGCGCGTTGTACATAATTTGGGTGCTGCTTTTCATGAAAAGACGCAAAGCGCTGGACTATATGCGTTTTCAAGAGGCTGCCGCCAACCAGAACAGCATCGTGCAACTGATCGGCGGAATGCAGGATATCAAGCTCAATAACTGCGAGAAGCAGAAACGATGGGAATGGGAGCGTATTCAAGCCCGGTTGTTTCATGTGTCGGTCAAAGGGCTCGCGCTCGGACAAACGCAAGAGGTCGGCGGACTGTTCATCGATCAGACGAAGAATGTCTTGATATCTTTCCTCGCTGCGTCGTCGGTCATCGACGGCAGAATCACACTCGGTATGATGGTCGCGCTGCAATACATCATCGGTCAGTTGAACGCTCCGATATCCAGGTTCATTCAGTTCGTCCAGGCGACGCAGGACGCGAAAATATCTTTGGAACGACTGAACGAGATACAGCAACGACAGGATGAGGAATCGCCGGAACATCCGCGGATTCGGGATATTCCGACCGATGAGGCCATCGTGTTCCGGCATGTGACGTTCCGATACGAAGGTCCGAATTCGCCCAAAGCGTTGGATGACGTCGATTTCGTTATTCCGGCGCATAAGGTTACGGCGATCGTGGGAACCTCCGGATCCGGGAAAACGACGTTGCTCAAAATGATATTGGGATTTTACGCCCCTACCGAAGGGGACGTATTGCTCGGTGATCGCAGTATCGCTCGATACAGTCCGTCGCACTGGAGACGGATGTGCGGCACCGTCATGCAGGAAGGGTATATCTTTTCCGATACGATAGCGAACAATATCGGCATATCGGATGAGACTCCCGATATGGAAAAAGTTCGACAGGCTGCGAGCATGGCTAATATCGATTCATTCGTCGATGAATTGCCGCTGGGTTACGACACACGTATCGGAGCCGACGGACACGGCCTCAGTACGGGACAAAAACAGCGTCTTTTAATCGCGCGTGCCGTATACAAGAATGCGCATTATCTGCTTCTCGACGAAGCGACCAATGCGCTTGACGCCGATAACGAGCGCACGATCATGGAGCGGTTGGAGCGATTGTTCGCTCGTAAAACGGTCGTCGTCGTCGCGCATCGTCTGAGTACCGTGAAGCACGCCGATAATATCGTGGTGCTGGATCGAGGTAAAGTCGTCGAGCAGGGGACGCATGCCGAATTGACGGAAAAGCGGGGATACTACTATAATCTGGTGAAAAATCAACTGGAATTAGGAATTTAACACCGATACGTTATGGCTCATATCGAAAACTATTACAGCGATGAGGTTCAGGAGATCATGGGGCGAATTCCTCCCTGGATCGTAAGGTGGGGGATAACTGCGATTTTCGTGATTTTCGCTGCCATCCTGGTCGGAAGCTACTTTATCCGATATCCGGAAACGGTCGAGGTGTGCGGTATGATAATACCCGGAAATGTCTCCGACGATCCGGAGCGAAGAGTCGAGAATCGCGATTTCGTTCGAGATCGGACGACTGCCGTAATCGGCCGGCTTCATATTCCGTCCGGAGATCTCGGGAGGATAAGACCCGGACAGGTCGTTTACATGGAATTGAGCGGTTATCCGCATATGGAGTTCGGCAAACTCAAAGGATATGTGCGATCGATTTCCCCTGCCCCGAAATACGTTCGAACATATAGCGGGCTCACGACTGTCTATTCGGCAGAGGTCGAATTTCCCGAGGGCTTGACAACGACATATCGTCGTGAACTGCCTGTTATCTGGCAAATGGACGGAACAGCTGAGATCATAACGGAGAATACACGATTGATTTCCCGAATGATTCGGCCGATTGCGTCGTTCTGTAAAACCTATTGAATACGAACCTATGATTGGAAAAATGTTACGAGGTCCATAGCGTCGGCCTATCTTCGAAAAGAGTAAGTCAATATTAATATTATAATATGCAATATTATGAAAAAAAGAAAATTGGTCTTGAAAAAAGACGTGGTTGTAGCACTAACTTTGGCTCCTAAGAATAATGTACAAGGCGGAGCTGATACATTTTATTCTAATTGTTTGTGTGATGATTTAAAGACTCGAGGTTGTACTAGCATCATGCCTCCGGTTCCTGAAACTGTTAAGGATGAGTGTGAAATTATGCAAACGGATTATTGTGGAATTACTCAAAATATAGATTGTGTGCCGTTTTCGTCATGGTGCATAATGTAAGTAAATTTTAAAATTCACCCGGGGTAAATGTTATCAACCCCGGGTGAAAATTATATAACTAATGAATTCGTTTATTTTTTGCTTTCTATATTGTTATAACTTATTAATGGTTATGTAATAATTATTCACGATTCCTTCCAAAAATAAAGATGGTTCGGTGGCCGCATCGTTAAGGTAACACTCTATCGTAGCACGACCGTTTGTGGCTTTGACCGCCGGATTCCAGTATAAAGTCGTCCGGAAGTCGGGCACCCGGGATTTCACCGCCTCGGGAGTGTCGTATGCCGGGACATAATGTTCTGCAGGACTTTGAAAACCGCATGGCGTGGCCAATGCAATATCCGTACGTACGGTCTGACGCAATAGTTCACTCCATTCTTCTCCCGACTTCAGCGTGATGGAGATCGCTCCGCCCGAGGCATCGTGTCCCCAAATGCTCATCGCGTCATTGCCGTCGAGCAAATCGATGCGCGAGACGAATTCGACCGGATATTGTAATCCGACAGGCAGATTATGCGTTGTTAGAACATGCTTTTCGGGAGCGGTCGTCGTAAGCAGGCTTTCTCGCTGCGAATTGTCGACTACGTAGCTTACCCGATTGCCTTCTCCTTTGACGAGGGTCGTTGCCGACATTTCGTCCTCTCGTTTCGGTAGTTCCGTCCCGAGCGACGATGCTCCGTTAGCATATAATTGTTCATAGGATAGATCCATAATTCCGTCCACGGCTACGATTGGTGTACGTCTTTTATAAAGAATTCGCGAGCCGCGTATTTCGATTCCCGGCATGCGTTGCAAGGCGTCGAGAATCGTATAGGCGCTGTGTTGCGTAATTTGATCCGCGGTAAAGGTTTGTGCCGATTTCCGGAATTCCGGGCGGGACTGGTCTTCGCGTTTTTGTTTCTCGAGAAGGCGTTCGCGCTGCCTCTGTGCCGAGACAGTCACGGCCTCGATCATCACATTCCTCATATCGGCATTTCCGGTCCATTCGACGTATTTGCGCGCCATTTCGGCCGG
>CAXHRY010000006.1:0-134049 GCA_964018965.1 uncultured Alistipes sp.
GTAGCCTCCCCCGGGCATCCGGATTAGAGCCGGGGTCTATGATTTTGGCTGCAATCTGCAAGGCACAGCCTTGACATCTTCGGCCGGCTCGCACCTTTGGTGCGACCGGCCCAGCCGCCGCAGATGATCTTTGCTGCAAGGTCAATTGTAAATCCCCACTCTTAGCGGGACTTCGTACTTTTTGACCGCAAAAAGCACCGAAAGTTCTCCGGCATTGAGCCGGATTTGAGGTCGTCGCCACAGGCGGCGTTAGGCTTATGCCGCATAGCGACACAAAAAATCCGCATCATCGTTCGCAGCGCCCGGCTAAGAGCCGGGATTTTAGAAATAGCAGTGCGGCTCACAGCGTTGATTGCACGAAGGGAGTAAAGGCCTGATCTTACGTAGCCCGCGTAAGCGACAGCCAAGCGACGATCCCGCGAGAACGACATGCGGATGCTTTTCGGTACCTTTTGGCATCAAAAGGCACGAAAAATAGAAGCACGAAAGCGATTCGAAAAAATGCAGTCTATCAGACTGCGCAGTTCGCCGCATGGCGGCGAACTGATTCGAAAATCCTTAATTACAAAAAAGCCGCCCGATTCGTCGGGCGGCCCCACTATCAATAGTCTCTTTTCGAGAGTAGCGCCATAGCCGCGACCGCCGCCAGCAGAAAAGCCGCAACGGCACCGCCAACCAACGCGGCCGACGGAATGTCGCGCAGAATAACCGCCAGCAAGCCGAAATAGGCGGCCATCCGGATTGCGCGCCACATAAGCTCCTCACGGCGCTGCGGAACCTCCGAAGCCACCGGCGCCGGCTTGCGCAGCCGCAGCAAGAACCGCACGATCGCGACAATCGCCAGAATGCCGATCGCCGCAGCCACGGCCCAAAATATCACCGTGTCGCGATCGTTGCGCAAAAGCGCCAGGATCAGCAACAAATAGGCGACTGCGCCCGTCAGCGCATCGGGACGGGAGCCCGAAAGGAAGCATTTATTCTCCATAGAATTGACTGTCATCCAGATGTTTTTCAAAAATAGGTTTCCAAAGCCGTGGACTATATGCGGCAATCGCGAGGGCTGTATAGAGACTTTCGACCTCCTCTTCGGGCACTTCGGACGAATTGGCAATTTTTTTCACATAATAATTGATAATAAAATCTACATCCTCCAATTTTGATGGATATTGCGTATAAATATCCATGAAAAGTTCAAGAATAGTAGCCGTAATTTCCGAATAGCCCGAAGCATCCTTATACTCCATATATCGGTCCAAATCCACTGCGCCCAATTCAGTCAACGATAACTTTATACAATCCATCTCCTGTTGATATGCCGATTTGAATTCAGGAATATCCAGGGCATCGTATACAACAGTCCTGGGTAATCTTTCATTGGCGATATAAATAGTATCACATGCGATATGCATCTCCGGATAAGTCGTATCGGAATGATCCTCAAAGATATTTCCTAATGTCCTATTATGAACAAATCCAACTTCCTCAACCTATTCATATCCTTCAGGGAAATGCACATTAATGGCATTTTCTTCTTTATACGTCTTCATATCTTCCGTTGTAACTTTACACAAAGCATCCAGGAAATAGAGCGGATTATCATAAATATAATCGGAGGTGGGAGGAGGCATCACCCAACCATCATCTGCAATGCTAAACCCATAACAAGCAAGATATGCCATATAAGATGCTCCAGCCGCACATACTGCCCCGCAAATAGTAAATCCACAGCCCCTCCGATACAACCAATAGCGCCTCCGATCTGTGCTCCTTCCTTACCAGCAATAAGATCCGCGCCACCAATAGCACACCAGCTGAGCAAATTTCTAATGCCTCTGGTCGTGTGTTTATCCATTCCTTGCAGTAATCCGGCATTGAAATCTGTCAACTCTTCAATTAAAACAGATTTTTTCGAATCCTGCATTTGATTCACTGCCTCATTCTTATGACATCCTTACAGCAAAATTGCGATAAAAAAGCCTGCCAAACCAATAGTCATAAGACCAAATACGATCTTTTTCATAGTTTTTCATTTTAAGTTATAAATGGGGCAGAACTTCAATGAATACATTACCTCCTTTCTTGGTATTCACCTCTAAATTTGAATGCCCTGAAAGGTAAGTAGAATATTTCCAACTTCCAAACACATAATACGTTCCGGACAACTTCCGCAAAGAATCGGACAGCCGTATACGCCAAAAGCCGCCCGACGAATCGGACGGCTCAAAACTTTCGTTCGGGCAGCGAACGCTTACTCGCTCAGCGGCGTAACGCTCACATAGGATTTGCCCTCGCGCTTCTTGCAGAACGAAACCGTTCCGTTAACGAGTGCGAACAGCGTATGATCTTTACCCATACCTACGTTTTCACCGGCGTTGTGCACCGTACCGCGCTGACGAACGATGATGTTGCCCGCCTTTGCGAACTGACCGCCGAACAATTTGATGCCGAGTCGCTTGCTCTCCGACTCACGGCCGTTCTTCGAACTACCTACACCTTTCTTGTGTGCCATGTTTCTTCGGTTTTAAAAAGGTTTATGCAACGATTTCCTCGACGAGAATCTGCGTCAGTGCCTGGCGATGACCGTTGCACTTCTGGTATCCCGTGCGGCGCTTCTTCTTGAAGACCAGAACCTTGTCGTCCTTCAGGTGCTTCAGAATTTTGCACTTCACCGCGGCGCCTTCTACTACAGGTGCGCCGATTTTGACCTGACCGTCGTTGTCTGTGAGCAGGACCTTGTCGAAACTTACGGACGAATTCTCTTCGCCCTGAAGACGGTGAACATAAAGTTTCCGACCTTTTTCAGCTTTAAATTGCTGACCTGCAATCTCTACTATAACGTACATTTGAATCGATGTATGTATTAGAACATAATTCGGAGTGCAAATATACGCATATTTATCTTAAAAACAACATGTGCGGCAGAAAAAATCGGCGCATCGCCCCTCTGGCATGGTTTTGGGCAGAGGTCGGCAGCCGGTCCGACCGGCACCGAGACGCATGAACAGAATACTGATTGTTTCCGACGAAGAGTTTCTGCGCGATCTGATGCGCTTCACGCTGGCCGACATGCCGGTAGAAATCCGCTGCGCTGCGGGCGACGACGAGATGCGACGTTGCTGCCGCAAAGGATTGTTCGACCTGGTGATCGTGCTGCGCGTGGCCCCCTTTCTGTGCGGCGGCGACCCGGTCCGCGAACTGCGCCCGGCCGGGCTGCGCCGCCCGGTGTTTTACGTCGTGACATGGCAGCAGGCCGAACACACGGTGCTGAGCCTGCTCGAATGCGGCGTCGACCAATACCTGACCTTTCCCCTGAGTCTCCAGCGGCTGCGGGCGAAGGTCGCAGCCGAAATCGCCCGTCGATCATGATCGCAGCTGTTTCGATGCTCTGGATCGCGGCGCTCATCGCAGGATCGCTCCTGCTCGCCGCAGGCCTCGTCGCCGAACGTCTGCGACAGCGGCGCCGCGGACGCGACGCCGTACTGCGGGCCAAATACCTCCACATTCTGACCGTCGCCCTGCTCTCCGGACGCCGCACGGCACCCCGCTTTCCGCTTCTCAATCGCCCGGGGGCCCGTGCCATCCTGGTACGAACGCTCGCCGAGACGATCCGTGCCACCTACGGCCCCGACGACGAACCCCTGCGGCGCACCGTCGCAGAATACGGGCTCGATCGCTGGCTGCTGCGCCGCATCCGTCGCAGTGGCGGATACCGGCGCGCCTGCTACCTCGCCCTGCTGGCGCAGCTTCCCGTCGCTCCCGAGATCGCACTCCGAGCTGCGAACCATGCTTCGAGCCGCAACCGCTACGTCCGGTTCTACGCCCTGTTGGTCCGAATCACCGCCGATCCTGCGGAAGCGCTGCACGCCATCGCATCCTACCCTTCGCCGTTCACCGCCACGGAGACGGCCGAGATCCTCTCCGTACTGCGCCGCGGCATGCTCCCCATCGCCTACGCACCGCTGCTGGAGTCGCCCGTGGAGAACCTGCGGCGCCTGGGCATCGCGATCGTCCGGCAATTCGGCATCGAGGAGGCCGAAATCCCGTTGCTGCGCATCGTCGACACCGATCTTTCGCCCGAACTGGCATTCGAAGCGCTCGACACGCTCCGGTCGATGCAGCTGCCGCTATGCCGCCGCGAAATCGTCGGACGCATCGCCCGGTTCGACGATGCACACCGCAAGACGCTCTTGCGCCGCATGGCTGCCGGAGGTTACGCACCCCACGTACTGCAACGCCTCTTCGAGCCCCACGAACAACCCTACTACGAAGCGCTCGTCCAATCCTATAAATGTACGCTGGCATGCCGATAGTCGGATTCATACTCTCGTTCTGCCTGGTCGCAGCCGCGACGGCACTGCTCGTCCCCATCGTCCGGGAACGACGTAAAAGCCGCCTGCTCGCCCCGATGCGGGGCCTGGCGTGCGATGCTCCGGGCGGCATCGGCATTTCGGTGCTGTGCAGCGGCGTGAGCGACCCGGAGCAGATCCGCAACCTGTTGGCCGTCGAATATGCCAACTACGAGGTGATCGCGGTACTCGACGCAGCACGTTGCCCCGAGGAGTACGCCGCCCTGGTATCGCACTACCGCATGATCCGCGTGGAGTGGACGCCGACCGGCGAACTGGCCGTCGAAGGAATCCGGTCCGTCGGACGCTCGCGCAAACGCCGTTTTCGGCGCCTGGTGCTCGTCAACCGCTCCGCAGATACCGCCGCCGGGGATTTCGACGCCGCAACGACCGTAGCGACCTACGACTATCTGCTGCCCGTCGAGGACGACCGATGGTTGCTGCCCGGCACGATCGAACGCCTCGTCGCCGAAGCGGGCGAAGCGCCCGACGGTGCCGTCGAGTCGATCCGCAGTCCCCTCGGCGCACCGTTGCGGCTACTGGCTCGCGAGGCGGTGATCGCAGCAGGCGGATACGCAGGACGCCCCGAGCGCACCGTACCGCGCAAACGGCGACGCACGATCTGGCGTCCTCTGATGATCCGTCGCCGACGACATCCCCGCCTGCTGCGTGCGACCGTCGTCGCAGGCATTCTTCTGCTCGCCGCAGGAATCGCATGGACAGCTGCTACGAACCCACTCTCCGCAGCGATGCTGTCGCTTGCAACGGTTTACGTCCTACTCGCAGCTGCATATGCACGTTCGATCTGCGGAATTCGAAACGACGACAGGCGAACGCCTTCGGGTACGCCTTTCCGACGTCGGCGGATTTTTAATGTGAAAAATTTCACAATATCATAAATTCTTGCTAACTTTACCATGACAACCCCGAGTTACGACCTCAAACCGCAACGAACCACGATGATAAACGACCAGGAGAGAAAATTCCTGCTGCCACCGCTATTCAACGCGGCGGTACGCGCCGGAGCCGCCATCATGCACATCTATCGCAACCCCGACGAATACGACATAAGCCTCAAGAAGGACCTTACCCCCATCACGATAGCCGATCGCACGGCCCACCGCACCATCCGCGAATACCTGGGCAGCACGCGTATCCCGATCCTCTCGGAGGAGGGACGCGAAATGCGCTACGACGAGCGTCGCAACTGGGAGCTCTACTGGCTGGTCGATCCGCTCGACGGCACCGTGGAGTTCATCAAGGGCAACAACGAGTTCACGGTCAACATCGCCCTGATGGAGAACAACATCTGCATCGGCGCAGTAGTCTATGTCCCCTATTTCGACAAAATGTACATCGCCGGGCGCGGCGCAGGCTCCTACCTCAAAGAGGGGGTTAAGCCCGACGACGGCGCAGCTTGGACCTTCGACGAGATCGTCTCGGGATGGCGACCGCTGCCCTTGTCGAACGAAGCGGATCATACCCACCTGCGCGTAGCCGTATCGCGTTCGCACCAGACCGCAGAGACACACGAATGTATCGCACGGCTACGGGAAAAACACCCCGACCTGGAGGTCGTCGAACAAGGCAGCTCCTACAAATTCTGTCTGCTGGCCGAAGGACGCATCGACTATTATGTCCGCACGACCCATACCTACGAATGGGACACCGCCGCCGGGGAGCTGATCCTCGCCGAAGCGGGCGGCACGACTCGTTCGCTACCCGACGGCCGCGAGTTGCTCTACAACGAAGCAGACCTACGCAACCCCTGGTTCTGCTGCCGCTCGAAGTTCTGTTCGCTATGATTGCATTGCGGAGTGCGGCTCTTTGAGCCGCGCGAGCCGTAGTCACCCCGAGCGGAGGCTCGCTCCTCAGGCTACGGCCCGCCCCTGCCGAAAACGCCTCAACACGAACAATGGGGCTGTCTAACAATAAAAGTTAGGCAGCCCTATTTTTGAGGATTCAAGAATATTAAGCAGCGGAATAAATTAGAGAATTTGCCCATATTCGGCATTTCACCACATAACTTTTATGATTTTTTCCGGGATCATCGTCACTGCGCTTATCAAGCAATGTGATCGACGTTATTTTACGTATATTGTGTGCCAATGCGACGAGTCCGAATTCAATATTGACCTTTGGTAACGATCGCAATCGGAATCTGCGGAACATATGGTCGGCTTTGATGTGCCCGAATACAGCTTCGGGCTCTATGGGTCTTCGGGAGCGATGAAGCATACCCCGCTGGGATGTAAGCAATTCCCTGACCGTACGCTTGTACTCGTTTAGGGCATGATTCACGCGTATGATACGGTTCTCTTCAGCACTATGGCATTCTTCTCGGAGAGGACATCGGGAGCAGCCGGAGGCCTGATACAGATGTGTGTGAGCTTGGTATCCTAACTCAGACTTGGGATTTTTACCCGAAATCCGTACCATGCTTTTCCCCGCCGGACAGGTAAATTGATCTGTCGAGGGATCGTATTTGAGGTTCTGTTGCAGAAAGGGATTGTTTCGAAACGCCCGGGTCTGTTCCTTATGGAAGTAGTTGTATTTGACGTAAGGTATCATTCCCTTGCCGAACATATACTCGTAGTTCTGCTGGCTTCCGTATCCGGCATCGGCGACGATCTCACGGCTGTGCATTCCGTATTTCTTATGGAAAGATTCCAGAAAGTCGATCAGCGTTCCCGTATCCGCAGGTCTTTGAAAGATGCCGTAATTGGTGATGAACTGATTCTCGGTGGCGATCTGTACGTTGTATCCGGGTTTGAGCTGCCCGTTGAGCATGGCATCCTCTTTCATGCGCATGAATGTCGCGTCGGGATCGCTTTTGGCATAGGAGTTACGATCTCCCATCGTAGCGATATGCCGCTCGTACTCTTTCATTTTAGGCAGCGCCTTGTTCTCTACGTCTCTGACGACTCGGTACTGCTGCTTGGTGAGATTTTCCTCATCCATCCGCTCCTTGATACGCTCTACACGGGAAGCGAACTCCTCGGTCGAGAGCGTCGATTCCGTATCTGTCTGCTGCTGCTCGTCGCGGATAACCTGTTCGATCTCGCGCAATACGGCATCGGTTTTTTCCCGCAGCCGCTTGTCGTGTTTTTCCACCGAGCCACGCCAGACGAAACCGTATTTATTGGCTGCCGATTCGATCTTCGTCCCGTCGATGTACTGTACTTCCAGCGATACGAAGCCCTCCTTGTGGAGCAGTTCCACGACCTGACGGAACAGGTCATCGAAAATGCCCTTCAACCGTTTCCCCCGAAAATAGTTGATCGTCCTAAAGTCCGGCTTCGCACCGCCCGAAAGCCACATGTAGTGGATGTTCTCCGTAAGCTGCTGCGCAATGCGGCGTGATGAGTAGATGTTGTTCAGATAGGCATAGACCAGAATCTTGAGCATCTGTCGCGGATGGAAACAACTGTTGCCTCCGCCGCGATAGGTGTGCAGAATTACGTCTACATTCAAACGATCGATGATGGCATTCACCACACGAACACTGTGTGTCGCGGGTATTAATTCATCCAAACTGGGTGGTAAAAGCAAACTTTGCTTTTGATTGTCGGATTTAAATGTTATCTTCGTCATAGTTATACGGGCGTTTATTATTGTTGGGCAAAACAAATATACGAATTTTTTACCGTATAACAAAGGCTTTTGTTCTGTAAATCAGGATAAAAGCCTATATTTTACCCCCCCCCAGAAAAACATGCGAATACAAAACGGGAGAGATCCGAACCGACCTCTCCCTCCTGCAGTTGTTGCGTCACTGCCTCCTCGGACAGAGGATTCTATGGGATGTAATTAGGGAATGGAGAATTGCGTGCCACGCGCTGTTCACTCCAGGATAAAGCAAAAAAATAATCTCGTAGTTCGCTGCGGTTTGCTTTGCGGCAATAGCAATACTCCGACGGCAACACATGCCATTTGCGGAAAGTACGCAGGTCGAGACTGCTCGACTCCAGATACAATCGGTCTTGTTCGTGTTTATCGTACTGACCCCACAGCGAATTTCTCGACGGACAGCGGATATTGCTGCGGTGGAACAGATATAACTCTCCCGCCTGAAAAAATGTTTTCGATGTCTGTGAAAAAGGAATGTGTGAATGTGATATTCGTCCTTGATACCCGTAATGCGGGATATGAGTTTGACGATGTTTCTTCATAGTTCGGCATTTATTTTGAATAAAACATTTCCAAAATAAAGTGCGCGGAACTTTCACAATTAGCAGAGATCAATCAACTAATGTAATAACCATTTTGGTCAAGGACCGCGCACTATGTGCACGCACCTCGACTGTTTATCGATGGTTATTAGTAATATTTAGTTGATCTCTGCTAAGATAAACAGTTTGGTCTGCGTATCTTTCGTTTCTCAAAAATAGGAACTTTAGACTTATTTTCCAAATATCCCTGTTGTTATTTTGCTTTTTTTATTTGGTTCGTATTTACTCTTAGATAATAAACAAAATGGGGCTGCCTAAGACTTATTAGACAGCCCCGTTTTCGTGGAAAAGCGATCCGCCCGATGACGTCGAGTTCGACGAACTCGCCGAGAGCAGCGGAAGCAGCGGGTTCGCCGGGTTCAGCGGGAACGTCGGATTCGCAGGTTTCAGCGGATTTCAACAGGGTTCGCCGGGTTTCAGCGGGTTCGCCGAGCGCAGCGGGTTCAGCGGGAACATCGGATTCGCAGGGCTCGGCGGGCTCAGCGGGAACATCGGGAACATCGGATTCGCAGGGCTCGGCAGGCTCTGCGGAACGTCGGAGCAGCAGGGTTTCAGCGAGTTTACGGTTTCGGCGGTTCGGCAGGCTCAGCGGAAACGGGAACTCGGATTGCAGGGCTCGGCGAGTTCGGCAGTTCGGAGGTTTAGCAGGGTTCCCGAGCGCAGCGGCTCACGGGCCTCGCGGAACATCGATTCGCAGGGTTGCCGAGCGCAGCGGGTTCAGCGGGCTCAGCGGACGTCGGAGCAGCAGGTTTAGCGAGTTTCAGCGAGTTCGGCGGTGTTCGGCAGCTCAGCGGGAACAGGGAACATCGGATCGCAGGGTTCGGCGGGTTTCAGCAGGGTCGCGAGCGCACTGGCTCACGGGCTGTAATGGGACATCGGATCGCAGGGTTCGCCGAGCGCAGCGGGTTCAGCGGGCTCAGGGGAAGTCGGAGGCAGCAGGTTTTCAGCGGGTTCAGCGGAACGTCGGATTCGAGTTTCAGCGAGTTTCGGCGGGTTCCGGCAGGCTCAGCGGGAACAGCGGGAACATCGGATTCGCAGGGTTCGGCGGGTTTCAGCAGGGTTCGCCGAGCGCAGCGGGCTCAGCGGGCTCAGCGGGAACGTCGGAGCAGCAGGTTTCAGCGGGTTCAGCGGAAACGTCGGATTCGCAGGTTTCGGCGAGTTCAGCGGGAACATCGGGAACATCGGATTCGCAGGGCTCGGCAGGCTCATCGGGGACGTCGGAGCAGCAGGTTTCAGCGAGTTTCGGCGGGTTCATCCGAAGGGCTGAATTCGTGTACATATCTGCGAAACGCTCTCGCGAATCGGATTCACGGACCGAAATATGTCACGGGCGATCGGTGTCGATCGCAATCGACTACCCGGCGCGATCGGGGACGAAAAAACGGGCGCCCCGAAGGAGCGCCCGATCAGCATAGAGAACAAATCGCTTATTCGAAGTAGGTGTACTTGACGCTGAAGAAGCGCAGACCGTTGCCGGTGGGATAGACCTCCACCTTGGTACCGGCCTCAACATCGTCGAGATCGAACGTTACGATCGTGGGCGAACTTGCGGGAGTACCGCCGACCCGACTCGTTTCGACTCCGTTGATATTTACGGTTACGTTACGTGTCGTATCTTCCGAACTTCCGGTATTCGATGCCATGACGGTCAGCGTACCGGGGCCGGGAGCAGTGAAGTAGCACGAACGCTCGCCGGACTTGCCCTTGCCGCCCCACTGGATGAAGCGCAGCGTCGTACTGTCGATGGTCGTCGTACCATACTTGGTCTTGCCGCCCATCCAGAACGAAAGGCCGTTCCATTCGAACTGCTGGTTACCGGTCAGCGAGCCGTCGCTCTTGATCGCTTCGGCGATAGTGTCGAATCCCGCATCGGTGAAGTCCCAGACAAGTTCCTTCTCGACGGGTCCGGCGTTCGGATCGATATAGGTATACTCGAATTGCTTGTAACGGATACCGCCACTCGTATAGATGTAGACGATATCACCGGCCTTGAGCTCCTGACCGTCGAATACGGTTACCTCCTTGATGCCTTTGCCGACCAATTCGCCCGTAAGAACTGTCGTCTCGTTGATATTCGCAGTGATGGTCAACACGGTCTCGTCGGTCGTGCTGCCGCTCGGGTTCCCGCCAATCACTTTCAACGTACCCGGGCCATCTTTGGGGACGACGAACGACACACGACGCGACGTCAGCTTGCCGCCGCCACCCGTGCGCAGGAAGCGTCCTTCGGTGCGGTTCTCGATCTTCATCGTACCGCCCAGGGACTCGATATGCAAACCGTTGAAGATGGCGTCGGCCTCTTTGTTGTCGTTCGTACCGATCTGAGCGGCAGCCTCATCGAATGCCGCGTCGTCGAAGTTCCAGATCAACGACACCTGACCGCCGACAATCACCTTCTTGATCTTGAGCGTAAACGTACCGGCCTGCGAAGCGGCATACTTGGTCGAGGTCGAAACCGGCTTGGCGACCACCGAAATCTCGTATTCGCCGACCATCAGCCCGGCGACGGTCGCAGCGTCGACCGTGTATGCGGGTTCGGTAACCTCCGACTTCTTGCCGTTGAAAGTCACCTCGTACGAAGCGGCATTCTCGACGGGAGCCCACGTCGCCGTGACAGCCTGCTCGCTACCCTGGTCGAGGCTCGACGGATCGAGCGTCACCTTGGGTGCGGCCAGCGTCTCGACCGTATTCTCGGGGGTGAGATCGTCGGTCCACGCCACAGAAGTGATCGTTACGGCCGAACCCGCGAGCACATAGATGTCGTTTTCGCCGACCAAATCGCCCAGGACGACCTTGTGGGTCTCGCCGTCGGCGAGCAGCACATAGCGATCCGTACCTACGACGACCTGCACCGAAGAGTTCACACCGCCGTCGAGCGTAGTGACCTCCACGGCGCCTACACCCGCAGCGCGGAACTGCAAGGCATTGTTCTGCGGTATGCCCGAAGCGTTGACCGCAGCGGCCGCAGCGAAGGTAATACCCTCGTTCATGACGATCTCGGCGGGAGCGTAGATGCGGATATTCTCGATGATGGTATTGGCCTCTACGGTCTCCGTATCGTACTTCGTCTTGTCGGTGAAGTCCCAGACGGTAGGCTCGGTCACGGTTTCCAGCTCGGTGGCACGTACGATCACGGGAGCCGATGCGTTCCACCAGCGGGGATCACCGGCCTTATTGGCAGCAATGATACCGTTCGTGAGGTACATTTTGCCGGCTGCCGAATTGGTGCAGGGGTCTTCTTCGAGCGTCATGCCGCCGTCGGCCAGGGCCAGGGCCTCAGTAAACGAATCACCGTCGAGATTCACCGACTTGGTGGGGAAGAACGTGTTCTGATTGCCATTCTTGCCTTCATACAGGTGACCTACGTTGTAGTAGATGTTGCCGGCGCAGGTGGGCGCGTAGTTTTCGTTGCTGTCGCGTGTCAAGCGTACCCAAAATCCGTTTTCGGTCTCGCCGTCGCTGTACATGTTGAGGAATACGCAGTCGGTCAGGGTAAACGATCCGAGTTCCGTCGGCGTCTTCGAAGTCTGGGCCGGGGAGTAGCGAATATGGAAGATGCCCGAATTGTTCGATGCCGTTGCGGTCGTCGTTACATAGTTGAACGTACAGTTCGAAACGGCTATGCTGCCGATGCGCTGCGTCGCAGTTTCCGAAATGCGCAGGAACGAACGGGCGCAGGCATAGAAAGTCGAATTCTTGATCTCGATCTTGCCGTAGTTACCGCCACGGATATCGATGAAGTCACCGCCGCCCGAACCGGTAGCGTTGATATCGTGAGCATATACGCCGTCGTAGATCAGGTTCTCTACGTCGAAACCGGAAGCTCCGTTGTAAACACCCTTGGTAAAGCCGGTCAGCTCGCAGTTGACGAACTCCATATCGCCCAGCGAAGCACCCGTGACGAAGAACACGCCGCACTTGTTGCCGCCGTCGATTACGACCTCCTCGAAGTGTACGGATGCGGCGGCCGTATTCTTGAATGCGGCACGAACGACCGGTTTACTACCCGATTCGGTCGACTCACCGTAAACTTCGAGGTTGTAAGCGAATTCATACGGATCGTAGATGCCTTCCGCAGCGTTGAGCGGCATGGCCGGAGTAAGGTCGTAAGCAGCACCGTCGTTGTAAGCGAGCAACAGTTTCAAATCGCCCGTGGCACCGGTAATAGCATTCACGAACGCTTCGGAGCTCTCGATACGGGTCGCACCCTCGGTATCGGGACGGGTCCAGGCCGTAACGACGCCGCGCGAACCCGACTTGCCGAACAGCAGCGTGAACTTGTAATTCACGCATGCGGGAAGATTCTCCACGAGCACCTTGCAGGCGTTTTTCTCGCTCTCGGAGAGAGCCATGACGACGGGAGTCGCACCCTCCACGGCTACCACCGGTTCGTAACGCACCGACGTGAGGTCCTCCTTGTCCTCGGCGGCATCCCATCCGATCGTAACCGTCGACGCGGTGCGTTCGATCACGAAGGGATTCAGCGATGCGCGTACGGCCGACGTCGTAACGTAGTCGGTCAGGTAGCTCCAGTGCGACGACTCGATGCGCGAGGAGACGGCGCGAACGCGTGCATAGAACGATTTGTCCACTTCGAGATCCTTCATCGTATAGGGAATCTCGTCGTTGGTGAGTTCTACCGTATAGGCGGGCAGCGTGTTGTCGTAATCGGGTGCCGAGACGATTTCGACCTCCTTGCCGTTTTCGTCGGTATCGTACGAAACGACGGCTTCGAAGACTTCGAGAATGTACGATTCGGCGTTCGAAACCGTACTCCACGTGAAACGTACGTCGGTACCTGCGGAAGCAACGACATCGGCATCGAAGTTCAGCGGCGTCAGTACGCGGGTATACGGAATCTCATCCATGGTCCCATCGACCTCCGAGCAGGATGCGGCGAACATCCCGGCGCAGAGCATAAGACCGAATTTCAGATTTCTGAATATCTTTTTCATAACTTTTGTGAATGCTTGACGATTATAAATTATCGTAACCGAAGTCGTTGATGAGCGAACCCTGTGCGTTGCTGAGGTTCTGACCGAACAGCGGCCACGTCGAACGCGGATAGGGATCGTTGTAGGGGTTGTTGTAGAAATACATCCAGCGATAGGACTTCTCGTCCTGATAGGTCGCCGCGGTCGATGCAGAGGAGGAAACCTGGTAGAAGACGCCCTGCGAGAGGAAATCCAGACGGTTCCAGCCGCCGTCGTCCTCCGTGCCGTTGTATCCGGCGGGAGTTTTGCCGATCTGATCGGCTTCCAGACCGTAGACCTCGATGCCCTGACCCTTCTCGCGCCAATAGGTATAATAGGTATCGAACGTAGCCAGCACTTGATCGCCTTTCGAGTTCTTCACCTCCTTGGGCTCGGTGTAGGCCGCATAGGCCGCGTAATCGCCGGTCATCATGGCGAGCGACTTCATGTCGGCCGAGGCTTCGTCGAGTTTGATCTTGAGCAATCCCCAGCGGATCAGGTCCTGCTTGCGGAGGAACTCGCCTACGAACTCCAGAGCCCGTTCGTCGATGATGGCCTTCATGATGGTACCCGCAGCCTTGTAGTCGCTCACGGCGGCGTTGTCGTTACCGGCTGCCGAGCCGAGCGTAAGTGCGCTCACATAGGCATCGGCTTCGGCCTCGTGACCGGCGTACGCACGACGGCGCACCTCGCCCAGATACGATTTGGCCTTGGCCAGACCTCCTCCGTCGGCTTCCGACAGATATGCGGCGATCTCGGCGGCCATCAGATAAACGTCGGCATAACGCATCACGATGGGTTTGCAACCGTCGCCCGTTCCGCCCTGGAAATCGATCATCCACTCGTAACGATACTTGCCGAAGTAGCAGTTCGAAGCGTTGCGCATCTCCCAACCGCCGTTACCGTCGGCAGCATCCTGATTCCAGCGCATGAAGACGAGCGACAAATCGCGACGTACGTCGTCCTTGCCGTATTTCCACCAAAGCGTCGGGTTAGCACCCGTAGCGCCGCCCTTGGAAGCCTTGTCGGCGATGAACGGCGAGTTGTTGGTATGGGGATAGGCGTGGGCGTAGTTCCAACGACCGCGGCCGTTGCCGAACGGCTGGCAGAACATCACCTCGCGCGAACCGGTCAGGTGCGAAAAGTCGTTGAATTTACGCCACAGGCTCTCGAACGATGTTTCGAGGCTCAGCGTACCGCTGGCAATGATGTCTTCGAGGTGTTTGAGGGCCTTCGGATAGAGCACGGACTTCTGGAGTTCCGGATCGTTCGACAAACGGAGCGAACCGGCGTTTCCGGTTCCGGTCTGGCCGTCGTCGGGACGCCACGAATAACCGGAGGCATTCAGCGCTACGCGGGCGTAGAGACCTTTGGCGAAGGCTTTGTTCATACGGTCGGCACTCATCGTCGGGGTCGATTCGTAAGGCCAGTAGAGATAACCGATAGCCTCCTCGAGGTCGGAGAGCATCGACTTGTAGAGATCGTCGCGCTCGGCCTTGGGGTCGTACAGCGTCTCCGAAGTCAGCGGCGAACGGTGCAGAGGCACGTCGCCCCACATCTTCATCAGCTCGTAATAGTAGAGTGCGCGATAGGTGAGCGCCTCGCCGAGCAGGTTGGCCATATCGGCGTTAGCACCTACGCTCCCGTATTCCTGCAAACCCTGGATCGCGAGGTTGGCACGCTCGATACCGATCATGATCTCGTTGTAGCCGTTGTTCGCGGTGTTGAGCGAAGCGTTATTGATCTGGGTATTGTACTCCGCCATGGTGTACTCCTCGGCCTTAGCGCCCGAGACAGCCGATCCCATCTTCAGCTCGATATCGGTGTTGTAACCGTAGAAATGGTTCAGACGGGCGTTGTAGGAGTTCGTGTGGGCAAAAATCTCACCGATGCCGATCACCTGGTACTCGGCCAGCTGGTAGTTGGCGAAAACGACCGAGCCATCGAACGACGACTGCGACTCGACATCCAACACATCGTCGAGACACGAAGTCATCAGCCCTCCCATGAGGAGAAGCGCCGAAATTCTATATAACGATTTTTTCATAATAGTATTCTCTGCTTGTTGTTAGGGCGATTAGAACGAAAGGTTGAGACCGAACACCCACGAGCGGCTCTTCGGGAATGCCGAATAATCGACTCCGGGAGTCAGCGGCGTAGAACGACGCGTGTCGACCTCGGGATCGTAACCCGTATAGGGCGTCAGGCAGAAGAGGTTCGTACCGGTAGCGTAAACGCGTACACGGGTCAGACGTACCTTGTTGGTCAGTTTCTCGGGGAGCGTGTAACCGATCGTGAGCGAAGCCAGACGCAGGAACGAAGCATCCTCGATGGCCCAGCTCTGCGCTACGCGCTTGTTCGAATAGGGCGTCCACATCGTACGGCCGGCATTGACGGCGGCCAGCTGGGCGGGATCGGTGATGAGTTCGCCCGTGGTCCAGTCGACGTTCGTCCAACGGTTGGCGGGCGACATCCAGTCTACGACGTTCTGACCCTGATTCTGCTTGTTGGTCGAGAACTCGATCTTATTGGCGTTGTAGACCTTGTTGCCGTAGGAGTAGGTGAAGTTGGCCGCCAGGTCGAAACCGTGGGCATAGGCCGTCAGCGAGAAACCGCCGGTGAACAAGGGCTGGATATTGCCGATGCGAGTAATATCGTTGGCGGTGATCTTGGTGGGATCGTCGTCGCTGAGCTTGGCCAGACGCGGAGAACCCGGACGAACCAGCGAACCGGTGATGGGCGACGAGTCGGCAATACCCTCTTTGAGCGTCCATACGCCCGTCGCGGCGTTGTAGTCGAAATCGTCGACCTTATACATGCCCTGGTTTACAAAGCCGTAGATGTCGCCCAGAGGACGGCCCACCTTGACCATGTAATCGTAGTTGATCTCGGTCGAGAACATACCGGCCGATGCGGTGATCGACGACAGACCGCCCAGGTCTACGACCTTGTTCTGGTTGAAGGCGATGTTGGCGTCGAGATTGATACCCCACTTCTCCTTACGGACGAGGGCGGCGCCCAACGTCACCTCGAGACCCTGGTTCTCGACTTCGCCGAGGTTGCGGTATTGGGTCGAGTAACCGCCCGTCACGGGGAAGTTGATGAGCAGGTCTTTCGTGTTCGACTTATAGACCTCGACGCTACCGGTCAGACGGCTGTTCCAGAAGCTGAAGTCGACGCCGACGTTGTGCGAATAGGTGGTCTCCCACTTCAGATCGGGGTTCGACATGGCCGAACCGTTGGTCCAGATGACCGTACCCTGCGAAATCCACGACGAGGCCGATGCACCGAACGTGGTCGCGGTCTGCCCCGACGGGATGTTGTTGTTACCGGCGGTACCGAAGCTGTAGCGGATCTTCAGGTTATCTACCCAGTCGGCATCTTTCATCCACTCCTCGCCGGAGAGACGCCACGAAGCTGCGACCGAGGGGAAATAGCCCCAACGGTTACCCTTCGAGAATTTCGACGAACCGTCGGCACGCATCGTTCCGGAAAGCATGTATTTGCCTTTGTAGTCGTAGTTCACGCGGCCGAAGAACGAGAAGAGTATATCGTCGTCGGCGTATACGTTCGACGACGAGAGCGGGTGCTCGCCCGAGGCCATGAAACGCCAAGCCATGTCCGAAGTGAAGAAATCGGGGAAACCCTCGACCACCGAGGTCATCGTGTTCTGACGGGTTACCATGTACTCCTGACCTACGAGGATGTTGAGGTTGTGATCCTGGGGCAGGATCTTGGCGAAGTCGTACTGAAGCGTATTCGTATTGCGGATTTTGTCGCGGTAGATGCCCTGCCATTCGGTCAGCGGCATGTCCTGGTAACCGGCCGAAGCGTAACGCGAAGCATAGGACGAAACGCCGTAGAAGCGGTCGCGGGTCTGCTTGTAGTCGTCGATACCGGCCTCGACGCGCAGGCGGAGGTTGTCGACGATCTCCCAGTTGAATGCGGCGTTAGCCGTCCAGGTGGTACGGTTGTAACGCGAATCGTTGTCGGCTACGGCCTGCAACGGATGCACGTAGTTGTTGTAATCGTCCGGGTTATCCTCGTCGACGATAGCGGCATTACGGGGTATGGGCGAGTATACGATGGCGTTCTTCAGGCGCGAGTTCGACGATGCCGAACCGCGGTCTTCGGCGGCGTTGGCACCGGAACCGGTCACGTCGACATCCGAGTAACGGACATTGAAGTCGATCGACACCCGTTTGTTGGGGTTGAACTGGCCTTTGAACGCAAGGTTGTTGCGTTTGTAGTCCGAACCGACCATGATGGTCTTCTCGTCGTGGTGCGAATAGCTGGCCGTCCATCGGAACTTGTCGCTGCCGCCCGCTACGGAGAGGTTGTGATCGAATACCGAACCCGTACGACCGAATACCTGTTCCACCCAGTCGTTGCCCGGCATGCCGTAGTAGAGGTCCATATCCTCCCAAACGCCGTAATGGGGGGTATAGAAGCTATCCAACTTGCCTGCAAGCAGACCGTATTCGTACTGCGTACGCACGAAATCATAGGTATTTTGCGGAACGATCGCACTCTTGTTGGCCATCTCCTTAAAACCTGCATAGAGGTTGTAGTTGACGGTGACGCGGCCCGACGCGCCGCTTTTCGTAGTTACGATGACGACGCCGTTCGCACCGCGCGAACCGTAGATCGCCGTCGAGAAGGCATCTTTCAACACATCGATGGACTGGATGTCGGAAGCCGGGATATCGGAGATGCTTTCGGCGGGGAAACCGTCGACGATATAGAGCGGCGACGAGTCCTGCGTAATCGAACCGGTACCGCGGACGCGGATTTTCACGTCGGCATCGGGGTCACCCTCGGTCGCAGTGACCTGCACACCGGCCATACGGCCCGACATGGCTTCCGATACCGATGCCACGGGCATCTGGGTGAGCGCTTCGGCGTTCACAGAAGCCACGGAGCCCACGACGTCGCGACGTTTGACGGTCGCATAACCCACGACGACGACCTCGTTGAGCGTCGTGGCCGAATCCTGGAGCGTAACCTCGATATGCGTCTGGGTGCCGATGGCGACACGCTCGGTCTGCATACCGACATACGATATCACGAGAGTCTTCTTCGAGGCGTCGGGTATGTCGAGCATCCATGTGCCGTCCACACCTGTGCTGGCTCCCAACAGTGTTCCGTCGACGACCACCGTAGCACCGATAATAGGCTCTCCGGCGGAGTCTTTGACGAGACCTCCGATTTGCTGGGCGGAAGCCGTAAGGGCCGCACCCACACCCAACAACATCGTTAGGGCAATCTTCAGAGCGAAGTTTTTCATAAGAGAGATTTTGGTTAATAATTTAAGGTTTTCTTTTTTTCAAGCGTCGGTAATTGTTTAAAAAAATAAAAAATCCGGTTGGTTTTTCAATGTAAAAATACATACTGTACGCAAGCTTCACGGGTAAATTTTATCGTTTTATGCGGATTTTTTATCAAGGACCGCGGAGTGCCGTCCAGGCCCTCTAAAAACAGCCTTTCGCACGTTCGTATTCGAGCGAGGCCCACACGAACGGACCGACGCCCTTGCAGTCGTTTTCGATGATCGGCTCCGAGATATAGTAGTCGAAATCGCCGCTCCGCATGGTCTTGCCGCCCAGTCCGGCCACGGCGCAACAGTCGGTGATCGAAATCGTACCGTCTGCGTTCTCGCGCACGAAGCGGTCGACGAACTTTTCGTAGAGACGCAGCGACTCGTCCTTCATTTCGGCGGGCAGATAACCCAGACGCACGCCCTTCATCATCGCGTATACGAACATGATCGAGCCCGTAGCCTCTTCGTAGTTGCCTTCGCGGCCGGGAGCGTCGAGCACCTGATACCACATGCCGCTCTGCGGCGACGCATAGCGGGGCAGCACCTCGTAGATGCCGTTCAGAATGACGACCATCGGCCGGGTGGTTTCGTCGACACCCAGATACTGCAACGTCTCGACCAGAGCCATGGCATACCATCCCAAAGCGCGTCCCCATGCGTGGGCCGACTGTCCGGTGGTCTTGTCGCACCAGAACATTTCGCGCGAAACGTCGCACGCATGGCGATAGAGACCCGTCTCAGGATCGAACGTGTGCGCGGCGACGGTCACGAACTGATTCACGATGTCGGCCTTGAAATCTTCGAAACGATCGTCCCCGGAGAAATTGCGCACCGCATACTCGGCATAGAAGGGCTCGCCCATGTAGAGTCCGTCGAGCCACATTTGGTGCGGATAGGCTTTCTTGTGCCAGAAACCGCCGTCGTCGTTGCGGGGATGCTCCTGCAACTGCACGAAAACGGTGTCGAGAACCGCCTTGTAGCGCTCCTGGCCCGTGCGTTCGTAGAGCGCGAAAAGCGGACGCGCCGGACATACGTGGTCGAGGTTGTAGTTCGACTTCTTGTAGGTGATGACGGATCCGTCCGACCGGACGATGGAGTCGTAGTAGCGCTCCACGTAGTCGTTCATCGCCTCGCATCCGTAGCTGGCGGCGACGTCCATCATCGACAACAGCTCCAGGCCGGTCGTATAATTCCATTTGATTTTGCCCTCGGGGATTCCGTCGAGCGTCGCGGGCGAAGGATGGCGCAGCATCTCGCTGCGGACCATTCTCACCGAAAGCGGCTCGCCTTCGAGCAAAGTTTTCCGCCCGCAGGCACCGCTTCCGCAGAGCAGCACGAGGGCGCATAAGAGTTTCAGGGTCGGTTTCATATCAGGTTCGTTGTTTGTGTCATGGTTTTTCGGGGTTCCAGCCGTCGTCGCCGGCCAATACGGCTTCGGCCGAATAATTGCGTGCGATCTCCTTCGCCGAGAGGCGCTTGGCCCACTTCACGCGAGCCGCGGCGTTCGCCCCTTCGCCCGTCGAGGCGTATTCGGCATAGAGCGTCGTTTTCTCGGCTTCGCGTTTGTTCCAGTTGTGCCATCCTTCCGGCCGGATATGTCCGCCCAGACGGCAGTCGATCAACACCGTGCGCGCGTAATTTCTCCACGGACGCCCCAGGTAACATTTCGTCACGTCCTCGTCGGCCGTAAATTCGCAGTCGCGGAAGACCAGCCCGTAAGGCTGCCCCTTGCAGGTCGATGCGGCCGTGACCCAGGAGTTCGCTTTGGCGTGCAGGCGGCAGCGCTCGAACAGGGCCGTCGCCGAGCCGAACACGAAATCGGTCGTACCCTCGACGTAGCAGTCGCAGAAGTAGATGCGCGCATTGGGAATGTACTCCTTGCCGTCGCGGTTGCCCGCGCCGTAAAGATACAACGTATCCTGGTTCCCGAGAAACCGGCAGTTGCGGAATACGCAGCGATCGCCCATGCACTGCACCGCTACAGCCTGTCCGACACGGCCCGCCGAGTTCTCGAACGTCAGATTCTCGGCCGTGAAATCGGGGGCGCAGACATAGAAACTCGACGACCCCGACGTGCCGGTCTCGGCTCCCGTCACCGTGCGCTTCGAAGCATAGTCGCCCCACGTCAGCACCACGCCGTCGCGGCTCTCGCCGATCAGATGGAGGTGTTGTTTGGTCGTCGGAACCACGATCTTCTCCTCGTAGACGCCGTTGCGGATCAGCACCCGGATCTCCTGCCGCGCGAAGTCGGGCAGGGCGTCGAGCAGCTCCCGGACGGTGAAGAAGTCGCCGGAACCGTCCTGGGCCACCACGAAGTCGTAACGCACCAGATGCGCGGCCAACTGCGGAATCGACTCGGCGATCCGGTCCGCCACCATGCCGGCCACGGCCCGGGCACCGCGCACGTTGAGATGCGTATCGTCCCTGCGGCCGTCGGGATGGAGCGGGCAAACGCCGGGTTCCACCCACATGTAGTAGTCCCGTGAGGCCTCCTCGCCGAGCGAGCTCACCCAGCTCCGCGTCGCAGCCTCCATGTCGAAGAAAATCACCTGCTCCTCGTCCGCCACGCGGCGGGCTTCGACGAGGTATTCGCCGTGCGTATCCGTCAGGCAGCCGTTCGTCCATGCACGCCGCACGATGGAGTTCAGCAGCACGGGAACGGCTCCCCGGCTGCGCGCTTCGCGCACGTACGCACGCAGGTTTTCGGCATAACGCGCGGGCGACGAGTAGCGTGTCGAATCGTTGATCTTGGCGTCGTTATGGCCGAATTCGATGAAGACGTAATCTCCGCTCCTCAACGATTCCAGCACTTCGTCCCAACGGCCTTCGGCGCGGAACGACTTCGTGGAACGGCCGTTTACGGCATGGTTCTCCACCGCGACTCCGGCGTCGAAAAACGGTTGGAACATCTGTCCCCAGCCGCGCTCGGGATTTCCTTTGTCGAGGTCTTTGGTCGCGCAGGTCGAATCTCCGATCAGGAACAGGGTGATCGGTCGTCCGTCGGCTTTGGCGACGAGCGTTGCGACGAGCATCGCCGCACACCAGAATAGCTTTTTCATGGGTTTCTCCGTGTTTGGACACGAAGGATGAGAGACTCAGGTAGTCTCTCATCCTTACGTTTTGCTGTTTCGGATTACTCGATCTTGGCGTACCGGCCGACAGCGTTCTGCGCCGCGGTGATATCCTTGACCAGGTAGTGGAGATAAATCTCGATGTTGGTATAGAGCCCCTGCGGGTCGAGCGTCTTGAGCAAGGCATCGGCCGCATCGTTGCGGTCCAGGCCCAACAGGTCCTCGTAGTAGTCGGGAATACCGTCGCCGTCCGTATCGGTCGCGGCACGGGCCGTCTCCTCGTCGGTGGCCGTCAGCACGGGGTAACCCTCCTTGTCGTTCTGCGAGTCGATGATGCCGTACCAGCTGCGCAGATAACCCGCCGCATTGGTGGTCGTAGTCCCTTCGCCCGAGGTGCCGGTGCCGTTCTTGACATCGGCCAGCACCCGCTTGTCGGCGGCGTCCTGACGCAGGCAGGCGCCGCAGTACTGGATCATCTTGTCGAACGCATCGTCGGCCGAATGGGTCGTGACGCTGCATGTCGTGCCGTTGTAGGCGACCTTGTAGGGCGACGACGCCCAGACGGGATCGAAGGGGCAGCTGCCGCCCGCACCCGACGTCGTGCCGGCCACGAATCCCTTCTTGTTGTCGGCCGTTACGGCGGCTCCTGTCGCTGCGTTCTTCACCGAAGTGTCGAGTACGTTGCTGTTGTCGCAATAGATTTTCGGGTTGCCCGTGACGCATTTTTCGGGGGTGTCTTTTACTCCATTGCCGTCGTAATACGTATCGCAGGAGACGAAATACTGACGGGTTTTGCCGGGCTGAACCGTTCCGGCGGAGTTGGGACCGGCTCCGTTGACCGATGCGGGGCCCCATTTGTAACGGTTGCCCACGTAGTTCATCGTGATATCCACACCGCCGTAGCCGGGATAGTTGCAGAAGTTGTAAACGATGTTGTTGCGGAAGTCGAGCAGACGATCGCCGCGGTTGATTCCCTTGACCTTGGCGGTGGCTCCAGGCGTCGGACCGTCGCCGTACTGCTCGGGACTGTCCAAACGCGGATTGCGCGAATCGTGGTGCGCCAGAACGTTGTGGTGGAACGACGCCGGAGCGCCGCCCCAGATGCCGCCGTAACCGTGCGAGCCCTTGCCGTGGTTGCCGTTGCGCAACGATTCGTAGGCCAGGCACCACTGCATGGTCATATTGCGGTTGACGTAGAACGAGACGCACTCGTCCGTCGACCACGACATCGAGCAGTGGTCGATGATGATGTTCTGCATGTAACGGCCGCCGAGAGCATCCGTGCCGTCGCTGCCGTTCTCGTCGCCCGGACGGAATCGCAGGTAGCGGATAATCACGTTGTCGGCATTGACCTCCACGCCGTAGCCTTTGATGCAGATACCGTCTCCGGGGGCTGTCTGTCCGGCGATCGTCACGTCGCCGTTGGCGATCTTGAGCGTCGATTTGAGCTCGATGTTGCCGGCTACGTCGAAGACGATCGTACGGGCGCCCGACTGGCCGACGGCGGCACGCAGGGAGCCCGGACCGCTGTCGTTGAGCGTAGTGACGTGGATGGCCTTGCCGCCGCGGCCTCCGGTGGTGAACATACCGGCGCCTTCGGCTCCGGGGAAGGCACGGATCACGCCGTCCTGCTCGTGGGCCGGAAGTCCGAGATCGGTACCGGACATCAGACGCGTGCGGAAGCTCACCGGCTCCGAGAACTCCGAGTCTTTCAGATATGGGTCATTCGCATCGGCTACGGCCTTCACGCGGAACGAATAGGAGGTTCCCTCCTTCAGATCGGAGAAGGTCAGTTCGGTGGCGGTCTGTTCGCCGCTCTTCAGAGCCGTACCCTCGGCCGTACCCTCGAAAAGCTCGTAGGCGTATTTCACGGCACCGGTCACGGCGTTCCACGTCACCGTAGCGCCCTGGGTCGACAGGTTGCCGACGGAAACGGCGGGAGCGGCCAGCAGTTCGTGCTTGCGGGTCGTGAAATCGAGGTATTCCGACCAGGGCGAATCGTTCTTGAGCTCCGAGGCACTCACGGCCTGGATGCGGAAACGGTACTCGGTGCCTTCGCTCAGCCCGGTCAGTGCAACGCGCGTCGTGGCGGTCTCATCGGTCGCAACGACGCTCTCGCGGGTCGACAGTTCGTAACGATAGGCGCGAGCCTCGTCGATCTTCGCCCATTCGATCGCAGCCGACACGTCGGTCAGCGACGCCGCGTCGAGTTCCGCTACGGGTGTCGCGAGCATGTTGCTCGACGCCGTGGCATAGGCCGACCACTCGGAATCGGAATATTCCGAACCGGGCAGCGCTACGGCCTGCACGCGGAAACGGTAAACGGTGTTCTCTTTCATGGTGAAGGAGTAGCTTCCGCTGTAAACGTTACCGGTAGAAGGGGTCTGTTCGCCCTCTTCGAGCAGTTCCCAACAATAGTGATGCGCCTTTTCCACGGCGATCCAACGCATAGTAGCCCGATAACCGTCGACGGTTACCACGGGTTCGGGCACGGCGAGGGCGGTCGTCACGACCTGCTCCTCGGTACCGCTCTCGCCGCACGCTGCCGACAAAGCGAGCGTCATGGCTGCGACGAGCAATTTTCTCAACATGTTCATATCGTTAATATCGGTTCTAAATTGGTTTGTCATCGATCGGCGGGAATCCGCTCCCGCCGCGGCATCGAGCCTTCGGCAGGAAGCGGATCCCGGAAATTCGTTCGGAACTATCGGATGGTCACGGCCGCAGCGGCACCTTTCGAGAGACGTGCGTTCTCGGCGCCGATCTGCTTCGACTCGATCACCACATCGGCGTTGCGGCTGCCCGTTACCGTGAGAGCGGTCTCCATGCCCTCGGGGCATGCGAAATTCTCTGCGACGATATTCTTGGCGTTGTTTATCATCAGGGCGGGACCTTTGCGGGGCACTACGGTGACGTTGCGCAGCGTGACGCCCGTCGACTCGTTGATCTGAGCGCCCGTCTCGGCATAGACCGCCGTATTCTCCACCGACACGTTCTCCACATTCATTTCGGGCAGGCCGTTGAAGAGCATCGCACGACGTGCGCCGCGGCACCATACGTTGCGGATTTCGATGTTGCGGAACTGCGGTGTCGTCTCATCCACCGGCTTGGGCATCATGTCGGTGGGTTCGCCCTGGTCGCCGTCGGCGAAGACCTCCGAGGAGGATTTACCGCCGTAGAAGAGGTCGAACAGCAGCGCCTCCTGCGCAATGTCGGCCATCGCAATGTTGTCGATATAGATATTCTCCACGACGCCGCCGCGGCCGCGCGTCGACTTGAACCGCAAGCCCACGTCGGTACCCGTGAAGCGGCAGTTCGAGACTTTGACGTTCTTCACGCCGCCCGACATTTCGCTGCCGACGACGAAGCCGCCGTGGCCGTGGAATACGGTGCAGTTATCGATGATGATGTTTTCGCAGGGGATGCCTCTGCGGCGGCCGATTTCGTCCTTGCCGCTCTTCACGCAGATGCCGTCGTCACCGACGTCGAGCGACGAGTCGACCATCACGATGTTGCGGCACGACTCGAAGTCGATGCCGTCGCCGTTCTGCGCATAGGCGGGGCAGCGGACCGTGATGCCGTCCACGATGATGTTCGTACACATCGCGGGGTGAATGTTCCAGCAGGGCGAATTCTGCACCGTGATGCCCTCCAGCAGGACATTCTCGCAGTAGTGGAGCTGAATCAGCACGGGACGCAGGAAGTCGTGCATTTTTTCGAAGTCCTCCTTCGTTTTGGCCCAGGTCGAAACGTTCTGGTCCGAACCGGTCGTCGCGCCGAACTTGTAGCTCTCCGACGGATACCACGTATTGCCGTCGTCCGAGAGCAGACCGCCGCTCTGCACCTTTTTCTTCCAGGCATCGGGCGAGAGTTTGCCCTTCTTGATGGCGCGCCATGCATCGCCGTTGCCGTCGATGATTCCGCGGCCGGTGATCGCCACGTTCTTGGCGTGGATGGCCGACAACGGCGACTGGCAACGCCACGTGTCGAGACCCTCGAAGGTCACGCGACGAATCGGATAGTCCGCCGTGTTGTTGCTGAAGACGACGATCGCGTTTTCGTCGAGGTGCAGTTCGATGTTGTCCTTCAGTTCGATCGGACCGGTGTACCATACGCCGCCCGGAACCTCCAGACAGCCGCCGCCCTTCGCCGTGAGTGCCTCGATGGCCGAGGCGAAGGCTTCGGTGTTGAGCGCGATGCCGTCGCCCACGCCGCCGAAATCGACGATGCTCACCCGCCGTGCGGGAATCTGCGGCCGCGGCACGCGGTCCATCTCGAAAGGAAGATTCGCATAGATATCCTTCGTTGCGGCGTGCTGTGCCCGGCAGCACGAGACCGACGATCCGGCCGAAACGAGCGTCGTCGCAACGAGAACAAGGAGGTGTTTTTTGAGGTTCATAGCAGTTATTGGTTTTTACTTGTTTTCAGGTTTGGCAAAATTACTACGATCCGATCGACAGGGTTGGGATTTTTTAACGCAATGCAGGGATTTTTCATCAACGGCCGATCGCCCCGTCCTCCATCCGTGCGGCCCGATCGGCTGCGGAAAAGCCCCGATAACAAAGAAGTGCCGCCCCTTCGGGGACGGCACTTCGCGCGGGAACGGGAGCTAAACTCCTATTCGGAATCTTTCATGCAACGGATCGAGTGCCCTGCGGCTCGATACCCCTCGTTGGACATGATTAGCGTATAGTTCATGGTGATTCTCCAGCAATAGGAGTAGAGAATATGGGAGACTCCCGTCTGGTTGTTCCGCCAGAAGGACGGAGAGTTGGACCAATAGTCGCCGTAGCGTCCTACGTGCCACAGGCGTCCCTGGCCGTAGTCGAAGGTCGGGAATTCGGTGTAGTCGCGATAACCGGCCGCGGGATAGTAGATATCCTGGCCGTCGAGACGGATCGAGCGTCCGCCGTTGACCGTATCCCATGCGAAGACATTCCCCTCGCCGAAGGTCGCCGAGTCGTACCATACGTCGGCCGCGGGGGTCCGGTAGCCCGGCGGGCAGGGGTCGTACATCGTCTTCATGCCGGTCTGCCCCAGGTAGCCGAGCGGATTGCCCCAGACGAAATGGGCGGTCGTGCTCCAATGCCAGTGTACGCAGGTGCCGTCGGCCGTCTTAGCGCCGTAGAGGTAGTTCATCGGGTGCAGGATGGCGTAGGCCATCGTGCCGATGGCTTCGGTAGCCGCTTCCGAGACGAAGCGTACGCGCTCGCCGCGAATGTCATAAGTCGGGTGCGACCAGGTGTCGTCGAAGGGCGTCGGTTCGAAACCGATCTGCAAAGCCTCGGCACCTCCGACAAAAGGATCCTTACGGCCCCACTGGTAAAGCAGGCCTCCGACACCCGCATCGCCCGGACGCGAACCCCAGGCGCCGAGGTTGCGATCGAGCATCGTGTAGCTGCGTCCGAACTCGTTGGCCGGATAGCGCTGCTCGCTCGGGCGGGCCGTGCCCCACAGGTGCCAGCTCCAGAGAATCGCTCCGTCGGCATCGGTCGCCGCGACGACGGCATTGCCGCCGATGCGGTTCACCGCCACGCAGATGCGGCCGTCGACGAGCTCGACTTCGCCGATCATATCGGGCGAATCCTGCCACAGCAGCCGCACACGCACGGGGCGGATCGTAGCGTCGGTCATTCCCTCGGTCGGCAACAGATTGACCGTCTGCTGATCGTCCGCGCATTCGTAGACTCCGTTGCCCATTACCCGTGCGTCGAAGCTGTAATAACCCGGTTCGCTGACGATGTAGCAGTTGGCGGTCTGCTCGGTATCGAGCGGCGTGGGATCGACCGTCAGCCGTACGGCGATCGCAGCCGTCGTGCTGAGGCGGTCGTCGCGGCCGTAGGCCGTCAGGACGATTTCGCCCGACAGCGCGCCGGCCGCCGCCGATGCGGGAGCCGTGACTTCCGCCGTATCGTCCTCGACCTCGACCGTCCAACCTGCGGGAGCGGACGCTTCGTAGCGCGACACGTAGCTGCTGATGATCCGCAGCGAGCGTTTCTCGCCCGGGTCGAAGCCGACCGGACCTTTGTCTGCGAATTTCGCTTCGGGAGCTGCGGCATTGAGGAAGACACGCTGCGAAGCCTGGCGACTGCCCGCCGCGGCATTGCTTGCGCGTACGACGACGATACCCAGTTCGGCACCCTGCGCCGTGGCGGGAGCCGCGACGATCAGCCGGCCGTCGGCATAGTTCGCCGTCCAACCTTCGGGAGCTTCGGTTTCGACGGTTTCGGCTCCCGTAACGACGACATCGAATTCCTTCTGTTCGCCGTAATCGAAGCTGATCGCCTCGTCGCCGCCGAACGTCACAGCCAGGGGCGTACGGTCGTTGTCGAAGGACATCGGTTCGTGGTCGGTCGTTTCGGTGCAACCGCCGAGTGCGAGGACGGCAGCCGCGCCGAGCAGCGTCGCCGTCAATTTACGGAATATCTTCATAATCGTCTATTCTTTCATGCAACGAACGTTACAGCCGTAGGCACGGGCGGCGCCGCCCGAGGGTTTCTGGCCGCCGATCTGTACGCCGGTGGTCAACGCAGGTTTCGTCTCGCCGTCGACCGTGCCGAGCGGCGGCAGATAATAGGCGTTGTTCGTGAAACCGGACGCCGTGAAGTTGGGTTGCGCCGCCTTGGTGTCGTACATATCGCCGACGGCGTAATAGTAGTAGTAGCCGTCGTAGAGCTTCGCCGGGCTGGAGGAGACCTCGGTGTTCTCCTCATTCAGGACGGAACCTTTGGGTGCCGTGTCGCTGGTCCAGTATTTTCCGCTGTTGTATCCTTCGAACTTGTTGGTCGCAGCCGCCAGATCGCCGCCCGCAGGCCACCATGCTTTCGCGCCGCCGGGCAGGGTGAACATGCGTCCCCAGGCCGTAGCGTCCCAGGCCGTGCGGAAATAGTCGGGGAATTTCGATTCGTTGGTGGCCGAGGCGCCGCCGAAGCCTTCCCACATGCTCGACGAAGGCATCCGGTAACCTGCCGGACACGGGTCGTAAATGGTCTTTACACCCTGTTCGTACTCGGCCTTCGCGGGCGAGGCGTAGACGTAGCTGACCTTTTCGTCCTCCTTATTCGTATACGTATAGGTGAAGTACCCCGGGATGTTCTCCTTGCGGGTGTAGACCGTCTCGGAGTACATGCGCTCGGCCGAGCCTACGGTGCGCGGCTCCCACCGGAGGTTCATCACATCCTTGCGCCAGGCTCCCTTCGGGTTACCCCACAGGGCGTTGTTGCGCTGTGCGGCCGTCGTGCCCTCGCCGTCGTACCAGTCGGAAGCGTTTTTACCGCCGATGAAGGTCTCGGGATGGGCCGTAGCGTAAGCGATCGAGCCGATCGAACCGTCGCCCGTAGCTACTACGGCGCGCAGGTCGGTGTAGGGGTTGAGCGCATTGCCCGCGTCGTCGTAAAGCGTCTGACGGCAGGGATTGGCATCGGAGACGGAAACCGACGATTTATAAATTTGGTCGGGACCGACGAACGGATCCTTGCGTCCCCACTGATAGTAGAGTCCCAATGCGGAGAATTCGCCCGGGATGGCCGACAGGGCACCCAGGTTGCGGTCCATCAGCACGATGCCGTTTTCGTAGGTCTGTACCGCAGCATCGAGGTCCTCCTCCACGAGCCAGATATGCCAGCTCCAGATCACTTCGCCCGCAGCGTCGCAGGCGGCCACGAGGGCATTACCGGCGCGGAACGGCTCGGGAACGACGAATTTCAGTTGTCCGTTTTCGATCGAGAGCGAGCGGACGAGCGTTTTTTCGGTCATCCAGACAGCCTTGGCCGAGACGGGTTCCAGGCGTTCGCGGTAATCGGCGAAGGTCACGCCCTCGACCGTAGCGCCCGCAGCGCCGTTACCCATGACCGTAGCATCGAGCGAATAGCCGCCCGCAGCACGTACGACATAGCAGTTGGCCGTACCTCCGGCACTCAGGTTTTCGAAGGTGTCGGGCATGGCAAGACCGGCCGATACGGCGATCTCGGCGACGGCACCCTGACCCGACGGGGCGAATCCGACGACGGAGATCGTACCCGAAACTTCGGCCCAGGGATTCTCCTCGACGGGAGCCGTCACGCTCAGGCCCTCGCCCGTGAGCTGTGCGCGCCAGCCGTCGGGTTTGGAAACGGAGAACTTCTCGATGCCGCTGATCTTCATGGCCAGCACGCGCTGCTCGCCGAAGGAGAAACTCTGCTCGCCCTGGGCGACGAAAGCCAGCTCGATATCGGCTGCGAGCAGCAACCGGAGTTCCTGACCGCTCTTAAGCGTGAATATCACGTAGCCGTCCTCGATCTCTACTCCCGAGAAGTAGGCGTCGCCGTCCTCGCCGCGCGCCTTCACGCCCGTGGAATTCCACGTCTTGCCCTCGTCCGTCGAGATCTCCCATTCGCCGCTGTCGGGATCGATGCGTATCTGAGGCGTGCGGCCCTCGCGGCCGTTGGCCTGGATGCGGCGATGCTCCTTATCGTAAAGATAGCTCTGAGTACCGTCGGGCGAAATGAGCACCCAGTAGTAGATTCCGTCCTCCTCGACGACCGAAAGGCTCGGAGGCGTGATGCCGTCGGTTCCGTCGGAGATGGTGGCTGTCGTACCGTCGGTGAAGCGGATCGTATAGGAGCCGTCCTCGTTGGTGACGACCGACGAAACGCCGACTTGGGCATACATTTTCTGCGTCAGCAGTTGCAGGGCCTCGATGTCCGACTGAGCCTGTCGCGAAGCGTTCTCCAACGCTGCGATACGGCCGTTCAGATCGTCCACCGAGTTCCACAGATCGGCGTCGTCGTATTTGCACGACCACGCGAAGAGTATGCACATCAAGGCGCATCCCCATCCGTAAAGATTTCTCATAGCTAACTAACTTTTTGGGTTAAAAAAATGTCCGCGTTCCTGGATTCGCACGACGCAGATCCGGGCAGAACTATCTCACGGGTAAAGATACGGAAAAAAGAGGTAACATTCTCCCGATCAAGGTTTTTTTTGTTCCTCTTTTTTCAACAGCGGTCCCTGCGGAAGCCCGCGGGGCGATTTCGCGGCTCGGCGAAGAGTCGGAGATGGGAAGATGAAAGGTGAAACGTAAAAGGTCGAAGGTTTTTCGATCATTTTCGGCGGCTCGGCGGTTCGCGCCAAAGGTGCGACCGGCCGAAGACGACATGGCTTTGCCTTGCATTTTGCAGAGGAAAAGTGAAAGGTCCTTCGCATGGGGACCTTTCACCTTTAACGTATTATTTTCACTTATTACTTGTAGCTTACGATCAACACGCGGGACGACTCCCAGAAACGATCGGGATCGATGATGCGCAACCTCTCGACGGTCTTGCCGTCGGGGGCGGTCTCCAACGTGTACGATCCTTCCGGATGCGGTGTGACGAGTACGGCGCGCTTGCGGCCCACGGCGATCTCGGTCAGCAGCCGGGCATCGCTCTGCGTGAAACTTTCGAGCCGGCCCTTGCCGTTGGCCGTCAGCGTACGGCCCAGGAATCCCTGTTTGTCGACGATCTGCGCGTCGCGAAGCTCCTTCTCCTGCCCGACGATGTAATAAACCGTATTGAGCCGATTTTCCAACTCGACCTTCTCGCTGTTGAGGTTTTCGATCTTCGCACCCCGCTCGGCGACCTGCTGCGTGAGGTGGGTCACCTCCGTAGTGCGCTCTTCGAGTTCGGTGCGCAGGTGCGCGATTTCGGTGCTCTTCTCGGTCAGGCGGTCGTTCAGGTCGCGGATCGTGCGGTCGAGGCCTTCGATGCGACGGTCGGCCTTCTGCAACGCCGCAGAAGTGCGTTGCAACGAAGCAATCTTCGTGCGGTTCTCTTTCAGCAGGCGATCGATCGCCGCGATGTCGTCGGCGATCTCCTCGGTAGGCCGCTGCGGCCCTTCGCCCCGGGCCGCGAGGGTGATGATGTTCTCCCGCGAACGGATCTGCGCGAGATTTTCCGATATGGCATTGATGTCCGCAAAGACGGCATTCATGAGCGAATCCTTGGCGGCGATCACTGCGCGGAGCGAATCGGCCTCCCGGTCGGGCTGTCGCACGGCCTCCCGGGGGCGTTCGGCACAAGAGGTGCCGAGCATTATCGCACCGCAGGCGGCGGAAAACAGAAGGACGAAAAACTTTTTCATGGTTCGTTTCAAAAACTTCGATGCCACAAATATAAAAATAAAACCGATACGCAGTACGAAAAAATCACATTGTCGTACCGATTTCTTGCACAGCGCAGGGCTGCGCCCTATTCGAGCAGCGGAAGCAGCTCGCGGGGATGATCGACCAGGTGTCCGGCACCCGCCTCGACGAGTTCCGCCCGCTCGCGGAATCCCCACGTGACACCCGCGGAGCGCACGCCGGCCGCTGCGGCCGTAAGCATGTCGATGCCCGAATCGCCCACGTAGAGCACCCGTTCGGGTGCGACGCCCGTCGTGTCGAGAATTTCCCGCACGACGGCCGGATCGGGCTTCAGCGGCACACCGGGACGTTGGCCCAGCACGACGGCGAATTCCGCCTCGGGGAAGAAGCGTCCGACGAGCTTTTCGGTGCCCCGCTGGAATTTGTTCGACGCCACGGCCATACGGATCCCGCGTCGGGCGATCTCGGCCACGGTCTCCGGGATACCCTCGTAGGGACGGGTGTAGGCGTCGATATGAGCCGTGTAGTATTCGACGAAATCGGCCCGCACCAGGGCGACGTTCTCGGGCGTGCGCAGCGGCTCGGGCAAGGCCCGTTCGACCAGGCGCATGATGCCGTTGCCGACGAACGAGCGATACTCCTCGTAGGAGTGTTGCGGAAGGCCCCGCAGGGCCAGCACGGCGTTGCAGGCGACGGCCAGGTCGCCGATCGTGTCGAGCAGCGTGCCGTCGAGGTCGAAAATCACGAGTTGGGTTCGCATGTCATTCGGAATTTCTGGTCGCCCGGCGGTCGATGAGCGCTGCTACGAGGATCGACATCAGGGGCGAGACGATATTGAAAATGCAGTAAGGCATGTAGACGAAGGTCGAGACCCCCAGCACCGTGGCCTGGGTCATGCCGCACGAATTCCAGGGGATGAGCACCGAGCAGACCGTGGCCGAATCCTCGACCGAGCGGCTCAGCAGTTCGGGCCGAAGCCCCCGCTCGGCGTAGAGCTCGCGGAAGAGGCGTCCCGAGAGGATGATCGAGATATACTGGTCGGCCGTGCAGAGGTTGAAGAAGATTCCGGCGCCGACGGTCGACGCCACGGCCGAGAAGGCGCGGCGCACGATGCGCAGGAAAATCGTCGTCAGGGCGCGCAGCATGCCGCTGCCGGTCATGACGCCGCCGAAACACATGGCGCAGATAATCAGCCACACGGTGCGCAGCATGCCCGCCATGCCGTGCGTCGAGACCAGTTCGTCGAGCCCCGCATCGCCCGTCGGAACGGCCGTGTCGCCGAAGCAGCTTATCATGACGCCCTTGAATCCGGCCAGGAAGTCGAGATGCTGCACGCCGGCCACGCGGGCGACGATTTCGGGCTGGGCGAGCAGCATGGCCGCACAGGCCAGTGCCGCGGCGACGAATAACGTGATGATGGCCGGCAGTCGTCGGGCGATCAGGATGCCCGTCGCTACGGGCACCACGAGCAGCCAGGGCGTGATGCGGAAGGTCGCCGCGAGGGTCTCGGCGTAATATTCGGCATGCGCGCCGTCACCGTGGGGAAGCGTCAGCCCCGCTACGACGAATACGAGCATCGCGATGCAGAACGACGGAATGGTCGTGTAGAGCATATACCGGATATGGCGGAATACGGGCACCCCGACGGTCGTCGAGGCCAGCACCGTCGTGTCGGAGAGCAGCGAGAGTTTGTCGCCGAAGTAAGCCCCCGAGATGATCGCTCCGGCGATCCACCCTTCGGGAAATCCCATCGCCCGGCCGATGCCCATGAGCGCCACGCCGATGGTGGCGATCGTCGTCCACGAACTTCCCGTCATGAGCGACACCACGGCGCAGATGGCGCACGAAGCCGCCAGGAAGAACGACGGATGGAGAATACGCAACCCGTAGCAGATCATCGTCGGAACGATGCCCGAGACCATCCACGTCCCCGCGATGGCGCCGATCAACAGCAGGATGACGATCGCCGAGGCCGAAGCGCGGATGTTGTCGATCACGGCGTCTTCGAGCTCCGACCACGGGCAGCGGTAGATGCCCATCGCGAGCATCGCGCAGACCGAAGCCGCCGAGAGCAGCGCGATCTGGCTGCCGCCGTCGATCGCATCGCCGCCGAAACAGCGGATCACCGCATAGAGCAGCGACGTAAGCACCGCGAGGGGTATGACCGCCACCCAGACCGAGGGCGTCCTGTTCGTTCTGTTTTCCATGTCCCAGCAACCTGATAACCTGTCCGGCCGCAAAAATAGGAAAAATCGGAAAGTATATGAAAAAGAACGGAGAATCTTTTTCGGCTTCCGGTCTTAAAGCCGTGAAAATTCTTGAAAATCGGTGCGGCGTTTTGCAATGCGCGGATTTTCGGTTATCTTTATGCTCCGAAAACAAGTTAACCCCTATCCCCTTATGAAAAAACTGCTGATCCTTTCCATGCTTCTGTGCTGCGCCGGGGCGTCGCAAGCAGCCCAACGCTACACGCTCAGCTCGCCCGACGGACGGCTGAACGTCGTCGTCGACGCCGGCGAGAGGCTCGTCTATGCCGTTTCGCAGGACGGCACCGAGCTCCTCCGCCCCTCGCAGATCGCACTGAAACTCACCGACGGCCGGACATTGGGCGCCGACTGCCGCGTACGCAACGCCCGCACGCGCAAGGTCGACGCGACGATCGATGCTCCGTTCTACAAACGATCGACGATCGTCGATCGTTACAACGAACTCACGATCCGCTTCCGCGGCGATTATTCCGTCGTATTCCGGGCCTACGACGAAGGCGTGGCCTATCGTTTCGTCACGGAATGCCCGGCGGATTTCACCGTCGAGGACGAAATCGCGCGCTTCGAGTTTCCCGGCGACTGCATGGCCTACGTGCCGTATGTCAAACCGACCGACCGCAAATCGGGGGATCAGTATTTCAATTCGTTCGAGAACACGTATACTTATGCGCCCCTGCGCGAAATGGATCCGCAGCGGCTCGTCTTCACGCCCGTAGCGGTCGAGGTCGCCGGGCGCAAGGTCTGCATCGCCGAAGCCGACGTGGAGCACTACCCGGGCATGTATCTGCACAACCCCGCGCAGGGAAACGCCCTCACGGGCAACTTCGCGCCCTACCCCGACGAGATCGAGCAGGGCGGCCACAACCGCTTGCAGGGCGTCGTGCGCACGCGCAAGCCCTTCATCGCGCAGTGCGCGGGCCGCACGTCGTTCCCGTGGCGTGCGGTGATCGTCGCCGAGCAGGACTGCCGACTGGCCGATAACGACATGGTCTACAAACTCGCGGCACCCTCGCGCGTGGAAGACATCTCGTGGATACGACCCGGCAAGGTGGCCTGGGAGTGGTGGAACCACTGGGGACTGAAGGACGTGGATTTCAAGACGGGAATCAACGACGCCACCTACAAGGCCTATATCGACTTCGCGTCGGAGCACGGCATCGAATACGTGATTCTCGACGAGGGTTGGGCCGTGAATCTCCGGGCCGACCTTTTCCAGGTCGTTCCCGAGATCGATCTGAAGGAGCTGACGGCTTATGCCGCGAGCAAAAACGTCGGTTTGATTCTCTGGGCCGGCTACTATGCTTTCGCCCGCGATATCGAGGGCGTCTGCAAGCATTACGCCGACATGGGTATCAAGGGTTTCAAGGTCGATTTCATGGACCGCGACGACCAGGCGATGGTCGACTTCCACTACGCTGCGGCCGAGGCGGCCGCCCGGCACCGCCTGCTGCTCGACTTCCACGGCAGCTACAAGCCTACGGGACTCCAGCGCACCTACCCCAATGTCATCAATTTCGAAGGCGTCCACGGTCTCGAACAGATGAAATGGAGCGACATCCGAACCGACCAGATGGCCTACGACGTGACGATGCCCTACCTGCGTATGCTCGCCGGACCGGTCGACTATACGCAGGGCGCCATGCGCAACGGTTCGAAACAAACCTTCCGCGCCGTCAATCGCGAGCCCATGAGCCAAGGTACGCGCGCCCACCAGCTGGCGGCCTACGTAGTCTTCGAATCGCCGCTGTCGATGCTCTGCGATTCGCCTTCGGCGTATCGTCGCGAGCCCGAGTGCACGGCCTTCATCGCCGAGGTCCCAACCGTGTGGGACGAGAGTTCGGCGCTGTGCGGCGAGATGGGCGAATATATCGCTATGGCACGTCGCAAGGGCGATACGTGGTACGTGGGTGTCATGACCGACTGGAATGCCCGCACGCTCGAACTGGACCTCCCGATGCTCGGCGAGGGCGAATTCTCGGCCGAAATCTACCGCGACGGAGCCAATGCCGATAATCTGGCCTCGGACTACCGCAAGGAGCGGATCGATATCCCGGCCGACCACCGCGTGAAGATCGAACTGGCGCCCGGAGGCGGTTATGTCATGAAAATCGATCGGAAACGATAACCCCGGGTCGCAGCCCATACGACGCACCCCGAAGGTCTTGCAGGACTTTCGGGGTGTGTTTTTCTCGCCGGACGGCATAGCGCCGGTTGCGGCGGCGGTCCTGCTCCGTCGCGCCGCGACGGGCAACACCGCACGTATCGGCCGCGGATTCGCCCTCTACAACAGCCGGACGACCAGGCATTCCCGGCCGACGCGCGTGAAGAGCAGGCGGATGTCGCACCCGGGGCGCACGCCCAGGCGCCGCATCAGTTCCGTCTGAGCGACCGGAAAGTCGCGCAGGATGATTTCGGCGCCGAGCCCTTTCAACTCGCGTTTGAGCCGCCGCGGATCGTAGGATTCGATCCGTTCGACAGCGAAGACCCGTCCCAAAACGGGTTTCTCGCCACCCGGCTCCGCGGAGCAGAACGCCACGCCGTTATCGCTCCACACATCGGCCCGACCGGCGAAACAGCGGCGCACCAAACGCGCCTTCTGCAACGCTACGTCGGGCAGCACGATCCAACCGTAGCGCGCCGCATCGAACTCCTCCGGCGCCGCACCGTCGAAAGTCCCGGGCTCAGCCGTGAAACTTCCCCGCCCGAGGGCCGTAGCCGTGAGCGAAGGTCCCGCACCGTCGTCGTAAATCATCACCTCCTTGCACTCGCCGCCCAGCGACACGACTTCGACGCGGCTCGTCGGAAAGAGCCGCAACGCCTCGTCGACATCGAACAACGGCGAGTTCTTGAGACACAAACCGTCGGATATCTGCCGGATGCCCGGCAGCAACGCGAGCACGTCGGGCGAACAATCCTCTAACCGCACCAACTTGCGACCGTCGGCCGCACGGCGGTCGGGATCGGCATACACCCAGTCGAAATGCGTCGTACAATGTTCCAGATATGCTTCGGCCGAAGCGGCGACCACCTCGATATTCGACACCCCGAGACGGGCGAAATTCTCGCGGGCGACAGCGGCCAGCAGTTCGTTGCGTTCGAGCGTCACGACACGATCGAAACGGCGGCTCAGCGCCAGCGAATCGACCCCCAGTCCGCAGGTAAGGTCCAGCACGGTACCGCCCCCGATGGTTTTGTGGGCGGCACACGCCTCGCTCGACGCCTGTTCGAAAGCCCGCGGCGGGAGTATGCACCCCGCAGCGGCATAGGAGGGGAGTTTGGAAGCGGCACGGGCGAGGTATTTGACCTGCGTGGCGACCAGGCGCGCATGGGGTATGCGACGGTCGAGCGCCACATCGAGCGGATCGCGACCGCGCGCCGCCGAGACCGCACGGCGCACCTCCTCCGTGAGGAGCAACGTAAATTCTTCGGGTGTAATCACGACGACAAAGTTACGCTTTTTTTCGGCTCGACGCTCCACGCCGCAAGGGTCGCGACGACGAAAAAGAGGTAGATGCCCGCAGTCGCCGCACCCGAAGGATGCCACGCGACAGCGCCTCCGGGCAGATCGGCCACTGCGCGGGCCAGCCGATCGATTGCCGTGGCGGCATGTTCCGCGACGCATGCGAACACGGGACGCAACACCGCGATCGGAAACACCATCCACACGGCGCCGCAGACGATCACGGCCCCGGCCAACACGATCGCCGCGGGATTGACGATCGCCCCTGCGACGGGCAGGATGCCGAACGTACGGGCGACCATCGGCGCCGTAGCGACGGTGGCCGCCCCGCCGATCAGATAGGCCCCGATCACGGCATCGAGCCACCGTCTTCCCGTGCGACAACGGCGGCAAAGCGGCACGCCCCAGGCAAGTATCCCCGCGACGGCCGCGAACGAAAGGCGGAAACTCACGTCGCCCAGCCACGCAGGGTTCCACAGCAGCATGCCGAAAGCCGCCGCAGCCAAGGCGTTGAGCGCCGAATACTCCGACGACGAGGCCGAAGCCAGTTGCAACAGCGTGCACATCACGCCTGCCCGCACGGCGCTCGGCGGAAATCCCGCCGCGGCGACGAAACACCATACGGCAACAGCAGCCACGAGGTTGCGCATCGCATGCCCGCGCCGCAAGAGCGGCATCCACCACAGCAGCAGGTTGATCGCCAGGAAGACGACGCCCGTGTGGAGTCCCGATACGGCCAGCAGGTGCGACAGTCCGCTGCGCGAGAAGGCCTCTCGCTGCCGGGTACTTACGGCACTCCGGTCTGCGGCGGTCATGGCCCGCATCAGGGCATCGGAAGCGGGACTCAGCCCCAAACGGCGCAAACGGCCGACCGCGACGGCATGCAATCCGCCGAGCTCCTCGGCGCGACGTTCGAGGATCGTCTCCCCGGTGACGTACAGCGATCCGACATACCCGCGGCTGCGCATCAGCCGCCGATAACTCTCCGAACCGCCGCGCAAGGGTCGGATACGGCCCCGGCAGCAGATTCGTTCGCCCGCGACGAGCGGAGTCAGCGAATCGGCCCGTACGATGATCCGGTCGCCCGAGGCGTGCCAGCTTCCGCGAACGGGGTCGCGCCACGCCTCGACCCTTCCGTCCGCCGAACGATAGGCACCGCGTTCGGCCGGGAAGTCGGTCACAACGATTTCGAAGGCTGTCGCGGTGTCGAGCGGCGCATTCGGGGTCGGAGCACGCAACGCCGCGGCGGCGAACCCCGCCACGAGAAGCATCGCCGCCATACACGCAGACGAGCGCAGCAGCAGAGCCGCCGCGCCCGTCAGGACGAAAGAGAGCGCCAGAAACCACGACGGAAGGTCGTAATATCCCCCGAGCGCGATGCCCGCCGCGAAAGGCACGAGGGCCCGCAACATAGGCATGCGCTCCAGGCGGGAGGAGAGGCGGGAGAGTGCCATGGGAGAAATCGTTTATTCGGACGCAAATATAATAAATTCAGTCCGCAAACAGTCGCCAACCCTCCACGACATCGCGCATTTCCGCATCCTGGCCGTTCTCGACCCGCGAGATGGCGGCCGCGAGGGGAATCATCGTCTCGGCACGGCGCGTGTTGATCGGCTCCGCAGGGCCGATGCCCGTGCGTTCGCATACGGCGCGGATATAACTCTGCGTACGGTTCTCCGAGGGTGGGGCCCAGCGCGAGATCATCTCGGCGATCGTGTGCAGTCCGTGTCGCAGGCGGTAGGTATCCAACAGTACGAAGATCGCCCGGTAACCCCAGGCCATCGACTCGAACTGTCGGAATTCGGGATCGCGCGAAGGCCTCACCTCGCCTTTGTAACGCACGCCGGAGAGACGGATGTTCCCGGGATTGCAATTTCTCACTCCCCTACTCATCGCCCACCTCCTCCCGGATTCTGCGGTGCACGTAGCGCCGCAACCAGCCGAAAAGCGGAGCGTCGGACAACTGCGCCGCATTTTCGAGAAACGACCACAGCTCTACGCCGCAGGCGAAACCCGCCAGCAGCTTCGCCGCACGGAGTTCCAGAAAATCCAGCACGCAGCAGTCCAGCAGCCACGCCATCGCGATCATCGTCACCGCCAGCGCAGCCTTCATCACCGTGCGCCACGCCTTGCGGCTCTCGAAGAACCATTTCCGCCGCTCGCGTCGCGCCGTCGAACAATCGGCTGCGACCCCCGAGAGAAAATCCACGGCAATGAAAAGCAGCGTCGTGGCAACGAGCGGTCCGATCGGAGCGAACAGCCCGACGAGCCCCGCGGCTATGCCGCTAACGAGTCTGTACCAGGTTTCCATCGGTCATGCAGCAGTTACAGACATCCTGAGCAGGATCGTATTCGGGAAACTCGTCGCGATGGGCGGCCAAATACTCCGAAGCGCGACGCACGAGCGCCCGGGCCCGCGAGCGCAACGAGTTGCGCAGCCGCCGCAGCGCCGCCGTATCGGCAGGTTGCGAACAGGAGGATTTGGGCACCGTGGTTCCGCGACGGCCCGTGCGGACGTCGAGTCCCGATTGGACGGCCAGGCGCGCGAAGAGCGCCACGGGAACTTCCAGGTACTCTTCGACGAAATCGCCGTAAGCTCCGTCGAGCATCTTTTCGTAGAGCGCCCGCCCCACGACGGGGAGGATATGGCGCTGCTCGGCCGCGGCGATATCGCCGGGCGCGAGGGTTTCGGGCGGCAGGTATTCGCCTTTGGCGAAGGCGAGTTCCTGAGCCCGATGGGTTGCTATCAATGTTTTCATAAGGATGGTTTTAATGCGATAAAATGCGGTCTGAAAGGCCGCGTGAGCCGTGATCTGCGGAGGCTCGCACTTCCGGTGCGACCGGGCCGGAAAAAACTTTCACCCCAAAGCCCTTACTCGATACTCCGGATATTGTATTTGGTGATCTCCGAAAGGAACGCCTGCTGCTTCGGATCGTCGGGGTCGTAATCCAGGCCGTCGGCTTTGCGAGCCTCCCAGACCTTCATATAAATGGGTTTCGAACGCGTAGGCGGCCGATTGACGATTTCGAGCGACGAGGCATCGAGCCCCAATACGGCGGCGATCGCCCCGCGGACGGGCTCCACGAGCTCGGCTTGCTCGGCCAGAATCACCGTATTGAGCGCCACTTCGTATTCGTGCAGGATCCGTTCGGCGCTGAATCCCCCGGCATAGTCCAGACCGCTCAGGGTGCGGAACCACGAGTGAGCCACCACGATATCCGATACGGCCTGCTCGTGCAACGCCTGCCAGTCGCCTTCGTTCTGCGAGGAGATGGGGATGAAGCGCGAATTGTCGTTCTCCTCGCCGCCGTCGCGGATGACGAACATCACCTGCCCGGGCTTGCCCGCGAACTTCTGCTCGGCGAGCCGTACGATGCGCTCGGCTTCGGCGTCGCTGTCGACCGTCGAGTCGAGCATCATCACACCGGAAAGCTGGAACGAATTGTCGAGCCGCGAGATATTCCACCGGTCGGTCTTGTAGGCGATGGCCGAGACACCGAATCCGGCGATATAGGGAGGCACGCCGTAGTGCTCGAACATCGGTTCGTAGTCTTTATAGTGGATCACGGCACGCAAGGACCCGTCGTCCTGAGGCTCGAAGATCGGATAGAGCGGCAGCACACGCGCCTCCGCAGCGCGGAATGTCCGCCAGTCGTGGTGCAGCAGCACATGCTGCGAATCGCGCGCGACACGGCACTGCGACGCATCCTGGTGATAGAGCGAGAGAAACGAATGCTCGGGATCGGTCACGATCTCCAGGAAGGCATTGCCGAAAAGCGCCTTGTCGAAAGCGAGTTTGTTAAGTACCTGCCGCAGGCTTTCACCGCAGCCGTTCACACGACGGACAAAGGCTGCCAGCTCGGGATGCCGCTCCGCATCGCAAACGAACCCCTTGCCCGAAATATAGTCGGCCTTGTCGTTGATGATGCGGCGGTGAGTCGTCGAGCGACGGGCCATCAGCGCCAGGGCGTCGGGGAAAAGATTGTCGTCGCCCCAGCGCCAGAACTTATCGTTCTCGACACGTCCCGCGCCGAGCACGAAATAGGGATCGGGAGCGCGGTTGCCTACGCCGACCGTCGTTTTGATTTTACGTTGTTCCTTCATTTTCATCGGATTTTGGATACGGTAGGAAAAAGAGGGCCCGAAACCCGCGGGAGCAACTCCCGCGGGTCGGCATCGCCCCGATATCAGGCCCCGTAGGCGTAGGCCACCAACGCTTCGTCCAGGACCTCGCATCCGGCCATGAAGACCGCACGCTGACGGTTCTCCATCTCGTCGGGATTATACCACATGCGCACCTCATTGCCCGGGAACTCCGACGTATTGACGGCCAGCACGAGGTTTCGACGGTCGGTCAGCAGGCAGAACGACTGCGGATACGACGTTCCCGAAAGGTAACTGCCCAGCCGCACGTCGATCACCGGAATGCCGTGATAGGAGAGTCGCTGACGTCCGTTCACCGCATCGGCATAGGCCGCATCCGCACCCTTCGAGTCGAGGTACTTCTCGTAGAGATAGCAGATATCCGAGGTGACGAAGAATGCCAGCTGACCTTCGCCTTTGAGGTCCTGAAGCATCGTTCCGGCATTCTGCCAAAGGCTGTCGAACAGCTCTACGACCTTTCCCTCCGCAGCGATCTCCGTACGGGAGAACGAACTGCTGTATATCGCGCCGCTCGTATCGGCCGCCGCGATCGACTTCAGGAATCCGTCGAAGGTATTGTAACCGCTCGTCGCCGCCGTGTCGCCGACCCACATCGTGGCGCGGATATTCTCCGCGAGCGCCTGACGGAAGAGCGCCGTTTCGGCCTGTTCGAGCTCCGTGCCGGTCAGGTCGTCCATGTTGACGTCGGCACGCGCTGCGATCTTCTCGTAGACCATCGAGAAATAATCGGCGGCCGAGAATCCCAGCTCGGCCTTCACCGGGGAGAGCGGGATGGTCTTCTGGTACTTTTTGGAGGCCTTGCCGCCCTTCCAGCCCGCCGATTCGAACTTCTGGAGAATGTTGCGCTGCCCGTCCCAGAGATGTACGCGCGTGGGGCTCGGCAGGTTATAAAGGACTCGCACGCCCAGGTCGAGGGCCGATTCGCCCGTCAGCATGGGGCGGAAGAAGATCTGTTCCAGGTCGGAACCCGTGTACTGTTTTACGTTTTCGAGCAAACTCATGATGATAAAAGATTTAAAAGGTTAAGAATTAAGGAAACTATATACGATTTCAGGCAGCTTCGGTTCTTCGACCGTCATTTCGCTGAGCACTGATCTCGTGTAAATCGTATGCCGTTGTCAAAGATCGATCGTGGAATAGGAGGAGGGGGATTGCGATCTTCGGATCGCGCGCGCCGTAGCCTCCCCCGGGCGAAGGCTCGCCTTGCTCGCTCCGCAGGCTACGTCTCGCAATCGATGCGACCGGCCCGGCGGTCGAGAATGTTCGTTTCCGCAAACTGCGGCTCTATGAGCACCGCAACCCGCAGCACATAGTTAAGCCATTGTACGAAACCGCCTTGCATCCTCGCTGTAGGCCAATTCGTTGGCCGAATGCAGCGGCTCGGCACAGGAGGGATCCTCGCGGGATTGCGTCTGCGTAGGCCCGAACCGGCGACGGCGCTCCTCGGCCGAGACCGTCGCCGGCACGACGGCCTGCGCAGAGTCCTCCGGCCCGTGGAAGATGTTGCGATCCGAAGGCAATGTCTCCTCGCGCCCGTTCCCCGATCCGGAGAAAAGACGCCGCCAGCCGCGGACGATGTTGCGGGCGATCGCTTTCCCGCCGGAAACTTCGGGCATCTCGACGATGCGGTCGACCAGCCCCGCGTCGAGAGCCTCCCCGGGCGAGAGCCAGCGGCCATTGCCGTTGTTCTCGGCCATCAGTCGTTCGAATTCGGCTACGGGGCGCTGCGACCGCTCGGCATAGATCGCCGCGATGCGTTCGTCGGTCCGACGCAGCAGCTCCGTCTTCGCCGCCAGTTCCGCGGCATTTCCCTCCGTGGCGCATACGGCCGTGTGAATCAGATAGAGCGCATTGGCCGAGATTTCGCGGCATCCCTCCGACGCCGCCTGGGCGATGATCGTCGCCGCCGAAGCCGTATAGCCGTAGCAACGGGTGGTGATCCGAGCGCCCGTCTGCCGCAACGCGTCGTGAATGAGCAGCGCGTCGTTCACGTCGCCGCCCGTCGAACGGATGTCGACCAGCACTTCGCGGGCTTCGATCTCGCCGATGCGGCGCACCGCGTCGCGGAACTTCTCGTAGGTAGCGATGCGCTGCTGCGGATCGTCGAACTGCCACTCCTCGGGGACGCCGATCGTCCCCTCGATCTCGATACGGCACGCCTCGGCCGTATTCGTAATTTGAATTTCGGATTTCATGTTTTTCGTGTTTTAGATTAATCGGAAACCAGTCGTTCGAAGGTGCAGCGCAGCGTCCCGGCCTCGGGATCGTATTCGTCCACGCCCCGCAACAGCGCCCGCACCGTCCCGACGCCCGTGTCGATCCGAAATACCGAACGCAGATCCGCCGCCCCGCATCCCGGCGCGAAGAGCGCCGCATACTCGTCGGGGGCGATGCGCACCGAAAGCCGGATGCGTTCGCGCAGCGTCTCGCGGGCCAACTGACGATCGTAGAAGCGATGCAGCCCCACGATGCCGTCCGCGTCTCCGAATCCGAGCGTGAATCCGTCGGTCGCGGCATCGCCCTCGAAGTGGAACGCAGCGAGGGGATAGGCATTTCCGGCGGGATATCCCCATCGCTCGCCCTCGGGCAGGGGCCGCATCCCGGCGTAACGGACGATGCGCGGCGTGAACGACGTCGGATCCTGCTCCGCGGCGTCGCGATCGCCGATCTGAAGCATCCGGGCCGACGGAGCCCCCGCATAATGCCCTGCGGAATCGATCGACGCAGCGAACAGGGGATTCGTCCGCACCTCGTCGCCTTGCAGGGCAGCCCGCGAATCGGTGTCGTAGCTCCACGCCCCGAACGTCGCGCCCGTCTCGGTTTCGAACCGCGCCACGGCACCCTCGGCCGGAAGGTAGCACCATGTACGCCGCTCGTGCACCTCGGGGGCGATCCGCGTACGGACGATCTCCTGCGAGAAGTCCGTACGATCGCTCCAATCGGCCTCGGGACCTGCGCCGAAGAATTCGTCCGCAGGCTCGATCCACACCGTGCGGGTTTCGCGTTCGGTGTAGAAACGCAGGTTGAAGAGGTGGGCCAGGGCCTCGATCAGCCCGATTTGCCGCACCCGGTGTCGAGCCACGTCGGCGAACTGCATCCAGGCGCCGAATCCAGGACCCGTCCGGAAGCAGGGCCGCAGCGAACACTCCTTGTGCAGCGTGAACGTCATCCCCTCGTCGGCCCCCGAGAAGAAGATGCGGTCGAACCGCTTGGGCGATGCGGGAGTCACCCGCTCGGACTCGGTGCGTACCCGCACCTCGACTGTCGTGCGGCCCGTCTCCCCGACATACCCGTCGTAGAGGGCCCAGTCCTCCGCATAGGGCTCCCAGACACCGTCCCTCAGCACGAGCAGCACCGGATCGGCCACCGTCCCCGTCGCGGGCGTCGTCACCAGGGCCGAACGCGCGGCGAACGTTCCCCATAAGGTTCCGTCCGTACCGCCGTGGGTGCAGGTCAGCCGGTAGGAATCTCCCTCGGCATGATCGAAGACGACGATCCGGTAGCGGAATCCCGGCTCGATCGTCGGGCGGCGATCTTCGTAACGGTTGGCCAGCGTGAAGGTCATCGGCGTCCCGGGCGTCAGCCACAGGGTGTCGAAACCCCGCAGCTGCGTGCGACTCTCGATCCGGTGGTCGGTCGTGTAGCGGAGCCTGTATTCGAACCCGACGGTCACCTCCGTCGTCGGCACGAAGCGGATCTTTCCCGCCTCCGTCACGAAACAGCCGCCGTTGTCGAAAGTCTCCTCCACCTTTTCGCCGTCGGCATCCACCGCTCCGACGGCCGCCGTTTCGACGATGTTGCCCACCGTGCTGTAGATCGCGTTCGGATCGGCATATACGCGTCCCAGATGATCCGCTTGCGCACTCGCCTCCGTCAGCCGCCGCGCACAGAATCCCATGCGCGAAGCCAGCACGGTCGTATCGCGCGAGGCATACGCTCCGCTCATGTAGAGCGACCGGAAAAACTCCGACCCGAAGAAGCGGCTTCGCACCCGATAGCCGGTCTGTTCGAAAATGCGTTCCGCGAGGGTCGCCACATGCAGGAACGGAAGATAGTCGTCCGTCGAGAGAAGCCGCTCCGCGGGCAGCAGGTCCTCGGAACCGTTGCGCTGCGGGTATTCGTCGCGGTGCACGGGGAAGAAGCGCACGGGCGTGTCGCCGGTCCAGCTCTCGCCGACAGTCTCCGGGGTCAGCTGCGCGTCGTAGTCGATCTCCAGCTCGGAAAGCATACGCCGCGCCGCCGTCTCGGCCCACTGCGCCCCGCCGTCGCGGATTTCGATCCGGTAGCCGTCGGCGGTCGTACCCAGCAGCCGCACCGTCCCCGAAAAGAGCTCCGCACCCCCGTGGCTCAGCACCGCCCGATGCTCCGCCGCATCGAAACGCTCGGCCGTATGCGCTTCGCGGGCGAATCCCATCACAGCGTCGTTGCGCGGCGTCGCGGGCAGTTCGAAGCGCATCGTCCGCCCCGTGCGGCACGCCTGCGGATCGGCGAGCTTCGCGGCATCGTATGCCGGAATCGCGAGCTTCCCCTCGCCCAGGTCGCACGCTTTCGCATCTATCGTCAGTTCCATACCGTCCGGTTTTTGCGAATTTCGATCTCCAGGCTGCGCAACTCCCCTTCGTCGCGCACGTCGAGTTCTTCGGTAAGCACCTCCACAGGGGTATATTCGTCGCCCCGGGCGATCCGCACGTCGGGCGAGGAGACGATTTCGGCCAGGGCCCGTGCTACCGCCTCGCATTCGTAGGCCGAGACGATCCGCCTGCGCACCTCCGCGGAACCCGCCACCGCGACCGCCTGTCCCTCGGCATCCGTAGCCCGCCGCTTCGAAGCCTTGACGCATTCCGACGCCACGACAGGGAACGTGTAGTGTTCGAACGATCCCGCCGCCGACCGCCATGCCAGCCGCACGGCACCCTGCGGGGCCTCGACGAGCGAATAGACCACCGTGCCGCACTCGCCCGTATCGACCGTCAGCGTCTCAGCCCCGGGAAAATCGCGCGTGTCGAGCCGAAAGAGGAACAAGCCGGGGGAGGGAATGCGGTAGCTCTCGGCCGTGAAGTCGCGTCCGCGCTGCGCCGTCACGATCACAGCACCGGACCGCGAGCAGAAAAGCGTCAGTTCGTCGCACTCCCCCGGCGCGATCAACCGCTGGCGGGGCATCGACGAGAGCAACGCAGGCGCTTTCGCATCCCGGTCCGTACCCAGCAGCAGACAGAGCCCTGCTTCGGCGACCGCCTCGGTCGCTTCGGGACCTTCGTAGACCTTCACGTCGGCCATCACCTGCCGCCCCGTGGCCTGCGAGATACCCGTACCGCCCGTAGCGGGGGTGAAACGGAGCGCCCGCCGCAATACGCGCGCAGCATCGAACGTCGCTTCGGTAACCTCCGTGAAGCGCAAGGCGCCCAACATCTTATCGCTCGCCGCATCGGCGATGCGCACGTCGAAAGTCCCCGGCCGGTCGCTCTCGAAGGTATAGAGCGCCTGGCCGCCGAGCGGGGCATAGAATTCCGGAATTCGGGTGAATGCAATCATAGTATGTAAGGTGAAAGATTAGACGTGAAAGGTGCTTTGTCAACTGCGGTTCTTGAGCCGCGCGGGCCGCAGTTTAAAAGCGAACAGTTAAAAGTGAAAGGTTTTCACGATTCGCCACCCGGCTAAAGGTCGGATTTTAGTAAATATGGGTCGCAGTCTGTGCGATCCGAAGGATCGTAGTTCGCAGAATAAAATAAACCTATGCCGCAAAGCGGCACCGAGATTCCGCATCATCGTTCGCAGCGCCCGGCTAAGAGTCGGAATTTAGGAATAGCAGTGCGGCTCAAAGCGGTAATTGCAGGGAAGGAGTAAAGGCTTACGTAACCCGCGTAAGCGACGACCAAGCGACGATCCCGAGAGAACGACATGCGGATGCTTTTAACGGCGCTACGCTCGGTTCTCTCCTACTCGCTCGGCAAAGGCTGCAAGCAGCCTCTGCCCTCGCTCGGGTACCTTTGGGCATCAAAAGGTGCAAAGAAGTAGAATCGCGAATGCGATTCGAAGAACCGCCCGAAACTGTCGAAAGAACGTCGATAAAATGTGGATAACTGTCGAAAACTCGACTCAACCGGCTGACAGATAAGCAAGCGCCGTTGTCGATAACTTCGCGGACAATACCTCGTCCTTGTGAATTGCGGGACAAATATACGACATCGAATACCCCTTTGTCAAGAGGTCGGCGCATTTTTTTCGTTTTTTTGTAAAAAACTACGGTTTTTGTCTTACCTTTGCCTTTCGAACCAAGGGTTTCATATCTTATGGATGATGGTCACAGTTCCACGTATAGCAGTCGTGTCGTGCCTGAGCACGATACCGTTCGTCTATGGCGTAAAACGCGCAGGTAACCTGCGCGCCGAACTGCTGTTGTCCGATCCCGAAGAGGTCATACGCGAATTCGCCGAGCACCGGGCCGACCTCGCCCTGGTGCCTGTCGAGGCCGTGCCGTCGTTGCCCGACGCCCGCCCCGTCACGCAATATTGCGTCGGTGCCGTTCCCGGCGCGGAAGAGGCCTTGGCAGAGGGTGTCGATCCGCTGCTCGACACGTGGCGCACGTGGGGCGAACTGCCCTTCGCCTTCGCCGTATGGGTAGCCCGCGAGGATACCCCCGCCGAGCTCCTCGAGGAGCTGCAGGAGGCCCTGACCTTCGGGCTGGAACACACCTACGAGGCATTGCTCGACTCGGAATACGCCGACGACGCTGCCGCAGCCTACGAGGAGCTGATGCCCTTCGACTATATCTTCGACATCGAGAAGCACCAGGCGCTTCGAAAATTCTGGGACTCGGGACTCAAATTCACCCCGAGGGCCAATCCCGGCTGAAGAGATTAGCGGACGCTCCCGCGCCCGCCCCGCTCGGCACAGGATTCACGAATTTTCAGAGAGCGCCATCATGATTACGATTTACCTCAAGCAATACAACAAGATCATCCGCAATGCCGATACGAAGCTCTTCGACGAGTTGGGCTACGACGACATCCTGTGGATCGACATGCACCTGCCGACGATCAAGGAGCAGAAGGCCGTCGAGAATTTCATGGAGATCAGTCTCCAGACCAAGCAACAGGTCGAGGAGATCGAATCCACGTCGAAATATTCCGAGACGGAGAACGCCATCATTTCGAACTCCAACTTCTTCGTCCCGACGGGCGAATCGTTCATCGTGGAGCCCGTGTCGTTCATCATCTCGAACGAAGGCGTGCTGGTCTCGGTGCGCAACGCCGAGTTCCGGACCTTCCGCGAGACCGAAAAGCGGCTCCAGATGAACTATCGCAGCTACTCGACGGGATACCACCTCTTCATTTCGCTCCTGGAGGTGCGCATCGACTTCGACGCCGACATGGTGGAGCTGGTCTCCAAACAGGTCGCCGCGCTCTCGAAGGATATCAACTCCGAGGATTCGATCGACAAAGCGGTGCTGCACCGCATCAGCGCCTTGCAGGAGAGCACCATGTCGCTGCGCGAGAATATTTTCGACCGCCAGCGCGTACTCTCGGGCATTCTGCGTTCCGAGCGCTTTCCCAACGACATCTACCCGCGGCTTCAACTGATGATTAAGGACGTGAATTCGCTCATCAACCACGCCGACTTCAGCTTCCAGCGACTGGACTATATCCAGGACGCCGCTCTGGGTCTCATCAACATCGAGCAGAACGAGATCGTCAAAATCTTCTCCGTGGCTGCCGTGATCTTCCTCCCCGCGACGCTCATCGCCTCGATCTACGGCATGAACTTCAAGTATATGCCCGAATTGGACTGGCACCTGACGCTAGCCAACGGTACCGTCGTCCCGCTGGGCTACCTCTTCGCCATCGGCCTGATGCTCTTCTGCTCGGGACTCACGCTCTGGTACTTCCGCTTTAAGAAGTGGCTCTAAACGCCCCGGGCCGAACGACCGGCCGGAATGTCGTTTCTCTTCCCAAGCCCCATTTCGAACGTCATCGGACCGGCAGCGCGACCGCGCTTCGGAGACGCGTTACGCTCCCCCGAAAAGGCATTCCCCGCAACGGATCGCCTTCTTCGGCCAGCCGTCGCCGAAAACCTTGCGAATCCCACCGATTCCGTGCACGACGAGCCCCGTCCGCCGTGCGCGCCACGTACGTCCCCGACAGGGCACTGAAATTCCGTAAAAGAGGTAGCATTATCCGTAATTCGTCCAATCGCCCGACCGACGAACGGTGTTATCTTTGCTCGAAGAATCACGCATGCGGATGCAAAACGGAGCGGGCCGCTCGAAAAAACCACGAAAACGACGAACAGCGATGCATAAAATTCTCTTGATTTCGGCATTCAGCCTTCTAACACTCCCTATTATGGCACAAGAAAAAATAGTACAGACTGCCGGTCGCGATCGACTGGGCGAATTCGCGCCCCGCTTCGCGGCATTGAACGACGACGTGCTCTTCGGCGATGGCGTCTGGAACGATTCGACCCTCTCGCTTCACGATCGGAGCATGGTCACGATCTCCCTGCTACTCGGCAAAGGAGTTCTCGACTCCTCGTTCCGCGCGCATCTGGAGCTGGGCAAAAAACACGGCATCACGCGCTCGGAGATCGCGGCCTTACTGACGCAGGCCGCCTTCTATGCGGGCTGGCCCAACGCATGGGCAGGTTTTCGCATGGCCGTAGAGGTTTGGTCCGACGACACCGCCGCGGAGGATGCCAAAGCCGCCTTCCAGCGCGAAATGATCTTCCCCATCGGCGAACCGAACACAGCCTATGCGAAGTACTTTACCGGCAACAGCTACCTCGCGCCCGTTTCGCTGGAGCAGGTGAAAGTCTTCAACGTGACGTTCGAGCCCCGCTGCCGCAACAACTGGCACATCCACCGTGCGACGAAAGGCGGCGGTCAGATGCTCGTCGGCGTGGCGGGCCGAGGCTGGTATCAGGAGGAGGGCCGACCGGCGCAGGAGATCCTGCCCGGCAGCGTGATCCACATTCCGGCAGGTGTCAAGCATTGGCACGGTGCGGCGGCCGACAGCTGGTTCGCGCACCTGGCATTCGAGATCTCCGGCGAAAACACGTCCAACGAATGGCTCGAACCCGTGACCGACGATCATTACGACAAGCTCGACTGAACCCGTCCCAAGCCGATCCTCGCGACGAATGCGATGCGAGGATCGGCTTTTCACCACTGCGCGCCCCGCAGGTCTACGTTAAATTAACGTTAACATTGGCTGTTACGACTTTTACGACAGGAAAAATGGACTAAATTTGTTCGCAATTTGTAGTGAAACCCTATTATGAGCGAAATCTACACCGTAATTGTCGTCATCCTCGGCATTCTCGCCGTCTCCGGACTCTTCGTCGGCGTCACGAACGATGCGGTAAACTTTCTCAACTCGGCCCTCGGTTCCAAGGCCGCATCCATGAAAACCATCCTTACGGTCGCCTCGGTCGGCATCCTCATCGGCGTCATCACGTCGAGCGGCATGATGGAAGTGGCCCGCAGCGGCATGTTCAACCCGGGACTCTTCACCTTCCACGAAGTGATGATGCTCTACCTGGGCGTGATGTTCGCCAACGTCATCCTGCTGGGTCTTTACAACTCGCTGGGACTCCCCACCTCGACCACCGTATCGCTGATCTTTTGTCTGCTGGGTTCGGCCATCGCCGTGTCGATCTTCAAGATCGCGGGCGATCCGGCGCTGAACATCACCATGCTCGGCAACTTCATCAACACCTCGCGCGCCCTGGGCGTCGTCTCGGCCATTCTGCTTTCGGTCGTCATCGCCTTCACGTGCGGTTCGTTCGTCATGTATCTCTCGCGCCTGATCTTCTCGTTCCGCTATACGGTATTGTTCCGCCGCTACGGATCGCTCTGGTGCGGCGCTTCGCTCACGGCGATCGTCTATTTCGCCGTCTTCAAGGGACTCAAGAACATGCTCTCCGACGAACCCTTCGTCCAGCTGATCAACGATCACCTGACTACGGCGCTGCTGATCTGCTGGATCGTCTGTTCGCTGTTGCTGTTCTTCATCCAGCGTTTCAAGATCAACATCCTGCGCATCACGATTCTCTCGGGCGTCTTCGCCCTGGCCCTCGCTTTCGCAGGCAACGACCTGGTGAACTTCATCGGCGTTCCCGTCGCCGGATTCGACGCCTATTCCGTCGCACGTCAGACGGGCGACACCTCGATGCTCATGGTGGCGCTCACGGAAAACGTTCCGGCCAACATGACCATCCTGCTCACCGCCGGCATCGTCATGATCTTCACGCTGTGGGGATCGAAAGCCGCCATCCTGCGCGTCACCAAGACGGAACTTTCGCTTTCGTCGCAAGGCGACGACGGCCAGGCCCAATACGGCTCCTCGGTCTTCGCACGAACGATCGTCCGCGCAGCGCTCAACGTCAACACGATGCTCGAAAGCGTGGTTCCGCAACGCATCCGTACGGCCGTAGCCCGAAAGTTCGAATACGAGGATATCGAGCACAGCGGCGCCCCCTACGACATGATCCGCGCCACGGTCAACCTGACCACCTCGGCCCTGCTCATCTCGCTGGCTACGTCGCTCAAACTCCCCCTCTCGACCACCTACGTGTGCTTCATGGTGGCGATGGGTTCGTCGCTCGCCGACCGTGCGTGGGGACGCGAAAGCGCCGTCTACCGCATTTCGGGCGTCATGACCGTCGTCGCCGGGTGGTTCGTCACGGCCCTCGGCGGCTTCCTGATCGCCCTGGCCGTGGGTCTTACGCTCATCTACGGCGGCACTCCTTCGTTCATCCTGGTCACGCTTCTCTGCGGATGGATTCTCTTCCGCAGCCAGTTCTCCAAGAAGGGCCGCGGCGTCGAACAGGAGCAAGAGAAGGCTGCCGAGACCGACGAGGACATCATCGTCTCGTTGCGCAACGAGGTCTGCACGACGATGGAGAGCGCCACGAAGATCTACGACCGCACGCTGATCGCCGTGATGAAGGAGAACCGCAAAGTCCTGCGCGACATGGTGAAGGAGGCGAACGATCTTTTCTACCACTCGCGCGACCGCAAATATACGTTACTCCCGACACTTAAGAAGTTGCAGAGCAGCGACGTCAACACGGCGCACTACTACGTCCAGGTCGTCGACTACCTCAACGAAATGACCAAGGCGCTGATGCACATCACCCGCCCGGCGTTCGAACATATCGACAACAACCACGAAGGCCTCTCGGTGGCGCAGACGCGCGATCTGATGGCCATCAACGACGACGTGGAGTCGATCTACCGCCATATCAACCGCATGCTGCGCGACGGCGACTTCTCGGAGATCGAAATGGTGCTCTCGCTGCGCGACCAGCTGTTCGAGTCGATCGCCGACGCCATCAAGTCGGAACTCACGCGCATCAACGGCGAGCAGTCCGGCACGAAAGCTTCGATGCTCTATCTGACGATTCTCACCGAGACCAAGAACATGGTCCTCCAGTCGCGCAACCTGCTCAAGTCGCAGCAATATTTCCTCAAACACCGCAACGGCCCCACGACCTGGATCAAGCAGTAACCGCCGCGCTTTCACACACCCCCATGGACATCGCACAAGCCAAACGGCGTGAGAATATCGCCGAATACATCCTCTACCTGTGGCAGCTCGAAGACCTGCTCCGCGCGCTTCAGTTCAGCCCCGAAGCGATCTTTTCGCAGCTCATCGCCCCGCGCAAAGATCTCGAAGAGGGCCAGAAACCCGTCTTTCTGATGTGGTACATGGATATCGCCAACCTGCTGCGGGAGGAAGGCAAGGAGGAGAAAGGACATCTGGAGCACACGCTTCATCTGATCCGCGACCTGCACGATCTCCATTTGCGAATCATGAAGCTGCCGGTCGGCGACCATTACCGCACGACCTACGCCCTGCTGGAGCCCCATCTTCCGCATCTGCGCGAGGTCATGGGCAACCCCGGCATGAACGACACGGAGCTCTGCTTCCGGGCATTGTACGCCACGATGCTCTACCGCATCAAGGGTCGGGGCGACACGTCGGCCGTCGCCGACACGATCGCTTTCATTTCGCCCGTCATCGGCGAACTGGCCGCTATGTACGGCAAGGTCGAGCGCGGCGAGGTGGACCTTTTCAAAGAGAAGGAGTAGAACCTACCCCGGTAACGATCCGAAAAAAGGTGAAACTTCGCAAGTTTCACCTTTCGTTTTTATTTCACCCGGGAAGCGGATCAATTCTCCGGCTTGCCGCGCATGAGTTCCTTGAAACAGTGGCGGCAAATCGGCTCGTAGGAGTCCTGAGCCCCGAGCATCACCTGCCGCTCCTCGGCCGTGAGCCGATGCGAATGATGGGCCAGATTGCCGCACCGCACGCAGATCGCATGTACCTTGGTGACATATTCGGCCGTCGCCATCAATGCGGGCATGGGGCCGAACGGTTTTCCGGTGTAATCCATGTCGAGTCCCGCGACGATCACGCGCACGCCGTTGTCGGCCAGTTTTCGACACACCTCGACGATGCTTTCGTCGAAGAATTGCGCCTCGTCGATCCCCACGACATCGACATCGGAGGCCATCAGCAGGATATTCTGCGGCGACTCGACGGGCGTCGAGCGTATCGCATTGGCATCGTGCGACACCACCTCCTCTTCGGAATAACGCACGTCGATGCGGGGTTTGAAGATCTCGACCCGCAAGTGGGCGAACTGCGCCCGTTTCAAACGACGGATCAGCTCCTCGGTCTTTCCCGAGAACATCGATCCGCACACCACTTCGATCCAGCCCTTGCGGCTGGCATTTTCCAAAAACATTCGTTTATACTATTAATAAATCATCCTTGTCGGTACGGGCGAGTCGTAACCTCCCCCGGCGGAGGCTCGCTGCGGCTCGACGAGCCGCATGCTGCGAAAACTATTACCGCACTTGCAGCGCACATTCGTCGATCCGCTCGATCTTCGCCCCCAGCGCATTCAGCCGCAGGTCGATATCTTTGTAACCGCGGTCGATCTGGTCGATATTCTGAATCGTCGAGACCCCCTCGGCCGACATGGCGGCTATAAGCAGCGCCACCCCCGCACGAATATCGGGCGAGGTCATGCGGGTAGCACGCAGCCGCAGACGATGGTCGTGACCGATAACCGTCGCACGGTGGGGATCGCACAGGATGATCTGCGCCCCCATGTCGATCAGCTTGTCGACGAAGAACAGACGGCTTTCGAACATCTTCTGGTGGATCAGCACCGCCCCCTTGGCCTGCGTCGCCACCACGAGGAAGATCGACAGCAGGTCAGGCGTCAACCCGGGCCACGGCGCATCGGCGATGGTCATGATCGAACCGTCGAGGAACGTATCGATGCTGTAATGCTCCTGCGCGGGAATGTAGATATCGTCGCCCCGCTGTTCGAACCGAATGCCCATACGGGCGAACTGTGCGGGGATGATCCCCAGGTTCTCGTAGGAGACGTCGCGGATCGTCAACTCCGATCGGGTCATCGCCGCCATGCCGATGAAGCTGCCCACCTCGATCATATCGGGCAGCAACGTATGTTCCGTACCGTCGAGCGCCTCTACGCCCTCGATGGTCAGCAGATTCGACGCGATACCCGAAATGCGTGCCCCCATGCGGTTGAGCATCTTGCACAACTGTTGCAGATAGGGTTCGCACGCAGCGTTGTAGATCGTCGTGGTGCCCTCGGCCAGCACGGCAGCCATCACAATGTTGGCCGTTCCGGTCACCGAGGCCTCGTCCAAAAGCATGTAGGTCCCCTTCAACCGCTTCGCCTCGACGGCGAAAAACTCGTCGGCGATGTCGAAATCGAACTGCGCTCCCAGTTTCCGGAATCCCAGGAAGTGGGTATCGAGGCGTCGACGTCCGATCTTGTCGCCGCCCGGTTTGGGAATATATCCCACGCCGAAACGCGCGAGCATCGGCCCGATAAGCATCACCGAACCGCGCAACCGCGTGCAACGGATCCGGTAATCCTCCGAGCGCAGGTAGTCGAAATCGATTTCGCGGGCCCGGAATGCGTAGGCATCCTCGGAGAGCTGCTCCACCTCGACGCCCATGCAGCGCAGCAATTCGATGAGCTGCATGACGTCCAGAATTCGCGGTACGTTGCGTACGACGACCCGCTGGGGTGTCAGCAATGCGGCGCAGATGATCTGCAACGCTTCGTTCTTGGCGCCCTGCGGCGTGATGCTGCCCTGAAGGCGATGTCCGCCCTCGACTCTGAATACGGCCATATTTCGTTCGATTGAATGGATAAGGAAGCGTCTGCGGCAACCTGCGGCATACGGTACGCAGCCACAACGAATTCCGTCGCAACAACCCGCACGACTGTGCCTTCTGCGGCCCCGAAAACGACTCCTTTTACGACAAAGTTAACAAGATTTCGATCTTTTCCCCGCCTTTCGGAAATATTTTCGCGAAAAATTTTTGCAGATCGTATTTTTGTTGTACTTTTGCAATCCGTAAAAATAGTTCGAAACAACAAAAAACGAGATAGCTATGGCAATGAAGAGAACTTACCAGCCCTCGCGCCGGAAGAGAATCAACAAGCACGGTTTCCGCAAGCGTATGGCTACGGCAGAAGGTCGCAAGGTGTTGGCTGCGCGTCGCGCAAAAGGTCGCAAAAAGTTGACCGTATCGGACGAATCGACGTTCAAGTACGCTTAATTTTTGTCTGACAACAAAAGGTTACGGGCCGACGCAAGTCGGCCTTTTTTATTGTCCGTTCGGGACCCTGCCGATATCCCGAACGAACAGGCGGCCGCATGGCCAATGGCCCTATGAAGCTGCATGGAACCGCCCCCCTCCGCGACCCGTTTCTACCGTGCGACTCGATTGCACTTGCCGTGCATCGCAATCCGAGAAGGAGCAGCCGACTCCGGGAACAGAGGAGTCTCGGAAGAACGACGAGTTGCTGTTTCCCTCGGAAACCCCGCTTTAACGGAGCGGCCAGATGACTGCAACCGAAGCCCCCTCCTGGGGGGGGGTAAACGCGGCCTTTGGCCGTGAGCGCACGACCGTCCCCGGCGAATCGGCAGGCAAGAAACCGTTTTCAAGCCGCTATAACCTTGACGATTGCACCCGAAGTCCCGTCCTCGGGAGGGGTCTGGGGTGGGGTCGAATTTGCAAACGCGGCCAAAAGCCGCGAAACATCGACCTGCCTGTATGAGATGACAGTCGAAAACCCAAGCCGCTGTAAAGTTGTATATAGTTACCTAAATATCTACTTCATGAAACTCTCGACCGAACGCCTGTTTCTGCGTCCCTGGCACGAGGAGGACGCCTCCGATCTTTACGCCTGCGCATCCGACCCGCGCATCGGAGAGGCCGCCGACTGGCCTCCCCACCGCAGCGTCGAGGAGAGCCGCACGGTGATTCGCGAGATATTCTCCGCCCCGGAGACTTACGCCGTCGTGCTGCGTGAAACGGGACGCGTCGTCGGCTGCATCGGGCTGCTGCGCGACGATGCGGGACATATCGCTCTGCAAGCGGACGAAGCCGAAGTCGGTTACTGGATCGGCGTTCCCTACTGGGGCCGCGGTCTGATTCCCGAGGCACTGCGCGCACTCGTCGCACATGCCTTCGGCACCCTGCGCCTCGCGAGGCTCTGGTGCTGCTCTTTCGCGGAAAACCGCCAGTCGCAGCGCGTGCAGGAGAAGTGCGGCTTCCGCTATGTCCGGACCGAATCGGAGGCCTCGGGCCGCACGATCCGCATCTCGCGACTCGACAACGAGCCCCGGCTTACGCTCCGGCGCGCCGACGAACAGGATATCGACCTGCTGCGCACGCTCGCCGACGAAGCCTTCACGGCCACCTATCGCGAACTGCTCTCGCCCGAGCAGCTCGCCTATATGCTCGAACGGATGTATGCCCCCGAGACGCTGCGCCGCGAGATGCGCGCAGGTTTCGAATGGTTCATCGCCGAGACGGACGGCACTCCGTGCGGCTACATGTCGGTGGAACGGCAGGAAGAACGACTTTTCCACCTGCAAAAGATCTACGTCCTGCCCCGCTTCCAGGGCTGCGGCATCGGCGCCTTCCTGTTCCGCTGCGCCGTCGACCGCATTCGCAGCCTCCGCCCCGGCCATTGCGTCATGGAGCTGAACGTCAATCGCCGTAACCGCGCCGTGGGATTCTACGAACGTATGGGCATGTGCCGTCTGCGCGAAGGCGACTTTCCGATCGGCGACGGCTATTTCATGAACGACTATATCATGGGATTGGAGTGGTAACCCGACTCGGAACCGGGATGTACGAATGCAACCCGAAGCGCGGCCGCAGCCACCTTCGGACAGAGTCATGCTTCGCGCACCGCATACTGCGACCCGCGAAAGGCTCCTCACCCGTAGCATTTCCTCGGAAATATCACCTCGCTGCCCGCAGCGCATCGATGAACTCGGGCCAGCGGGTCCACAGATTCTCGGTCCGCAGCCACAGTTCGCGGGCCTCGGCCGCCTGCGTCGGACGTTCGCTCTCGATATCTGCGAGATAACGCTCATCCGCAGGATGCGCATCGGCCGTGAACTCCGCATAATAGGGTGCGAAACGGGTCTTGAATCGCTGCAATTCCCCTCCAGGCAGCACCCCGTCGCGGCGGAACGACGACCACAGCAACAATACCTCCCTCCCGGCGCTCTTATCCGACACGTCGTTGATTACCTCGTCGAACGACTCCTGTTCGTCCATAGCCAGATAATCGAACGCCAGCAACTCGCTCCCTTCCAGATGATCCTCGGGGTCCAATTCGAGCAACAGCTCCAGCAGAGCCGCCGACATTTCGAAGTCGTCGATCAGAAAGTGATCGATGGCCGACGCGAGGATCAACTCCAGCGCCGCCCGCGAATTGCGGTGATTCCACTCCAGCACGATCTCCTCCTGCTCGGGAAGCATTTCGGCGAGGCGCTGAAAGGCTTGAAAACGTTCGTTGCAGGCCCCCTCGACATCGCCCGCCGCCTGCATTTCACGGCTGCGCGCGAGTACACGGACGAAATCATAGGGTCCAACACCCACGACCTCGAACGTCTGATCGGCCGTAGGATTGAGCTGCGGAGTATTGTTACGCATCTTTACGTTTGAGTTTGAAAATCATGAATATCGTGACCGCCAGCGTCGCGATGCCGCCTAAGACGTAGGCCGCCGCACGGTTCTCCATACCGAAAAACTGATCCGACACGAATACGAACGACGAGCAAACATAAGTCATTATCAACGCCGGAATCGCCCCGATCCACCGATTTCCGCCGCGGCGCGCCAGATAGACGACGATCATCCACAGCGTCACGACGGCCATCGTTTGGTTCATCCAGGCGAAATAGCTCCAGATGGCCTGAAACGGCAATGCGAAGATAATCACGAGTCCCAGGGCGAACAACGGCACGCAGATGGCGATCCGATTGAGCAGCGACCGCTGTTCGAGCCCCATGAAGTCGGCGACGATCAACCGTGCCGAACGAAACGCCGTATCGCCCGAGGTGATGGCGCAGGCCACGACCCCGACGATGACCATCGGGGCGAGTACGGGCCCCAGCGTACGGAACGCGATCTTGTCGATCAGCACGGCGGCCTGTCCGCCGTATTCGGCAATGGCATCGTTGAGTCCGTCGACACCGCCCCAGAATGCCATGGCGATCGCGGCCCAGATCAGTGCGATGATGCTCTCGGAGATCATCGCCCCGTAGAATATCGGACGACACTCGCGCTCGTTGCCCATGCAGCGGGCCATCAGCGGCGACTGCGTGGCGTGGAACCCCGAGATCGCACCGCAGGCGATCGTCGTAAAGAGTGTCGGCAGAATCGGAAATCGCCGCGCATCGGCGATGCAGTTCTCCAGCGACGTGAACTCCGGAATCGTATACTCTCCGCCGAAAAGCAGCACGGCGAGAATCCCCAAAGCCATGAATACCAATGCGAAGCCGAAGATCGGATAAATACGCCCGATCACCTTGTCCACGGGCAGCAACGTCGCGGCTATGTAATAGACCAGAATGCCCCCCAACACGACCAGCAACAACCACGAGAAATTCCCGAAGGCGATGCCCTCCAATGCGGGAGAATCGATTCGGTTGGCGATCAACGTAGCGGGTTGCGACAGAAACACCGCGCCGACCAACACCATCAACCCTGCCGAGAAGGCGCGCATGACGATTTTCGTGCTGCGTCCGAGGTAGGTACCGATCGTTTCGGGCAAACTGGCTCCGTCGTGTCGCAGGGAGATCACTCCCGACACGAAATCGTGCATGCCACCCATGAAGATCCCTCCGAAGGAGATCCACAGGAACGCCACAGGACCGTATGCCGCACCGAGTACGGCACCGAAGATGGGTCCCAGCCCGGCGATGTTGAGCAGCTGCACCAGGAAAATACGCCACCGCGGCAGGGGTACGTAATCCACTCCGTCGTAGAGCCTGCGACTCGGAGTTTCGGCCGTGGGATCGATCCCGATTTGCCGCTCCAGATAGCGTCCGTAAGTAAAATATGCCGTGACCAGCAAAGTCAGGCAAATCAGAAAAGTAATCATCTCCGAAACAGGTATTAGGTCGGTTTCGACGCGAAGATAGCAAGAAAAGCGCGATTTATGGAGATGCCGACCGAAAAAATTCGCAACCCGGCACCGCAGCCTATACGCGATCCCGATCTTGGGATGCGCCGCTCTTCGAGCGGCATCCGTACCCCGGCAGCTTTTTTCACGGATATTCCTCGGTCACCGACCGCTCTATGCGTAATTTCCGCCCTCGGGAAAGGCGTTTCGCACAATCGTTTTGCGACAAATTGCGATTTCGCACGATTTTTTTCTCTATTTTTTTGCAAGAGAATTTTTTTTTTCAGATATTTGCAGTCCCAAAGAGCACGTTAATGTGCTTCAGGCCGAATTAGCTCAGCGGTAGAGCACTTCACTCGTAATGAAGGGGTCCCGAGTTCAAATCTCGGATTCGGCTCGAAAATACGGAGCCGCAAGGCACGACACAGGGCAAAAACCGCTGCAAGATCACTTGCAAGCGGTTTTTTTGTTTTGTATCGGAACGCGTCAGCGTTTCGTATTTTCGATAGCGCCCCTGCGGCGAGCAGCGAGATAAGACCAGCGAAGCGCCGTCAAATCTCGGCTCGAAAAGGATCGTCAGACAAGGCGGTCCTTTTTTCGTTATGAGCAGCTCCCGACTCCGCTGCAAGTTTACTTGCAAGCGATTTTTGTTGCGGGGCAAATAGTCGTTCGCCTTTTTCAACAATATTCTGTCCGAATGTGCTATTTTTCGGATATTTATGTCTATATTTGCGAAGAACCTCAACCACATGCCGCCATGAAAAGACTGCTTCTACTGCTCGCACTGACCTGCGCCGCTGCACTCCCCTCATGCAGCAAAGACGAAATCCCCGACCCGAATGCCCCGACGGGGTTGCCCAAACTTCCCGACCCGAGCGATGTCTGCTCCTGCATGGATGATTTGGAATTCATGAAATATTGCTACGACAATTTCGATGTCAACAACGACGGAAAAATTTCCCGTAGCGAGGCTGATGCTGTCATCGAGATCAGTTTGGCTTATAGAGACGTCCGTTCGATTACCGGCATCGGCTATTTTTCAAATCTGGAAACGTTTCTCGGCTACGATTGTAAGCAACTCGAGGTTGCAGACTTAAGCAATAATCAAAAAATCAAGGGATACTCCTTTTGTAATTGCAGCAGTCTGAAAACTATAAGACTACCTAATGTGGCGATTCCGATCGCATCGTATGCTTTCGATAATTGCACCAACCTGACGAGTATAAATATTCCCGACGGAGTGCCCTCGATCGGATCGCAAGCTTTCTGCCATTGCAGCAGCTTGACGAATATTACTATTGGCAACAAAGTGACTTCGATCGGAGAGTATGCTTTCTACGGCTGCAGCAGCCTGACGAATATAAATATTCCCAATGGAGTAACCTCGATCAAAAATTTTACTTTCGGGTATTGCAGCAGCCTGGCGAATATTACTATTGGCAACAAAGTAACTTCGATCGGATATGATGCTTTCTCCGGATGCAGCAGCCTGACGAGCATAAATATTCCCGATGAAGTGACCTCGATCGGAGCTGCGGCTTTCACCAATTGCAGCAGCCTGACGAATATTACTATTGGCAACAAAGTGACTTCGATCGGAGATTCTACTTTCTCCGGCTGCAGCAGCCTGACGAGCATAAATATACCCGATGAAGTGACCTCGATCGGAGATGACGCTTTCACCAATTGCAGCAGCCTGACGAATATTACTATTGGCAACAAAACGACTTCGATCGGGAATCGTGCTTTCTACGGCTGCAACAGCCTGACGAATATAAATATTCCCGATGAAGTGACCTCGATCGGATATCATGCTTTCTTGGGCTGCAGCAACTTGACAAGTATTACTATTGGCGACAAAGTGACTTCGATCGGAGATTCTACTTTCTCCGGCTGCAGCAGTTTGGAGAGCGTTTATTGTAAACCAGTCACTCCGCCTACATTAGGATACCAGACATTTAGCACAACGTCAATCAAGCAAATCTATGTCCCGAGAAATGCTGTAAATGCTTATGTATCCAACCCCAACTGGGACCAATACTCCTCGCGAATTGTCGGCTACGACTTTTAATAAAACCAAAAACAAACGTTATACTCCCCCCTCCTGCGGTGATTCGACCTCGCAGGAGCATAAAAACTAAGGCAATTATATACCTGCCCCTGAGACCTTGCGGGTTGCGCCGTAAACCCCTCCCAAGGGAGGGGTTTACGTTTCGTTACTGCTGCTGCGGCTCAGCAATTCGAGCAAAGCTCGATTGCATTCGCCTTGCGACGCAGGCGGGGTGGGGTCAGCATTGTAAACGCGGACAAAGGCCGCGAGGCTTCGACCGACACCGAAGAAATCGAGGTCGAGAAACCGATCAGGGTAAAGTGATATATAACTGCCAAAACTAAAATAATTTTTCACTACACGAAAGACCTGAGCACCTTGAAAGGGATTATCCAGCATGGATATCGCCGACATACACCGATACATCAAGAATTTATCCCGGATCGGAGGCAAAGAGCTGGTCTCCGATTGGGCAATCCGACTACGTATGAAACATTAGTTCGCAATATTTAATACTCGACAACTTCCCTTTCGACACCCGCCCGCCGCCCGAGACTTTCCCGCGAAGTCCCGGGCAGCGGGCGTTTGCGGCATACGCCCTGCGGCAGCGGCAAATCCGCGGGCAGCCCCACCCCGCAAGCCCCTCCGGTGAAATATCGCCCGTTCGGTTCTATTCGTGGCGTACGCAGCCCCCAGGAGGAAAACCGCGGCATGCGGGAACGGAATTTGAAACCTCCGGCTGAACAGCAAACAAAACATTCGAGATCATGACCGTCAAAACGATTCATTACCTCGCGATCGCGCTGCTGGCAGCCGCGGTCTGCGCGTGTCAGAAGGAGCCCTCGACATCGGGACTCCACAATGATTACCTGGTCTACACGGGCCACGACACCGATACGGATTTCGTAACGTTGGAGACCTATTACCTGCCGGACCGCATCCTGCTGATCGGCAATCACGACAAGGCAGAGTATTGGGAAGACGCCACGGCACAGGAGATCATCGCCCGAGTCGCCGCGCAGCTCGACGCTGCGGGCTTCCAACGCATCGAGGACAAAGAGAGTGCCGACGCAGGCATCCAGATGAGCTACGTCGAAAGGGAGACCTATTACGTCGGTTACGACTATCCCTACTGGTGGTGGTACTATCCCTATTACTGGGCACCCTCCTACTGGGGCGACTGGGTCGGCTGGTACTACCCCTTCCGCGTCTACTACGGCTATACGTCCGGATCGCTGCTGATCGAAATGCTCGATCTGGAGGGCACGACGGAGAGCGGCAAGAAGCTGCCTATCGTCTGGAACGCCTTCATCAGCGGGCTGCTCTCCTCGTCCGAGCGACTCAACCTCGAACGCACGCTGAGCGCCGTGGATCAAGCCTTCGCACAATCGCCTTATCTGCATCAATAACCGTCCGGGAATCCGAAACAGCATCCGACACACCGGAAAACAGAACACAAAAACAACGAACGAACATGAAAACAGCGAAATACCTCAAGGCGGCCGCCTGTTGCGCCGTCCTGTTCCTGGCCGCGAATCCGGCCAAGGCGCAGCTTTTCCCCGACAGCTACATCAACATCGACTGGCAGGTAGGCGTACCTCTCGGTTCTACCTTCGCCGACAAAGCCTCGGGCTGGGGCATGAACTTCGAAGGCGGCTATTTCGTGACGCCGGAGATCGCCGTCGGCGCCTTCATCTCCTACCAGACCAATCTGGAATCGGTTTCGCGGAGCACCCTCCAGCTGAATGGAGGTTCGGCGCTCACCACCGCACAGAAGCACGCCGCGTTCCAGCTTCCGTTCGGTGTCACCGGACGCTACAACTGGTATAAGGACAGTGTGCTGCAACCCTACGTGGGGATGAAATTAGGCGCCTCGTGGGCCGAGTTCTCCTCCTATTATTATGTCGTGAAACAGTATACCGACACCTGGGGGTTCTTCCTCTCGCCCGAAGTCGGCGTCTCGATTTTCCCGCGGCCCGACTACCGGCTGGGATTCCACATCGCCGCCTATTACAGCTACTCGACCAACAGCGGCGACGTGCTCACCTACTCGGTCAACGGACTCAACAACTTCGGCATCCGCGTCGGCGTATCGTTCTGACGCTCCGCACTCCTTTTTCTACAGCGATCGCCCCCGCCCGAAATTCGGGCAGGGGCGATTTTTCGAATGCGCGGCACTTCGAATCAGGATCGCCGCATTGCGGGAAACAGCTTCTTACCGAGTGCCCGCAACTAATGCGCTTCGAGCCAGTTGCGTCCCGTCCCGGCTTCGGCGAGCAATCGCACGCGCAACTCCGCGGCGCCCTCCATCGCCTCCGTGACGATGGTCTTCACACGCTCCTGCTCTTCGCGAAGCATGTCGACGACCAATTCGTCGTGCACCTGGAGAATCACCCGCGAACGAATCCCCTCCGCAGCGAAACGACGCGACACTTCGATCATCGCGATCTTCATGATGTCGGCCGCCGAACCCTGTATCGGAGCGTTCACGGCATTGCGCTCGGCCAAACCGCGCGCCACGGCATTGCGCGAATCGATATCGTTCAGATAACGGCGCCGGCCGAAAATCGTCGTGACGAATCCCTGCTCGCGGGCTTTGGCCACCACGTCGTCCATATACTCCTTGATCTTGGGATAGGATTCGAAATAACCGTCGATCAACTCGCGCGCCTCCTTGCGGGGAATTTCGAGCCGCTGACTCAGTCCGAAGGCCGAGATGCCGTAGATGATGCCGAAATTGGCCGTCTTGGCCCGTCGCCGCTCCTCGGCGGTCACTTCCGCGAGAGACTTGTGGAAAAGTTTGGCGGCCGTCGCCGCGTGAATATCCTCGCCGTGCGCGAAAGCCTCGATAAGCGACTCATCGCCCGAGAGATGGGCCATCAGGCGCAGCTCCACCTGGCTGTAATCGGCCGACAGCAGCAGATGGTCGTCGTCCGAGGGGATGAAGGCCTCGCGGATGCGGCGTCCCATCTCCTCGCGTACGGGAATATTCTGCAAATTGGGATTGGTCGACGAGAGTCGCCCGGTGGCCGTCACGGCCTGGTTGAACGACGTATGAATACGTCCTGTCTTGCGATTGACCAGCTGGGGCAGCGCCTCGACATAGGTCGACAGGAGCTTCTTCACTCCGCGGTATTCGAGAATCAGATCGACGATCCGATGCTTGTGCGCGAAGGTCTGCAAATACTCCTCGTCGGTGCAGAACTGCTTGGTCTTGGTCATTTTGGGTTTCTCGGCGATGCGCATCTTGCCGAACAGCACCTCGCCCAGCTGACGCGTAGAGTTGACATTGAGCGACGCCTCGCCCGCTTCGCTGCGGATTTCGGCTTCGAGTTCGGCCATCCGGCGGTTGAGTTCCACGGCGTATTCCGCCAACGACTCCGTGTCGATCCGCACCCCGGCCGTCTCGATATCGGCCAGCACGGCGATCATCGGCTCCTCGATCTCGAAATAGAGCTTATCGAGCCCGATCCGTTCGACCTCGGGATAGAGCACCCGTTTGAGTTGCAACGTGATATCGGCATCCTCGGCAGCATACTCCGTCACTCGCTCGATATTCACCATATCCATCGTCAGCTGCTTCGCCCCGCGGCCGATGAGCGTTTCGATCTCGATGGGTTTGTAATCGAGATAACGCTCCGCCAGAGCGTTCATGTTGTGGCGCGACTCGGGGTCGAGCAGGTAGTGGAGGATCATCGTGTCGTACTTCGGACCCCGCAGCTCGATGCCGATGCGGCGCAACACCATCAGGTCGAACTTGATGTTCTGTCCGATCTTGGCGATCCGGTCGTTCTCGAAAAGCGGCCGCACAATATCGGCATATCGGGCCGTATTATCCTCTCGGAAAGCGACATACCACGCCTTGTGCGGCTCCGCAGCGAACGACATGCCCACGATCCGATCGTTGAAAAGATCGAATCCCGTCGTCTCCGTGTCGAAACACACCTCGTCGTACTCCGACAGCCGCTCCACGAGCGAGCGCAGAGCGTCGGCATCGTCTACGAGCACGTATTCGTGAGGCGTATTCTGCGCCGTACGCCACTGCACCTCCTCGGTCTCGGGAAGCGAAACCTTCGGTGTCGCCGGCAACGGTTCCACCGGATCCCCGAACAGATTTCCCTGCCCGGCCAACGCGGCGCGTTTGGCCGCCGCGGACTTCGCCCGCGCCACTTCGGCCAACTGTGTCTGCGCCTCCTGCCGGTCCGTCGGGCTGCGGCTCGGGCGGCGCGAGGTTGGCCAGATCGTGCATGAAAGCCTTGAAATCCAGCTCGGCGAACAAGGCCCTCAATTCGTCGATATGCGGATCGCACACCGTCAACTCCTCCTCGCGCAACTCGATCGGCACATCCAGGCAAATGGTCGTCAGCCGCTTGGCGAGCCGCAGGTTATCGCTCCAGGCGGCGATTTTCTCGCCCTGCTTGCCTTTGATCCGCGCCACGTTGTCGAGGATATTTTCCACCGTGCCCCACTCCTGCACCAATTTGCAGGCGCTCTTTTCGCCGATTCCCGGCACGCCGGGAATATTGTCCGAGGCATCGCCCCACAGGGCGAGGATGTCGCGCACGAGCACCGGATCGTCGATGCCGTACTTGGCGCGAATCGCCTCGCGATCGACGATCTCGATGCTTCCGTCGGCACCTTTCTGTTTATATATCCGGCAATTGTCGCGCACCAACTGTCCGTAGTCCTTATCGGGCGTCACCATGTAGACTTCGTATCCCGCCTCGACGCCCTTTTGCGAGAGCGTGCCGATCACGTCGTCGGCCTCGTAACCCTCGACCTCCAGCACCGGAATGCACATGGCGTCGAGTACCCGTTTGACGTAAGGTACCGAGAGCAGGATATCTTCGGGCGTCTCTGCGCGGTTGGCCTTGTACTGGGGAAAGATCTCGCGGCGGAAACTGCCGCCCTTGGGATCGAACGCCACGCCCAGCAAATCGGGGCGCTCGCGTTTCTGAATGTCGCGCAGAAACTTGACGAATCCGAATACGACGGAGGTGTTCATGCCCGCGCGGTTGCGCATGGGACGCCCCAAGAATGCGTAATAATACTTGAATATCAACGCATAGGCATCGACCAGGAAGAGTTTTTTCATATATGAAGTTGCGTAATGTATGGGCAAAACGGGGCCGACGGCTCAGACATTATCTTCGGCGAACCATTCGGCGAACGACGTGGCCGTTTCGTGCAGACGCAGCGACCACAGCGTCACCCCTTCGGGCAGGCGAGCCCGCAAACGCCGGGCGAAGTCGTCGAGCATATTCTCGCACGTGGGCTGGTAATCGACCGTCACGACGTTGTCGAACCGTTCGCCGAGCATGCGCAACAACGACTCGTTAGCCTCATCGGCGCGCAACACCAGCGCATGGTCGAGACGCGAGACGATCTGTTCGTTGACGATACGTTTCAACACACCGAAATCCAGCACCATACCGCATTTGGGATCGGTCTGCGCTGCGGCCGGACATCCCTTGACCGTCACGAACAGACGGTAGGAGTGTCCGTGGATCTCGCGGCACGGACCGTCGTAGCCGCCCAGCGCATGAGCCGCTTCGAAGGAAAATTCCTTAGTCAATCTGATTACTGCCATGCGTGCAAAGGTAATGAATATTTTGATTCGGTCAACCTTCGGCAGGAAAGCCGTTGCCCGGGCGGCGGCGAATCGCTATCTTTGCACCTATGAAAAAAACTCCGCTGTTTCCGCCCCGAATCCCCGGCGATCTTCTGGTCGAGACCGCGGCCGACCGCCTCCGGTGCGAGGAGACGATCTCGGGCCGAGCCTTCCGCGCGCTGCACTTCGAGCCCCTGGAGCGCGAACACATCGCCGTCGAGCAGTGCACGCTGAGCGGATGCCTGCTCCCGGGCATCGTGGTCCGCCATTCGCAATGGTGCGACGTCGAACTGCGCAACTGCGACCTTACGGGCGCCGACCTCTCGGGCTGCGGATTCCAGCGCGCGACGTTCGTCGACTGCAAATTCTCGGGCGCGAACTTCTCGGACTCGATCCTGCACCACGTGCGCATGATACGGTGCAAAGGCGAGGCGGCCGTCTTCGCATCGAGCCGCTTGCGGCACGTCCGCTTCGAAGATTGCATCCTGCGCCACGCGTCGATGATCGACTGCCGTCCGGAGGAGAGCGAATTCGTGCGATGCGACCTGAGCGAAGCGGAATTTTTCGGAACTCGCCTGCGCGGCATGTCGCTGGCCGATTCCGACATCCGGGGTATCCGCATCCGGGAGATCGTCTCGCCCGAACTTCGGGGCGCGAGGATCGACCGGCTCCAGGCGCTCGATCTGATCCGCCTGTTGGGCGTCGAAATCGAAGAATAGCCCCTGCGCCGTCCGTCGCCGAGCAAGAAGTCGCCGAAATCCTTGGTAATTCGCACATTTTTACTTATCTTTGATTTACAGGTAACGAACTCGGTATGGCCGGAATCTATTTCCATATTCCCTTTTGCAAACGCGTCTGCGCCTACTGCGACTTCTACAAGAGCGTCGAGCTGGGACGCATGGAGGCCCTCGTCGAGGCTCTCGGCCGCGAACTGGAGGCGCGTCGCGACTACCTGGGCGGCGAACCGGTTCGCACGCGCTACTTCGGCGGCGGTACCCCCTCGCTCTGCTCGCCGCAAGCGCTGGGCGGGCTGCTCCGCCGCACCGAGGAGCTGTTCGATTGCAGCCGTGTCGAGGAGACCACGCTCGAAGCCAATCCCGACGATCTCGACGCGCATTACCTCGCGGCGCTGCGCGAAACGGGTTTCGACCGCATCTCGATCGGCGTGCAGTCGCTCGACGACGACTGCCTGCGGCTGATGAACCGTCGTCACACGGCGCACCAGGCGCTCGACGCCCTGCGCGAGGCCCGCGCCGCAGGCTTCGAAAACATCACCGCCGACCTGATCTTCGGCGTCCCGGGATTCGGCGGCGATGCGCTGCTGCGGACGATCGACGGGTTGCTGAATACGGGCGTGCAACACATTTCGGCATACCATTTGACCGTGGAGCCCGATACGGCCTTCGGACGCCGCGCCGCACGCGGGACGTTCGCCGCCGTGGACGAAAACGTAAGCGAACAGGAGTTCCTTACGGTGCACACGGCGCTCTGCGCCGCAGGGTACGAACACTACGAGGTTTCGAACTACGCCCTTCCCGGCTTCCGGGCTCGTCACAACGCCGCCTATTGGCACGGGGCGAAATACCTGGGCGTCGGTCCCGCAGCCCACTCCTACGACGGAACGGGACGCCGGTGGAACGTCGCTTCCGTGACGAAATATCTCGAAGGCGTTCCGGCCGAAAACGAAACGCTCACCGAGCGCGACCGCTACAACGAATACCTGCTCACGCGGCTGCGAACCTCCGACGGCGTCGACACATGCGAAATCGCCCGGCTCTTCGGCTCCCGGCGCCTCGCACGGCTCCTCGACGAAGCGGAACGCTGGATCGCCGCCGGCGCACTGCGCTCCGACGGACGCCGGATCGCCGTTCCGCCCCGGCGGTTCCTGGTTTCGGATGCCGTCATCGAAAGCCTTTTCGAAACGTAACAGCGCTCGCAAATAAGTGAAACAGAAATGTTAAGTTATTATTAAATATTTTTACAAACAAGCCGCCAGGGTTGTTTTATCCTGTTTTAAGCGCTACCTTTGCGGCAGAAATCAGATCGAAATATATAACAAATAAGCTGAAGCAATATGAGCAATGCCAAACTGTCTCCCGACTTCCTCTTCGAGGTAAGCTGGGAGGTATGCAACAAAATCGGCGGCATCCATACCGTCATCTCCACCAAAGCACAGACTGCGACCCGCAAATTCTCCGACCGCTACATACTCATGGGCCCCGATCTCTCGCACGAAGGGGTGAATCCCGAGTTCGAGGAGGACGCCAACCTGCTGAAGGCATGGCGTCAGACGGTCTACAACGAGGGTATCCGCATCCGCGTGGGCCGCTGGAAGATCAAGGGCGAGCCGCTGGTCGTGCTGATCGACTTCTCGTCGCTGATTCCCCGCAAGGACGAGATTCTGAAACGCCTGTGGGAGGAGTACCACGTAGACTCGATCTCGGGACAGTGGGATTACATCGAGCCGGTGCTTTTCGGCTGGGCCGCAGGCCGGGTCATCGCCTCCTACGTCGATACCTTCTGCGCCGCGACGGAGAAGGTCGCCGCACACTTCCACGAATGGATGACGGCCGCCGGAGGTCTCTACCTGCGCCGCAATGCCCCCTACGTGGCGACGGTCTTCACCACCCACGCCACGGTCATGGGTCGCTGCATCGCCGGCAACCGGCTTCCTTTATATAACGATCTGACGAAATTCAACGCCGACGAGCTGGCCCGTCAGTTCAACGTCACGGCCAAACACTCGATCGAGAAGATGGCCGCCACGTACCTCGACGAATTCCTGACCGTAAGCGACATCACGGCCAACGAGTGCAAATACCTGCTCGGACGCGAAGCCGACGGAGTGACGCCCAACGGCTTCGAAAACGACTTCGTGTGGACGGGCGAGGAGTTCGATGCCAAACGCGCCGAAGCGCGCCGGGCGATGATCTCCGTAGCCGAAGCATGTCTGGGTCGCAAATACGACAAGGAACCGCTCATCGTCGGCACGAGCGGCCGCTACGAGTTCCACAACAAGGGTCTCGACGTCTTCATCGAGTCCTTGAAGGAGATGGCCTCCTCGGAACGTCTCCAGCGCGAAGTACTGGTCTACATCACGGTTCCGGCCGGCAACCGGGGTCCGCGCCGCGACTTGCAGGCGCACCTGGCCGATGCGTCGAAACCCATCGACGAAAGCCAGTACAAATTCTCGACCCACTACCTCGAGAACTCCGCGTCGGACCCGATCGTCCAGGCAATGAACGGCTCGGTGCTGACTTCCACCGATTCGAAAGTCAAGGTGATCTTCGTGCCGACGTACCTCAACAAAGCCGACGGCATCTTCAACAAAGACTATTACGAACTGCTCGTGGGCATGGACATGACCGTCTATCCCTCCTATTACGAGCCGTGGGGCTATACGCCGCTGGAGTCGGTGGCTTTCTCCGTGCCTACCGTCACCACGACACTGGCCGGCTTCGGGCTCTGGGTGGAGAAGCATTGCGAACACTCGGGCGTCGAAGTGATCCGCCGCGACGACTTCAACGACCGCGAAGTGTCGCAGAAGATCGCCGAAGCGCTCATCCGCTTCAGCCAACTGGACGACAAACACGTCAACGAAGCCCGCAACTCGGCCTACGAGCTCTCCGAAACGGCTCTCTGGGAGCACCTCTACGCCGCCTACGAACAAGCCTATTCCGAGGCGATCGAGAGTTCGGTGGTGCGGACCAACCGTGCCGTGCTGGACGACGGAGGCTCCAAGAACGAGCAGATCAACTTCGTTCGTCAGCAGCTCTTCGCCGAGAAGCCCAACTGGAGCCGCATGATGATCGACAAGACGCTGCCCCAGCGTCTGCACGCCCTCGAGGAGCTTTCGCGCAACCTGTGGTGGTGCTGGAATCCCGGAGCCCGCGACCTGTTCGAGAACATCGACCCGGCGCTGTGGAGCGAGTGCGAGCGCAACCCGATCGCCTTCCTCGACAAGCTGAGCGTCGAGCGACTCAAGGAGCTGGAGCACGACGCCGAATTCCTCGCGCAGCTCGACGCCGTATACGAGCAGTTCCGCAACTACATGAACGAAAAGCCCGACCCGAAATCCACGACGATCTCCTACTTCTCGATGGAGTACGGTCTTCACTCGTCGCTGAAAATCTACTCGGGCGGTCTGGGTATCCTCGCGGGCGACTATCTCAAGGAGGCTTCGGACAAGAACGTGCCGATGGCGGCCGTAGGTCTGCTCTACCGCTACGGCTACTTCACGCAGCGACTCTCGGCGCAGGGCGCTCAGGAGGCGACCTACCAGGCTCAGAATTTCTATAAGCTGCCCATCTCTCCCGTGCGCGACGAAACGGGTAACTGGGTGACCGTCACCATCGCCTTCCCGGGTCGTACGCTCTCGGCGCGCGTCTGGAAATGCCAGGTGGGACGCACGGACCTCTATCTGCTCGACGCCGATTTCGAGGCCAACCTCGAAGAGGACCGTCAGATCACCTACCACCTCTACGGCGGCGACTGGGAGAACCGTCTCAAACAGGAGATTCTCTTAGGCATCGGCGGTATCCGCGCCCTGCGCAAGATGGGCATCAAACACGAGGTGTACCACTGCAACGAGGGTCACGCCGCTTTCATCGGTATCGAGCGCATCCGCGACCTGGTGAACCACAAGAAACTGTCGTTCTCCGAGGCCCTGGAGGTGATCCGCTCCTCGTCGCTCTTCACGACCCATACGCCCGTTCCGGCCGGCCACGACGCCTTCCCCGAGTCGATGATCCGCCAGTACATGTCGCACTACCCCGACGTGCTGGGCATCACCTGGGAACAATATATCAACCTCGGCAAGACCAACCCCAACGATCCGAACGAGAAGTTCTCGATGTCGGTGCTGGCCTGCAACCTCTCGCAGGAGGTCAACGGCGTATCGTGGCTTCACGGCGAGGTGTCGAAGGATATCCTGGGCAACATGTGGCCGGGTTACTTCAAGAACGAGCTGCACATCGGCTACGTGACCAACGGCGTACACTTCCCGACGTGGATCGCTACTTCGCTGCGCCGCCTCTACGCCCGCTATTTCGCCGACGGATTCGAAGGCCACACCTACGACATTCCGGCCTGGCAGAAGGTTCACAATATCCCCGACGAGGAGCTGTGGGGCGAGCGTATCAAACTCAAGCACCGTCTTATCAACCATATCCGCAAGCGCTACAGCGATCCCAACCAGGTGCGTCTCGACTCACCGCGCCAGATGCTGCAAATCATCGACGGCATCAAACCCGAGGTGCTGACCATCGGTTTCGCCCGCCGCTTCGCGACCTACAAGCGCGCCTACCTGCTCTTCACGAACCTCGACCGTCTTTCGGCGATCGTCAACAACAAGGAGCGTCCCGTGCAGTTCGTCTTCGCCGGCAAGGCCCATCCGAACGACAAGCCGGGCCAGGATCTCATCAAACGCATCGTCGAAGTCTCGGCCATGCCGCAGTTCGTCGGCAAGATCATCTTCTTGCAGAACTACGACATGGAGCTGGCCCGACGCATGGTTCAGGGCGTCGACGTATGGCTCAACACGCCGACCCGACCGCTGGAGGCCTCGGGTACGTCGGGCGAAAAGTGCGTGATGAACGGCGTGATGCAGTTCTCGGTGCTCGACGGCTGGTGGGTCGAAGGCTACCGCGAGGGGGCTGGTTGGATGCTGCCCATGGAGCGCACGTTCGCCGACCAGCACTACCAGGACGAGCTCGACGCCGAGATGATCTACAACACCATCGAGGAGCAGATCGCACCGCTCTACTACGACCGCGGCACCGACGGCATTCCTCACGGATGGGTATCCTCGGTGAAGAAGTGCGTGGCCGACATCGCCTCGAACTTCACAACCAACCGCATGCTCATCGACTACGAGGATCGCTTCTACGACAAGTTGGCGGCCCGCAAGCGCGAGATCGTCGCCGGAGGTTACAAGCTGGCGCGCGAGATCGCCGCCTGGAAGCGCAAGGTTTCGGCAGCCTGGGACCAGGTCCGCGTGGTCGACGTACGCCGCGTGGAGATCGACAAGGAGGCGGTTTACGTCGGTGAGAAGTATCGCTTCGAAGTGCTGCTCGACGTGGCGAACCTCCGTCCGGAGGACCTCGGCGTCGAGATGGTCATCGCCAAACAGATCGTCGGCGGTCAGTCCGTCAACGTAAAGCGTACGGTCCAGCTCGCCCGCGTGAAAGCCGAAGGCAATCTGGTCACCTTCGCCCTGGATTACACGCCGGACGAGACCGGCACGTTCGACGTCGCCCTGCGCGTCTACCCGAGCAATCCGCAGCTGCCCCACCGCATGGACTTCGCCCTGGTGAAGTGGGCATAATCCATTCGGGGCGGAAGATACGCCGGAAGGTATTATTTTTCAGTCAAAGGCTTGTCCCGAAGCGAAAAAATGAATATCTTTAAATAGTTATACTTAACTTTACACGGAAGATACCCGTTATTCGGCCCGTAATTTCCGAATCGTCTCCGCGGAGACGATTCGGAGCGGGTACCGGAAGGCGCCGCGAGTAAAGCACTACACGGTTCACACAACGAAACAGATCTTTTAACGATATGTCTGCACTTACATTCGACAAAAACGAATTGGGCAATCTGGAGTACTCGCTCCAGCGCGAAATGCTCGCCACGGACCGCATCGGCGGTTATATGAGTACGACCATCGTCTGCTGCAACACGCGCCGCTACCACGGCCTGATCGTCGCTCCGATCGACCAGAGCGACCGCACCTACGTGCTGCTCTCGTCGCTCGACGAGACGATCATCCAGCACGACCAGTCGTTCAACCTGGCGCTGCACCGTTTTCAGGGCGTCTACGAGCCGCGCGGGCACAAGTACATCACCGATTTCGAATACACGCCGACCCCCACGATCACCTATCGTGTCGGCGGGGTTATCCTCAAGAAGGAGATGCTGTGGATTCACAAACGCACGCAGCTGATGATCCGCTACACGCTGCTCGACGCCCATTCCGAGACGCGGTTGCGGCTACGCCCGTTCCTCGCCTTCCGTGACAAACACGCCCTGACGCACGCCAACCTCGAAGCCGACGGACACTCCTACCCGGCCGTCAACGGCGTGAAATGCCGTCTCTACGGATCTTTCCCGTGGCTGTACTTGCAGACGAGCAAACCCGGCACGGAATTCGTCCCGGCACCCGACTGGTATTACAACTTCGAGTACCTCCAGGACATCGCCCGCGGCTACGAGGGTCACGAGGACCTGCTGACGACCGGTTATTTCGAAGCCGAGCTGAAGAAGGGCGAGAGCATCATTTTCTCGGCCTCGCTCGACGAGATGGGTTCTACGAAGACCATCGAGGAGATGTTCACCGCCTCGATCGCCCGCCGTACGCACAAGATCGATTTCATCAGCTGCCTGGAGCATGCGGCCCGTCAATTCCTGATCCGCCGTCCGGGCGGACGTACGGAGGTGATCGCCGGATACCCCTGGCACGGAGTCTCGGGCCGGCAGACCTTCATCGCCTTGCCGGGCATCACCCTCCGGCAAGGACACAAGGAGGATTGCATCGACGCCCTGGATACGATGGTCCGCGACATGCACGACGGCATGTTCTCCGGCAACGCTTCGGCGGCCGTAGCGGCCGACGCCCCCCTGTGGTTCTTCTGGACGTTACAGGAGCTCGAAAGCCAGTACGGCGCCAAGGAGGTCTGGGAACGTTACGGCGAAGCGATGAAACAGATCCTCGAAAGCTACCGCCGGGGGATCGAGGGCCGCGTGGTCCTCGACGACAACGGACTGATCCGCGCAGCCGCCGAACGGCCGCTCACATGGATGGACTCGGTGATCGGCGGCGTAGCCGTCACCCCGCGCAACGGCTATCAGGTCGAGGTCAACGCCCTGTGGTACAACGCTGTTTGCTACACCCTGGAGTTAGCCCGCCAGGCAGGCGACAAAGCCTTCATCGACGCGTGGGAGGAGCTTCCCGAGCGCACGAAAACCGCTTTCAACGCCTTGTTCCGGCTTCGGGAAGGCTACCTGGCCGACTACGTAGGCGCCGAGGGCGCCGACACGGCGATCCGCCCCAACATGGTGATCGCCTGCGGACTGAAATACAAGATGCCCGACCTCGAAACGCAGGTCGAAGTGCTGCGTACCGCCCGCCAACACCTGCTCACCCCGAAGGGTCTGCGCACGCTCTCGCCCCGTCATCCCCTCTACAAGGGATCGCAGGCCGGCACGCCCGAGGAGCGCGACTTCGCCGGAAAGAACGGCTCGGTGTGGCCGTGGCTGCTGAACTTCTATGCCCGTGCGGCATTCGACATCGACGGTGCGCGCTTCCTTCCGGGAGCCGAGGAGATGCTCGAGAACTTCAACGAGGATACCCAAAGTTACGGCATCGGTTCCATCGCCGAGCTTTTCGACGCCGATCCCCCGTTCGCACCGCGCGGAGCCGTATCGCAAGCCTGGAGCGTCGCTGCGGCACTGGACATCCACCACCTGATCCGCCTGCACCGCCCCGAGGAGAAACCCGCCGCGAAAGCGACGCGCAAAGCCGCCGCGAAGACCGAGAAGGCTTTCGCGAAGATCGAACGCGCTGCCTCGAAGCAGATCGCCAAGGAGGAGAAAGCCGAAGCGAAACAGGTTCGCAAGAGCCGCAAGAGCGCAGCGAAGGCCCCGAAAGAGTAGCCGGAATAGAATAATATTAATAGACGACTGCATACGATTCGAACCGACAAAAAATTCCCCTCCGAGGAGGGGATTTAGGGGAGGGTCAGTCTTTTAGACGTGGCGGGACGCCACGAGCAAGCGAGGGACTGGCAATCGGAGACGGTGAAAAATCGCATGCAGCGACAAAAGAAACTATACGTTATGAGAGTATTGATGTTCGGCTGGGAGTTCCCGCCGCATATCGCGGGCGGCCTGGGAACGGCATGCTACGGAATGACCCGCGGCCTGGCCCGCAACGGGGTCGAGGTGACGTTCGTAGTCCCGCACGCCTACGGCGACGAGGACCAACGCTTCACGCACGTGCTCAACGCGAGCGACGTGGAGGCCGTCTACGGTTCGACGGAGAGCGGAGCCGATGATATCCTGGAGAAAATGTCGTTCATCCACATCGACTCCAACATGGTACCTTACATCTCCCCCGAAGAGTACGAGAGCTACCACGAACAGTACGTCAAGACAGGGCAGAAAGTGTGGTCGACGACCGATGCGTGGAAACAGCGCTATACCTTCTCGGGAAAATACGGCGCCAACCTCATGGAGGAGGTGGCACGCTACGCCGTAGTCGCCGCTCAGGTAGCCAAGGATCTCGAAGGGCAGTTCGACGTGATCCATGCCCACGACTGGCTCACCTACTACGCCGGCATCGCCGCCAAGCGCGTCTCCGGGAAACCGCTGGTCGTACACATGCACGCCACGGAGTACGACCGCAGCGGCGAGAACGTCAATACGCAGGTCTACGCCATCGAACGCGCCGGCATGCACGCCGCCGACCGCGTGATGGCCGTATCGAACCTCACGCGCAATATCGTCATCACGAAATACGGCGTTCCGGCCGAACGCGTCGTGACGGTGCACAACGCCGTGCGCTTCGCCGAGAATTCGGGCACGGCGCCCGAACGCGGCGTGGAGGACAAAATCGTCACCTTCCTCGGCCGCATCACCTACCAGAAGGGCCCCGACTACTTCGTCGAAGCGGCCGCCAAGGTGCTCAAACGCGTTCCGAACGTGCGCTTCGTCATGGCCGGTTCGGGCGACATGATGAACCACGTGATCCGCCGCGTCGCCCGCCTGGGCATCGCCGACCGTTTCCACTTCACGGGGTTCCTGCGCGGCGAGGACGTGCACAAGATGTTCCAGTTGTCGGATGTCTACGTCATGCCGTCGGTCTCGGAGCCGTTCGGCATCTCGCCCCTCGAAGCGATGCGATCGAACGTTCCGGTCATCATCTCCAAGCAGAGCGGTGTGGCCGAAGTGCTCGATTACGCCGTGAAGGTCGACTACTGGGATGTCGACGCCCTTGCCGACGCCATCTACGGACTGGTGAAATATCCCGCCCTGTCGCGGATGTTCGCCGCGAAAGGTCTCGAGGAGGTCACCAACCTCAAATGGAACGACGCCGCTGCGAAGATCAAACGCATCTACGAGGAAGTGATCGTCGAAAGTCAGAAACAATCAAACTAAAAATACCCTATGAAAACCGTCTGTTTATATTTTCAGGTCCACCAGCCCTGGCGTCTGAAGAAATACCGTTTCTTCAACATGGGCAAGGACCACAACTACCTGGACGACCTGCTGAACCGCTCGGTCATGCAGAAGGTAGCGCGCCAATGCTATCTTCCGATGAATGCCTTGCTGCTCAAGCTCATCAAGGAGAACAAGGGTAAATTCCGCTGCTCGTTCTCGATCACCGGCACGGCCGTCGAGCAATTCCGCGCCTTCGCACCCGAGGTACTCGACTCGTTCAAGGAGTTGGCCGCTACGGGTTGCGTGGAATTCCTGGGCGAGACCTATTCCCACTCGCTCGCCTCGCTGGCCTCGAAGGAGGATTTCACCGAGCAGGTGAAACTCCACACGGCGATGCTCAAGAAGGAATTCGGCGTAAAGCCCACGGCGTTCCGCAACACGGAGCTGATCTACTCCGACCAGATCGGTGCGATGGTCGCCGCGATGGGTTTCCGCACGATGCTGGCCGAAGGTGCGCGCCACATCCTCGGATGGAAATCGCCCAACTACGTCTATGCCAACGCCATCGACCAGAAACTCCGTCTGCTGCTGCGCAACTACAAGCTCTCGGACGACATCGCCTTCCGATTCTCGAACCAGGGTTGGGACCAGTGGCCGCTGACAGCCGACAAATACGTGTCGTGGCTCGCTTCGGACCAGACGCCGGGCGAGGTCATCAATCTCTTTATGGATTACGAGACTTTCGGCGAACACCAGACCGCCGATACGGGGATCTTCGAATTCATGCGTGCGCTGCCGCAGACGATCCTCTCGAAAGCGGGCGAACTCGAATTCGCCACGGTGAGCGAAGCAGCCAAGAAATACCAACCCGTCTCGGTGCTCCACTGCCCGCACGTCATGTCGTGGGCCGACGAAGAACGCGACGTGACGGCATGGCTCGGCAACGAGCTCCAAAACGAGGCATTTGCCAAGCTCTACGCACAGAAAGAGAAGGTCAAAGCACTGAAGAACACCGATTTCGACTACGTATGGAGTTTTCTCCAAACCTCCGATCACTTCTACTACATGGCGACGAAGTGGCTCTCGGACGGCGACGTACACTCCTATTTCAATCCCTACGACTCGGCTTACGACGCCTTCATCAACTACATGAACGTACTTTCGGATTTCACCATCGAACTGGACAAGGCCGCAGCCGCCAAGACGGCGAAAACGTCCAAAGCGAAATAACCCGCCGCTGACACCCCGTCGAGGGTTCCGCAAAAACCGTCTGCGTTTTGCAGACGGTTTTTTCATGCCCGCAAGCGGAAAAAGTCCGAAAAACGAATGATTTTCCGAGTCAATCGTTATCTTTGCAAGCACGGAATCGAAAGATCTGTTCACGAATTACTCACGCAATCTAAATTTTGAGATGATGAAAAAACTGCTGTCTTTCCTGTTATGTCTCCCGCTGCTTATCGGGGAGGGGTGCAGCGACTACGACGACCGACCGCTCCAGGATCGCGTCGACGACCTCGAAAACCGGGTCGATTACCTCGAAACGCTCTGTTCACGGATGAATCTGGATATCGTTTCGTTGCAAACGCTCGTCCAGGTTTTGCAGAACAACGATACCATCCAGAACGTGGTCCCCGTCATCAAGGACGGCAAGACCATCGGCTACACCATCACCTTCACCAAGAGCGCCGCGATCACGATTTACAATGGCGAAGACGGTAAGGACGGCTCGGCGACGGCTCCCGTCATCGGCGTGGCACAGTTCGAAGGCGTATGGTACTGGACGATCAACGGCGTATGGCTCACGACGCCCGACGGCGAGAAGGTTCGTGCCGAAGGCCGGGACGGCGCCGACGGCAAGCCGGGAGAACCGGGACAAACCGGTCAAGACGGCACCACACCGCAACTCAAGATCGAGGAGGGCTACTGGTATATTTCGACCGACCAGGGCGCTACCTGGACCCAACTGGGCAAAGCCACGGGAGAAGACGGCGCCGACGGCAAAGACGGCGATTCGCTGTTCAGCAACATCGAACAGGACGACACTCAGGTGATCTTCACGCTCACGGACGGCTCGACGATCGTCATCCCCAAGGCGCAGCGTCTCGCCATCGCTCTCGATGCTACCGAATGCGCTCTGGCGGCGAACACCCCCGTCGAGATCGGCTACACGCTCACCGGAGCCACCGAATCGACGCAAGTGGAGGTCATGGCCACGGGTGCCGTGAAGGCCCGCATCGCATCGCGTACCGAGACGGGCGGCGTCATTAAGATCGTGACAGAGGATCCCCAGGCGATCGACGAATACGACAAGGTGCTGGTCATCGCAGCCGACGGCGAGCGTTCGGCCATCGCAGCCATAACCTTCGAGCAGGGCATCCTGCGCGTCGCCGAGGCTTACGAAGCGGCTGCCGAGGGAGAGACGGTCACCGTAGCAGTGGAGACAAACCTCGGCTACACGGTCGCGATTGAAGCCACCGCACAGTCGTGGCTGAAGCAGGTAGAGACCCGCGCCCTGCGCACCGATTATCTGCGCTTCGCCGTAGCGGCCAACGAAGGCCCCGCACGCACGGGCATGATCGTGCTGACGGCGGGCGACATCGAACGCCGCATCTGCATCGTCCAGGCATCGGGCGAGAAGCAGCCTGCGGTCTACAAGATCGAGATTCCGGACTTCTCGACGGGTTGTGTTCAGAAGGCGATGGCCGGCGACAAGCAGATCGCCGAGATCTGCCTCGAATACGTTCGTTCGGGCGAGATCGACCAACAGATGGTCGTCATCTATCCGATGGCGAACGGCAAAGCCGACCTGAAGAAGGGCTTCAGCCGGGAGTGCGCATCGGTGGTATGGGATTCGGCGACGAACACCTGCACCGTCACCGCCGGAAGTACGGCCGAGGTCGTTCGCACGACCTTCTACGTGACGGAAGACGGCACGATCAGCGAGTCGCTGCCCGATTATCCCGCTACGGAGGTGGAGACCACGGTCGAAGCCGACCTGCTGGTCGACGAGCGCGGCACCGAGACCGAAACCTATAAGATCGCGAAGATCGGCACTCAGTATTGGATGGCCGAGAATCTCCGTACGGAGCGCTATGCAGACGGATCGTCGATACCGGTCAAGGAGTGGACCACCACCGAGACCGCAGGCGCCTGCAACTACCTCTTCGGCGAGCGCGCGGACAACCGTCCGATCTACGGCACGCTCTACAACGGCTACGCCATGGTCGACGAGCGCGGCCTGGCACCGCAGGGCTGGGAGATCTCCACGGCCGACGACCTCACGAAGTTGAAAAACTACCTCGGCACCTCGGTTGTCGGCACCAAACTCAAGTCGACGTCCGGCTGGAGCACCTATCCGGGTTCGAACCTCACGGGCTTCGACGCCTATCCGGGCATGTACTACGTACCCTCCTCCTCGGCGGAACCCTATGGCGGTGCGACTCCCGACGTCTATTTCTGGACCTCGACGAAGATCGTGGACCCGCTGAGCCGCAATGACACCAGTTTCGTGTATTACCGGTTGTACAATGCGAATACGCGTCTGATGTTCGACCCCAGTCCTTCGTCGTTCGCCGTAACGAGCCACAAGGCGGAGTTCGGACACTACATCCGCTGCGTCAGAAAATAATCCGGATTGAATCCCGACGACAACGAGCGACCTTTGCGGGCCGCTCGTTTTTTATTTGCGGACAAGCGAGCGGCCGGAGATCGGAAAGATCCGTACGCCCCGAGACGTCGGGAGCGAAAATAAAAGCCACGATCTTACTTCGCCCGCTTTGGCGACCGGCGAACTACGAGCCTGCGAAAACAGGAAACGACGAAAGATCGAAGTGTTTTCGCGATTCGAAAAGTGCAATCCTTCGGATTGCGCGAGCCGTAGCCTCTCCGGGCGAAGGTTCGCCTCGCAAGCTACGTCTCGCCCTCAACCGGACAGCGATAAAGCCCGGCTCTTAGCCGGACGTAGACTGCGCCCCGCGAAAACTTTTCGCCGTTTATCTTATATACCTCACCCTTTGCGCTTGTAACGCGACGGCGAGGTGCCGGTATGCTGCTTGAAATACTTCCCGAAGAAGGATTGCGTGGAGAAGTTGAGGTGATAGGCGATCTCCTGAATGCTCATACCCGAATATTTGAGCAACGCCTTGGCTTCGAGGATCACCGACTCGTCGATCCACCGCGCCGCCGTCTTTCCGCTGACCTCCTTCACTACCGAGGAGAGGTATTTGGGTGTGATGTTGAGCTGTTTGGCATAGAAACCGACATTGCGTTCGCGCTTGTTGTACTGCTGCAACAGAGACATGAACTCCTCGAAGAGCACCTCGCAACGTCCCTGTTTGGGTTCACCGGGCTGCTCGCGCTGGTTGATCTCGGTGATGATATAAAACGCCGTAGTGAAGAGCGTGCGGATAATTTCGTGACGGTAACGCTCCTTGTCGCTCAGGAGCATGGTCTTGATGAGGCGGAACAATTGGCGGATCTCGTCGACATCCTCCTGCCGCACCTCCAGCACGGGCGCCTTGCCGAAACGCATGTATACGGGCAACGAAGTCGAAAGATCGATCTGAATCTCGTTGACGAACGACTTGGAAAAGGCCAGGAAATAGGCCGCGGCATTGGCCGAGCACTTGATCGTCCGGATGATGCTGTCGGGATTGAAGAATACGATCGTATTGGGCCGCACCTGGTAGTTCTGCATGTCGATCGACACGACCGCCTCGCCCGTCATCATGATGATGGCCGAGAATCCGTCGATCGAGACCGGATAATCGGACGTCGTGTTGTTTTGGGCGGAGAGCGTCGAGATCACCAGATCGTCGGAGATATAGGAGACGTCGCTCATCTCCTTCTTGATGCGCGAAATAGATACTTTGTGCAGCCCTTCATGCGATGCGGACTTGCCGCGCCGCGCGATTTTGTCGGATTCAGCCATGATACGGACAGTTTACACGTTACACGGGAATCGCAGGCGTCTCCGGACCCGTGGAGGGCCGAATCGGCATGCGACCGCAATTTACCGGACAAAAATAGCAATCTTCCGCCGAAACCACAAGTCCCGAACGGAATTTCCCGCCCAAAATTCTATTTCCTGCGGGGCGTGCAGACCACGCGCAGACCGCCCGCATGGCACTCGACATGCAGCGGGAAACGGGCACCCTGCTGTCCGTCGACATCCGTCGGTTCGTCGATCGTCGAGACGATATCGAGTGTGCGGACCCGCAGGTGGCGCACCAGCCGCGAATGTCCGCGCAGCAGGTAGCCGAGCATGGCGAAGACCGAACGGAAGAAATTGCGCTTTTCGAGCAGCAGACAGTCGAACACCCCGTCCGAGACCGACGAATTGCGGGCCAGGCGAAATCCCCCGGCGGTCTCGCCGTTGAAAATCAAGGCCATCAATGCGTTGAAGCGAAACCGTTCGCCATCGGCCGTCACCTCTAACGGCACGGCGTGCATCGAACGCAGTTCCTTGATGCCCTCGATGATATAGGCCAACTTGCCGATGCGATGCTTCCGCTCGTCGGGCGTACGTTGCGAGGTGGTGGTGAAGATTCCGAACGAGAAGATGTTGATGAAGTAGAGGCCGTTCACGCATCCGCAGTCCACCCGGCGTTCGGAACCCTGGGCGATCTGCCGCGCAGCGCGCAACGGGTCGTGCGACATGCCGATCGCCCCCGCGAAATCGTTGGCCGTACCGGCGGGGATGATTCCCACCGGGATATCCAATCCTTTGCGCTTCATGGCGTTGAGCGTGAAATTCACCGTTCCGTCGCCTCCCGCGACGACCATCAGGTCGATCCCTTCGTTGCCGTCGAACGGATTGGCTGCGAAGTCGATCCCCTGCGGTGCGATGTCGTATCCGCTCGCACGGAAGACGTCACAGATGGTTTCGACGTTGCGGGCGATTTTTCCCTTGCCCGCCCGGGTGTTGTAAAGAAATACGGCTTTTTTCATCGTCGGTATCTTTGATTTGCGATAACAGCATACAATTTTGCGCTACCCCCGTAACTGACGGCTTGCACCCTAAGTCCCTGCCTGAGGCGGGGGTTTAAGGGGAGGGTAAGGCCGCGAGTCCAGCCGAAACGGCGATCGAGGGAGCAATCCGATTATCTACTCCATAATCATACTCTCCATCGCGGGCGAGACATACTCTTCGTAGGCGTCACCCTCTCCCGCGAGAATCAGGTACGCCTTCAGTTCCGGCATGCGGCGCAGCGCTTCCAGCGCATCGTCGGCCCCCATGGCCAGCAGCATCGTGCCCAGCGCATCGGCCTCGGCGCAGGTCGCGGCAGCCACCGTCACGGAGAGCAGCCGCGACACGGCGCTGCGCCCCGTCCGCGGATCGATCGTGTGGGCCACCTTGCATCCCCGGGCATCGACGTAGAAACGGCGGTAGTTGCCCGAGGTAGCCAGCCCGCCTTCGGTCATACGGATGCGCCGCTGGAGATATTCGCCCTCGGACATGTTGCCGTCGAAAGGGGTCTCTATCCCGATACGCCACGGCTTGCCGGAGGCATTCACCCCCTTGCAGCGCACCTCGCCTCCGATATCCACGATATAGTTCTCGGCTCCGAAGCTCTCGACCAGCGCAGCGAGCAGATCGACCGTGTATCCCTTGGCTATCGAATTGAAATCCAGCCGTACGCGAGGATCGTCCTTCACGATACGACACCCCTCGGCGTGCACCTTGTCGCGTCCCACGAAGCAGAGGATCGAATCCACGTCGGGATCGGCCGTGCGTTCGCGTGCGGCGAATCCCCACGCCTCGACCAACGGCAGCACCGTGACGTCGTAGCGGCCGTCGCTCAGTGCGCCGATGCTGTCGGAGAGACGGAGGTTGAAGAGGATGTGCCGGTCGGCCGAATCGGTTTCGTTGCGGTTGATGCGGCTGAGCAGCGAGGTGCTGTCGAATACCGACATCGAAGCCTTCATCTCGCGGTCGAGCTCCCCGATGGCGGCATAGAGTCGTTGCGGCGCGAGAGCATGCAGGTCGGCCGTCACGTGAAACGTCGTGCCGAGCATCGTGCCGTCGGCCGTCGTATAGGGTCTGCGCGACGAGCACCCGTACGCCGCGGCGAGGAACGAAAAGAGGAGAAAAAGACGCTTCACGGTCATTCGTTTCGATTATTTCTCCGCAAAAATACGATATTCCCCGATATATCGGAGCTTTTCGGCATAAAAGCACAATATTTTTCGTATTTTGATGCTTAATTAGTAATTATATTCGTACCTTTGCCGAACGCTCTGGCGTTATTCACGGTAAGGGGAATGCGTCGTAGAGTGGAACTTAAATAATCTCATAACAAAATGGCTTATTTAACAGCTGAAAAAAAGCAGGAGCTTTTCGGTACGTACGGCAAGTCTAACACCGACACGGGTTCTCCCGAGAGCCAGATCGCGCTGTTCTCCTACCGTATCAACCACCTTACGGGACACCTCAAAAACAACCGGCACGACTTCGGTACCCAGCGCGCGCTGCTGCGCCTGGTCGGTAAGCGCCGCCAGTTGCTGGAGTACCTCAAGGAGGTCGACATCGAGCGTTATCGCGCTATCGTGAAGACGCTGAACCTCCGCAAGTAATCCGCGAGGAAGAAATGAGGGCAATTTCCTGCAAGGGGTTGCCTTCATTTTCGTAATGACACGAAACGAATCAACATCATAGGTTTAAAATTTTTATGGAAGAAAAGAAGCTGTACAACGCAGTCCGCAAGATCATCACGCTGGCCGACGGCCGCGAGATCGAGATCGAAACGGGCAAACTGGCCAAGCAGGCCGACGGCTCGGTCGTCGTCAAGATGGGCGACACGATGCTGCTCGGTACGGTCGTGGCCGCCAAGGATGCGAAACCCGACACCGATTTCATGCCCTTGCAGGTGGAATACAAGGAAAAATACGCCGCTTGCGGCCGCTATCCGGGCGGTTTCATGAAGCGCGAAGGCAAGGCCAACGACTCCGAGATTCTCGTAGCCCGTCTTATCGACCGTGCCCTGCGTCCGCTCTTCCCCTCGGATTACCACGCCGAAGTTTACGTCACGGTGAACCTCATCTCGGCCGATAAGGACATCCAGCCCGACGCGCTGGCCGGTCTGGCCGCATCGGCCGCCCTGGCCGTTTCGGACATTCCGTTCGGAGGCCCCATCTCGGAGGTCCGCGTCGTACGCCGCAACGGCGAATACGCCATCAACCCCAACTATTCGGAGATGCCCGAATGCGATCTCGACATCATGGTCGGCGGTACGATCGACAATATCCTGATGGTCGAGGGCGAGATGAAAGAGGTTTCGGAAGAGGTCATGCTCGGCGCCATCAAGTTCGCCCACGAGGAGATCAAGAAGCATTGCGCCGTACAGATCGAGCTGGCCAAGGAGCTCGGCAAGGACGTCAAGCGCACCTACTGCCACGAAGTCAACGACGAGGAACTGCGCCAGACGATCATCGCGGAGCTCTACGACAAAGCCTATGCCATCGCCACGAGCGGCACGATGAAGCACGAGCGCAGCGAGATGTTCGATGCCCTGGAGGCCGAATTCGCAGCCCGTTATACGGAGGAAGAGCTCGTTGAAAAAGCTCCGCTGATCCACAAATATTTCCACGACGACGTGCAGAAGAAAGCCATGCGCAACATGATCCTCGACGAGGGCAAGCGCCTGGACGGACGCCGTACGGACGAGATCCGTCCGATCTGGTGCGAGGTAGGCTACCTTCCCGCAGCCCACGGCTCGGCGATCTTCACCCGCGGCGAAACGCAGTCGCTCTCGACCGTGACGCTCGGCACGAAGCTCGATGAGAAAGTCAAGGACGAAGTGCTGGTACAGGGTACCGAGCAGTTCGTGCTCCACTACAACTTCCCGCCCTTCTCGACGGGCGAAGCCAAGGCCGCCCGCGGTCTGAGCCGCCGCGAGATCGGCCACGGACACCTGGCATGGCGCGCCCTGAAACCGATGATTCCGCTGGGCGAGGAGAACCCCTATGCCGTACGTATCGTCTCGGACATCCTCGAATCGAACGGTTCGTCGTCGATGGCCACCGTCTGTGCAGGTACGCTGGCGCTGATGGATGCCGGCGTGAAGATCAAAAAGCCCGTATCGGGTATCGCCATGGGTCTGATCTCCGACTCGGCGACGGGCAAATGGGCCGTGCTGTCAGACATCCTCGGTGACGAGGACCACCTCGGCGACATGGACTTCAAGGTAACGGGTACGCGCGACGGTATCACCGCCACGCAGATGGATATCAAGGTCGACGGCCTCTCCTACGAAGTGCTGGCCGCAGCCTTGGAGCAGGCCCGCAAGGGACGCATGCACATCCTCGACAAAATCACGGAGTGCATCGCCGAGCCGCGTGCCGACTACAAGCCCTTCGTGCCGCGTATCGTTCAGATCACCATCCCTCAGGATATGATCGGTGCGGTGATCGGCCCGGGCGGCAAGGTGATCCAGGATATCCAGAAAACCACCAACACGACCATCACCATCACGGAGGTCGACAACAAGGGTCTGGTGGATATCTTCGGTATCGACAAGGCGGCGCTCGACGGAGCTTTGGCCCGCATCAAGGCCATCGTCGCCATCCCGGAGGTGGGCGAAACCTACCACGGCAAGATCCGTTCGATCGTCGCCTTCGGCGCTTTCGTAGAGATCATGCCTGGCAAGGATGCGCTGCTCCACATTTCGGAAATCGACTACAAGCGCTTCGAGACGATGGACGAGACGGGTCTGAAAGAGGGTGACGAGATCGATGTGAAACTCATCGGCGTAGACCCCAAGACCGGCAAGCTCAAACTTTCGCGCAAAGCCCTGCTGCCCAAACCCGAAGGTTACGTAGAGCGCGAACGTCGGCCGCGTCCGGAGCGCGGAGAGCGCCGCGACCGTGGCGAACGCCGCGAGCGCAGAGAGGAATAACAGCCGTCTTCAGGCAAGTTCCGGACGGAAAATCCGACGAATTTCACACCGAAACGTTTCGTCCCTGCGACCTGCGGGTTGCGCTCCGAACCCCTCCCGCGGGGAGAGGTTCGGAGCGGGGTCGGAATCTCGAACACGGCGGAATGCCGCGAGGCTTCGGCAGCCCCGGGCGAAACGAAGGTCTAAAGTCCGAGACGGCGTAAAAAGGAGTTACCGGAAAATTTTAGGAATTTCCGTCCGGAATATTGCAGATTTACCAGGAGTTTCCTATATTTGCGATGTTCTGTAATACGGTTTGCACGAAAGGCATCCGTTTTGAAGCGAAAGCACGGAGAAACGGAGAAAGCAACAGCCGCAGGGGACGAGCGATTTTGTGGGACGAATGGAAAACTCAAGGCAAACAAATAACACATTAAAATTACCTGAAATTATGAAGAACTTAATGAAATTGAGCATCGTACTCGTTGCTGCCGCCATGGCGTTCTCGAGTTGCAATTGCTTCAAGAAGATGGCTCAGAATCGCGATGAGATCAAACTGAGCGTCAATCCGGAAGTACTGACGCTGAACAACGGCGTCGTCGCTGCCGACATCAACGTTTCGTTCCCCGTAGACTATTTCAACGCCAAGGCTGTCATCAAGGTGACGCCCGTGATCGTATTCGAGGGCGGCGAGGTAGCCGGCACCCCCAAATACTACCAGGGTTCGAAGGTAGACGACAACTACTCGGTAGTGGACAAGAAGAACGGCGGCAACTATACGCAGCACGTCGAGTTCCCCTACGATCCCCGCATGGACCTGTGCGAGCTCCAGCTGCGCGCCGAGATCAAGTGCCCGAAGGGCAAGTGCAAGACTTTCACGCTCGTAAACCTCAACACGGGTGCCATCCCCACGAAGGAGCAGGCTGCCGTGCTGGCCGGTAACGATGCCGCCGCCAAGGCCGCTATCGCCCGCGAATTCGGTCTGACGGTCGCTTACGGTCTGAACACCCTCCAGAAGGATATCCAGTACAGCGACCTGATGGAGCAGATGGCCAACAACTATAAGAAGGTAACGACGGTAGTCGACAAGACCGACCTGCTCTACGCCATCAACTCGTCGAAGGTAACGAAGAAGAACGAGAAGAACGCCAACCTCGACGCCTTCAAGGCCAACGTAGACAAGAACCTCACGAACGATCGCGCCACGCAGAACATCGCCGTGAAGGGTTACGCTTCGCCCGACGGTCCGGAGAAGTTCAACGACAAGCTCTCGAAGGCTCGTAGCGAGTCGAGCGAGAAGGTCGTAGCCAAGCTGCTCAAGGATGCCGGTCTGGATATCGACGCTGCCGCCTACGGTGAGGACTGGGACGGTTTCAAGGAGCTGGTCGAGAAGTCGAACATCAAGGACAAGAACCTGATTCTCCAGGTGTTGAGCCTCTACAACTCGCCCGCAGAGCGTGAGCGCGAGATCAAGAACATGTCGACGGTATTCAACGAGCTGAAGGAGGATATCCTTCCCGAGCTGCGCCGTGCACAGATCGTCAACAGCACCGATCTCCAGGGCAAGACCGACGCCGAGATCATGGCCGCTTACCGCAACGGCGATGCGCTGACCGTCGAGGAGATGCTCTACGCCGCCGAGACGCTGGCTAAGGATTCCGCCGAGCAGGTTGCCATCCTGACCGCCGCTGCCAAGAAGTACAACGATGCACGCGTATACAACAACCTCGGTATCGCACAGAGCGAGATGGGCGACAACGCCGCTGCGCTGAAGTCGTTCGAGAAGGCTGCCAAGCTGGACAACTCGAAGCAGATCACCAAGAACCTCACCCTCTCGAACCTGGCCAACGGCAAAACGGCCGAGGCTAAGAAGTACGCCGCTGCCGCCGACGCTCAGACGAAGGCCGCCATCGCTGCTGCCGAGGGTGACTACAAGGCCGCATCGAAGAACCTCACGGGTTACAACGCCGCTATCGCTGCCGTGATGAACAACGACCTGGCTGCTGCCAAGAAGGCCATCGCCAAGGACAACTCGGCCGACGCCGACTACCTGCGTGCCGTGATCGCATCGAAAGAGGGCGACCTGAAGACCGCAGAGGCTCAGCTGAAGAGCGCCGTTTCGAAGAACCCGGCACTTGCAGAGAAAGCAGCCAAGGATGTAAATCTGAAGGCCCTGAAGAAATAAGGGAACGAGATTCCCGGAGAGGGCCGAAATGCGCGAGGAGGAGAGCTCCGATTCTAACAAGGCCCCGATTTCTCCGAAAAAAAGAGTCTGAACGCAGGTTCAGGCTCTTTTTTTGCTATCCGAATAAAAGATGCCGGGACGAATGTCTCCCGAAAACACTCCGGAACAGGCAACGCAGTTTTTTCCGTACGCCGAGACTATCCGATTGCTCGACGGTTGCCTTCCATCCCCTCCGAGTAGGGAATTCCGGGGAAAGTCGGCTCCGTAAACGCGGCCGAGGACCGCAAGAGATCGGCCGTCGTAAACGGAATTGCGATCGAGAAACCGACGAGGAGGAGAGATATCGTAAATTTCTCGGCATGAAAAGAGGTCGAAACGAATATTTTTTCTACTTTTGTACAAAACAGGAGAGTATGGAATACGCCAATCAACTCAATGAATACGCTCCCGCATGGGACGCAACGCGCGTCGACGAAGAGGTGGCACGCATCCGCCGCGTCGCAGAGAATCGCAACCACCGCAAGGAGGTCTACGAGTTCTGCTACTCGGCCGTCGATCTCACCACCCTGTCGTGTTCGGACTCGGTGACGTCGGTTACGACGTTCGCCCGCAAAGCGGCCGAGTTTTACGAGAAATACCCTCATATCCCCAACGTGGCTTCGATCTGCATCTATCCGGCCTTCGTCGAGACGGTCGGCGTAGCGGTCGCAGGAACTCCGATGCGCATCACGAGCGTCGCGGGCGGATTCCCTGCGTCGCAAACCTTCCTCGAAGTAAAGATGCTCGAAGTATCGATGGCCGTGGAGAACGGCGCCGACGAGGTGGATATCGTGCTCAACGTCGGCCGCATGCTTACGGGCGAATACGACGAAGCGGCGAACGAAGTGGAAGTGATCCGTCAGGAGGCGGGCGAAGATATCGTACTGAAAGTCATCATCGAATCGGGAGCACTGAAGAGTCCCGAACTCATCCGCAAGGCATCGCTGCTGTCGATGCTCGCGGGCGCGGACTTCGTGAAAACCTCGACCGGAAAAACCGAAGTCGCAGCGACGCCCGAAGCCGCTGTCGTCATGTGCCGGGCAATCCGCGACTACTACGAGAAGACGGGCCGCAAGGTGGGTTTCAAACCCGCAGGAGGTGTCCGCACGGCCGAGGATGCCGCGCTCTACTACACGATCGTCGAGGAGATTCTCGGCAAGGAGTGGCTTACGACCGATTTGTTCCGCATCGGCGCTTCGTCCGCCGCGAACAATCTTCTTTCGGCCATCGAGGGCACGACGGTGAAATACTATTAACCGCCCGTTTCCCGATACGGTCGCACCTGTTCAAGGCTCCGAGCTTCCGGCTCGGGGCCTTGTTCGTTCCAAAATCATAGAGCGCACAGCATCCCGGGGCCCAGTTCGTCCCGGAATCGCAAAGCGCACCGCAACTCGGAGTCTTGTACGTCCCGAAAACGCAGACCGCACCGCAGCCCGGGACCGCCCGAAATCTTTCTTACCCGACGACCGCCGCCGTACGATTTCAGCCGTACGACCACGTTCGTTCGGGATTTTTTGTTACTTTTGTATCGGGAAGGCTGCCTTCCCTACATATTGAAAGCGTTTTTGCTTTATCCTTTCTCGAAAATTCGCCAAAATTACGATTCACAGGACAAAGCAGTCGGAAACGCTCTTGCTTGTCGTGTATTCACTCCCCGACCAGGGGCATCGTGGTATCCGATAAGACGTGGAGTGGAGTGTTTATCGTGAATCAGGCGTTTGGCGATGCCTTCGAGAAGATAAACCGAATATCGTTCCACGTCTTTCTGTTTTTCAATCGGAATAACTCGGCCACCGGGGAACGCGGATGGCTCGCGGAGTCGGCGCTATGGCACATATCGGCAAGATGATAAAGGCGGAATTCGAGCGCATGCCGCGATCGTATACGGTCGCACGATTCGCCCGACAGCTCAACTGCCGCCGCGGCAACATCTACGACATTTTCAAACGCGAAACCATCGACACCGAACTGCTCGAACGCATCTCGCGACTGCTCGACCACGACTTCTTCCGGGACCTCTCCGACGAACTTTCCCGCGAGCGCACCGCCGACCGCCCCGGTGTCCGATAATTCGGTACACTCCGTACGAATATCCGGAACACCTCGTGCCGCCGGATGCGGCGACTTTCCGCTAACTTTGCGCAATCACGTACTTATTAACCCTTTACAAATCGGATTTCATGAAAAAACTCATTCTGATGATTGCCGCCGCAGGACTCTCGGCGGGTGTTGCGCAAGCGCAGAAACGCATCAAGGACACGATCGCCCCCACGACCGAGCAGGTCGCCCCCCCCCAAAAACAGGCCGCCGAAAACGAATACAAGGTCAAGGGCGGCACCTCGTTCAACTACGGATTCGTGGAGAAAGGCTACCTGTTTCATATCAACTTCATGGTCAAGGGATATTTCCTCGAATACGGCATGGGAAGCCAGGATTTCAAGGATGCGGGCTTCGAAACCGACAACTGGATGGTGACGGCGGGTTACAACTACCGCTACTGGCTCGGCAGGTCGGTCTACCTCCAGGGGGCCGCCGGCATCGGCTATGCCCATACGAAAGTCACCGTCAAAGGCAGCCGGGACGAAGATTCGTCGGGAGGAGCCATCTTCACGCTGCGCCCGGCCCTGGGTCTGCGCGTATGGAAATCGATGTCGCTCGAAGCGGGTTACCGCTGGAACTTCTCCGAATTCAAATTCGACAAGGAGCATACGAGCGACTATTTCAACATCGGTATCAACTTCGGATTCTAACCGGCCATGAGATCGAAACTGCTCGTCGCCTTTTTGGCGATCGCCTCCGCAGTAGAGGCGCAACCGTATATGGGCATGACGGAAAAAGGCGCCTCGGCGTCCTACCGCTATACTTTGGACGGAAAGGACGTCGGCGCCTATCCGAGGCTCGAAGTCGACGCCATGGAAACCACCGACGGGGGATTGAAGGTCGGTTACCTGTTCAACCTCTATGACAAGAAAGGCAAAATCCACAAAGGAGCGAAGATGATGGGGCTCGGCGAAGGACTGCTCTACACCGTAACCTACGAAAACGGCGCCTATTACCTGACCCAAGACCTGATCTTCGCCCAGGCCGACGACCGCATGGGCTATCTGCTGAAGATGCCTGCCGCGCTCGAAGTCGGGCAGGAGATCGAGGGCGGCACCTTCTCCTCCACGGCGAAAGTCCCCGTCGTCGGAATCCTGCGCACGGAAATCACGTTGAGCGGCATGCGGGTCGTCGAACAGCGTGAAGTAACCCTCAAGAGCGGCCAAACCCTCCGCTGCTACGTCGTCGAGGGCAACATCGACGGCGAGGCTTCGAAAACCAGGCAGAGCGGCCGGATCATCTTCCATTTCGCCCCCGGCATCGGCATCGTCCGCGAGGAGGTCGTCGAATACCTCAACCTGAAGAAGCCCTACGCGGCGGAACTCGCCGAGTTCCGCCAACCCGAATAACACGACCCGCCGAATCCCTCGAACGGGTCGACAAGGTTATTTTCTTCCCGACGACACTCCCCCGGAAGCTGCGCGATCCCGCTTCCGGGATTTTCCGTTTCAACCGCCGCGCTCGAAGCGATTTTCTCCGCTCGTCAAAATATTTCGGACTTCCGTTCGTCTGCATCTATGAAGGCGTTTCGAACGCGTTCCCAAACAGGAAAACCAACGAATCGATGAACGAACAGAACCCGATAGAACTCCATACCTTCGACTGCATCGGATGCGGCCGTTGCGTCTCCGCCTGCCGCCGCGGCGTCTTGCGACTCGTCGACAACGGCGCCTGCCGCTTCGTCGTCATCGCCGACGCCGGGCGCTGCGCCGCCTGCGGACATTGCGCACGAAGCTGCCCCCGACACGCAATCATCCTTCGAAAACACGATACCATGAAAAAGAAATTCGGAAAATTAGGACACATTCTGGGCGGCATCGCCCTGATGGCGGCACTGGTCGCCGCAACCATGTGGCTGTGGAATGCACTGATCCCCGAGATCATCGGCTGGAAAAGCATCGATTACTGGCAGGCATTGGGTCTGCTCGTATTGACGCACCTGATCTTCGGACACTTCGGACGTCCCTCCCGGCACGACGAACGCCACCACATGCACGAAATGATGCGCGGCATGTCGCACGAGGAGAAACGCGAATTCATCCGTCGCAAGATGCGGAATCTGTGCGACCGGGAACGGCAGGAGGATGGAACTGCGGCCGAATGACCCCGCCGAAGTCTTCGAGCGTTACCGGCGTCAGCTGCGGGCCTTCATCGCCCGGCGCGTCGATTCCGTCAGCGATGTCGAAGATATCCTCCAGGAGGTATTTCTGCGATTCGTCCAGGCCGACGCCGCGACACCCATCGGCCAGGTGGCGGCGTGGCTTTTCCGGGCGGCATGCAACCGCATCATCGACCGCAGCCGCAAGCGGCGCGAAACGGCCTATCCCGTCTGCGAACAGGACGACGAAACGGGCCTCGTGAGCGAAGTCACGTCGCTGCTGGCCGACGACAGCGACACGCCCGAAATACGTTACATGAGGGCGCTGGTCTGGGAGGAGCTGGAAAAAGCGCTCGACGAACTTCCCGAACCGCAGCGCGATGTCTTCTACCTGACCGAGATCGAAGGTTTCTCCTTCCGCGAGCTCGCCGAGGATACGGGCATTCCAGTCGCTACGCTGCTCTCCCGCAAACACTATGCGGTCCGGTATCTGCGGACCTGCCTCGCCGATATCTACGAAGCACTGCTGACCGAGTGATCGCGCCCGGCATACGGTCCGGCGCTACTCCTCGGCGAAGGACTTCAGCGCAGCGATCTCGGCCGCCCAACGCGTCTCGTCGGGGGTTTCGAGAATCAGCGGAATGTCGTCGAAACGGCTGTCGCGGGCGATGTAGCGGAAACACTCCCAGCCGATCGCACCGTCGCCTAACGGAGCATGGCGGTCCACGCGACTACCCAGAGGCTTCATCGCATCGTTCAGGTGCATCCCCCGAAGGTATTGCAATCCGACGATGCGGTCCAGCTCGGCGAAAGTCTTCTCGCACGCCTCGGCCGTACGCAGATCATACCCCGCAGCGAAAGCGTGGCAGGTATCGAGACAGAATCCCACGCGCGATTTGTCCGACACGCGTTCGATCAGATAGGCCAGATGCTCGAAGCGGAATCCCAGATTCGAGCCCTGCCCCGCGGTATTCTCGATCACGGCCGTCACGCCCGACGTCGCCTCCAGCGCCCGATCGATCGACGCGGCGATGCGGTCGAGCGACTCCTCCTCGGAGATCTTCTTCAGATGGCTGCCCGGATGGAAATTGAGCCGATCGAGTCCGAGCGCCTCGCAGCGGCGCATCTCCTCGACGAAGGCCTCGCGGGATTTCTGCAATCCCTCCTCCTCGGGATGCCCCAGGTTTATCAGGTAGGAGTCGTGCGGCAGAATCTGCGCCGGGCCATATCCGTTTTCGCGGCATGCGGTGCGGAATGCCTCCACCTCGGCCTGCGCGAGCGGTTTTCCGATCCACTGGCGTTGATTCTTGGTAAACAGCGCGAAAGCCGTAGCCGCTAACGCGTGTGCATTGGCCGGTGCGTGCTGCGTGCCGCCCGCGGCGCTTACGTGTGCTCCGAAATACTTCATGGTCTCGTTCGTTTGCGGACAAAGATACCGTTTTTTTCGTACTCCGCACCGCTCCCTCCCCGATAATCCTTTTCGAAGCACGAAAAAGGCCCGCATATCGTATGCGGGCCACGTTCGGATCGAATTCGGAAGAACGTTAACGGCCATACTGCTCGTAATCGGTCGGAAGCACCCAGTTCGACACCTCCCACGGCACGATCTCCCCACGAACGGTCTGTTCGTACACGCGGTCCTTGCCCGGTTTGTCATAGGGATAACGATCGAACACGTCGCCGTCGTCCGTCATACGGGGATCGCCCTGCTCGCGCAAGGTGCGGAAGAGTTCGGCACGCAGCGAGTCCGCAAGCACCCGGCACGCGGCATCGCCGATCCGATTGACCAGGCATTCACGATCCGTTTCGACCCGATAAAGCTCCTCTCCCGGACGCAATCCCATCGAGAGGTCGTAGTATCGGTTGTCGCAACCGCTCCGGTGCAATTGCAAGATCGCGGTTTTCGTCGGCGAACTGTCGATGTCCCGATAACCCGTTTCCGGATTGCCTCCGGGCAACAGCCAGGGTTTGAGATTACACAGGTAAAGCCAGCCGTCGCGCAACAAACCTCGAATGGGGTATCCCTGATCGCCGGGACGACCGTTGTCATGACGTTCGCGTCCCAACAGCACCCGCTCATGCCGCTGCGCACACGGATCCGGCGCATTGCGCAGCAGCGACACGAAACTTCCGCCCGGAAGCGGAGCCATGCCGCACGCCGAAGGATCCACCCCGGCGATCTCCAAAAGAGTCGGAGCCATATCGACGAACGAAACGTAGGTCGTCACCCGACGTCCCGGATCGCGCAGTTCGCGCAGCCACATCACGGCCAACGGCAGGTGATGGGCATACTCGTACTGGGTTCCCTTGGCACGCGGGAAGGGCATGCCGTTGTCCGAAGTGACGATCACCAAGGTATCGTCGAGTTCTCCGAGCTCCTCCAACCGGGCCAACATCAGCCCCAATTGGCGATCGTAATGTTCGATCTCGAACCCGTAATCCAACATATCGTTGCGCACCGCATCGTTATCGGGCCAAAAGGCCGGAACCCGCTCGATCCGATCGAGCGTCCGTCCCCCTTTGGCCACTCCGCTGCCGTACTCGTAACGCCGATGCGGCTCGCGACATCCGAACCAGAAGAACCACGGGCGCGACGAATCCTGCCGCGTAGTCAGAAACTCGTCGAAATTCGCAGCATAATCCGTCGAAAGGATCTCGGAAGTCGGCGGTGTCAGCTTACGATCCTGAAACGGACGGCCCGTAAGTCGCCGCTTGCGGCCTTCCTTCGTTCCGGGATCGCCCGGAGCCCATCCTTTACCCGTGAAGGCCACTTCGTAACCGGCCTCTTCGAGCACCTCGGTGAAGACTTTGACATCTTCCGGGAAATGGCAGATATGGTTGCCCGCCTGGCCCAACTGCCACGAATAACGCCCCGTGAGCAACGAGGCCCGCGAAGGGGCCGACTTCGCATTCGGAGTATAGCAGTTTTCGAACAGCACGCCGCGGGCGGCCACGCTATCGAAAGCCGGAGTCGACACCCACGTGCAGCCGTAAGCTCCGAAATGGAGCCACGCCGCATCGTCCGCAATGCAGAACAGAATATTCGGATGTCGCACCTCGGTTTTGTCCTGCCCCTGAGCCGGGAGCCATCCGCCGAGGGCGGCCGTCCCCAGAAACAAAAAACTTCGTTTCATAAATCGCGTGTCGTTTTATCGCTCTCCCGGCCCCGGTCCCCCGGAACACGACAGAACAAGAATACCTACCAACTTATTTCGGTCTTGAAACGGTTGCCGAAGCGATCGGTCGTTTCGATCGTCGCCGAAGTAGCACCCGCCGAAGGTTCGATGCTGAACATGTGGGGCGTCGTGGTATAAGCCATCACCGTGTAGAGCGTATGGTATCGGTCGTAAAGCCAATTGGCATAGCCGTCGTGGGTCACATCGCGCGTCATCGCCACCTTCTCCTTGCCGTTGTCCGAATAGTAGACGGGACCCCAGTGCGCATCGTAGTTCCACACGTTGGCATAGACCCTTCCGGTCGTATACCACCCCTGCTCGTAAGGCGCATAAGCCCGTATCTGCCAATCGGCCGGAATACCTTCCAGAGGTTTGCCGGCCTCGTAGCCGCAAGCCTTGAATTTCCATGCGATGTTCTCGCCGTCGACATCGATCACCAGATAACCCCGCGGGCCGCCGTCCGCTGTCACCGGAGCGTTGAGTCCCAGCATACCGGTAGAACGGCCCAGGATGTGCGACTCGACATTGGGATACTTCGGGTTGGTCTCTTCGGCGGCGTAGGCATAGTTGAAATAGTCGTGCGTATGCCCGGCCCACGTGTGCACGAACTTGTATTCGGAGAAGAGCCCCGTATAGATCGTAGCGTTCTTGTCCGACGAAGAGGGATTGGAGTTCACTTTCTTGTAGAGCGAAGTATGTCCGCTGACAATAAGAATCTTATTGCGATCCACATGCGCCAGATGGCCGCGCAGCCATTCGACGGCGTCATCGGAAAGGCCGTTTTTGTAGGCTCCCGTAGCGCTGGACGAAAGCGTTGAGTTGTCCGCCATCTCGATATTGTCGAGGAAGATGTAGTGAATTCGTCCCAGGTCGACGGCGTAGTTCGTCGGACCGAGGTATTTTTCATACTCCGCCACGGCCAGGTCGTCGTTCGCACAGTTCTGAATATGGTCGTGATTGCCGATCACGTGGAACACGGGGAACGTGAAATCCTTGATTCCGTCACAGTAATCCTTCCACAGCGCCATGTTGTTGTGCACCATGTCGCCCAGGCAGATGCTATACACCGGGCGATCGGTAATCGTCGCAGCCAACTCCTTCATATCGGCGCACATGTCTTCGTACATGTCGATCGAATGGAACAGATACTGATCCGTGTTGGCCGTTCGTGCCCGAATCTGCGGATCGGCCGTCATCAGAATCGTATACCGATCGCCGGGGGAGGTGCGTCGCATCAGGATGAAATCGGCTTTGAACTGCGTTTCGTCGGCGGGAATCCGCTGCCAGAACTGGGGTATTCCGTTCTTCGACGGGACTTCGTAGCCGGACGGGATCGTGACATAAACAAAACGGCGTAGCTTCAGATCACTGAACAACTGATAGTTGCCATCGGCATCGGTTTCGGTGGTCTGGAAACCGTCGCTGACGAGAACCCCCTCGATCGGATCGCCGTAGTTGTCCGTAACCGTACCGTAGAGCGCAGCTTCGCTGTTGAACTCGCCCTCGGACGAACCGTTGTCCAGATTGATCTCGGTCGCGAAATCCTCCGCGCAACCGCACAGGCAGCACGAGCCGAGCAGAAATGAAAGAATGAAGATATGCTTATACATAGGTTTGATTTTTAAGTGAATGAAAGAACGGCCCCGAGAAAGATCGCCCTCCGGGGCCGTCCGTACGAAGGATCAATCCGCCAGCACCGGATAGGTGTTCGAACCCTTCCAGCGACGCAGCACCACGCCCGCAGGCTTCTGATCGTACGTCGCCGTATTGAAGATATCCACACCGGCATTCAGTGCCTCGACGAAGCTCTCTTTCTGCTGCCCGGACGAAGGAACCGTCACGGCACCCGACATCATCTGAGCCAGCGTCAGCGATTGCGTGGTCGGAACAGCCCAAACCGAAGGTGCGTTATTCCCGGTATTTTTCGTACTTCCGACGACCGTGGCAAGAGCCGCATTGTTGTAGATATTCTGCAAATTGCTCTTCTTGATATATCCCACGGCACCGATGCAGGTGTTGCCTCCGGTAACGACGGCCACCGTCGAGTAACAGTTCACGGTGAACGAATCGCTGCCTCCGTAACCGATCAATCCTCCGCTGTTGTTACCGCCGTCCAGCACGACCGAATCGGCCCAGCAGTAACAGTTGATAACGAATGCGTTGCTGTTGGTATTGCCGCCGACCAGGCCGCCGCAGTTCTCCACGCTTCCGTCCTGGTTCAGATCGGACCCCCGAACGGCACCTCCCAGATTGGCGCAGTTCACGATGATCTTGTTGTTCTCGCCGGCGATACCGCCGACACGCTTATCACCCGAAAGATCGCCTTTGAAATAAGCCCCGTCGATGATCCCGTTGTTCTTGCCGACGATACCGCCGAGCCGATGTCCCGTCGAAACGAATTTAGCCTCGACCGTGATATTCTTCACCGTACCGTCGTTGACGCAAATGACACCGAACGCTCCCGCATCATTGTTGATGTCGGCCGCCGCCACCTGGTTGTTCGCCGTGATACCCATCAGACGGCGTGAGTTGCCGTCGAGTTGCCCCCGAAGATTCTTCCATGCGACGAATGTCTTGCCGGTGAAATCGATATCGCCCGCCAACATATAATAATCGTCGGTCGAGAATTCGCCGGAGCCGTTGATCGAGGCCGCGATCTCGTTCCAGCGATCGGCCGTAGCGATTACCCACGGATCGGCCGCGGTTCCGGAACCCGAGCTTTCGCCCCCGGCTACATAAATCGACTTGGTAATCTCGCTGCTCGCTCCCCGATCATCCGTCACCCGGAGCGTCACGCCGAACGTACCACCCTTCGTGAAGGTATATCCGACCGAAACGTCGGTGGGCGTAGTGCCGTCGGGAAGCAGCCATTCGCGGGAGACGATCTCGCCGTCGGAATCGACCGACGTATCGGTGAAGGTCACTTCGGTATCTACGCTCACGGCTTCCGGAGCATAGGTAAACGACGCCGTCGGCGCCATATTGGCAGCTTTGATGACGATGGTACGCGTCGTCGAACAACGGTTTCCGTCGGCCCCGTAGACCGTCAGCGTAACGGTGTACTCGCCGGCATCCTTATAAACTACGGGATCCGGAACGGCCTTTTCCGACCAGTTGCCCAATCCGGCGAATCCGAAGTGCCAGAAATAACCGTCGATCTGCGTACCTTCGGCCCGGGATTCGTCGATGAACTGCACGGCATCGACGTTGGCGATGATTTCGGAGCTGTCGTCGAACGAGAAATACGGCGTAAGGACCGAATCGAAGGTCTGCTCCGCCACTTTATCGTCGGTGCATGCCCAGGTCAGGCATGCCATGCACAGCAATGCTATGATTCTTTTCATGGTTTCAGTCTGTAAATATTCTCAATATCTGACATATAAGAGGATTCTCCGAAGGATCAGTCGCCGCCGTATCCCGGATTCTGATAGAGACCTTCGGGATTGAGAATCCGCTCGTTGTAGGGAATCGGCAGCAGCAGGTCCTTCTGCGAGAAATTGGAGTTGATCGCACCGAAGCGGTCGAGCATCTCCGCACGGTCGTACATGCGCAGCACATCCTGCCAACGAAGTCCCTCCTGCATGAATTCGTGCAGACGCTCGTCGTAGATGCCCTGGCGCAGGTCGGTCCCGTTCCAATCGGCCAACCCGGCCCGCTCGCGCACTTTGTCGAGCCACCCCTTCGCCGTCGTTTCGTCTTTCGACCAATAGTAGGCTTCGGCCAGCATCAACGCCACATCGGCATAGCGCAATACGATCCAGTTATTGCCGCCATAACCGTTGACTCCGCACTCCAGATCGGCATACTTCATGGTATGGTAGAAAGTCTGTCCCGCGATATTCGTCGCCCGCAGGTAGGAGCGGCGAACGTCGCCCGCCTCGAACGAGTCGTAAATCGCCTGAGTCGTGACATTCTGCATCTCGCCCTTTTTCTGCGAAGTAACGCCGGACCCCTCCGGTCCGAACAGGTAGTTCCACACCGACCCCAGATCGGCATTGCCCTGAATATAGTTGATCTGGAAGATGTTCTCCGCACACGATTTCTGCGTCGCCAGGTCCCAGACCGCAGCATAGGGAATCGACGAGAGTTCGCCGAACGTGCGCAGGTTCCAGGCCTTCGTCAGTTTTTCGATCGCCTGCCCGAGCAAGGCCGATTTCGATCCCGCGAAATCTTCGTCGCAAGCCTGCTGCAAGAGCACCTTGCCCCAAAGCGCCCAGGCAGCCGCTTTGCTCGCCTTGCCGCACGCCGAAGCGGGTTGAACCTCGGCCAGGGGGCTTTCGGTCACGTATTTCAGGTCGTCGTCGATCGCCGCATACACGTCGGATTTGGGTCGACGATAGTTGTTGGCGCGCACATCGTCCGCGCTCTCCAGCACTTTTAGTACCAGCGGCACGTCGCCCCACTCGGTCACCAGCCAGAAATAGGACAATGCACGCAGAAACCGAGCCTCGGCCTCGTAGGTCTCGCGGGCTGAGGAATCGGCGTAGCTCACATCTCCCAAATGGGCGAAAAGCGTATTGGCACGCGAGATGATTTTGTAGAGCTGCGAATAACGGTTATAAACATAGGAGTTCTCTTCGGTGAGCGTATAGTTGTAGAACTGGTAGGGAATACCGCTGTTGGCACCGCTGCTGGTCACCACGGTCGCATTGGCGCGCACGTCGGTGAAAAAGTGGTTGTTATTGGCCACATAGCTCTGCGTGAGCGAAGTATAAACGCCGTTAAGCGATGCGACGATATCCTCTTCGGAGGCGTAGTAGTTGCCGACCGTTACCGAATTGGGATCGTATTCGTCGAGAAAATCGCACGCCGTCAGCATCGCCGATGCAATGAGAAGGGCAAATATATATCTGATATTCATAACAGAACGGATTAAAACGTTAAATTCAAACCGACCGAATAGATGCGCGAGAGCGGATAACATCCCCAGTCGAATCCGGGCATCAGGTTGCTGCTCTTATACGACACCTCGGGATTGTAGCCGCGATAGTCGGTGATTGTGAAGAGATTGTCTCCACTGACATAGACCCGGCACGACTCGATGCCGACCTTCCGGAGCAGATTGCGGGGCAGCGTATAGCCCAGCGTAATGTTCGAACATCGGAAATAGGAGGCGTCCTCCACGTAGTAGGACGAGAGTTTGAGCGACGAATTGGTGACCGAAATACGCGAAGCGATGGGTACGTTGTTGCGCCCCGGATTCGCATCCGACACGTAGCGATCGGCTGCGATCGCATACTGATTCGAAGAGCCCTCCACGTTGAACAGGTAGTAATCCTGGAAGTTGATTACTTCGCCTCCGACCGAATAGGTGAAGCTCGCGCCCAGATCGAAACCTTTCCACGAAAGAGCGGTCGAGAAACCGCCCGTAAAATCGGGATAGGCATCGCCAAGAATCGTTTTGTCGTTCGTGTCGATCACACCGTCGCCGTTCACGTCCTTCCAGATCGTATTGCCATAGGAGAGGTCGTCGAGTGCATAGCTCGGGACGGCAGGTCCCCGCATCGCATACCCTGCGGGAAATTTGCTACCGTTGGCCAAATAGACCTCACGATCTTTCAGCGCATTCCTGTAGTCGAGTTCCGACATGATGCCTACGGCCTCATAACCGTAGAACGATCCGATGGGATACCCTTTTTTGGTGATATGCGACTGCACGCTACGCTCCGAAGTCGAAAGGATATCGTCCAAACCGCCCAGGCTGACCACCTTGTTGCGGTTGACCGAGATGTTCGCGCTGAGGTTCCACTTCACCCGACCGGTCAGCAGACGTGCGTCGGCCTGCAAATCGAAACCGCGGTTGCGGATCTTCGCATCGGTCATGTTGGTCGTCGAGGAGGTGAATCCGGAGATCGCCGAAATCGGCGCGTTGTAGAGAATATCGGTCGAACAGGAGTCGTAGTAGTTGGCGATGAGGTTAAGGCGGCTGTCGAAGAAACCCAGATCCAGGCCGATGTTGGTCTGCGTCGTCGTTTCCCATCCGAGGGCCGAATCGGCGAATCCTCCGAGGCGCGACGTGGAGACGGCCGTCGTTCCGAAAGCGTAGCTGCCCGTAGCGATATCCGCGATGCTGGAATAATTTCCGATATCGTTATTACCGCTCTTTCCCCAACTGGCCCGGACACGGATCGAAGCGATGTTTTCGAGCGCATCTTTCAGGAAAGGTTCGTTCGAAAGGGTCCAACCGGCCGAGACCGACGGGAAATACCCCCAACGGTTGTCGACACCGAAGCGCGACGAACCGTCGGCACGAAACGTTCCGGTCACGGTATAGCGATCGTCGAACGAATAATTCAGTCGTGCCAGATAAGACATCATCGCCCAAGCGGCCTTGCGGGTCGAGTAAAGTGCGACATCGGAATCGTTCGGTCCGTGCGCCGTCACTTCATGAATGCGGTCATCGCTGAATCCCGTAGCCTCGACACCGATCCGGTCGTAGGTCTTGCGCTGAAGCGTATAACCGGCCAGAGCATCGATACGATGGTGTCCGAATTCCTTCTTGTAACTCGCCGTGAACTCTCCGAGCCGGTCGATATCGTAGGTCGAAGTCGAGTAGGCGATATTGTACGAAGCCAATTCGGGATGATAGGCCGGCGACGAGTTTCGGCCGATACTCATCGGCCGGTAGTAAAAATAGCGGTAGGTATACCACTGCTGACCCAGACGCGCCGAGATTTTCAGCTCGGGAAGCAAGTCATATACCAGATTGATATTCAAATTATGGCGCGATGCTTTCTCCGAAATATCCAGTTCGTTTGCGATAACGAGCGGATTCTCGGGGAAGTTGATGCCCCAATCGGTCTTCATGCGGATCATGGCGCTGCGTGCGTAATCGCCGTTCTCTTCGTAAGCCGGCAGGTTGGGCAGATACATCAGCGTACTTTGGACGATACCGTCGTTAATCATGCGACCTTCGGCCTGCACGACTTTGTTCTTGACATCGTACATCGAATAGCTCATGCTGGCCGACAAACGTTCGGTAATCTGTCCGTCGAGGTTCAGGCGAGCGTTAATGCGGTTGTGATTCGACGGGGAGATGATACCGTCCTGATCCATATACCCGAGGCTGGCCATGTAACGGATCGCCTTGGAACCTCCCGTCACCGAGATATTGTGCCGCATCATGCCGGCATTTCCGAACACCTCGTCCTGCCAGTCGGTGTCGTATTTCTGTTCTACGGGCGTACGGGTCGTAAAGTCGTAGAACATGGGAGAGATACCGACGTCGGCGAGCGAGAAACCTTTGGCCGAACGGATCGTATTGTCGTCGTTGGGGCTCCACGAAACGCCTGCAGCGGTCGCTTTGCGACGATAGGAATCGTTGCGCGAGTCGATGTACAGATCGCGGAACTGATTGGCATCGAGCAGGTCGACCTTGCGTTCGAGTTGTTGAATGCCGTAGGAGAAATCGTAGCTGATCTTGGCCCGTTGCCCCTCCTTGCCGCGTTTGGTGGTAATCAGCACGACGCCCGAAGCGCCGCGCGAACCGTAGATCGCAGCCGATGCAGCGTCCTTCAGGATATCGATGCTCTCGATATCGGAAGGGTTGATGTAGACATCCTCCGAAGCGGGATAACCGTCGACGACATACAACGGTTCGCTTCCTGCCGAGAGCGAATTGACGCCTCGCACGCGGATCTGCACCCCGTCGCCCGGAGCTCCGCTGGCCTGGCGCACCTCGACACCGGCGACCTTACCGGCGAGAGCCTGCGCCATAGTAGGGGTCGTAGTGGTGAGTTCGCTGGCTTTGACACTGGCGATCGAGCCCGTGAAGTCGCTCTTTCGCATCGGCGTATAGCCGACGACGAGCACGTCCGAGATCATCTGGCTATCCTCTTTGAGCACGATATCGAAACGAACGGCACTACCGACCCGGACGTTCGCCGGTTCATATCCCAGATAGTTGATTTCCAAAACAGCCTGCGACACGGGCGGAGGTACTTGCAGCGTAAATCGTCCCGTACCGTCGGTACTGATACCTACCGTCGTTCCCTTCACGACCACGGCGGCGCCGACGACCGGATTGCCCGACGCATCCCGCACCACACCCGAGATCACGGCCGGTTTATCGGTCCCGGCGGCGGGTTCGGTCTCGGAACGTCCGTTTTTCAGGACGATATTCGAACCTCGGACCGTATAGGAGACGTTCGTACCCCGAAGCATGGCATCGAGCGCCTCGCGCAACGGACGCTCCACGACCTGTACCGAAACGATGCGATTCACATCCACATTTTCGGCACTTCCGAAAAGATATTTCGTCTGATGTTCTATCTCGTTCATAACCTGCTCCATACGCACCTTATCCATGCGGATGGTCACACGAACATCCTGTGCATGGAGTTCAGTCAGAGGAGATACGACAGGCAGAACGAACAAAAGAATCAACGAACTAATTCGCTGAATAATCTTTTTATTCATACTTTTGTTGAATTAAAGTTCAATTTTGAGAAAAGGTTGATTATTTCCCGATTGGACTCCGGCCTGCAGGTGTTCGCGCGCCTGCAGGCTTTTTTCATCCGACCGGAAACGCAATGATAAATCGTTAGGTCATCTCTTCATAGGCATTTCGTTTTGGGTTGGTATCGAATTCGTGCGACATCATCGGATGATGATCCGGCTCCTGTCGTGGTCGTACTCATACGTGAAATCGGAAGCGAGCTGCAAGACGCGCAGCGCATGTTCGATTCCTTCCGAGATGCGGATCTTCAGACGTCCGTAGGCGACTTTCGGAAGCGTCGCACGTCGGATCTCTATCTCTATGTCGTAATATTTCCGCAGCTTCTCGACGATAGCGTCGAACGAATCGTTGTGGAACGCCAGAATGCCTTCCGTCCACAAATATTCGTCACGACTTTCGAGTTCGTCCACATAGAAGTATCCGTTTTCGAGACGGACAACCGTATTGGGTTCCAGGACGATCTGTTCGTCGTTGCGGGGATTGCGAACGGAGACCCGGCCTTCGAACAAAGCTGTCGAAAACCGTCCTCGTTCTTCATCGGCAATTACGTTGAAATCGGTTCCCAAGACCTGCACGTCGCAGGCGAAGGTCTCCACGACGAAAGGTTGTTTCTCATTGCGACTCACGTTGAACCGGGCTTCGCCGAAGAGCCGCACCCGGCGTTGCTCACCGCTGAACACCGAGGGATAGACGATCCGGCTTCCGGCATTCAGGTCGACCGCCGTACCGTCGTTGAGCACGATACGCACCCGCTGACCCGCCGGAGCTTCGATGACGGTCTGCCGTTGCGCCCATCCGGCGAGCCGGTGGGTAAACAAAGCGTAGTTGCCCGCGAAACCGATCAACAGGGCAGCCGCGATACCGGCCGCATAGCGGAGAAAGCCCCCATGCCGCACGATGGGGCGTGCAGGCTGTTTCGCATCGGATTCACACAGGATGCTCACCAAAAACATCGCATGTACATCGTTGAGCCGTCGCTGATGCTCTTCGGGATTCTGTTCCAGCCATGCGGCTATGCGATCGTTCTCCTCGGGTGTCGTCTCCCCGGCGCAAAACCGGAACAATCGGGCGTTCGTAATATCTTTTTCCATCGTCATTCGATCTCTGTCCATAATATAAGATGCACAACTCGCCCCGTTTCCCCCTCGACAAAGCACGAATCGAACGATTTTTTCCGGATCAAGCATTCAACGCACTGAAACGATGCGAGTTAAATCCGCATCCCGATCTCGAGCATTCGTTCGATCCGAAACATCGCCCGATTCCGGCAACACGTATGCGGGTCGATTCGCACGATTTCTTCCGGAAAAATATTCTATCTTTGTATAAGAATACGCTCTATGGACACAGTTTCGTCATTCTCACAACAGCTTTTCGAGCAGCTGTTCCGCCAATACAAGCGCAAGTACGTGCTCATAGCCAACAGCTACGTGCGCGACGCCAAAGCGGCGGAGGATATCGTACACGATAGCTTCATGGCGGTGTGGGAACATCGCGACGACATCGACGGGACGAAGATCGAAGCCTATCTGTACAAAGTCATTCGGAACAATTGTCTGATGTATCGTCGCGACCGGCAAATCGGGCAAGCCGTCTACGAACGGATCAAGCTCAAGGAGCGCAATGCGATGGATTACTACACCCATGCCATCGAGAGTTGCGATCCCAACCTGCTGTTTCGGGACGAAATACTCGAAATCTGCCGGGCTCAACTCGAACGAATGCCGGAATTGCGGCAACAGATATTCAAAGCCCGACGTCTGGAGGGCAAAAGCTACAAAGAGATCGCGGAGCAGTTCGGCATTTCGCAGAAAAAGGTGGACAAGGAGCTTCAGCAAGCCGTCTCCTGTCTACGGAGCGCACTGAAAGATTTCTTTATGCTGCTTCTAATGCTGTCGTAGCCAGAACGCTGCGCAGCGACATACAGGCGATGAGCCCCGAAATCTCGAGACTCGAAAAAATCGCCCCTGCCGGGACATACCGACAGGGGCGCGATCATTGCAGGCGGACGCTTCGTCCGCATCCGACATCAGCGGCGATAAGGAACACGCACCTTACGGGCGGCCTTGGCGACGGCTTTCGCCGCGGCGATCGCCGCAGGATCTTGCGTCGTAGGCGCAGGTACCGCCTCGGGCAGCGACACGACGACATATCCCGGGGCACCGGGCGTCCGGAGCGCGTCGTAAGCCGTGTAGATCAACTCGTAGGTCTCGCCGGCCATCGATGCGTCCCAGAAGGTCACGCCATAATAGTAGAATCCGTCGACACTGAGCTCCAAATCGTTGCTACTGATCCAACCGAAGTAGGAACCGTCGTAGCCTTCGCCGCTGGCATTGGCCGCCGAACCGAAATATTTGCGCCAGTAGTCGGCTTCTTGTTTCGCGAAGTCGCCCACGTAGAAACCGTCCTCGAAACGGAACGAACGGGCACCGCCGGTCAACTCGAACCGGTAGACGGTCGCGAAGCAGTTCGCGGGAGCATCTTCGCCCAGATCGGCCGAGTTGGCGATCACGGTCTGGATGCGCAGCGAAGCCTCGCTGGTCTCGTCGTCGCCATCGTCGCCCTTAAGCTCCGAACGGCTCGGGGTCTTCATTTTCACCCAGTTGAGTTTTCCCGGCTGGCCGTCCTTGGCGACAGCCACCACGCCGATGATGAAGTCGGTGCTATAGCTCCACGTAAACGGATTCTCGTTGGCAGCCTGCGGTTTCGAGGCCATGAGGAAGGTTATCAGGTCCTCGTCGGTATTGGGTTCGAATCCGGGTTCGTCGTAGACATCGAAATAGGAGCCGTAGATGCAGTCGGCGTAGAAGCTCGCCACGTCGTCGTTGGGCTTGAACGTCACATCGATGTAACACTGATAGGAACTGCGCTCGCGGTAGGCGACCTCGAAGTCGACCCACGGACCGTCGATCGCGGCCGCGGCCGCCGTCGTCACCTTCAGCTCGCTCCACTCCGAATCGAGCACCGTTTCGCCGTCGCCCTTGGCCTGTACGCGGAACAGGTAATCCGTCTCGGGCTTCAAATTCTGGCATACGACCGAAAGGGCCTCGGTCTCGGTAGGGCGAACCACGACCGAATAGGAACCGTTTGCATTGTGAACCAGCAACGTATAGTTATATGCAGTAGCGCCCTCGACCGCCGGCCATACGACCTTGAATGTTTCATCGGTGATCTCCGAAGCCTCGGGTACGGGCTGCGATACGGGCTGCGCACCGGCCCACACGTTCATCGTAATGGCATCGGCCAGGCCATTGTAGCCGATATAGGCGATCGTCACCGTGCCCTCCAGTTCCGCACAGGCGGCATGTTCCACGGTCGGAGCCGTAATCGACAACTGCTGGTTCTTGTACGTCACGTGCCACTCGTCCGGCTTGGTGATGAGCACCGTTTTCACGCCTGCCTCCTCGGCTTCGTAAACGCGGGTCTCTCCGAAGTTGAAGGTCGCACTCTGGGGAGCATCCTTCAAGAGAATATAGAGGTCGCTGCGCACCGGAACCGTCACCGTCGTGCCATCGGCCAGCTCGAACGTCACCTCGCCGTCGCCCGGGGTCACGCCTCGGAAGAGCGGTTCCGGATCCTTCGCCACGGCCGAAACCGGGTTCCCCGCACCGTCCAGAATACGCGTCGAGGTGGCGCCGCCGTCGTAGCTGATCGTCCAGAAACCCTCGGCATCCACGCCGAGCGTCGGCGTGACGCTCTCGCCCGTAACGCGCAGTTTCTCACCGTTATCGGTCAGCCACTCCGTCCGGCCGTCGCTCGTCAGCGTCCAGTAATAAACGCCGTCCGTATCCTGCCTTATGCCGATAATCGGGGCATTCCGCCCGTCCGCACCGTCCTTGCCGTCGGCGATCGTCGCCGTCGTACCGTCCGAAAAACGAATCGAATAGCCGTCCGACGTACTCTCCACCTTCACTACCGTAATCGATTCGTCGGCGATCTTGCGCAACGCAACGATCTCGTCGTTCATTTTCGACACCTTCGTTTCCAGGGCCTTGAGACGATCGGCCAGATCGTTCACATTCGTCCACAGCATGGTGTCGTCGTAGCCATCGCAACTCACCAGAAGCGAGGGTGTGCCGAGCACCGTCAAAGCTATCGCCACAGCAGCGATTTTGCGCAAAATTGTCTTCATGAATACTTATTTTAAATTGTGAAAAAGATGCAACCCCGTTCCGGATACCTAACCTCGCCCGGTTCTTCGGTTCAAAGATAAGACTTTTTTTCACAAAAAGCACGCTATCAGAGACAATTCTAAGTCTTTACGCACGATTCGGCAAACCTCGGAATTCGAATCGCGACGATATGGGCGGCAGCGCGTGAATTTCGGGATATTTTTCGTAATTTTGCCGTCGACTTCATTTTATGTTTTTTCGTATGAACCGTTTCTATCGTTTGCTGCTTTTGGTGTCGGGGCTTTGGATCGCAGGATCGGCTTCGGCGCAGATATCCATCGACGAAGTGGACGCTCCGCAGGAGAGCGTGAAATTCAACGACCGGATGAAGTCCACGGGCGTCGAAGTCGATTACTTCAGCCTGGCCCGCTACCGCGCCGAACGGGCCGCCATCCGCCGCGAACGCAACTACCTCGAATTCACGGGATCGTTGCAAGGATCGCTCACCTCGTACAACGATCCGTGGATCGCCGTCTCGGGCGGTGACAACTCCATCGCGCTGGTCGCTACGCTCAACCTGCACCATTTCTTCAAGAAAAACCGCTTTTCGATCGAAACCAAGTTCAACGCCAAGTTGGGTTACAACCGCATGAAGGTGGAGACGAAGTCCGACGACGGATCGACCTCCAGCGAAGGCATCTGGTTCAAGAACCAGGACGAATTCCTCATCTGGGTCAATCCCGCCTTCAAACTGGCCAACAACTGGACCTACGGTTCGACCATGCAGTTCCGCAGCCAATTCGTCAACGGTTACAAATCGCGCACGGAGCAGAAACGCGAGCACATGAAAAGCCGCTTCATGACGCCGGGCTACCTCGACATTTCGTTCGGTATCACCTACAAGAGCCCCAAACCTAAATTCCCGATCACGATCAACCTCTCGCCGTTGGCCATGAGCGCCACCTTCGCCGAAAACGACTGGGTGCGCAAACAGCAGATGGACTCCGAAGGCAACCAGATCAAACCGGCTTATCCCTACGGTATCGAGGACCCGGACAAGACCTCGAAATACGAGGGCGGCTCATCCGTCGAAATCAACTTCGACCGCACGTTCGGCAAGACGGGCTACCTGCGCTACCGCACGACGATCTACTCCTTCTACGGCTGGATCACCGACATCGGACAAGAGAACAAGATCAGGCGCTACGGCGAGTTCGTGAGTGCGTTCGATACCTGGTCGAAGGGCGACAAGAACATCAAGGACAAGCCCCGGCTGCCGATCCACCCGATCGTGCGTTGGGACAATACGATCGATATCAAGGCAACGAAATACCTCTCGACAACGCTCGGGTTCCAACTCTATTACAACCGGGCGCAGAATGTCGACGTGCAGACCCGCACGCTGCTGACCGTCGGTCTGGGTTACACGTTCAAGAACAAACCCAAGCCCAAATCCTGGTAGCATACACCCATGTATAAGAATTCGAAACAGATTGTCCTCTTCCCGCTGCTGCTCGCCGCCGCCGTCGCCGCGGGACTTCTGTTGGGCCAGTATCTCGGCCGCAACAGCACCTCGTCGCGCATCGAAACCATGCTCAGCCGCATGACGCTGCCCGACAACAAACTGACCTACACGCTTTCGCTCATCGAGAACCAATATGTCGACTCGGTGTCGATGGATTCGCTGGCCGAACACGTCATTCCGCGTCTTGTCGAGGAGCTGGATCCCCACTCGGTCTACATCCCCGCGGCCGAGATGCAGGAGTTGAACGAACCGCTCGAAGGCGAATTCGACGGCATCGGCGTGGTATTCAACATGGCCACCGATACGGTGATCGTGCTGAACGTCATCCCCCACGGGCCGAGCGACAAGGCCGGCGTGAAGGCCGGAGACCGCATCATCGAAATCGACGATTCGCTGGTCGCCGGGCGTAAAATCCCGCAGAACCGGATCGTCAAACGCCTGCGCGGACCGCGCGGCACGAAGGTACGTCTGGGGTTGGAACGGCAAGGTATCGCCGACCTGGTGCACGTCGAGGTCGAACGGGGCGTGATTCCGATCCGCAGCGTCGAGGCGACGTTCCGCATCGCCGACCGCACGGGATACGTCAAACTGGGACAGTTCGCCCGCACGACCCATGCCGAACTACGGCGGGCGCTCGACACGCTGCGCACCCAAGGGGTCGACCGGCTGATCTTCGACCTGCGCGGCAATTCGGGCGGTTATCTCGACCAGGCGATCCTGGTAGCCAACGAGTTTCTGCACGAGGGGCAACTGATCGTCTACACCGAAGACCGTCGCCACGAACAGTTGCGCGAATACGCCGACGGGCAGGGCACGGCTCAGGATATGGAGGTCGTGGTGCTCATCGACGAAGGCAGCGCCTCGTCGAGCGAGATCCTGGCCGGCGCGTTGCAGGACAACGACCGCGGCACGATCGTCGGCCGCCGCTCGTTCGGCAAAGGACTCGTCCAGCGGCAAATACCGTATAGCGACGGCTCGGCCCTGCGACTCACCACGGCGCGTTACTACACCCCCACGGGCCGCTCGATCCAGAAACCCTACACGATCGGCGACGATGCGAGCTACGAGGAGGACCTCTGGAACCGCTACCGCAACAACGAATATTTCTCGGCCGACAGCATCCATTTCGCCGACTCGTTGCGCCGCGTGACACCCGGCGGCAAAGTGGTCTACGGCGGCGGCGGCATCATGCCCGACGTCTTCGTCCCGGCCGACACGACCGACGTAACGAAATATTTCATCGAAGTAGCCGGACGGAACATCCTCTACCGCTACACGATCGAATACGCCGACCGGCATCGCGAGGCGCTCAATGCCGTGCGGACGCTCGACGAACTGCAACGGCTGCTCGACTCGGACCGCACGCTGGTGGAGGACTTCATCCGCTATGCCGCCCGGCAGGGCGTAGCACCGCGCTACGGCGACATCGCCCGCTCGCGCCGCTTGATCGAGGCGCAACTGCGGGCCTACATCGGCCGTAACACGGCACTCGAAGACAACGGATTCTATATCAACATCCAACCCGTAGACAACGTGGTGACACGCGCGCTCGGGATACTGAACGAATCGAAAAACGATGATTAAGAGAATAGTCGGCCTGTTGGCCGCCGCTGCGACAATCGCCATCGTCTGCGTGACGATCCTCCACCGCGACCGTTACCGTTCGATGGTCGAACCTGCGCCGTCGGCCGTGCAGCAGCTCCCCGCGCAACCGGAGACGCCCGTCCCCACTGCACCCGCCGCACCTGCCATCGCCGCCGACTCTACGCTGCAATCCGCCCCCGCGACGCCCGCCGAGGAGAGCGATATAAGGTGAAAAGTAAAACCGAAAAACCCAAGGAATCTCCATCCGAAGCCCCTGCCTGAGGCGGGGAGGGGTTGGGAGCGGGTCGGATTTGAATACGACGCCTGCGAGAGCAAGATAACAGCCGACGAAAAGGAAAAGGATAACCGAAAAACCCAAGGAATCTCCACCCGAACCCCCTGCCTGAGGCGGGGAGGAGTTGGGAGCGGGTCGGATTTGAATACGACGCCTGCGGCCGCGAGGCTTCCGCCAGCGAGAGCGAACCGGCGGCCGATATAACCAAACAACGATAAGAATCACCACAACATGCCTACCAAACTTTGGGACAAGGGTTTCGAACCCGACGCGATGATCGAAGACTACACCGTCGGCGACGACCGCGAGCTGGACATGCGTCTGGCGCAATACGACGTCGAAGGGTCGCTGGCGCATATCGCCATGCTCGAAAGCATCGGGCTGCTGAGCCGCGAAGAGCTCGACACGCTCACCGCCGGACTGCACGAGATCGCCGCGGAGATCCGCGCCGGACGTTTCGAAATCGAACCCGACACCGAGGACGTCCATTCGCAGGTCGAACTGCTGCTCACGCGACGCCTGGGCGATGCGGGCAAGAAGATCCACTCGGGGCGCTCGCGCAACGATCAGGTGCTGGTCGATCTCAAACTTTTCCTGCGCGACGAGCTTCGGAAGATCGCCGACGATGTGCGTGCGCTTTTCGATCGCCTGCAAACGCAGAGCGAACGCTACCGCGAGGTGCTGATGCCCGGTTATACCCATCTCCAGATCGCCATGCCCTCGTCGTTCGGGCTGTGGTTCGGCGCTTATGCCGAGACACTCGTCGACGACATGCGGCTACTGACGGCCGCCTGGCATATCGCCAACCAGAACCCGCTGGGTTCGGCCGCCGGCTACGGTTCCTCATTCCCGCTCGACCGCGAGATGACCACCGAACTGCTGGGCTTCGAGACGCTGCACTACAACGTCGTGGCGGCGCAGATGAGCCGCGGCAAGAGCGAACGCGCCGCTGCGGCCGCCATCGCCGCCATCGCTGCGACGGTAGGCCGCATGGCGATGGACGTCTGCCTGTTCATGAGCCAGAATTTCGGGTTCGTGTCGCTGCCCGACAACCTCACCACGGGGTCGAGCATCATGCCCCATAAGAAGAACCCCGACGTCTTCGAGATGATCCGCGGCCGCTGCAACCGCCTCCAGGCCGTACCCAACGAACTGGCACTGCTGACGGCGAACCTCCCCGTGGGCTACCATCGCGACATGCAGCTGCTCAAAGATATCCTCTTTCCCGCGACGACCGAAATCCGCCGCACGCTGCGCATGTGCGACTTCATGATCGAACACCTGCGCGTGAACGAACAGATCCTCGACGACAAGAAATACGACTACCTCTTCACCGTGGAGGATGTCAACCGCCTGGTGCTGCAAGGCACCCCCTTCCGCGAAGCCTACCGGCAGGTGGGCATGGCCGTGCAGCGGGGCGAATACCGCCCCACGCGCGAGGTACGCCACACCCATGCGGGCAGCATCGGCAACCTTTGCACCGAGGCGATCCGCTGCAAAATGGAACTTGCAATGGCCGAATTTACCAAAGAATGATGGACATTACGAAATACCGGCGCCGTCCGACCTGCGAGGTCCGCATCGGACGGGTGACCATCGGCGGCGAGAATCCCGTCGCCGTACAATCGATGACCAATACCGACACGGGCGACACGGCCTCCAGCACCGCGCAGATCGAGCGTATCGACCGCGCAGGCGGCAAGATCGTGCGCCTCACGGCCCAGGGACGACGCGAAGGCGAGAACCTGGCCGACATCGTCCGGCAGCTGCGCGCCGACGGTTTCGATACGGCCGTCGTCGCCGACATACACTTCGTGCCCGAAGTGGCCGCGATCGCCGCGCAGTATGTCGACAAGGTGCGCATCAACCCCGGAAACTACCGCACGGAACACGGTGAACTGGAGGCGCTGATCGAGCAGTGCCGGGAGCGTGGCGTAGCGCTGCGTATCGGCGTGAACCACGGGTCGCTGGCCCGCCGCATCTTCGACCGCTACGGCGACACGCCCGAAGGAATGGTCGTCTCGGCGATGGAGTTCCTGCGCGTCTGCAAAGCGCTGGACTTCGACCAGGTGGTCGTCTCGATGAAGTCGAGCAACACCCGCGTAATGGTCGCCGCCTACCGGCTGCTGGTCGAGGCGATGGACGCCGAGCAGATGCACTACCCGATCCACCTGGGCGTCACCGAGGCAGGCAACGGCCTGGAGGGACGCATCCGTAGCGCCGTGGGTATCGGCGCCCTGCTCTGCGACGGCATCGGCGACACGATCCGCGTATCGCTCACCGAGGCCCCCGAGCACGAAATTCCCGTGGCGCAACTGCTTGCCGACCACTTCGCCGCACGCCCCGGAGAATTCCCGGTCGCCCATCCCGAACGCTATTCGCCGACGGAGTTCCGCCGCCGTTCGTCATGCGCGACGCCCGTCGTACGCGACGAGATCACCGATGCTTTCCGCATCCTCGAAGCCCGTTCCGGGAATCCCACGGCCGAGCTGCGCGCCGCGATCCTCGACCTCGAACCCGCCGGGCAACCCGTCGTCGTGACGCGCCGCTACGACGATCCCGAATTGGAGCACGTCGCCGTGAAGGCCGCCGCCGACCTGGGACCGCTCTTTCTCGACGGACTGGCCGACGGTCTGCGCATCGACGCCCCGCAGCACGACGACGAGTCGCTGCGCGAAATCGAGCTGATGATCCTCCAAGCCGCCCGCGTACGCTTCTCCCGCACGGAGTACATCGCCTGCCCCTCGTGCGGCCGCACCCTCTACGACATCGAGCGGACGCTGGCCGAGATCAAGGCCCGCACCTCGCACCTGAAGAACCTCAAGATCGGCGTCATGGGCTGCATCGTCAACGGCCCCGGCGAGATGGCCGACGCAGACTACGGATACGTAGGCGCCGGACCGGGCCGCATCACCCTCTACAAAGGACGCGAAGTGATCGAGCGCGGCATACCCCAGGAGCAGGCCCTCGACCGCCTCGTGGAGCTTATCCGCGCCCACGGCGACTGGGCGGAACCAGCCGAACGCTGAGCCATGACCATTCTCCCCGCCGCATACCTCCCCTCGATCGAATACTTCGCCGCACTGCTGCGCGGCGACTGCGTCGTCGACCTGGGCGAGCACTTCATCAAACGCTCGGAGCGCAACCGCACCCGCATCTTGGCCGCCGACGGCCCGATGGCCCTCACGGCGCAGGTCCGCCATGCCGATCGGCCGCGACAACCCATGCGCGAGATGCGTCTCGACTACTCGAAGCGCTGGCAGCACCAGCATTGGGGCGCGCTGGTCGCTTCGTACAAGGGATCGCCCTTTTTCGACCACTACGCCGCACGGTTCGAACCCTTCTACCGCCGGGAGTTCGAGTTCCTGGCCGACTACGACCTGCGTCTGCTCGAGGTACTGTGCGACACGGTCCGCATCCCGATGCCCGCCGTTTCGGAACGCTACGTCGACGCCGCGCCCGGCGACCTCGACCTGCGGCCCAAACGCAAGGAAGGCCCGGTCTTCACGACCGAGCCTTACGTGCAGGCATTCGCCGACCGGATGCCGTTCGTTCCTAATTTGTCTTTTGCAGACCTTTTATTTGCAGAGGGCCCTGCGTCCGTCTCGGTCTTAACACGTTGCCGACCCGAATAACCACGCTGTCGCGCAATCCTCCGGCCTCGACACGCACGGAAACGTCGCCCGCGAGCGTCACGCTGTCCGAACGATACTGGCACGGCGCATATTCGTTGATCGCCACCGTATCGGCTCCCACCCACAGCACGGGACGGCCCGCCGACGAGTAGATGCGGAACGCCTGGCTGGGTAGTTCGCGCAGACGGCGCCGTTTATCGACCAGATGCAGCGTCGGCCGGCGATCGTTCCACAGCGCCCGATAGAGGTAAAAAGCATCCTTGCAGTGGCGGCGGTCCATCGTCACCAATCCCTTTCCGTTCACGCCGTAGGGCCGGCGAGCCGATCCGTAATCGAACATGTTCTCGATCCATACGCCCCAAAAGAGCGAATCGCCCCGCAGGTTGCGGGCATACTCCTCGTGAAAACGCGTCTGATTCTCCTCGGGCATCCAGTTGGAGCGCGGCGCCGCCTGAGCCGTATAGCTCTTGTGGCCGAGGAATCCGCTGCCTCCGTAGGTCACGCCCGAGCAGAGGTGCGACCAACTCTTGCGCAATTGATCGCGCCAAACTGCGACATCGTCCGTCGAACCGCGTTTCCAACCGATATCCTGCCGCCAGACGATCAGGTTCGTCACGAAATTCAAATCGCCGTTCTGATCGCTGCACGCCACGGTCGGGCGCGACGGATCCATCGTACGGGCCGTGCGGTCGAGCTGCTGCAAATAGGGCACCACATTGTCGCCGCGGGACCACAGACACGAGAAGATACCCCACATCGCCACCGAGGGGTGGTTCAGGTTCTGGACGACGATCTCCTGCAACTGCTGCACACCGTTCGCCTCGAACTGAGGAGTCGCGTAGTAGGCGATATCGCCCAGGAAGGGGGCCCGATGCAGCGGCATGTCGATCCACACCAACAAGCCCTGTTCGTCGCAGAGGTCGTAAAACTCCCGGGCATGGGGCTGCACGGCCGAACGCACGGCATTGGCTCCCAGATCGCGGATCGTCGCCACGTCGGCGGCATAGTCGCACGTCCGAAGCGCACCGCCCGAAGGCAGATTGTCGTGATAGAGAACGACGCCCCGCACGGGCATCCGCACGCCGTTGACCGTCAATCCTTCGGCCGCGCTCGCCGCGATTTCGCGGAATCCCGTACGGACGCTGACGCGATCCGTCGCCGTATCTTCGCCCAAGGTCGCCGTCACGGTGTAGAGCGCAGGGGTTTCGGGACTCCACAGCCGGGGGCTATCGATCGAAAAGGGCATCCGCACGGGTTTTCCGTCGAGCCGCACGCGCAGGCGGCGCGAGAAGACCGTATGTCCGTCGGGAGCTGCGATATCGATGCCGAGCATGCAGCTATGTTCGCTTTTCGCAGTAAGGTGCACCTCCACTTCGCCTTCGGCTTTCGACGCATCGGCGCTTTGCGTATGGACCAGCACGCCTTCGGAGCCGAGATAGAGCGGCGAAACGGCCGTAGGCTCGGTGAGAATCAGCTCTGCCGGGCGATAAATGCCGCCGTAAAGATTCATATCGGTCGACACGGGCAGCACGTCGTCGCGCTGCGCATTGCTCACGACCATCACCAAAGCGTTGTCCGCGCCGAAACGGACGCGGTCGGTGATTTCGAAGGCGAAAGCCGTAGCACCTCCGCAATGACGTCCCACATGGCAACCGTTGACGAACAGATCGGCCACCGACCGCACGCCGTAAAAACGGACGAAAAGCCGTTTGGACGACCATTCGACCGGGATATAGATATCGTTCTGATAGTTACCCGTCGTTTCCAACAGCGGATCCTCCGTACAGGGATCCGTATTCCAGCTGTGCGGCAAGGTAATATGACGGGCATTGTCGCTGCTGTTCTCCGATTTGAAGAAGAAACGCCAGCCCTCGTTGAGCGGAAAAATCTCGCGAGCCGGAGCCGTCAGAGCGACGCACGACAGCAAAAATAACAGGACGTATCGTCTCATGGCGCGTATCTTTGGTTGTTTTTGCAAATTTACAATTTTTTGTCCAATCGTAAAAGAGCTGCTGCGAAGATCTCCATTTCGCCGAGCATCGTCCGTGCGTATTTTCGCAGCGGCATTTTCTTGTTCGGTCGAAATTCGTACCTTTGACTGCGCCGAAGATACTGCCGCTCGGCAAAATGCAACGGACTTGCTTTTGCTCGCGCTTATTCGTATCTTTAACTTCGTTTTAGATACTCCCGCTCGGCAAACTCCAAATAAATTTGGGTTTACCCTCGCTTATTCGTATCTTTGGCTGCGCGATTCGCACGGCAGGGCCCCGATACGGCACTTGCCATCGCGACCGATACGACGCATAGACATGAATACGATCGATCTGATAGTCATCCTCGTCGTCGCCTGGGCCGTCTTCAACGGCTGGCGGCGCGGATTCGTCTTGCAGGCGTGCTCGCTGGCAGCTATCGCGGCAGGCATCTGGTTCGCCGCACGCTGGGGCGCCGAGGCGGGCGGATGGCTCGGCCTCGATCCCGACATCCGTACGGCCGGAGGCTTCGCCGTCGTGCTCATCGCCGTGATCCTGCTCGTCACCGTCGCGGGACGACTCCTGCGGCGCCTGTTCCGCTTCGCCGGATTCGGGGTTCCCGACATTCTGCTGGGCATCGCCGTGTCGTTGGGCAAATGCCTGCTGATGCTGAGCGTCGCATTCGCGGCGTTCGACTCTCTGAACGACGATCTGGAGATGGTCGATCGGCAGACGCTCCGCGAATCGAGGTGCTATCGGCCGATCATCCGCCTCTCGGAATGCTTCGGTTCTTTCACCGAATGGGCCGGGGAGCAACTTCCGCTCCACAACCCTCACGGCGGCGAAGAAACCGACGAAGTCGCGCCGCAAACCCAAACCTGCTGAAAAAATGGATACGAAAATTACGGGAACGGTCGTTCGCGCGACCGGAAGCTGGTACGAAGTGTCGCACGAAGGCGGGACGCTGCGCTGCCGCATCCGCGGCAAGCTGCGACTGAAGGGGGTGCGGTCGACAAATCCCGTGGTCGTGGGCGACCGCGTGGAGTGCGAGGCCGACGAGAAGGGCGACTTCGCCATCTGCGCCGTCCTGCCGCGCCGCAACTACGTCATCCGCCGCGCCTCGAACCTCTCGAAGGAGTCGCACATCATCGCCGCGAACATCGACCGGGCGCTGCTGCTCGTGACGCTGCGGCAGCCCGCGACACCGCCGGAGTTCGTCGACCGTTTCCTGGTGACGTGCGAAGCCTACAAAATACCCGTCACGATTCTGCTCTCGAAAGCCGACCTGCAAGATCCCGAAGCGGTGGGCGCATTCTGCGACATCTATCGCAGCGCGGGTTACGAGGTCGCCGAACTGTCGGTACACGACGGCACGGGGCTCGAACGCGTGCAGGAACTGCTCGCCGAAGGTACGACGCTGCTGTCGGGCAATTCGGGAGTGGGCAAATCGACCCTGATCCGCACGATCGACCCTTCGCTCGATATCCGCACGGGCGATATCTCCGAGAGCCACGGCAAAGGACGCCACACGACGACCTTTTCGACCATGTATCCGCTCTGCGGGGGCGGAGCCGTAATCGACACCCCGGGCATCAAGGGCTTCGGACTGATCGACATCGACGACGCGGAGCTGGCCCACTACTTCCCCGAAATGATGCGGGCGTCGACCGACTGCCGTTTCTACAACTGCACCCACACCCACGAACCGGGCTGTGCCGTCGTCGAAGCGATCCGTCGCGGAGAGATCGCTCCGGAGCGCTACGAAAGTTACCTGAAAATGCTCGATGAAGATGAGAAATACCGCAAATAGGGACGCACGGCTGGCCGAGCGGATCGCGTGTCTGCGCGAATTCATGACCGAGGAGCGTTACGACCTCTTCTACCGTACGCTCTCCATGCGCACGCGCTACGCCACGCTGCTGGCCGAGAACACCTACCACGGGCAGAACGCCGCGGCGCTGATCCGCCACTGCGAAGCCTTCGGCGTGCAACGCATGCACACGGTCGAGACCCTCTGCCCGTTCGAGCCCAACACGGCCATCGCCCGGGGCACCGAACGGTGGATCGACGTCGAGCGTCACGCCTCGACCGGCGAAGCCCTCGCGGCGCTGCGCGGCGCAGGCTACCGGATCGTCGCCACGACGCCCCACCGCGAGGACTCGACCCCCGAGACGTTCGATGTCGCGGCCGGACCTTTCGCCCTGGTCTTCGGAACGGAGCATTCGGGCATCTCCGACGAGGTGATCGCCGGGGCCGACGCCTTCCTGCGCATCCCGATGTGCGGCATGGTCGAGAGTCTCAACGTCTCGGCATCGGCCGCCATCATCGTCTACCAGCTCACGCAGCGCATCCGTCGCGACGTCGACCCGCGTGCGTGGCAGCTCCCGGAGTCCGAACGGCTCGACATCCTCTACCGCTGGATGCTTCTGAGCGTCAAGGATTCGCAGCGTATTCTCGAAATGGAACTCGGCGTCTCGCCCGCTGAACTCTGAACGTTATGATTCTGCGCAAACAATTTCTCGCACACGTGGCCCAAACTTCGCCATCGCCGATGATGGTCGAGGTCGCCCGGGCCGAAGGTTCGTTTTTCTATACCCCCGAGGGCAAACGCTACTACGACCTGGTGGCGGGCGTCTCGGTGAGCAACGTAGGACACGCCAACGAGGCCGTCGTACGGGCCGTCCAGGAGCAGGCGGCGCGCTACATGCACATCATGGTCTACGGCGAAATGGTCGAGGCCCCGCAGGTGGAGTACGCCGCACGTATCGCCCGGCTGCTTCCGGGCGAGCTGGAGAGCGTCTATTTCGTCAACTCGGGGGCCGAGGCGGTCGAGGGAGCGCTCAAGCTGGCCAAACGTTTTACCGGCCGCACAGAGATGATCTCCATGCGGCGCGCCTACCACGGGTCGACGCACGGTGCGATGAGCATGATGGGGGCACCCGAAGGCGAGGAGTGGAAGGGAGCTTTCCGGCCCCTGCTGCCCGACACGGCGGCCATCGAGTTCAACGATTTCGACGCGCTGCGGCGCATCACCCGCCGCACGGCCTGCGTACTGGCCGAGCCCGTGCAGGGCGAAGCCGGCGTACGGCCCCCGCAGCCGGGTTACCTCGAAGCGCTGCGACGCCGCTGCGACGAAGTGGGAGCTCTGCTGATCTTCGACGAGATACAGACCGGACTGGGCCGCACGGGCGCCATGTTCGCCTCGCTGAAATACGGCGTCACGCCCGATATCGTCTGCCTGGCCAAGGCTTTCGGCGGCGGCATGCCCCTGGGGGCATTCGTCGCACGACACGAGGTGATGGACACCCTGCAAATCGATCCCGTGCTGGGACACATCACCACGTTCGGCGGACATCCCGTCTGTTGCGCGGCCGGACTCGCAGCGCTGAATTACTTGATAGACAACCGAATCGTCGAACAAGTCGAGGCCAAAGGCGCACTCTACGAACGACTGCTCGCCGACCATCCGGCCGTGCGGGAGATTCGCCGCGCAGGACTGCTCCTGGCTGTCGAGCTGGGCGAATCGGCGAAGCTCTACCGGATCATGGAGCTCTTCAAGGAGGAGGGCATTCTGAGCGACTGGTTCCTCTATTGCGACACGGCATTCCGCATCTCGCCGCCATTGACGATCTCCGAGGAGGAGATTCGCGACAGCGCGGCGATTATCCGCAGGTGTCTGGACCGGGTTTTATAGGAACAGATCATTTTCGGCGCCCGGCTAAGCTGGAGCTATTCATCAATTAAGAATTACCCTTTAATAGATAGTAAGTGTTGATGTTTTGCGGAGGGCGAGGCGTAGCCTGCGGGGTGAACATAGCGAGCCTCCGCCGGAGGGGCTGGCTCGCGCGATCTCAAGAATCGCAGTTTGCAGAAAAAAATGCTGCTCTGCGACACCAAAGTTCCGCATGCTCGTTCGAAGTACCCGACAACAAACCGGAATTTATGAAGGGGATCGTTTAAACATGAACTATTTTGCGGACGCAGCCTGCAAAGCCCGGCTAATAACCGGGTATTAAGAATCGAATCTGCGGATAAAAATCATCTTCGGCGCCCGGGCCGGTCGCATCGAAGTACGAGCCGCCGAAGAAGCAACGCCCGAGGCGTTGAGTTTGCGGACGCACGCTGTTTTGCGGATCGCAACTTGCGAAGACACGCGAAACAGGCTTTCACTACCTTTGAGTGAAGTGTAGCCTGCGGGGATCCACGCGAACAAAGAGCGCGTGCCTCCACCGGGGGAGCGCGCCCCAAAGGATCGTCCGGCTCTTAGCCGGCTCAGCATCCCGATCAAAAAAAGCGACCCTCAAGGTCGCTTTTATCATATCTCCTTCGCGAGGGCTTCGATCCAGCGCCCGTAGAGCGCGATCGCCTCGTCGATTTCCGAAATCAGGACATATTCGTCGGCCGTATGCGAGCGGGCCGACGCTCCGGGCCCCATCTTGAGCGCCGGAAAAGGCATCAGCGTCCGGTCGGAGGCGGTCGGCGATACGAACGTCGTACGTCCGACGGCGCGGGCCGCCCGCACGAGCGGATGGCTGTCGGCCACTGCCATGGCGTGAATGCGCGTCGAGCGCGGCACGGCCTCCGATCGCAACGCGCCGCGCAGCAATTCGACCGTCTCTTCGTTGGTGTAGGCATCCGTCGTGCGGACATCCACGACGAAACGGCACTCGTCCGGCACCACGTTGGGCTGCGTTCCGGCCCCGATCTGCGTCACGGCGATACCGATCGGCCCCAGCAGTTCGGAGGTGCGCTCGAAACGGAAATCGCGCAACCGCGCGATATCGTCCAACGCGATATAGAGCGCATTGACCCCCTCACCGCGTGCGGCATGGCCGCTGCGGCCGTGCGCCATGCAGTCCAACACGACCAACCCCCGCTCTCCGACGGCCGCCTGCATCGAGGTCGGCTCGCCCACGAGCGCCATATCGATCCGTCCCGCTGCGGGCAGCAACGCCCGGATGCCGTGTTCGCCCGAACACTCCTCCTCGGCCGTAATCGCCAGCAACAGGTTGAAAGGCAGCGGTCTATCTCGTAAGGTCAGGAACGTCTCGACGAGCGACACGGCCGAAGCTCCGGCGTCGTTGCTCCCCAGACCGTAGAGACGGTCGCCCTCGATCGTCGGGGCGTAGGGGTCGCGCGTATAGGTCGCCGCCGGGCGCACCGTGTCGTGGTGGGAGTTGAGCAGCAGCGTCGGCCGTGCGGGATCGAACTCCGCAGAGCGGGCATAGACGTTGTTGTGAAGCCGTTCGGGCGCCGCACCGTGCTCCGCGAGGAAGTCGTAGAGCAGATCGGCCGTCCCCGCCTCGTCGCGCGAGGGCGAGGGGATCGCGATCATGCGTCGCAACAGTTCGACGGCTTCCCGGGTCGTGGCATTCATCGTTCGATGGTGGTTCCGATGTCGTTCGACAGATTCGCAGCGTGCTTGATAACAACGCGCCGAACGCCGTTGTCCACGGCTTTCAGCGCATTTTCGATCTTGGGGATCATGCCGCGATTGACCACGCCCGAAGCCTTCAGTTCGACGTAATTTTCGGCCGTGATCCGCGGAATAAGCGACGTTTCGTCGTCGGCATTGCGCAAAACGCCCGCCTTCTCGAAACAGAATACGAGGTCCGTAGGAGCCACCTCGGCAGCCCCCAGCGCCACGGCCGAAGCCACGCTGTCGGCGTTGCAGTTGAGCAGTGTGCCGCGTCCGTCGTGCATGATGGCCGAAAATACGGGCGTGATGCCCCCCTCGAACAGGTGCCGCAACAACCCTGCGTCGACCCGCTCGATGTCGCCCACGAAACCGTAGTCGATCGGTTCGGGCGAGCGACGACGTGCCGTAACGGCGTTACCGTCGGCACCCGAAAGTCCCATCGCATTACACCCCGCGGCTTGCAGCGCCGCGACGATCTGTTTGTTGAGCAGTCCGGCGTAGACCATCGTCACCACGTCGAGCATCCCTTTGTCCGTGATGCGGCGGCCTTCGACCATCCGCACCTCCAGTTCGAGTTTCCCGGCCAGGCGCGTGGCGATCTTGCCGCCGCCGTGCACGAGGATTTTGGCACCGGGCAGCGCCGCGAACTCCGCGACGAAACGTTTCAGAGCCGCAGGATCGTCGATGACATTGCCGCCGATCTTCACCACCGTAATCCGATCCGTCATTGCAAACCCTCCAGAAGCCGTTTGAGTACCACCTGAGCCGAAATTTCGCGGTTCGCCGCCTCGGGAATGACCAGCGAGCGGGGCGATTCGATCACGTCGTCCGTGACGATCATGTTGCGCCGCACGGGCAGGCAGTGCATGAAGAACGCGTTCTCCGTCAGCGCCATTTTCGCGACGTCGACCGTCCACGAGCGGTCCGTCGAGAGCACCTTGCCGTAGTTGGGATCGGCATAGGCCGCCCAGTTCTTGGCATACACGAAGTCGGCGCCTTCGAGTGCTTTGCGCTGATCGTATTCGACACGAGCCCCGCCCACGAAGCGGGGATCGAGTTCGTAGCCCTCGGGATGGGTGATGACGAAATCGTATCCGGCGGCGTTCATCCACTCGGCGAAGGAGTTGGGCACGGCCTGCGGCAATGCCTTGGGGTGAGGAGCCCAGGTCATGACCACCTTGGGGCGCGCTTTGGTCTTATGCTCCTCGATGGTAATCAGATCGGCGAAGCTCTGCAAAGGATGGCGCGTCGCGGCCTCCATCGAGAAGACGGGACGCCCCGAATAGCGGATGAACTGCTCGAGGATGCGCTCCTCGTAGTCCTCGGCCTTGTCGTCGAAACGGGCGAACGAGCGCACGCCGATCACATCGCAGTAGCTGCCCATCACGGGAATCGCCTCGAGCAGATGTTCGGCCTTGTCGCCGTCCATCACCACGCCGCGTTCGGTTTCGAGTTTCCAGGCGCCCTGCGTCACGTCGAGCACCATGACGTTCATACCCAGGTTCATCGCCGCCTTCTGGGTCGAAAGACGCGTGCGGAGGCTCGAATTGAAGAAGAGCATCAGCAGCGTGCGGTTGCGGCCCAGCCCCGTGAAACGGAAGCGGTCGCGCTTGATATCCAGCGCTTCGGCGACAGCTGCGTCGAGGTCGCCGATATCTTGTACACACGTAAATTTTTTCATCCTGTCGTTCTTTTGATCGTTCGTCGCGGGCCTGCATCCTGCTGCTCCGGCGGCCCGCAGGCCGGAGCCACGCCGCAGCACCCTGCGGCACAGTCGCCCTTATCCGAGCGTCTCGCGGAATGCCGCGAGGAAGCTGTCGGCCTGCTCCCGCGTGAGACACAGCGCCGGAAGCAGCCGCACGGTCGAAGCACCCGCGCCACCCGTGAAAATGTGTTTCTCGAAGAGCAATCGGCGGCGCAGCTCCGCGCCCGAGCCCTCGATCTCGATGCCGATCATCAATCCGCGACCGCGCACCTCCCGAAGCATCGGCATGGCACGCAATTCGCCGAGCAGGTATTCGCCCACGGCGGCGGCATTCTCCACCAGGCCTTCGCGCTCGATGGTCTCCAGCACGGCGATCGCCGCGGCGCAAGCCAGATGGTTGCCGCCGAAGGTCGTGCCCAGCATGCCCGGGCGCGCCTCGAAATGGGGAGCGATCAACACGCCGCCGATCGGGAATCCGTTGCCCATGCCCTTGGCCGTCGTAATCAGATCGGGGCGGATGCCCGCATACTGGTGGGCGAAGAAGCGCCCCGTGCGTCCGTATCCCGACTGTATCTCGTCGAGAATCAGTTGCGTACCCGTCTCCGTAGCGACGGTACGCAGCTCGCGCAGGAATTCGTCCGACGGGCAGCGGATGCCCGCCACGCCCTGGATGCCTTCGACGAGCACGGCGGCGAACTCGCGCGTCGCGAGTCGCTCGCAGACAGCCTCGATGTCGTTCAGCGGCACGAACTCGACATTCGCCGTGCGGTTGAAAGGCGCCGAGATCGCCGGATTGTCCGTCGCGGCGACGGCACCCGACGTGCGGCCGTGGAAGGCCTTCTCGAAAGCCAGCACCTTGGCGCGCCCCGTCTGGAACGAAGCGAGCTTCAGTGCGTTTTCATTCGCCTCGGCCCCCGAGTTGCAGAGGAACAGACGATAGTCGTCGTAACCCGAGATGCGGCCCAGCAGTTCGGCCAGGCGGCCTTGCAGCGAGTTTTCGACCGAATTGGAGTAGAAACCCAACCGCGCGACCTGTCCCGCGACGGCTTCGACGTAGCGCGGATGGGCATGGCCGATCGAGATCACGGCATGACCGCCGTAGAGGTCCAAATATCGGGTTCCGGCAGCGTCGTAGACGAAGCATCCTTCACCCCGCACGGGTTCCACCGGATATAGGGAATATACGTTGAAAAGTTCCATGGTTTGAGTAATTCGTTTTAAAGTAACTATATACTTATCAGTTTTTCGCCTGTCAATTCGCCGAGGACGGTTGAAGACTCGCGGCCTTTGGCCGCGTTTACAATTCTGACCCTCCCCGAAGCCCGTAAAGTAACAGGGCTTTAAGATAGGTTTAGCATAAATCGTATACAGTCACTTCGTTTTAAAAGGCCGACGCTTTGAGCCGCAGCCCCGCAGCCTCGTCGAGTCCGAACGCCAGGTTCATGTTCTGCACGGCCTGTCCCGAGGCGCCTTTCAGCAGGTTGTCGATCGCCGTAACGACGTGGAGCTTATCGCCGTAGCGGGCGACGTGCACCAGCGCCTTGTTCGTGTTGACCACCTGTTTGAGATCCACCTCGCGCGTAGCCGCACGGGTGAAAGCCGCCGTGCCGTAGTAGTCGGCATAGAGTTTCCGGGCCTCCTCCTCCGCAAGGCGGCACGTGATGTAGACGCTCGCCAGGATGCCGCGCGCGAAGTCGCCGCGCATTGGCACGAAGTTCACCTCCCGGTCGAACGAGGGCTGCAACGTGCGCAGGTTGCGGCCGATTTCGAGCAGGTGTTGGTGCGAAAAGGCCTTGTAGACCGAAATATTGTCGGTCCGCCAGCTAAAATGGGTCGTCGCCGAGGGTTTCACACCCGCGCCCGTCGAACCCGTGACCGCCGTGACGTGCACTTCGTCCTCCAGCAACCCGGCCGCCGCCAGCGGCAGCAGCGACAGCTGGATCGCCGTGGCGAAGCACCCCGGATTAGCGATGCGCTGCGCCGCACGAATGCGGTCGCGCTGCATCTCGGGAAGCCCGTAGACGAAACCTTCGCTCTCATCGCGGAAATCCTGCGCCAGGTCGACGATCTTCACGCCGGCCGGCACCTCGTTCTCCGAGAGCCACACGCGGCTCTGCCCGTGAGCCGAGCAAAGAAACAGCACGTCGACGGACGAAAGATCGTACTCCGACGCGAAACGCAACTCCGTGTCGCCCTCCAGACCGCCGTGGACGTCGGCGATGCGGTTACCGGCATTCGAAGTGCTGTGGACGAACGCCACCTCGACCTGCGGGTGGTTCACCAGCAGCCGCAGCAGCTCCCCGGCCGTATATCCGGCGCCTCCGATTACTCCGGCACGGATCATTTTTCGTTGCGTTTTTGAACGTTGTAATAGATTTTGATCTGGTTGCCCAGGATCTTCGTGAAGCCCTTCACATCGTCGGCCGTCCAGGCTTTGTTCACCTCGCCGTATTCGCCGAAGTCGGTCTTCATCAGGTCGAACGACGACTCGACGCCCACCAACGTGTAGTTACGCGGACGCAGGATCAGCTCGACCGTACCCGTGACGTTGCGCTGCGACGAAGCGAGCATGGCCTCGATGTCGCGCATGACGGGTTCGAGGTACTGCGCCTCGTGGAGGAACATGCCGTACCACGTGGCGACCTGCTCCTTCCAATAGAGCTGCCATTTGGTGAGCGTGTGTTTTTCGAGCATCTTGTGCGCGGCGATGATGAGCATCGGAGCGGCGGCCTCGAAGCCCACGCGGCCCTTGATGCCGATGATCGTATCGCCGACGTGCATGTCGCGGCCGATGCCGTAGCGGGCGCCGATAGCCTCCACGGCACGGATCGCAGCCACCTTGTCCGTATACTCCACACCGTTCACGGCGGCGATTTCGCCCTCCTCGAAAGCGATCTTCAGGCGTTCTTCGCCCTCGGCCTCGATCTGGCTCGGGTAGGCCTCCTCGGGGAGAGTCTGCTCCGAATGGAGCGTCTCCTTGCCGCCGATCGAGGTGCCCCACAGCCCTTTGTTGATCGAGTACTCCAGTTTCGTGAAATCGGCGACGAAACCGTGTTTGCGCAGGTAGTCGATCTCGTATTCGCGCGTCAGGGTCATATCGCGCGTCGGGGTGATGATGCCGATCTCGGGGGCGAGAATCTGGAACGTCAGGTCGAAACGCACCTGGTCGTTACCGGCGCCCGTCGAGCCGTGGGCCACGTAGTCGGCACCGATCTTCTTGGCATATTCGATGATGGCGATGGCCTGGAAAATACGCTCCGAGCTCACCGAAATCGGATAGGTACCGTTGCGCAGGACATTGCCGTAGACCATGTAACGGATGCTTTTCTCGTAGTACTCCTGCTCGATGTCGAGCGTGGCGTGCGCCACGGCGCCCAATTGCATGGCGCGCTCCTCGATGCGCTCGAGCTCCTCGGCCGAGAAACCGCCCGTATTGGCGATGGCCGTATAGACGTCGTAACCCTTCTCCTCGGAGAGGTATTTCACACAGAACGAGGTGTCCAGACCGCCGCTGAACGCCAAAACGACTTTTTTCTTATTGGTTTCCATAGTAGTGTTTGTTTTTTAGTCAATTTTTCTCAGGACCGTCGATGATTCGCGACGTTCCGCCGCCCCGCTAAAAGCGGGGTTTTCGAGGGGAATAGCCGCTCGTCATTCCTTGGAGCGTTGTCTTCCCCGGATTTACCCCTGCCTCAGACAGGGGCTTTGGGTACGGCCCGCACGGCCTTTTTTATTTCAGATGAAACAGTTTGCGGAACTTGTTCTTGACGTACATGACGTAGGGCGACATGCGCGACTGTCGGGGCCGCTCCTTTGCCGGATCGTACAACATACCCGTACAGAGGCACATACGGCGATTGTTACGCTGGAGAATATCGTAATTGACACATCCCTGACAACCCTGCCAGAACTCCTCGTCTTCGGTGAGTTCGGAGAAGGTCACCGGAACGTAACCCATGCGGGAGTTGAGCTTCATGACCGGCAACGATGTCGTGATACTGAACAACTTGGCATACGGAAATCGTCGTCGGGCCAGCTCGAAGGTTCGTCGTTTGATCTGCTCCGCGAGTCCCAGATGTCGGTACTCGGGATCGACGATAAGTCCCGACGTCGCGACGAAATCGCCGTGACCCCAGCACTCGATATAGCTGAACCCGACCAGTTTCTCACCGTCCAGCGCCACGACGGCCTTGCCACCGGTCATTTTTGCGGCGATGTATTCGGGCGACCGCCTGGCGATGCCCGTACCACGCTGCAATGCCGACTCGTAGATCAGATCGCAAATACGTTGCGCGTATTTTGCGTGCGACGAGTCGGCGAAAACGACGCTGATTGAGTTGTTATTCATTTACAGTATCAAAGTGGGTAATAATGAGTTGACGAATCAGTTGATGCGGTAGGCGCGCTGTACGCCCTTGATACGCAGAATGCGGTGGATCAGCGTATCGGCGACGCCCGCACCGGGCACCTCTACGGCCACCGTGCCCGAGACGTACCCGTTGACGGCCGTCCCGAAATTGATCGAGCGGATGTTGAGCTTCAGATCGCGGCTGATGACCTCCGTGATGTGGTTGGCCATGCCCGTGGTGTCGGCCGCGACGATACGGATCGTGACACGGAACGCACCCTCGGACGATTGGCGCCAACGCGCATCGAGCACCCGATAGGGATAATTCTCACGCATGCGCTTGGCATTGGGGCAGTCGCAGCGGTGGATCGTGATCCCCGCATTGATCGTCACGAAGCCGAAAACCTCGTCGCCCTTGATCGGGTTGCAGCACTTGGCCAGTTTGTATTGTATTTTCGAAATGTCGTCGTCGATAATCAGGGCGTCCTGCGGCGCAACATGCTCCTTGGACGACTGTGCGGCGGCTTTCTGCCGCTCGGCGGCAGCTGCGGCGGCACGACGCTCCTCCTCGGCTTCGCCCGAGAGGTGGCGCGAAATCAGCTCCTTGATCGTCGCGAAGTCGAGTTTCTGCGTAGCGACCAGGGCATAGACCTCCGTACCGGTTCGCAGCTTGAAATGTTTGGCCAGGTAGGCCACAGCCTCGTCGATGGTGATGGCCAGTTTCCAGTTCTTGAGCTTACGTTCGAGCTCCTCGCGCCCCATGCGGGTATGCTTGGCCTGTTCCTCGCGGATGAAAGACTTGATTTTGTTGCGGGCCTTCGACGTGACGACGAACGAGAGCCAGTCGGCCTTGGGCGTCTGGTTCTTCTGGGTCAGAATCTCGACGATATCGCCGTTGTGCAGCGTCTCGCGGATCGCCGCAGCGCGGTTGTTGACCTTGCCGCCGACGCACGACGACCCCAGACTGGTGTGGATATCGAAAGCGAAGTCCAGGAGCGTAGCGCCCTCGGGCAATTTGCGCAGGTCGCCGTTGGGCGTGAAGACGAAAATCTCGCCCGAGGCGGGTTTGGCATCGAAACGCTGCGCCAGCGAGTGGGTCGTATCCTCCATCAGCTCGCGCAACCGTCCGAGCCACATTTCGCTCGTCTGCGCACCCTGATTGACCCCCTTGTAACGCCAGTGCGCTGCAATACCGCGTTCGGCCACGGCGTCCATGCGTTCGGTACGGATCTGCACCTCGACCCAGCGGCCTTCGGCCGAGACGGTCGTATGCAGCGACTCGTAGCCGTTGGACTTCGGGATCGAAATCCAGTCGCGCATGCGGTTGGGATTGGGCGTATAGAAGTCCGTGACGACCGAATAGGCCGTCCAGCACTGGCGTTTCTCCTCGTCCGCAGGGCAGTCGATGATGATGCGGATGGCGAAGATGTCGTAGACGCCCTCGAAAGGCACGTGCTGTTTGTGCATCTTCGTGAAGATCGAGAAGATCGACTTCGTACGGCTCTTGATATGGTATTTCACGCCGAGCTTGTCCAGCCGCTCGGTGATGGGCACCAGGAAGCGGGCGATGAAGGCCCGGCGCGCCTCGGCGCTCTCTTCGAGCTTGGCGACGATATGTTCGTACTCCTTCGGTTCGAGGTATTTCAGGGCGATATCCTCCAACTCGCTCTTGAGCTCGTAGAGACCCAGCTTATGGGCGATCTGAGCGTAGAGGTTCATCGACTCCCAGCTCTTTTTGCGCCACTTTTCGCGAGGGAACATATCGAGCGAACGCATCACTTCGAGGCGGTCGGCCAACTTGATGAGGATCACGCGCGGGTCCTGCGAATAGCTGACGATCAGGTCGCGGAAATTCCCAGCCTGCTCCTTGGCGACCTTGAGCCGCAGTTCGGAAATATTGGCCAGCCCCATGGTGATGCCGACGACCTGTTCGCCGAAGCGTTCGCGGATATCGGCCGTCAGGGCGAGGAACTCCTCGGCCGGAAGCTGTTTGTGGGCCAGACGCACGACATCGTGCAGGATGGACGAAATGGCGGAATTGCGGCCCAAGCCGATCTCCGAAACGGCGATGAGCGCCACGGCGACGCTGTGGTCGATGAGCGGCGTACCGTCGTAGCGGGTCAGCGACGCGAGCCGCTCCTCGGCGTAGGCCAAAGCCTCGTCGACGAGTACCCGGGTCTGCTCCGAGAAACTCTCACGCACCGTCGTGCGGAGTTTTTCATAACGCGAAAAGTCCATTTTGCTCCTAACCGATCAACCTTGCTTGCAAAGATAGGAAAAAAATCCCTACATTTGGCATATTCGAACGACACACTGCATCATGAAGAAGAAAAAGGAGATATACGTTCCCACCGTGGGCGAAGAGATCGCCAACAGCGTGACGCACGGCGTCATGTCGATGCTGACCCTGCTGGCACTGCCGTTCGCCGCCGTATGGGCCTATACCCATGCTGCCGACCCCGTTACGGCGTCGGTTTCGGTGAGCATCTTCGTCGTGTCGATCTTTCTGATGTTTCTGGCCTCGACGCTCTATCACTCGATGAATCCCTCGTCGAGACACAAGGCCGTGTTCCACATCCTCGACCACATTTTCATCTACGTCGCCATCGCGGGCAGCTACACCCCCATCGCGCTGTCGGTCATCGGCGGCTGGCAGGGGGTCTTCATCACCGTGCTGCAATGGGTCATGGTGATCTTCGGAATCTTCTACAAATCGCTCTCGCGACGCTCGTTACCGGCCGTCAGCCTGACGATTTACCTGGTAATGGGCTGGACGATCGTCTTCTTCATGCCGTTGTTCGTCCGCCACGCCTCGACGCCGCTGCTCGCACTCATCGCCGCGGGCGGCGTCTTCTACACCGTCGGCGCGTGGTTCTACGCCCGCAAGGGATTTCGCTACCACCACATGGTGTGGCATCTGCTCATAAACCTTGCCGTCGTCTGTCACTTCGTGGGGATTGTGTTTTATCTTTATTGACCCGCCGAAGAACGGGGTTAAAAAGGCGATTTTGCGAGCCTTCACCGCCGAAACGGCTGCCCGTGCCCGTCTAAAAGACGAGCTTTATGAATCGAGGTGCGTTGCGTGCGGAGCTGCGGGCCGCAGCCTGCGGGGTGAGCGCAGCGAGCCTCCGCTCGGGGGAGGCTGCGGCTCGCCCCGTCTAAAAGACGGGCTTTATGTATATCGTACCCGCATTGCGGTTCATCTCCGGGTGTGGCGACGAACTGCGCGGCCTATGACCCGCAGAACCTTTAACCCTTTTTCTTACCAAAGCGGTCCGGCGTCGCAA
>CAXHRY010000007.1:0-89626 GCA_964018965.1 uncultured Alistipes sp.
CCCCCAGGGGCTCGAACCCTGGACCCCAACATTAAGAGTGTCGTGCTCTACCAACTGAGCTAGAGAGGCATCAATCTATCCGATTGCGGTTGCAAAGGTAAGCATATTTTTTTTATCTCCAAAGAAAATGCCGAAAATTTTACGAAATAAATCCAAAAAACGAATCGGAAGCCCCCGAGCCGATGATCGCGAGGTCGTTTTTCGCGCCCGAGGTCCCAGATCGGAGGCTTTCGACCGATGCGGAGATCGGTCGACCTCTTCCCCGATCGAGACCCGTACCGGTTATTTCGTTTCGAGCGAATCGCTGTTCCACTCCCCGCCCGCTTCGGGATAGATCACCGGTCGCGGATCGTTCCAGCGCTTCAATGCGAGATAACTTTCGTACAGCCCGATGCCGTTGGCCGAATTGCGGGCCAACGAAAACGCGATGACCGAAGGATGGCGCTTCGAGGTATGGTAGATATCCTCGGCCCGTTCGACGAAAGCCTTGCACCAGGCCGGATCGTTGGAGGGATTACCGCCTTTGCGACGCGAATCGCCGCTCGACGAGGTGTCGACCGGAGCCTGTACGATCACATATACGCCCTGCTCGTCGCAGCGATCGAGAAATCCCGCGGCAATGGGCCCGGGAGCCAACCGCAACGTATTGTAACCCTGTTCGCGCAGACGTGCCACGTCGTTATCTTCGATCTGCTGCGTATCGACCTCCGCGACACGCAACGTCACGGCTTCTCCGTTGACGAAAAGCCTTCCTTTTTCCATCCCGACGATCCGGAATCCGACGAGCAGGTCCAAAAACTCCTCATGACGTCCTTCGTGCTGCGTGCTGAGCCGCAGCGTATAGCGAGTCGGCAGCTCGGCGCTCCACAGCAGGTTGGCCGGGATGCGCGCCAGAAAACGCACCGTATCTTCGCGTCCCATGTCGAGCGTCGCATCCTTGAACCCTTTCAGCGCCGTTTCGCCCGTGGGTGTCAGCAACTCGTAATGGATGCGCGACGTGCGGGGATTCAGGGCGTCGAGTTTGACGACGATGCCGACCTCGGCCACGGCCTCGCGGGCATCGTCTTCGCTCTGCCACGTGCGGACCAAAACGTCGCGGATGCGCATCGTCGGCTGGCTCGTGATCCAAGCCTGCCCCACGGCGGGTTCGTACGACCGCTTCCAGCTCTCGAGCGGTACCGAGGGCGAAGGTGCTGCCAGGACCAATTCGAGCGTATTGCGTCCTTCGCGCGTATAGCGGCTGATGTTGAACTCCGAGGGGGTATTGCAGTCGGCATTGTACCCGACGCTCCGGCCGTTGACGCGGAGCTCGAAATCCGACGACGCAGCCTCGATATGGAATATTTTCTGACGGTTGGCCCAGGCGAAAGGCACCGTGAAGTGCACGCAGAGCGTATCGCCCCGGCGTGTCCACTCGGAGATACGCGTGAAATAACGGTTGTCGCCGCCGTCGGCCGCCGAAGCCTCCCGGGCCGAAGGATAGGCGATCGTTCGGCAGCGCGGCCGTTCGCGTCCCTGCGACGGGGTATAGGGCTGTGCGAGAAGCCCTCCAAGGTAAAAAAGCGCTATGACCGAAAAAATTATCCGCATAAGATTCGTATATTTGCAGGGTAAAGATACGAATTTTCTTCGGCAATCGTATACAATTTTACCCTCGAGGTATTTTTCAGCCCCATTGCCTTACGGATCGCCCCCGAAATCGCCTCCGGGGAGGGCCGGAACCGTAAGCGCGGCCGAGGGCTGCCGAACACGGATCGTCCCGAGCGAAACCCGCGGTCGAGATTCCACGAGCGTAGAATGCGTATATGGCTGCTTTATTTAATTGCGATGACCGCCCTGCCCAAACTCAATTTTCCCGCCATCCGCTTGCGGGCCCGCCGCCGCGGGGAGAGCGTCGAAGTGTGGGATTCACTGCGAGGCTGCTACCTGGTACTCACCCCCGAGGAGTGGGTACGCCAGCACCTGACGGCCTACCTGACGACCTGCTGCGGCGTGCAGCCTACACGCATCGTCGAGGAGTACGGCGTAATGCTCAACGGGCAGCCCCAACGAGCCGACGTGGTGGTGGTCGACCGGCACGCCGCACCGTTGCTGCTCGCCGAGTGCAAGGCGCCCGACGTTCCGATCGGCGAGAAGACGCTGGCGCAGGCCGTGCGTTACAACTCCGTACTCGGCGCCCGGTATGTCGTCCTCACCAACGGTCTGAAACACTACTGCTACGAGTTCGACGGCACACGTTACGCCTCCATGAGCGGTTTCCCCGATTCCCTATAATCTTGCGGGTTGCGGCCGAAGCCCCTGTCTGAAGCGAGGGGGGGGGCGGCCGAGGAATGCGGGACCTCGGCCGATCTCAGCGAATCGACCGGCAGAGACGCCGGCAAGGCGTCGGCTGCCCGATCAGATATTTTTGAAATTGGTGTCGATATACCGTTGAAAAGTCTCTTTGTAGATTTCGCCGATCGGCACGTACTCCGTGTCGCTGAGGAATATGCGGCCGCGCACATAGGATTTTATACATCTCAGGTTGACGATATAGGAGCGATGTACGCGCATGAACTGCTCCGCGGGGAGTGTCGTCTCCATGTTTTTGAGCCGAAAGAGGGTCGTAATGGTCGACCCGTCGGCCAGATGCAGACGCACGTATTCGCCTTCGCTCTCCAGGTATACGATATCGGCGATCCGCACGAGCGAGACTTTGTAGTCGGCCTTCACCGAGATATACTCTTTGTCTTTGGGCTCCGCGACGGCCTCCGCGGCGGGTGCCGGGCGTTGGTTGTGGCGCAGTTCGTAGAGCGAATAGGCCTTGGCGGCCGCACGGCTGAAATCCGCGAACCCGAAGGGTTTGAGCAGATAATCCACCGCATCGAGTTTGAATCCCTCGACGGCGTATTCCGAGTATGCGGTAGTGAAGATCACCATCGGCCGGTCGACGAGCGATCGCACGAAGTCCACGCCGCTCAGGTCGGGCATGTTGATATCCACGAAGATCAGGTCCGCCGCCCGGCGCGAAAGCAGCTGCTGCGCTTCGAGGGCGTCGCGACACGTCGCCGTGAGCTCCAGATAGGGGATCTTCGCGATATAGGCAGTCAGCTGGCGCAGTGCGAGCGGTTCATCGTCGATGGCGACACATTTAAGCATGGAGCGTAGGTATTACGAGTTTCACGGAATAGGTATCGGGTTCCTCGCGGATATCGAGCGTATAGTTTTTCTCGCCGTAGATCAGGGCCAGACGTTTGCGAACGTTCTCCAGGCCGATTCCCGCGGCATGGCGTCCTGTGTTGGCGTGACGGCTGTTGACGATCGTTCCGGTGACCGTACCGTCGGCGTATTCGACCCGCAAACGGATGAACGACCGACGGTTGTAGCTCACGCCGTGTTTGAAGGCGTTCTCCACGAAGACGATCAACAGCAACGGCGGAATCGATATCGACTCGGGCAATCCCGAGGGATACTCCACGCGGATATCGACGTCGTCCGTATAGCGTATGCGCATCAGTTCGATATAGTTCTGTATGAACTGCATGTCGCGGTTGAGCGATATGATCTCGCGACCCGAGTCATAGAGAACGTAACGCATCATTTTCGAGAGCTCGATCACGGCGTTTTTGGCCGACTCGGCATCGATGTCGATCAACGCATGGATGTTGTTGAGCGTGTTCATGAAAAAATGCGGATTGATCTGGTATTTGAGATAATCCATCTCGGCCTGGAGGTTCTGCCGCTTGAGCGCCTCCATCACCTGCTCGTCGCGCATAGACTGGTATATCAGCTTGATACCCGTATTGGCTCCGGTCATGAAGAACCCCAGCACGACGTTCCAGTACATGTCGAGGTTGGAGAACGACGCGCGCCGTCCGGTTTCCACGATCCTGGGGTCCATAGCGTCGAGCAGTCGGCCCGAAAGCATGCCTTCGTAGAGGTCCACCATCCAGAACACCGAAACGATCAGCACCAGGTCGCACGCCAGGTATTTTTTATACTTGCGGCGCAGCATGTAGCGCGGTGCCAGAATCGCATTGTGGATGATGAAGATAACCAGATAGGGTGCGATCTGCCGCCAGGCGATCAGAACGTTTTCCAGATTGACGTGCAATTCGGCCATCATCTGCGAGTTGAGCACCGGCACCAGGATAATGGCCAGCCAAACCATAAAGTAAAGCAGGTTTTCTCCGATCGTTTGTTTGCGGGTTATCTTCATGGTGTAAAGGTACGAATAAGCGAGAGCAAAAACAAGCTCGCTTGCATTTCCGACACCTTATTTATGTGCGGCTCTCGGGGTCGCGCGGGCCACAGCCCACTCGCAGTGCAATTTACCATTGTAATTTCCTATTATCTCCCATCGCAAGGCTGCGCCTTGTCCGCAGACTGCATCCAGCTCGGAATACAATCGATCGCTGCAAGATGCTAATTATATCTCCTATCGCAAGGCTTTTGCCTTGCCAGCTTCGGCGGCTCGCGCTTTGAGCGCGACCGGCCCAGCCGCCGAAGATGATCGTTACCGCAGGGTCAATCGTAAAGCCCGGCTCGTAGCCGGGTGCGGGCCGGATCCTTGGCGCGGCGAACGAGAATGTAGAGATATTTTGCGGCTCAATGTCGTGCGCGGCGAACGAAAATGCAGAGGTCTTTTGCGGCTCAATGTCGTGCGCGCGAACGAAATGCAGAGGTCTTTTGCGGCTCAATGTCGTGCGCGGCGAACGAGAATGCGGAGATATTTTGCGGCTCAATGTCGTGCGCGGCGAACGAAAATGCAGAGGTCTTTGCGGCTCAATGTCGTGCGCGCGAACGAAATGCAGAGGTCTTTTGCGGCTCAATGTCGTGCGCGGCGAACGAGAATGCGGAGATATTTTGCGGCTCAATGTCGGGCGCGGTGAACGAGAATGCGGAGATATTTTGCGGCTCTTTGCGCCGCGCGAGCCGCAGCCCCCCCAGCGGAGGCCCGCTATGCTCGCCCCGCAAGCTACGACTCACCCTCAGCCGCCGGGAACAAAATTTTTCCGCAAACTGCGACTCTAAAGAGCCGCGCGGGCCGCTGGCTGCGTCCGCAATGCTCGATGCCTGCCGAAGCCCGCGATCACTTCACCGGAACGATCCGGAAACGGAATTCGCGATCGGCATAGGGCAAGCGGTATTCGAGTTCGGGAAGGCGTCCCCACGAGTTGACGCATCCCAATCCGGCTTGTGCCGCCTCGAAACACAGCCATACGGCACCATCGGGTACGATCTCCTGCGAGTGTCCCTGCTTTTTGGTCAGACCTTCGTCCAAAACCTCCTGAGCATAATGCAGCGCCGAGGCCGAAAACGGCGCTGCGGCGGTGATCTCGATGCCGCGTCCCGCGACATCATGCTGACGCCAGCGGCGGACATCCGATTTGGTGCCGGTCTCCTGCGGGCGAATATAGGGATAGAATTGTTCGTCGACACGCTGACGATAGCGCCCCAACAAAGCCCCGTCCTTGCGGTCGGCGTAGTTCTCCCACGGTCCGCGGCCGTAATAGTCGATGCGTTCGTAAGCCGCAGGCAGGCGCATCCGCATGCCGAAACGCAACATGTCGGGAATATCCTGTCGCTCGCCGGCCGTCAGATGCTCGGTCACGGCGATTTCCCCGGCATTGCCGATGCGGTATTCGAGGGTGAGCCGTCCGCCGACCTGCGTAAGGTCGTATTGCGCCGTGACGACAGCGACACCGTTCGCTACGGCATGCTCCAGCGACGTGAGTTTCAGTCCCGGAGCGGCCCAGACGCGGTTTTTCTCGTTGACCTTCGCTCCGAAGTCGTTGTCCGTGGGCGCACGCCAGAAGTTCGGTTCCAACACGGCTCCATCATCCAGCAATTTCCGCCCCTCGACCTCGTAACGGGTCATCAGACCCGTGCGGCGGTCGAAGTCGATGCGAACGGCGGGACTCTCCGCAACGAGGTAGTTGCGATCATCGTCGCGGACAACGAGCATACCGAGCGAGTTGTGTCGGTCGACCTTGCGTTCGGCGACGGAGAGATCGGCCGAAGCGGCTCCGCGCAGCGTGAACTGCTGACAGGCGACACGATGGTCGGGATTCAACAGCGGTGCGGCGTCCTTGAGCCGATATTCCACGTCGAGCAACAGTTCCCCGGCAGCGGGCAGCGTCGCGGCATCGAGCGGCAGGACCACGGTCGCATGTCGCTGCGGTGCGACGTCGAGGTCGGCGACGATGCCGCTGCGCACAGCCTCGCCGTCGCACCGCACCGTCCAACGCAGGTAACAATCGTCGAGCGGACGGAAGAAATTTTCATTGAAAACCGTCAACGTGCGGCCATCCTCCGCGAGCGTGGTCCACACGGGCTGCTGCCAGTAGCACACCTCGTGCATGTGGGGATTGGGCACACGATCGGGCGAGATCAGTCCGTTGTCGCAGAAATTCCAGTCCGAAGCGTCGTAGGGATTCCAATCGCCGCCGTAACCGTAGATCATGGCACCGTTCTTACCCGTTTTGCGCAACCCCTGGTCCACGAAATCCCAGATATAGCCGCCCTGGTAGCAGGGATAACGGCGAATCAGCTCCCAATATTCGCGGAATCCGCCCTGCGAATTGCCCATAGCATGCGCGTACTCGCACTGGATCAACGGCTTGGAAGGGTCGTTGTCGAGGTACTTCCGGCACTGCTCGTAGCTCCAGTACATCGGACACGTGATATCCGTATTTCGACTGCCGTCGCTGTATATCGCACGCTCGTAGTGGATCGGTCGCGAAGCATCGAAAGCCTTCACCCAATCGTAGCAGGCATCGAAATTAGGCCCGTCGCCCGCCTCGTTGCCCAGCGACCAGACGATCACCGAGGGGTGGTTGACGTTGCGCCGCACGTGGCGTTCGTTGCGCTCCAGGTGCGCCGCGGCATAGCGCGGATCGGCCGCCAGGGTCTTATCGCCGTAGCCCATGCCGTGCGACTCGATATCGGCCTCGGCCGTGAGATAGAGGCCATAACGGTCGCAGAGGTCGTACCAGCGTTCGTCATTCGGGTAGTGGCACGTGCGCACGGCGTTGAAATTGTTCTCCTTGAGAATCCGGATGTCCTCGATCATGCGCTCTACCGAAACCACGTAGCCGCCGTCGGGATCGAGTTCGTGACGGTTGGCTCCCTTGATAAGCACCGGTTGTCCGTTGACCAAAAGCTGTCCGCCCGCGATCTTCACTTCGCGGAAACCCGTGTGCAGCGGAATGGTCTCGATCGGTTTTCCGGACGGGTCCTCGAGGGTCACCGTGACGCCGTAAAGCGCAGGAATTTCCGCCGACCAAGGCTGCACCCGTCCGGCGTCGAGCGTAAGACGGGCCGTCGTCGCGGCGATCTTCGCCGTTCGAGCGACTACGGCCCGCCCGTCGGGAGCCGTCAGGGAAACCCGTGCCGTGCAACCCTTGGCCGCAGCGGGGAGGGTCAGCGTCACGTCGAGACGCCCGCGTGCGTAGTCGTCCGAAAGCGTCGTTTCGAGCCGCACGTCGTCGACATGGCGCTTCTCGCGGGCGTAGAGGTAGGATTCGCGCGCGAGGCCCGCGAGGCGGAAAAAATCCTGATCCTCGAGGTAGGTGCCGTCCGACCAGCGGAAAATCTGCAAAGCGAAGAGGTTCGGACCGGGCTTCACGTATTTCGTGATGTCGAACTCGGCTTCGAGTTTCGAATCTTCGCTGTAGCCGACGAAACGGCCGTTGACCCACAGGTAGAGATTCGACGTCGCCGAGCCGAAGCGCGCGACGATCTGCTGCCCGGACCACGAAGCCGGAATTTCGATCTCGCGGCGATAGGAGCCTACGTGGTTCTCCCGCACGGGGACGCGGGGCGGATCGTTCGAAAACTGCTCGCGCCACGGATAGCCGATGTTGAGGTACTGCGGATCGCCGTAGCCGTTGAGCTCCCACAGGCCCGGGACGGGCATCGTGCCCCAAGCACGGTCGTCGAAGTCCGTGCGGAAGAACTCCGCGGGCCGGGCATCGGCATCGCGCACCCACTGAAAACGCCATACGCCGTCGAGCGTCACGAAGCGTTCCGAAGCGTATTTGTCGCCCGCAGCGGCTCGCTCGGCCGATTCGTAGGCGAAGAACGAGGCCCGCATCGGCAGGCGGTTTACGGCGTTCACCGAGGCGTCCTGCCATTCGGTGAAACTCTGGGCCCGGAGCCCCGCGACCGTGCATGCGCACAGCAGCGTCAGAAAGAGTCGTTTCATGTTCGGGTCGTATGTTTTAGCGTTTCAAGCGGTATATGCAGGGTTGAATTTACGAATTTTTCCGCGATTCGCCGCATGAGGAGCGAAAAATCGCTTCAGAACGTATGCGCGGCACGCAGATAAAGATACCGCCCCAGGTAAGAATTCGTGCTCGTGAGGATGTAATCCGTAGCGAAACGCGTCGAGACGAAATCGGGACCATCGAGCAGGTCTACGGCGCCCACCGAGAGCGAAAAACGACTCTCCCGGCCGAATTTCCGCCCGGCGGCGATGTTCAGAATCGTGCGGTGGCGCGTCAAGGCCTTCGAAGCGCTGTTGCGGTAGAATTCGTAAGCCGTATTCGCGTTGCCGAAATAGTCGCCCAGACGCAGTTCCGCACGCAGATTCGCATGCTGCTGCAACGAACGACGCGTCTGCCGCTGCGTGGTGTAGGAGCTCAGGTCGGTATGGGTGTCGAGCGAGATGCGGATCTTGTCCGAAAATCCCGAATCGAAACCCAGCGACAGTTGCAAGGTGTGCTGCCGGGAATCGAAAAGCCGCTCGCCCAGAAAGTAGGGCGTGCGATCGAATCCGTAGGCCGTTGCGACGCGCAGGGTCGACCGCAGCGCCGCGACCCGTTGTGTCCAGGATGCGTCGGCCCCCAAGGCGTATTTGCCTCCGACGTTGGTTTCGGACACGAGTTGCGCGCCCTGCTGTGCCGTGTAGTCCCACTGCGCGAGGTAGGTAGGTTGCAGAAAGAGCGTCGTGCGCGAAGCGATGAAATTCGCGTCGTAACCGCCCCGGACACCGAACGAATACACGCGGGCCTTGGGAGGGTCGTTGAGCTGGAGTCGCAGCGAAGCCGAGAGATTCACCGGGAGTTTCAGATCGGGATTTCCCGTGCGCAGCAGCAGCGGATCGGTCGCATCGAGCGAGCTGCGCAGCGCTTCGGCCGAAGGTACCAGGGGAGAGGCGCTCGCATAAAACGACCACTTGCGGCGGGGTGTGCCGTACGAGAGGTTCAGATCGGGCGCCAACGCGAAAAAACGCCGCGGCGCCCGTTCCGTCTCGGGAAAACGTTCGTGGCGGAGCAGTTCGTAGAGTTGGCTTCGCAGGTTGACGTCGCAATGGAGATGCTCGGCCGAACGGTTCCACCGCAGCGCGAGTTCGTGGGTACGGCGATCGACCGTATAGTCGTGGCTGTTCACCGTATCGAGGCGTCCGCACGGGTCGTGCAGATAGTCGATCGCCGTGCGCCGGGAGCGGTTATCGTCGGCCGAGAACCGGTAGGAGGCAGCGAGCGACGACCGACGACCGAATTTATAATGGTAAGCGACTCCGGCGCTTGCCGAGTAGCGTTTCCCGATGCCGTCGCTCAGCAGTTGCATGCGCAGCCCGGGCGTAGACGCCACCGTGTCGACCTGCCATCCCTCGCTGTCGGACGAAGAATAGTGACCCCCGGCCTGGAACGAGAGCCGCGAACGCTCGCTCAGGCGCATCGAATAGCTCGCGTCGAGGTCGAACCCGAAATTGCGGTCGGTCGCCTCGGAGCGCATCGACGTGCGGGTCTCCAGGTCGTCGATACGTTGCAGCGTACGGGTCGTCCCCCGGGAGGTGCCGCGACGGTAGTTCGCCGACAGCGAGGCCGCGAAGAGATGCTGGCCGCGTTGGATCGAAGTCAGATTGTTCATGTCGGCCGAGAAACTTTTCGCGAGCGATCGCGACGAATTCTCGTCGTAACGCCGGGCATAGGCTTGCGTGGGAAGATACTCCGCATCGGATAACTCCTGCGTAGTCGTACGGTCCCGATCGATATGGAGCATGGTCCAGACCGAAGTCGAGTCGCCCCGGCGGTATTCGTGCGAGAGACGTGCCCGGGTGTACTTCGCGGGCGAGGTGCGACTCCCGACCGACGGATCGTCGAGGCCGCTCTCATTCTTCGCGTCGGAGCCCTCCAGGCCGATGCTGCCGCGCTCGCTGTGGCGATAGAGCCGCAGACGCTCCGCACGGCGAATCTCCCGCTCGCCCGTATACTCCTTTTCGATGCTCGCCCCGGCCGTAAGCGCCGCCTCGCCGCCCCGCAGAACGCCGCGACGGGATGCGGTCCGCACGTCCATCACTTTCTCTTTGCGGGCGGACGCATCGCCCGTGCGTCCGGCTTCGGGCGACGGTTCGTCGTAAATGCGCACACTCCGCACGTCGGAGGCGTCGAGATCGGTCAACGAAGCCTCGGGACGCCGCCCGAAGAGGTTGCGCCCGTCGACATAGACCCGCCGGACCTGTTCGCCGTCGGCGTAAATCCTGTCGTCGCGGATCTCCACGCCGGGCAGCTGCCGCAGCAGCTCGGCCAGCCGGTCGTCGGCCATCGTACGGAACGCCGCAGCGTCGTAAACCGTCGTATCCCCGCGGAAGACCATCGCAACGCGTTCGCCGACGATCGTGACCTGAGCGATCGACAGCGAGTCGCTCTCCAGCCGCACACCGATATAACCGCCGAATTCGGCGGCCGCATAGCGTTTGCGAAACGGCGCATAGCCCAGATACTCGACCTCGAGCGATACCGAGTCTCGGAAAATCCGGTCGCAGGCATACTGGGCACTGAGTCCGTACCCGTCGCTTCGCTTGACCGTCGTACCGCGCAGGGTGTCGGCGCCGCAGGCGATGGCGACCGTAGCACCGACGAGCGGTTCGCGGGATTGTTTGTCCCATACGACGATGCGCGTACGGCCCGCAGGAGCGTAATACTGCATGCGGGACGCCGCGCGCCCGTCCGACGAAAGACAGCACCTGGCAAAAAACAGAATGAACCCCGCCCAGCGTAACATAATCCGTGCACAAGATAGCAATAAATCGCCGTTTAATGGAAACAAAACCGTATATTTGTCCTCGTAATACGCTCCGGCAAGCGAGCCGGAAAACACCGGACCGATGAAACGAAAAGATATCTTCACCTTCCGCGATGCGGAGAAACAGGCGGGGCCTGCGGCCTTCGCGACGATGCTCAAACCTGCGGGATCGAGTTGCAACCTCGACTGCCACTACTGCTACTACCTCGACAAGGCCGTGCAGTACGGCGGTCGGCAGGCCGTGATGAGCGACGAGTTGCTGGAGACCTACGTCCGCCAGTATATCGAAGCCAACGAGGTTCCGACCGTGCAGTTCTGCTGGCACGGAGGTGAACCGCTGCTGTTGGGGGTGGATTTCTATCGCCGGGCGATGGAGCTCCAACGCAAATACGCCGACGGGAAGCGGATCGAGAACACGTTGCAAACCAACGCCACGCTGGTCGACGAAGCGTGGTGCGACCTCTTTCGCGAGAATAATTTTCTGGTGGGCGTGTCGCTCGACGGACCCGAAGATATCCACGATGCGTTCCGTCTGACCAAAGGCGGCAAACCGACCTTCGCCCGCGTGATGGAGTCGATCGACCTGTTTCGCCGCACGGGCGTGGAGTACAACACCCTGAGTGTCGTCAACCGTCTCTGCGAGGGGCGCGGTGGGGAGATCTACCGCTTCTTCCGCAATACGGTCGGCAGCCGCTACATGCAGTTCCTGCCCGCCGTGGAGCATGTCGTCGACAAACCCGGAATGCACCGCCCGCTGATCGTCGCACCCGAATACGAGGGCGCACGGCTGGCCGAATGGTCCGTCACGGCGAAGGGTTACGGCGAATTCCTGTGCGACATTTTCGACCAGTGGGTCGTGGGCGACGTGGGCCAATACTACGTGCAGCTGTTCGACGCCGCACTGGCGCAGTGGTGCGGCGTGCAGCCGGGCGTCTGCTCGATGGGCGAGACGTGCGGCGATGCGCTGGTCGTCGAGCACAACGGCGACGTCTATTCGTGCGATCACTTCGTCTATCCCGAGTACAAACTGGGCAACATCCGCGAAACGCCCCTCGCGGAGATCTATCGTTCGAAGAAACGGCGCGAATTCGGCCTGGCCAAACGCAATGCCCTGCCGGCCGAATGTCTGCGGTGCAAATTCTACTTCGCCTGTCGGGGCGAGTGCCCCAAGCACCGGTTCGAGACCGGTTCGGACGGATGCCGCAAAAACACCCTCTGCGAGGGATACATGCGCTTTTACCGCCATGCGGAACCCTATATGGAGTTTATGCGCGACCAGCTCGCACACGGACAGTCGCCCGCCTGGGTCGTGCCCTTCGCCCGCCGAAGGATGGGGCTGATGTGACTTCAGGTGATCGGTTAAAAGTTTTTTTACTGCGAACTGCAAGGCGGAGCCTTGCCATCTTCGGCGGCTCGCGCTTTCTGCGCGACCGGCCCAGCCGCCGAAGATGATCGTTACCGCAGAGTCAATCGTAAAGCCCGGCTCTTAGCCGGGTGCGGGCCGGATCCTTGGAGCAGCGAACGAGAATGCAGAGGTTTCTTGCGGCTCAATGTCGTGCGCGGCGAACGAGAATGCGGAGGTTTCTTGCGGCTCAATGTCGTGCGCGGCGAACGACAATGCGGAGGTTTCTTGCGACTCTTTGCGCCGCGCGAGCCGCAGCCTCCCCCGGCGGAGGCTCGTTATGCTCGCCCCGCAGGCTACGACTTACCCTCAGCCGCCGGGAACAAGATTTTTCCGCAAACTGCGGTCTGAAAGGCTGCGTCCTCGAAATTCAAACAAAGGGGCTGTCTAATAAGTCCGAATTTTACGATTTCACCCCCGTCAGAATGAACTCTGACAGGGGTGATTTTCATTTTCGGGGACTTGTTAGACAGCCCCTTTCACAAATAAACCTTAGTCTGTCTATTCCACTTTCCAGATAACGGCCGAAACGGGACGCATCGAGATCGTCGTGCGGCCTTTGGCGGTGGAGTAGCGCGCCTTGTCGGTCGTGCCGTAGATGATCGAGGCTTTGCCGTCGGCGACGGCCGCGAAATCGGCCTTGACGTTCTTGCCGCTCGGGTTGAATGCCACCAGGTATTTCTCACCGTCCTTTTCGCGCATATAGACCATCGGATAGGGACGTTCGGGATCGCTCACGAACGTCCAGACGCCGTCGGTACCCAGCGCGGGCGTTGCGGCACGCAGCGCGAGCAGTCCTTTCACATAGTTGAGTATTGAGTTCGGATCGGCCTGTTGCGTCGCGACGTCGGGACGCCCGGCATCGGCGTCTATCGGCAGATAGAGCTTCGACGGCTCCGCCGTAGAGAATCCCGCATTGGCCGTCGTATCCCATTGCATGGGTGTGCGGCACGAACTGCGGTTCTTGTTGTTGATGCTTCCCTCCTTGTCGGGGGCATCCTCGATGTTGCGCATGCCGATTTCCTCGCCGTAGTAGACGATCGGCGGCATCGGCAGCGTAAGAAAGAGGGTGAGCACGGTCTTCAGCTCGGCGGGCGTATTGCGGTCGAAACGGTTCATGCGCCAGATGTCGTGGCTGCATACGGGCATCGCTGCGAATCCTCTGCCGCGTATGTCGTCGCACACCTCGGCATAAGCTTCGGCGAAACTCTTCACCTGGCCTTGTCCCGCCTTGTCGAAATAGCAGGGCGTCGGCTTCCCCGAATTGCTCGTCTGGCATACCAGCGGACGATAGATCTTCTCGCCGATACCGTTGTGGATGATAAGGTCGACGTCGAAACCCGCATCGATCGAGAACTGGGGCTGCGACCACTCCGAAAGCATGATATTCTCGGGATATTTCTGTTCGTACCAATCGAAAATCTCGTTCCACAGGCGTTTTATTCCCGTACGCTCGGCATCGTCGTTCTTCACGAGCGACGATGCGAGATCGACGCGGAAGCCGTCGACGCCCTTGTCGCACCAGAACGATATCACATTTTTCAACTCGTTGCGTACGGCCGTCGGTCCCGGCGCATCGTATGACTGCTGCCACGATTTCGACGGGTCGGGATGGGCGTATCCGTAATTCAGAGCCGGTTGTATGTCGTAGTAGTTCTTCAGATAGTAGCCGTTGCGCGGAGCGTCGTTGTCGACGAATTTCGGCTCGGGGCGGTCGCCCTCCTTGCCGTCGGTCCAAATGTAATAGTCGCTGTATTGCAGGCTCTTGTCGGCGCGCATCGACTGCCGGAACCAGGGGTGTTTGTCCGACGTGTGGCCTGCGACCAGATCGAGGCATACGCGAATGCCTTTGGCATGGGCTTCGTCGATCATCGCCACCAGGCCGCTGTTGGTTCCGAAACGCGGGTCGACCTCGTAGAAGTCCGTGATGTCGTATCCTCCGTCCTCGAATGCACTGCGGAATATCGGGCTGATCCATATGGTGTTGAAGCCCACCTCACGGATGTAGTCGAGTTTCGAACGAATCCCTTCGAGGTCGCCGATACCGTCGCCGTCGCTATCTTTGAAAGTCGAGGGGTAGATGTGATAAATACGGGCGTCTTTCAGCCAACCGGGAGTGTGTCGGGCTTGTGCCGATGTCCAAATGCACAATACGACGATGAAAAGAGCGAGGTTTCTCATAATGGTAACGGTGCTGGTTGAAGTTATACGGAAACAGCGGACCGGACGTTTCCGGCCCGCTGCGACTGCTTTCTACCGGAAGACGCCTGTATAAGTCGAGGGAGAAAGGGCGTGCAACTCCTTTTTCACGGCATCGGAGACATCGAGCGTCTCGATGAAGGCGGCGATCGTCTCGGCCGTGACATGGGCGTTGGTGCGCGTCAGGGCTTTGAGCGCCTCGTAGGGTTTCGGATAGCCCTCGCGGCGCAGGATCGTCTGGATACCTTCGGCCACGACGGCCCAGTTGGCCTCCAGATCGCGGTCGATCGCCTCGCGGTTGAGCAGCACCTTGTCCAGTCCCTTCGCCAGCGAGCGCAGGGCGATCAGAGCGTGGGCCATCGGCACGCCGATATTGCGCAGTACCGTCGAGTCGGTCAGGTCGCGTTGCAGGCGCGAGAGGGGCAGCTTGGCAGCCAGGTGCTCGTAGACGGCATTGGCGATGCCCAGGTTGCCCTCGGCGTTCTCGAAATCGATCGGATTGACCTTGTGGGGCATGGCGCTTGACCCGACCTCTCCGGCCTTGATGCGCTGCTTGAAATACTCCGACGAGATGTACATCCACATGTCGCGCGCCAGGTCGATCAGGATCGTATCGATCCGTTTGAGGTTGTCGAAGATCGCGGCCAGGTTGTCGTAATGCTCGATCTGCGTGGTGTACTGCGAGCGGCAGAGTCCCAGTCGTTCGTCGACGAAACGGTTGGCAAAAGCCACCCAGTCGTAGGCGGGGTAGGCAGCGTGGTGGGCGTTGAAATTGCCTGTCGCGCCGCCGAATTTGGCTGGGACGTCGAGTCCGCGCAGCAGAGCCACCTGCTTGTCGAGTCGCTCGACATAAACCATGAACTCCTTGCCCAGGGACGTGGGCGAGGCGGGTTGTCCGTGGGTGCGGGCCAGCATCGGAACCTCGCGCCACTGCTCGGCGAAAGCTGCGAGACGGTCGCGTACCGACTCTACGGCGGGATAGAACACCTCGGCGAGCGCCTCCTTGAGCGTCAGCGGAATGGAGGTGTTGTTGACATCCTGCGAGGTAAGTCCGAAGTGGATGAATTCCTTGAAACGCTCCAGCCCGAGGGCATCCATTTTCTCCTTGATAAGGTATTCTACGGCTTTCACGTCGTGATTCGTCGTGGCCTCGATCTCCTTCACGCGGGCCGCGTCGGTCGCGGTGAAATCGCGGTAGATGGCCCGCAGGTCGTCGAAACGTGCCGGATCGAAATCGGCCAGTTGCGGCAGGGGCAGTTCGCACAGGGCGATGAAATATTCCACTTCGACGCGTACGCGGTAGCGGATGAGTGCCTGTTCGGAGAAGTAGGCGGCCAGCGGCTCCGTAGCTTTGCGATAGCGGCCGTCGACGGGCGAAACGGCGGTGAGGGAGGTCAACATGTACTTGAGTTTGAATTATGCGGTTAATACGATATCGTCGTTCGTCTCCTGCGGGGCGTCGTTTTTGCAGCTGTGCCGCTTGGCTCCCGGCGGTTCCGACCGCAGGAATGCGGCATCAAATTTACTACATTTAATTGAAAAACGCATATTTTTCCCTACCTTTGTAGGGATTAAAGCGAATAGCGACCGCCCGATGCGCCCGGGACCGGCAATGGCGGAAATTCCTCCGGCGGGGGCCGCGCGGTCGAAAAAAAAATTACGACGATGAGATTTCTGACCATTCTGATAGACTCCTTGGTGAGCTTCGTGCAGCGTAATCCGCTCACGGTGCTCGTCATCCTGATGCTGGCGATTTTCGCGCCGTGGATGCTGAAGGGCATCGCCGCCTTTATATTATATGGCCTGCTGGGCATCGTCGTGGCGATGGCGGCCCTGGGTCTCTACCTGCGCTGGAAGATCGCCCAGGCGCAGCGCCGCATGAAGGAGCAGTTCGGCGAGGGCTTCGGGCCGCAAAACCCCTACGGACAGCGGCAGCGCCGCACGGCCTCCGACGAGGGCGAGGTGAAGGTTTACAAGACTGCGGAGACGCCCGAAAAACGGGTTTCGAGCGACGTGGGCGACTACGTGGAATTCGAGGAGACGAAGGATCGCTAAACCGTGCCGTCATGCTGAAGATTTTCGAACTCATAGGCCGCTATTTCATCCTGATGGGCAAGGTTTTTTCCCGTCCGGAGAAGGCCTCCATCTACCGCCGCCGCATCGTCTACGAAATGGAGTCGCTGGGGCTCGATTCGATCGGCCTCACGGCCATCATCTCGGTCTTCATCGGAGCAGTAATCACCTTGCAGATGTGCATCAACCTCGATTCGCCCTTCATTCCCCGCTCGTTGGTGGGTTACGCCACGCGCGAGACGATGATCCTGGAGTTCTCCTCGACGGTCGTGGCGCTGATTCTGGCCGGCAAGGTCGGATCGGCGATCGCCTCCGAGATCGGCACGATGCGCATCACCGAGCAGATCGACGCCCTGGAGATCATGGGTGTCAATTCGGCGTCGTACCTCATCCTGCCGAAGATCGTCGCCGGGGTCGTATTTTTCCCGTTTCTGACGATCCTGTCGATTCTGATCGGCATTCTCGGCGGGTGGATGATCGCCTACCTCACGGGCATCATGATCCCGGCCGATTACGTCGAGGGGTTGTTGATGGATTTCCGGCCTTATTCAATCACCTATTCGCTCATCAAGACAGCGGTTTTCGCCTATATCATCACTTCGATTTCGGCTTTCTACGGTTATTACGCCAAGGGCAATTCGCTCGAGGTGGGAGCGGCTTCGACGCGCGCCGTGGTCGTAAGTTCGGTGGTCATCATGATTTTCAACCTCATGCTCACGCAGATACTTTTGATATGATACGTGCCGAACATATCGTCAAGTCGTTCGAGGGCCGTCGGGTTCTCGACGACGTATCGGTCGAATTCGAGACCGGAAAAACGAACCTCATCATCGGACGCAGCGGCTCGGGCAAAACCGTGTTGTTGAAGAGTCTGGTCGGACTGCACGAGGTCGATTCGGGCACGGTGCATTACGACGACGTGGATTTCACGGCACTGGGTTTCCGCGAGCGCAAGGCCATCCGCAAGGATATCGGCATGATCTTCCAGGGCGGGGCGCTGCTCGACTCCTCGTCGGTCGAGGAGAATGTCAAGTTGCCGCTCGATCTCTTTACGACGCAGTCCGAGGCTGAGAAGCTCGAACGTGTGAATTTCTGCCTGCAACGCGTGCGGCTCGAGAACGTCAACCGGCTCTATCCGGCCGAGTTGTCGGGCGGCATGATAAAGCGGGTGGCTATTGCGCGAGCTATCGTGCTGAATCCCAAGTATCTTTTTTGCGACGAGCCCAACTCGGGGCTTGATCCTCAGACCTCGATCGTCATCGATAACCTCATTCACGAGATCACGTGCGAATACAACATCACGACGATCATCAACACCCACGACATGAACTCCGTGATGGAGATCGGCGAAAAGATCGTCTATATCCACGAGGGCCGCAAATGGTGGGAGGGCACCAAGGATGATATCCTGCATGCCGACAACCGCGAGCTCAACGATTTCGTCTTCGCTTCGGCAATGGCCAAACGGGCGAAAAACGCCGCTGTTGCGGGTCGTTAGCCCCACCCTGCGATCGTTGTTTCGGGGATATTCGGCTTCCGTTCGTTGCCGTCTGCACCCGTTTGCTCCTGCCCGTTGCTTTCCTGTCTGTTCGCACTCGGCTGCTTATCTCGCTGCTTTCCCCCCCCCTGCTCGTTGCGGTCCGGGCTGCTCATCTTTCACCTCTCCTTTCGCCCCGGCCTGTTCCGGGCTGCCCGTGCCTGTGTTCTTCGCCTCCCGCTGTGCTCATTCGCTCCGGTCTGTTCTCGTGCGTTTTTTCGCTTCGCGCTACTCTCCTTCGCTCCTGTCCGCTCCTGTCCATTGTTTTCCTGTCTGTTCGCACTCGGATGCTTATCTTGCTGCCCCTTGCTCGTTGCGGTCCGAACTGCTCGTTCCCGACTGCTTATCCGTCTCCTCTACACCCACCTTAGCCCAAATCCGGTCCGGGCGGTCCGTTCCCGTTCCTGTGCCCGTGCTCGCCTGTCTCCTCCGCTCCGGACAGCCCATGCCCGCCGCGCTCCTCCGCTCCGGTCTGTTCTCGTGCGTTTTTTCGCTTCGCGCTGCTCTCCTTCGCTCCTGTCCGCCCCAGTCCATTGTTTTTCCTGTCTGTTCGCACTCGGCTACTTATCTCACTGCTTTCCTGATCGTTGCGGTCCGAACTGCTCGCTCCCGACTGCTTATCCGTCTCCTCTACACCCACCTTAGCCCAAATCCGGTCCGGGCGGTCCGTTCCCGTTCCTGTGCTCGCCTGTCTCCTCCGCTCCGGTTTGTTCTCATCCACGTTTTTTGCTTCGCCCTGTTCTCCTCCCGCCTTGGCTCGTTCCGGGTTGCTTGTGTCCGTGTTTTCCGCCTCCCGCATCTCTCCTCTACCTCGGTTCGGGCAGCCCGTGCCCGATACTCTCCTCTGCTTCGGTCCATGCCCGCCGCGCTCCTCTGCTTCCAGCGGTTTCCACCAATTGCCATCTGTTCCACTCCGTTCGTATCCTCCGGCTCCCCACGGCTCTTCCGGTTATTCTGTTTCAGTCTGTGCTCGCCGCTCTCCCCTGCTTCGGTCCGTACTCGTTCGTGTTCTCTGCTCCCTGCTCCTCTCTTTCACCCCGGCCTGTTCCGAGCTGCCCATGCCCGCCGCGCTTCTCCGTTCCGGGTAGCCCGTGCCCGCTGCACTCCTCTGCTTCTCGCTGCACTCCTTCGGTCCGCGCACCTCCACACCCTACGACCCTTCGCGACCGACCCGTTTATTACACGACAATCCGCCTCCACGGGGAAATAGTCTCCCGACGAGAGCGTTCCTCTGCGGCACTTGCGAATGGTGGACCGCCGATACCCCGCCGCTGTGCGGCAGGGTATCCGATCGGTCACGGGTGTTGTATCCGATTGCGCTAAACTTCTGTTCGTAGGGTAGTTATTGCTCGGGAGCCGTCTCGAACCCGGGAACGATCGTGTTACTTGGGATCACGTTCGGCATTCGTTCCCGGATTGCGAGACGCATCCGTCGCGGTGGGCCGGGACGCTTCGCCGGTCTTGTAGCGAAGCGTCTCCTCTGCGGCTCTGCATCGTGCTATGTGGTAGGCCAGTAAAGTCATGTAAAAAGCGGGCGCAGGGAGTACGAGAGTGACGCAGCTCGCCCCGTATACAGAGTCCGGGATCCCTGCGCCCGAAAAAATAAACAGACAACGACTGCCGTGTTCCGGCCCCGTCAGCGGAATGATCGTCAATTTGACGGGTTGGGACGGGTTTCGCTTCGTCCACGGTCGCGCTGAACGCGCGAGCCGCCGGGGGTGTACGGTATGCACTTTGAAACCGGTGCCGGTCGACATATTCGCTGAAAAAGGGAAACCGCCGATAGCATCCGACATCGGAATTTCGCCACACCGGTCGGCGCCGTCGGGCAGTTCCCCTGCCGTTCGCGACCGCAGATGCAAATCCTGTCTGCCGAGTAACGAGCAACAGACTACGAATTTGTTATTGGATCTATTCGGACGCATAACGGTTTGTTGGTTAATTGTTTTCGCGTCCTCTGTGAATCCGCGTGCAATATAATATTGCACTTTCGGACATAAAAAAGCACGGGACGCAGGTGCAGCCCCTTCAACCGGCCTTGCGAGCCTTGGTACGGTAGCTGCCCTTACGCCCGTGTCAGCCTCCTGCACCGAGTGCAGGGGCAAAACACAGGTTTCAGACAAAATTTACACCATACCAAAACCTATTATATACATAATAGTCGCAAGTTTGTTGAAGGCATAAAGGTTTGTCCTAACCTTTAGAATATGTTACGGCTACGTAGCCGCATTCGACTGCAAATGTAACATAACTTTTCGTTTCTAAGTTATGCGACCCGTCGAAAATTAAAAGTTACGGAACGTAAACCTTGAGCTTAATAGGGGAAGGCTCTGGTAAACCCGAACACTATAAGCACAAAATGCCCACGCCCGTAACGTAGAAGTAGTACCCATTTCTTACGCCGGACATGGGCCGACGTTCGTGGGACTAAATTTGTGCTTTGCCTGTGTTCGAAAAATTTACCAGATTTTCCCCCGGCAAAGTTCACGAATCCGTCTTCCGACGAATCGCTTGTCCCAAAGGTAGTACAAAAAATTTAAACCGCAACAATTTTCGTGCGATTTTTTGCGATAAAAGGATTTTCGCGCCCAAATAAACTATGGTAACGGTTTTTCAGCGCATGCGCAACAGGCCTTTTCGGGATAATCATCTTCGGCGGCTTGGCCGGTCGCGCTGAAAGCGCGAGCCGCCGAAGATGGCGAGGCTATCGCCTTGGGAGTCGTATTCACGATAGTATATTGCAATGCAAGATTGCATCGCTGGTGGGTGTATAGGTTGCGAGCCGCCGAAGATGGCAAGGCAATAGCTTTGCGGTCGGATATACAATTAGAGGTTTGCAATAACCGATTGTATTGTGGACGGGAAGCAGTCGTTGAGCCGCCGAAGATGGCAAGGCTGCGCCTTGCGAGCGGATATACAATTAGGGGCTTGCAATAATTGATTGCATAGCGTGCGAGGTGCAGCCTGCAAGCCGCCGAGGATGCAATGCGGGTGGCGTTGTTTTTTGTACGAAAGTTTTTTTGTCAATTGTTTTGCGGGCAAGCAGCCTGCGGAGGAACGCCCAAGGCGGGCCTCCGCCGCCGGAGGCTGCGGCCCGCGCGATCCGCAGGATCGCATTCGTTTACAGGATAACCTTTTCCGCAGCCTGCAGCCCGCGCCCGGCTAAGAGCCGGGATTTAGAAATAGCAGTGCGGCTCACAGCGTTAATTGCAGGAAGGGAACAAAGGCCTGATCTTACTCCGCCTGCTCAGCGAGTGGTGAGCGTCGATCCCGCGAGAACGACATGCGGATGCTTTTAGGTGCCTTTTGGCATCAAAAGGTACAAAAATTTTCTTGTACTTTTTGCCCGCAAAAGGTACCAAAAACTCCCCGGCGAACGCCTCCGCCTATGGCGTGTGCGCTAACGCTGGCTCAGGGCGCCTATTCGCGGGTTTGTGGCGAAACTGCGTTTCACCACTCCGGACAGCCTGCGGCTGCCGGAGCGAGCAAACCGGCCCCTTCGCTCGCGCTTTTAGTGCGCACGCCCTTTAACGGCTCCGGCATTGAGCCGGGGGCATTTTTCACAAATAACAGGGACGCAGCCTGCGAAGAGACGCGAAGCGAGCCTCGCAGACTATGCCTCGAAAAACTCCTGAAACGCTTATTGCTCGAACATCTGCGGCCCGCGCGATCCGAAGGATCGCATTCGGTTACAGGATAACTTTTTCCGCGTCTGCGACTCGCGCGGCACAATGAGCTGCTAAAAACCTCCGCATTATCGTTCGCCGCGCCAAGGATCCGGCCCGCACCCGGCTAAGAGCCGGGCTTTACGATTGACTCTGCGGTAAAGATCATCTTCGGCGGCTGGGCCGGTCGCGCTCAAAGCGCGAGCCGCCGAAGATGCAACGCTCATGGCGTTGAGTCTCGGGAGAAAGCTCTTTGGTAAAGTTTTGCGCGCGAACAGTCTACGAAGACACGCGAATAGCGGGCCTCCGCCGGGGGGAGGCTACGGCTCGCGCGGCGCAAAGAACCGCAAAATATCTCCGCATTATCGTTCGCCGCGCCCGACATTGAGCCGCTAAAAACCTCCGCATTCTCGTTCGCCGCGCCCGACATTGAGCCGCTAAAAACCTCCGCATTCTCGTTCGCAGCGCCCGACTAAGAGCAGCATTCATCGACAAACTGCGTTATTATTTATTCAACAACGAAGGGTTGTAGAGGTAGCGTTTGATGCTTCGCTTGGGCGTTTTCTCGAATTCCGTTGGATAAAGTACGATTTCAGCGATGCGCTCATAAGCAGCAAGTTGCGCGTTCAACTCCCGAAGATTGTTTTCCATGATGGCAGGAAGCTCGGCCTTGTCGACACCCTCCGCTTCGGAGAGTTCGTAATCGGGGACGACCAATGCTTTGAGGCGTCCGCCACCGCTGTCGAGCACGAGCGATTCGAGCACCATATACATGTTATTGAGCTTGTCCTCGATCTCCTCAGGGTAGATATTCTGTCCGCTGCCCGAAAGGATCATCGTTTTGGAACGACCGCGGATATAGAGCGTGCCGTCGGGGTCCATCGTGCCCATATCGCCCGTATGCAGCCAGCCGTCGGCGTCGAGAACCTTCCGCGTATCCTTTTCATTCTTGTAGTAGCCCGTCATGACGTGCTCGCCCCGCACGAGGATCTCGCCCGCCGTACGTTCGGGATCCGCCGAATCGATCCGCACGTCGAGCAACTTTTCGAGATAACGGCCGCACGAACCGGGTTTGAACTCGTTGTCGGGGGCGAAGCTGATAAGCGGCGCGCACTCGGTCATGCCGTAGCCGATGGTGATCGGGAAACGAATCTTCATCAGGAACGCTTCGGTCTCCTGGTTCATCGGCGCGCCGCCGACGATGAAGATCGAAACATTGCCGCCGAAGGCATCCATGAGCTTCTTGCGGATGACCGAATGGATCGCCGTGTTGAGCAACGGAATGCGCATGGCGATCGACATGGGCCGTTTTTCGAGCATCGGAAGCACCTGCTTGCGGTAGACCTTTTCGAGAATCATCGGCACACAGCAGATGATCGTCGGCCTGACGACCGACATGGCCTCCAGGAGAATCTTCGGCGAAGGAATCCGCCCCAGCAGGGTGATATGTCCTCCGACGGCCAACGGCGCCAGGAAATCGAAGGCGCAGCCGTAAGCGTGGGCCAAAGGCAGGAACGACAGCGTGCGGCCGCCCCGTTGGAAATAGCGCATGCCGGTCTGGGTGTTGATCGCCTCGCGGGCGAAAAGCACGTTGCCCGTCAGGTTGTTCACCGTGAGCATCACGCCTTTCGAATAACCGGTAGTGCCCGAAGTATAGTTGAGCAGGCAAACCCGATCGTTGGGAATCTCCGGATAACGGATATCGTCGATGCCGAAGCCGCGCGGATATTTCGAACGATAGTTCTTCACGATATCGCGCTGGAACTTGGTGAGCGACTTGCCGTCACGCTCGAAAACGGCATGGAAGTCCGTCAACGAAAAGACCGCCTCGATCTGCCGGATCCGATCCTCCTCGATCACATCCCAGAAGCTGTCGCCCACGAAGAGCAGCCGGCTCTCGGAGTGATTGATGATATGCACGATATCGGTCGGAGTGAAGTCCTGGAGAATAGGCACGATCACGGCACCGTAGGTGATCGTCGCGATATAGGTGATGCACCAACGCGGATTGTTGCGCCCGATCAGGGCGATCTTATCTCCGTGGCGGATGCCCGCCTTGCGGAAAAGCAGGTGCAACTTGGCGATCTCCTTCGCCATCTCGTAATAGGAGAAGGTCTCGTTCTTGAAATAATCGGTCAGAGCCGACATTTCGCGATGTTCGCGGAAACTCGTCTCGTAAATCTTAATCAGGTTTTCCTGTAACATGGTCGTGATTCTTCGTTGAAGAAAAAACGGATTCCGCACCGACACGCGATACGATGCGGCCCGAAAACGCTACGAACGGTCGTCCGGGCGTTTTTTCAAATCGTCGCCGACGGTATGTCGCGGCTTCCAGATGTAAATTTTGGATTCGGTGCCGGCCCGCAACCGCTCGATATTCTTACGATGGGTATACAGCAGCAGGATAGCGATCACGAACGAAAAGACGATGAACGGCACGTTGTGACCCACCTTGGGCGAAATGAGCGTGAAAAGCGGAAAACTGCATCCGGCGATCATCGAGGAGAGCGACACGTAATGGGTGACCATCAGCACCAGGAACCACACGCCGAAGCACAGCAGCACGAGCGGCGCGTTGACGCCCATCACGGCGCCGACGAGCGTGGCAACCCCCTTGCCGCCGCGGAACCCCACGAAAACGGGGAAGATATGGCCCACGACAGCGGCGAAGACGGCCAGGAAGCGCAAGATGTAGAACCAGTTTTCGTTGGCTCCGTCGGCGAAGACGCTGTCGTACTTGATCAGATCGACGATCGTCACGGCGACGAATCCCTTCAGGAAATCGAGCGCGAAGACCGGAAGCGCCGCACGACGTCCCAGCACACGCAACATGTTGGTCGTCCCGGCGTTCTTCGAGCCGTATTCGCGGATGTCGATTCCGTAATATTTCTTGCCGATCCACACGGCGCTCGGAATCGAGCCCAGCAGATAGGCGATCAAAATCATCGTCGTCGCAGTATAATAGGTCAGAATCATGTTCTTTTTCGTTTATTTTTGCAAATATAATAAAAAATTTCAGATTCGCACGCCGGGAGCGAAAAAACCGCCGTTCGTGCATGCGAATTCCGCAGATTATCGTATCTTTGCACGAATGAATAACTGCGATCCGGCATTTCCGAACGGGGCGACGCAGGCCGGGGAGCGGAAAACCGGAGCCCCGAAAGTCCGACCGGACGATCACGCCCCGCAACGAAGATGCCGAATTCAGGATCGCCAAAACGACTTCGTATGAATACAAAAGCATTGCTCGAACCGATGGGATCGTGGGCCTGGTGGCGTTCGTGGTTTCTGATCTTCGTAGGCTGCACGATCATGGGCTCGGGTTTCGTACTCTTCATCAATCCCTACAAATTCGTGCCGGGAGGCGTCTATGGTCTGGGCATCGTGCTGCACAACATCTTCCCGTCGATCCAGGTCGGCACGTTCGGCTACATGTTCGACATTCCGCTGATGATTACGGCGCTGCTCGTCTTCGGAGGCCAGTTCGGCACCCGAACGGTGATCGCTGCAATGTTCACGCCGGGATACATGAATTTCCTCACCCGGGCGGTCTACCCCGACGAGGCGGCCATCGAGGCGCTCGATCCGGCACAACTGCTCGGCGGGCGGCTCGACCTGTCGAACGATCTGCTGCTCGCCTGCATCATCGGCGCCGTAGTGATCGGCGTGGGTATGGGTCTGGTCGTGCGGCAGCAGGCCACCACGGGCGGAACGGACATCGTGGCGATGCTGCTCCAGAAATTCGGCGGGATCAAGTTCTCGACGGGAATTTTTCTCGCCGACGGGTTCGTCGTCCTCTCGGGTCTGGCCGTCATCGGATTCGGACTGGGCACGGGCGAAGCAGCCTCGAACGGCTGGACGCTGACGCTCTATTCGCTCATCACGATCTACACCTCCTCGCGCGTGGTGGCCTACATGCTCGACGGCGCATCGTACGACAAACTGCTGTTCATCATCAGCGATCACCACGAGGCACTGCGGCACTTCATCATCGACGACCTGGACCGCAGCGCCACCTACATCAAATCGCGAGGCATGTATACGGGCACCGACCGCGAAATGATCTTCCTGGTCGTGAGCCGCAAGGAGGTGCGGCAGGTGCAGCACCAGATCCGGGAGATCGACCCGCGGGCCTTCGTCGTGGTGACGGACGCCTACGAGACCTTCGGCGAAGGATTCAAGCAGTTCCCCGACAAGAACGAAATTCATGTGGAATAAGCCCCGAACGGCCGTTGCCGACGCAACGGCCGCAGCGGAGCGAAATCCCCATACACCGTAAAAACGAACACACCGTGCAACTCAACATCAATACCCTGCGGCCCGCCACGGGCTCGGGACGCAAACTCTTCGTCGAGACCTACGGCTGTCAGATGAACGTCGGCGACACGGAGATCGTCGTCTCGGTGATGCAGCAGGAAGGTTACGTCTATACCGACCGGATCGAAGAGGCGGACGTCGTACTGATAAACACCTGCTCGATCCGCGACAACGCCGAGCAGCGCATCTGGGGCCGGCTGGCCGAGATGAAACGTTACCGCAAACTCCGTCCCGGACTGGTGGTCGGCATCATCGGCTGCATGGCCGAGCGGCTGAAGGAACGACTCACCGAGGGTCCTTCGGGCGTCGACGTCGTAGCGGGTCCCGACGCCTACCGCGAGCTGCCGCGCCTGGTGCGCGAAGCCGAAGCGGGCGGCAAGGGGGTCAACGTGCTGCTGAGCGCCGAGGAGACCTACGCCGAAATCGCCCCCGTGCGTCTGGACCGCAACGGCGTGAGCGCCTTCGTGGCGATCATGCGCGGATGCAACAACTTCTGTTCCTACTGCGTGGTTCCCTACACGCGGGGACGCGAGCGCAGCCGCGACGCGGAGACGATCCTCGCCGAGGTACGCAGCCTCTTCGAGAACGGCTACCGCGAAGTGACGTTGCTGGGACAAAACGTCAACTCCTACCGCCACGGCGATGCGGATTTCCCCGAACTGCTGCGGCGCGTGGCTTCGGTCTCGCCGCTGCTGCGCGTGCGTTTCGCCACGTCGCACCCCAAGGACATGAGCGACCGGCTGCTGGAGACGATGGCTTCGATGCCCAACATCTGCCGGGCGATCCACCTCCCGGCGCAGTCGGGCGCCTCGTCGATGCTCCAGCGGATGAACCGCAAATATACGCGCGAATGGTACCTCGGACGCGTGGCGGCGATCCGACGGCTGATGCCCGACTGCGCCGTGACGACCGACCTGATCGCCGGATTCTCGGGCGAAACGGAGGAGGAACATCTTCAAACCCTTTCGCTCATGCGCGAGGTGGGCTACGACTTCGCCTACATGTTCAAATACTCCGAGCGTCCGGGAACCTTCGCTTCGCAGCACCTCCCGGACGACGTACCCGACGAAGTGAAGTCGCGCCGCTTGCAGGAGATCATCGCGCTGCAAAACGAACTGGGACTCGAGAGCAATCGCCGCGACGTGGGCCGCGAATTCGAAGTGCTGGTCGAAGGAGCCTCGAAGCGCGATCCCGGCCAATTGTCGGGTCGCACGTCGCAGAACAAGGTCGTAGTCTTCGACCGCGGCGATCATCGCACGGGCGACTACGTAAGGGTCCGTGTCACGGGATGCACGGCCGCCACGCTGCTGGGCGAAGAGGAGCGGACCGGGGACGCTGAAAAGTGAAAGGTCGAAGGAATAGTCCCGGGCGAGCCATTTCCTCCGAGGAGAAGAAACCGGAAACGCGGCCAACGGCCGCGAGGCTTCGGCAACCGAGACCGGCAGGGCATTCCGAAAAGATACGAACGTTATAAATAACGACCATAAATAAAGCAACTTTATACGAAACCGGTTTTAAACTAATATGACTTTGCGGAGTCCACCCAAAAGCCCCCTCCGAGGAGGGGGTTTGGGGGAGGGTCGGAACCAGAAACGCGGCCAACGGCCGCGAGGCTTCGGCAGCCGATAGCGGCAGGACATTCCAAAAAGATACGAACGATATAAATAACGACGACTATGCGTTTCGACGAACTGGACCTGGAGGATGAGATCCTCGACGGTCTCTACGATATGCACTTCGAGGAGATGACTCCCGTGCAGGAACATACGATACCCGTGATTCTGGAGGGCCGCGACCTGATCGGCTGCGCCCAGACCGGCACGGGAAAAACCGCAGCCTATACGCTCCCGCTGTTGAACCGTCTTCTGGTGGAGGGCAACGAACAGAACGTGGTCAAATCGCTCATCATCGTGCCGACGCGCGAACTGGCGCAACAGATCGACCAGCAGTTCCAGGGCTTCTCCTACTACCTTCCCGTCTCCACGACGGTGGTATACGGCGGCGGCGACGGCAAAGGCTGGGAGGTGCAGAAACAGGGCATGCTCAACGGCGCCGATGTGGTGATCGCCACCCCGGGCCGTATGATCGCCCACCTGCAAAACAGCGGCGTGGACCTTTCGCACGTCGAATATCTGATCCTCGACGAGGCCGACCGCATGCTGGACATGGGTTTCAGCGAGGATATCATGACGATCATCTCCTACATGCCCCGCGACCGTCAGACGATCATGTTCTCGGCGACGCTGCCCCCGAAAATCCGCGAACTGGCCCGCACGATCCTGCGCGACCCCGTAGAGATCAACATCGCCATCTCGAAACCCAACGAAGCCATCGACCAGTCGGCCTACGTCTGCTACGAGAGCCAGAAGCTGGGCATCATCCGCGAAATGTTCTCCCGACCGACCGATTCGAAAACCATCATTTTCTCCTCCTCGAAATTGAAGGTCAAGGAGCTGGCACATACGCTCAAGCGGATGAAACTCAACGTCGCGGCGATGCACTCCGACCTCGAACAGGCCCAGCGCGAGGAGGTGATGCTCGACTTCAAGAACAACAAGGTCGACATCCTCGTGGCAACGGATATCGTGGCCCGAGGCATCGACATCGAAGATATCGGACTGGTCATCAACTACGACGTACCCCACGACCCCGAGGATTACATCCACCGCATCGGCCGTACGGCGCGCGCCGCGGCGACGGGCAGCGCCGTGACTTTCGTCTGCGTCGAGGAGCAGGGCAAATTCCACCGGATCGAGAAGTTCATCGAACGCGACATCCGCAAGGCCGAACTACCGGAAGCCGTGGGCGAAGGTCCGAAATACGCTCCGGAAGAGAACCGCGGCAGAGGCGGGCGGAGCCGCGGAGGACGCAATGCGTCGGAGAACGGACGCGGAGGGCGCCGGGACCGAGGCGGCCGCAACGACCGCGACCGACGCGGTTCTTCGAAGCCCGGGGCCGCACAGCAGACCGATACGACGGCAGCCCCGGCGTCCCCCGCAGCCGCAACGTCGCAGCCGGACAACGACCACGCCTCGGGACGCGGCGAAGGAAATCGCGGTACGCGCGACCGCAAACGCCGCCATCGCGGAGGCCGTCGCAATCGTCGTGGCGACAAACCGCAGACCCAGCCGTCGCAGGCTCAGGAGGCCAAGGCAGAATAAACGATTAAGGGGCTGTCTAACAAGTCTGAATTTTACGATTCCACCCCCGTCAGAACAAACTCTGACAGGGGTGATTTTTATTTTCGGGGACTTATTAGATAGTCTTTTCCAATTCTTTGGGAGCTTACGGAAATATCATCTTCGGCGGCTGAGGGCGAGTCGTAGCCTGCGGAACGAGCATAGCGGACCTCCGCCCGGGGAAAGCTACGGCTCGCGCAGTCTGAAAGACTGCATTTATCGAATGTAATGCCGAGACGTCGAGCTTGCGGCTCGCACAACTCCCAAGCGCCGCAGTTTGCAGAGATACCCGTCTTCGGCAGCCCCAAAAAACTTTCACCCCGGTTACTCCTCCAGCATCCGTTCGCGCCAAAGTGCGGGAACGGAGACGCTCTGCTGCCGGGCGAAATCGAAAGCCACCATCACCGAACGGCTTTCGCTGCGTACTTCGTCGCCGACCATCAACCGCTGCAAGAGGGTCATGCTCTTATCGCCGATGCGCTCGCAGACGGTCGTGACATGCACCGGGTCGTGCATGCGTACCTGACCCATATACGACGTCGCGGTCGAGACCGTCACCACGCGCAGATCGCCCGAAAGGACCTCTATGCCCAGGATCTTTTCGTAATAGTCGGTTTTCCCGACGTCGAAATAGGCCTGCTGCGCGACATTGTTGACATGCACGAAGGGATCGATATCCGAGAATCGCTTCTGAATGGGGGTATCGAGCGTACGTGCCATCCTATTCGCGAATGATGCGCACCTGGCCGTCCTCGCCGAAGGCGATGATCGACGAAGCTTTGCGCGTGGGTTTGCCCTCGAAACGGGGGTTGACGACGAAATCCGTGCCATCGATGATCTCGCGGGAGACATCCTGCAACCCGACAGGCGACGGCTCGCCCGAAATGTTGGCCGAAGTCGAGACGATCGGACGGCCGAAGGCGCGCAGCATGCGGCGGCAGAATTCGTGGTCGGGAACACGGATGCCGAGCGTTCCTTCGTCCGGCACGAGGTTCGCGGCGACGCCCGCAGCACCCGGCAGGATCAGCGTCAGGGGCGAAGTCGCCATCTCCATCACCTCGAAGGCGATGCCCGGAGCGCGGTTGACGTAGCGCACCACCATATCGGCCGAGGCGCACAGCACGAGCATCGATTTCTTGTTTTCGCTACGTTTCAGGCGATAGATGCGCTCCACCGCCCCGGCATCGGTCGCATCGCAGCCCAGTCCCCACACCGTGTCGGTGGGATAGAGGATGATGCCGCCCTCACGCAGCGTGCGGACCGCCCGGGCCACCTCCTCGTCGAGAGCCTTATCCCGCGGCGAAGCGGATTCGGCGTTCTTCATCGATTGCAGGTCGCGTCTCATTTCACGGGGAGGATTTCGATCCAGTAATCATCCGGATCGTTGATGAAATAGAGTCCCATATCGTGATTCTCGTAGCAGATGCACCCCATTGCGCGATGGTATTCGCGCACGGCATCGTAGTCGCCCGCCACGCGCAGGCACAAATGGCTCTCGTTCTCGCCCAGTTCGTAAGGCGTGGAGGCGTGGTCGCGCAGCCACGTCAGTTCGAGCCGGAATCCCGTCGCCCCGTCGCCCAGGTAAACCAGGACGAACGAACCGTCGGAAGCCTCCTTGCGTCCTACCTCTTTCAGGCCCAAAGCCTTGTCGTAGAAGGCCAGACTGCGGCCCAGATCGGTGACGTCGATGTTGAAATGATCGAATCTGCTTCTGATTTCCATAATCGTGCGTTTTTTACGCCGTAAAGTTAAACAAAGATCGTGAAATCCGGACGCATATCGTCCTTCGGAATGAATTTTTCGCTCCGGATTCTCGATTTATAACCGGTAAATTTTATAACTTTGCGCCACGAACGAAAAACATCCGTAGTTCCGCCATGCGACGAGCGTCCGAGCCACGCCTGGAAATTCCCTCCGTAGCGGGAATACGACGGGCACGAGCGGCATAGCATTCCGGAACAGGCAAACGACAGCATAGACGAACAATAAAAACAAAGATATAACCTATGGGAAGAGCCTTCGAATATCGCAAAGCGCGAAAAATGAAACGGTGGGGACACATGGCCCGCACGTTCACCAAATTGGGTAAGGAGATCGAAATCGCCGTCAAGGCCGGAGGTTCCGATCCGTCGGGCAACACGCGCCTGCGCATTCTGATCCAGAACGCCAAGGCCGAGAACATGCCTAAGGAGAACATCGAACGCGCCATCAAGCGCGCCACGGAGAAAGACGCCGCCGACTACAAGGAGGTGATCTACGAAGGATACGGTCCTCACGGCATCGCTTTCCTGGTCGAGACCGCTACGGACAACACCAACCGCACGGTAGCCAACGTGCGCATGCACTTCAACAAGTGCGGCGGTACGCTGGGCAACAGCGGCTCGGTAGGCTTCATGTTCGAGCACAAATGCACGTTCAAGTTCCGCCCCGCCGCAGGTGTCGACCCCGAGGAGCTGGAGCTGGAGATGATCGACCTGGGCGTCGACGAATTCTACTCCGAGGAGGACGGCGTGACGGTTTACGCCCCCTACGAATCGTTCGGTGCCATCCAGAAGTGGCTGGACGACCAGGGCTACGAAATCGTTTCGGGCGAGTCCGTACGCATTCCCGTCGATTCGAAGGAGCTCGACGCCGAAGGCCGCGAAGCGGTCGAGAAACTGGTGGAGCGCCTGGAGGAGGACGACGACGTAACCAACGTTTACCACAACATGAAGGAGGTCGAGGAGGAGTAATTCCGCCCCCGATTCTTGCAAAACGCCCTTCGCCGCACTTCGGCAAGGGCGTTTTCCTGTCGGAGAGGGTCTGTTCCGGGAACCCTGCAAAAAAGGATCGGAGGGGGAGGCTTTCCCCTCACGGCATTTCAGAATCCGCAACCAGACCGGTTGCATTCGATTCCTCGGGGAAGGATTCAGGGCTGGATCAGACTGGCAAACGCGGCGGAACCTGCGAGACTTCTACGGTCCCAGGCAAAGAGCGACGAAGTACAAAGGTAACTATATGCGACTTTGCACCGGCTCGGGTTTTCGACCGTCATTTCATACAGGCCGGTCGATGTCTCACGGCTTTTGGCCGCATTCATAAATCCGCCCCTCCCCGGAGGAGATTTCGAGTGCCACTCGCAAGGTTATACGGATTTAAATTCGGCTTAGTGTAAAGTCGTATATAGCAATCAATAACAGTTTTCATGGACAAACTCAAAGGACATGCGGCGCTGTGGGTCGCCAACATCGTATGGGGCCTCAACGCGCCGATCGGCAAAAGCGTCCTCGCCTCGGCCGACAACCCCGGAGGCATCAGCCCTTTCGCGCTGAGCGCCTACCGGATGTTCGGCGCCGCGACGCTGTTCTGGATCGCCTCGGCCTTCCTGCCGCGGGAACGTGTCGCCCCGCGCGACATCGTGCTGCTCTTTTTCGCGTCGGTCTTCGGCATTCAGCTCAACCAGATGCTTTTCCTGTGGGGACTCTCGCTCGCCTCCCCCATCGACACGTCGATCATCGCCACGGTGGTTCCCGTGCTGACGATGGTCCTGGCGACGCTCTTTCTGCGCGAACCGATCACATGGATGAAGGCGGGCGGCGTACTCCTCGGATGCGCCGGCGCGGTGATCCTCGTGCTGGCGGGCCGCCACGGCTCCCGGCAGGCTTCGAGCGTCCTGGGCGACGTGCTGTGTCTGGTCAGCGCCGTGAGCTATGCCACCTACCTCACCGCCTTCCGCGACACGATCGTCCGCTACTCGCCCGTCACGACGATGAAGTGGATGTTCCTCTTCGCCGCGGCGGTCGCCGGAGCGATCTACTGCGAACCGCTCGCCGAAGTCGAATACCGCACCGTCGCACCCCGCACGTGGGCGGGTGTCGCCTACGTCGTGGTCTGCTCCACGTTCCTCTCCTACCTGATGGTTCCCATCGGACAGCGATACCTGCGTCCGACGGTGGTTTCGATGTACAACTACGTGCAGCCCGTCGTGGCAGTGCTCTTCACCGTAGCGCTCGGGCTCGACTCGTTCGGCTTCACGAAAGCCGCAGCCGCACTGTGCGTCTTCGCCGGGGTGTGGCTCGTGACGCGTTCGAAATCGCGGGCCCAGCTGGAAGACGAATCTACCGCCCGAGCAACCGGCGGCGAATGCGGCACAGCGCCTCGGGAGTAACCCCTACGAAGGAGGCGATCTCGCGCATCGAAAGCCGTTCCGACAGGCCGGGATAGCGGTCGAGGAAACGTAGATAACGCTCCTCGGGCGTGCAACTGTAAAACTCCAGCAACCGCTCGCTCAACGAAAAGCAGAGGCCGTCGCCCATGCTGCGAATCACCGCAGCGCATCGTTCGTCGCGCTTGGCGAAGCGGATGAACTGCTCGTAGTCGATCACATGCAATGTCGTGGGTTCCATCGTCCGCAAGTCGAAACGTCCCGGCAGACGCCGCACGAACGCCGCATAGTCCAACGCGAAACCGCCTTCGAATCCGTAAGCACCGGTGTACTCGCGCCCATCGAATCCGCAGAACGAATAGCAGACGCTTCCCCGTGCGATATAGGCCATCCGATCGGCCGGCGCTCCCGCACGCTGAAACACCATTCGCCGTGCATAACGCTCCACCCGGCCGTACTCGCGACAATATTCCCGCAACAACGTCAAATCCTCGCTATCGTAATAGATATTTCGGTGTACCATAACGAATAAATTGATCCGGATCAATGTTTTTCCCGATTGGGGGGGGGTATTTTTGTACCAAAAATAGTAAATTATTCCGGTATGAAGAAATTTTTTCTCCTTTCGTTTTTGGGCGCACTGATAGCCGGGGCGGTCCCCGAGGCACGAGCCGCGCACAACCTGGCCAACACCCGGCATGCATGCGTGCAGGTCATCCTGAGCAACGGCGAAACTTTCGAAGGACAATGCAAATTGCCCGAAGGGTGGTCGACGAAACCCATCGTCGTGCGTCCCGAGCAAGGCAAAAGCCGGAAATTCGCCGTCGACCGGATCGCAGCACTCGTCGTCTGGGCGAAGAAACAACCCGAGAAACAATATGTCATGCGGCGCATCGTCCGCCCCGTCCACAATAAAAAGGGAAAATGGAAACGCGACCTGGAGCAATGGATGGTTCTCGAAGCGGCGGGTACCCACCTGGCCGTCTACATGGGCGCCTCGTCGTACGAATTCCATCGACGACGCGGCACGCTGGTCGGCGTGTTGCCCCAATACACCGTCCCCGCGCACTTAGGGGTCAAAACCGGAGCTACGCGGGGGACCTGGATCGGAGACCGGGAAAGCTTGCTGCAATTCCTCGCCGACGATCCGACGCTCTGCCGCCGCATCGCGGACAACGAGATCGCTGCGAACGATTACGCCACCATCGTCGAAGTCTATGAACCGCACGAATAACCTGCTGCGCGGAGCGATACTCGTCGTCGCGGCCGCGACACTTCAATCGTGTTTCGTCTACACCTCCATTCGCAAGGCTGCGCATCGCGACCGGGGCACGGCGGTGCTCGCCGACGGATCGCGCGTCGAGGGCAAACTCCGACTGCCGAAGGCCGACGAAGCGTTCGTCCGCATTCGTCCCGCCGGGGAGAAGCGGCTGACCATTTCCGCGGACAGTCTCGATTCGCTGCGCGTCTGGCAGCGGCGATCGCCCCAGCATGCGTTCTACTTACTGCGACGCCCCTACCGCTATTACGACCTCGCGCAGAACAGCGAAACGGACTCCCGGCCGATGTGGATCGTCTCGCGTGCCGTCGGGAAACACCTGGCGATCTTCGCGCTGAGCGACGGATTCGGATTCGACAAGACGGGGCGGATGCGGTTCTCGGGAACGGTACGCTACCTCGCTTTCAAACCCGGCATAGAAACCGGACTGCCCATCGGCACCGCGACCAGCAGCCGTTCGTCGTTGCGGAAAGTGCTCCTGCGGCTGTGCGCCGACGACCCGACGCTCTGCGACCGGCTCGAACGCGGCGAGACCGACCCTTCGGATTTCGTCCGCATCGTCGCCGACTACGACCCCCGAAACTCCGATACGGAGCCGAGCCGCATGTTCAGGCTGTGACGCGGGGATCCGCATCCGTGCGCATCGGAACGGACGCACCTCGCGTTCCGGTGCGCACTCCGTCTCCGGCGTCGGCATGAAAACGGGATTCATCGTCACGGACCGGGTTCGCCGACAGCCCCTCCAAAAAGGCGAACGCGGGTCTCCGATATGCGCAAGACTCCCGACGGGACCTCATGAATATAAACGAAACACCCGCGTTCGCGGTCAGGAAGATACCGCAATCCAGCACACGGAAAAACAGCTCTCCGGCATCTTTATTCCGGGAGTTCGCATCTCCCCGGTCATTTCATCTTACGTCCGCCGCCTCGGCAGACTGCAATTCGAACATAGCGAAGATATCCGATTTCGGCAAATCGGGCCGCTTCAGCACCGAAAAAAGCCACTCCCTTCGGAATGGCTTGTGTCGAGGGTCGGAGACATGGAGTCGGCCGGACCGCATCGGACGTAGAGTCGGCTCGATCAGACCGTCATGATCTCTTTCTCCTTCTTCGAAACCGCTTCGTCGAGTACCTTCGAGAACTTCTCGAGCAACTTCTGACTCTGCGTTTCGCCGTCCTTCGATTCGTCCTCGGGCATGCCCTCCTTGAGTGCCTTCTTGAAAGCTTCCACGGCGTCGCGACGTGCGTTGCGCAGGCTGATACGACCCGTTTCGGCCTCGGCACGCACCTGCTTGACCAGCTCCTTGCGGCGCTCCTCGGTCAACGGCGGAATCGACAGACGGATCGTTTCGCCGTTGTTCGAAGGAGTCAGACCGATATTCGAATCGATAATCGCCTTCTCGATCGGGCGCAGCATGTTCTTGTCCCACGGCTGGATCAGAATGGTACGGGCATCGGGCACCGTAACGCTCGCAGCGCCCGAGACGGGAACCTGCGAACCGAAATAGTCCACCATCACGCCGTTCAGCACATTGACCGAGGCCTTGCCGGCGCGGATGTTGAGCAGCTCCTCCTCGAGGTGAGCGATGGCCTTCTGCATACGGCCGGAAGCGTCGTTGAGAATCGTTTTAGTATCCATATTCTTAGAATTTTTGTGTGTACGAGTTTATATATGCCTTACCTGCATCGGTTTCTCGACCTCGGTTTCTTCTGAGTCGTCGAAGCCTCGCGCCATTCCGCTGCATTTTCAATTCCGATCCTCGCGAAACCCCGCTCTCGGGAGGGGCTTCAGGTGCATACCGCAAGGTCTCGGGGGAAACTACCTTAAATTATTTCTCCAGCGCTTTGTCCGCTGCCTCGAGCAGCGCGGCGAACTCCTCCGGCTCGAATCCTACGCTCGTGCGAATCACCTTGCCATCGCGGCCGATCAGGAAATTGCGGGGAATATAGTTCGAGGCGTAACGGTCGTAGATCGTGCGATCGGGATCGAGCCCCATCGCGAAGGTGTAACCCGCCTGTTCGCGGAACGCCTCGACGGCTTCGGGCTGTTCGCCGCGCGATATGGGCAGGAAGACGAAATCACGCCCCGCAAAGCGGTCGATGACCTCCTGTTGTATGTGGCTCAACTCCTCGCGGCAGGGCGGGCACCACGTAGCCCAGAAGTTGAGCAGCACGACCTTGCCGCGCAGCGACGAAAGCGAAATCCGCTCTCCGCCGAGCATCGTCACGTCGAAGTCGGGAGCCGTATCGCCCTCGCGAACCAACGTCGTTTCCTCGGTCTTCTCGCCCTGCTTCGAAGTGCGATTGCCGCACGAGGGCAGCAGTAGGATCGCGGCGAGGATCGCAACGATCAGCGCCAGCATCACCCACAGTTGTTTGTTGCTTTTTTTGCGTGCCATAACATACGATTTTAAATCCGGCGGTTTCGCTGCCATCCGTTCGGGGCAATCCGTCGTCCCGCCGGAAAGGGACTTTCCGATGGATATCGCCCACTTTCGAGCATCTCCGGCTCCGTACCGCCCCGCTCCCGAGGCGATCGTCGGAGATCGCCCGACCGAGCGGCAGCGGACCGTACGATTCCTCCTCGGCGGCATGCGGCGCAACGGAGGTTCGAGAGCCTCTTCCCACCCCGACCTCGGCCGACGCCCGGCGTCAGAGCTTCACGAGCGTACCGATCGGCTCTCCGGCGAGAACCTTGCCCAGGTTGCCTTCGGTATCCATATCGAAGACGATGATTTCCAGACGGTTTTCACGACAGAGCGTAAAAGCCGTGAGGTCCATGACCTTCAGTCGTCGGTCGAGCACCTCCTCGAAGGTGATCTCGTCGAACTTCACCGCGGCGGGATCTTTCTCCGGATCGGCCGTGTATACGCCGTCGACGCGCGTGCCTTTCAGCAACACGTCGGCTTCGATCTCGATACCGCGCAAGGCCGATGCCGAGTCGGTCGTGAAGTAAGGATTCGACGTGCCGCCGCCGATGATGACGACGTAGCCCGCTTCGAGATACTCGATGGCCTTGGCCTTGGAGAAGTATTCGCCGATGGGCTCCATGCGGATCGAGGTGAGGACCTTGGCGCGTACGCCGTTGTCTTCGAGGGCCGATTGGAGCGCCAGGGAGTTGATGATCGTGGCGAGCATGCCCATCTGGTCGCCCTTCACGCGGTCGAAGCCCTTCTTGGCCCCGGAAAGTCCGCGGAAGATGTTGCCGCCGCCGATGACGATGCCGATCTGCACGCCCGTGGCTGCGGCGGCTTTGATCTGCTCGGCGTAGGATTGCAGCACCTGGGGCGAGAGTCCGTATTTCTGGGTGCCCTGGAGCGATTCTCCGCTCAGTTTCAGAAGTATGCGTTCGTATTTCATTTTCAATTCCTGGGTTTATTATGCGAAGATAGGAATTTTTCGCGAAAAACCGTTCTTCCCGGCCGATCTTTCAGCCGAAGGAGTGTTTTTCCGAGCCGTTCAGGGCAGCCGGAAATCCAGTTCGACGGGATAGTGGTCCGAAACGTAGGGTGCGCCGTAGTCGTCGCGCAGCACACGCAGTGCGGGACGATCGAGCGTATCGATTCCCCGACAGAAGAAGTGGTCCAGAACGATGTTGTCGGGCACCGCGCCGAAGCCGTTGAACGTGCCGCCGCGGTCGGTCGGATCGGCGATATCGCGGGCCGTAGCCAGAACGGCCTTCAAGGGCTCGAAAATCGGATCGTTGTCCGCCGAGTTGAGGTCGCCGCCCACGACGACGGTCGCATCGGCCGGAATCCGCTCGCGGACGTAATCGGCGATCAGCCGGGCCGATTCGCGCCGCGCCTCGGGACCCTTGTGGTCGAAATGGGTGTTGAGGTAGTAGAACTCCTTGCCGGAGGCCGCCTCACGCAGGCGTACCCACGTGACGGTGCGGTTGCAGTAGCCGTCCCAGCCGCGGGAAACCTCGTCGGGCGTAGCGCTGAGCCAGAAAGTTCCCGAGTCGAGCAGTTCGAAACGATCGTTGCGGTAGAAGATCGCCATGATCTCGCCGCCTTCGGCTCCATCGTCGCGGCCCACGCCCACGCGGGCGAATTGCGGGCACCCCTGCTCGATGAAACGTACCTGGTCGATGCGACCCTCCTGAATACCCACCACCGAGGGACTTTCGCGCTCGAAGAGGTTCAGCACCGCTTCGCGGCGCTTTTCCCACCGGTCGGGACCGTCCTTCTCGGCTGCACCGCTCTGGCGGACGTTGAAGCTGATGAGCCGGATATCGCCCGGCGCCCGGGTGTAATCGATTTGTCGCGGAGCGGACTGGGAGGTGCAGCTTGCGGCTCCTGCGAGGAGCCATGCGGCGATCACCGCACGGAAAGAATAGTGCATAGACATAATAGTAGGGGTTTTGACAACAAATATACGGATTAAAATCGGAAAAACGAACCTCTCGATTCCGTTATTCGCCGCTACAGCCCGTGGACTTCGGTACAAAAACGTATATAATCGGCAAAAATCACTATCTTTGTGCAATCATGGCGACCGGAAAATACAGACTGCTCGACACGATCGACTCGCCCGCGGACCTCAAACGGCTCACGCCCGGGGAGTTGCATGCCTACTGCGACGAATTGCGCCGCTACATCGTCGAGGAGTGTTCGATCAATCCGGGACACTTGGCTTCGAGCCTGGGCGCCGTCGAACTGGCCGCTGCGTTGCACTACGTCTACGACACGCCCGAAGACCGAATCGTCTGGGACGTAGGACACCAGACCTACGCCCATAAGATCATCACGGGGCGGCGCGAGGCTTTCCGCACCAAACGACAGTTGGGCGGCATCAGCGGATTTCCGCGTATGGCCGAGAGCCCTTACGACGCCTTCGGCGGGGGACACGCTTCGGTATCGATCTCGGCGGCGTTCGGCATGGCCAAAGCTGCCGAACTGCGTGGCGAGCGACGCAAAGTCGTGGCCGTGATCGGCGACGGTTCGATGACCGGAGGATTGGCCTTCGAGGGCCTGAACAACGCCGGAGCGAGCCGCGATACCGATCTGCTGGTGATCCTCAACGACAACAAGATGGCGATCGACCAAGCGACCGGAGCCCTGAAAAACTACCTGCTGAAGATCGCCACCTCGGGCCACTACAACCGATTCAAACGACGCCTGTGGGGAGTGCTGTCCCATACGCCGCGACTGCTGCACCTCTGCCAGAAAGCGGGCAACGCCGTCAAACAGGGGCTGCTCAACAACAGCAACCTTTTCGAGAGTCTCAACTTCCGTTATTTCGGTCCTGTGGACGGACACGACCTCAAGGAGCTCGTGAGCACGCTGCGGGCGCTGCGCGACATCGACGGGCCGAAATTGCTGCACGTAATGACGGTCAAGGGCAAAGGCTATCGTCCCGCCGAGCACGACCAGCCCGTATGGCATGCTCCGGGGCGTTTCAACCCCGAGACGGGCGAACGGATCGCATCGAAAGCTCCGGCGGCCCGCTATCAGGATGTTTTCGGCGAAACGCTGCTCGACCTGGCGCGCTCGGACGCACGCGTCGTGGGGGTAACCCCGGCCATGCCGTCGGGCTGTTCGATGAATATCCTCATGCGCGAAATGCCCGAAAGATGTTTCGATGTCGGCATCGCCGAGGGCCATGCCGTGACCTTCTCGGCCGGTCTCGCCGCCGAAGGAATCGTACCGTTCTGCAACATCTATTCGAGTTTCATGCAGCGCGCCTACGACAACGTGATCCACGACGTGGCGATTCAGGATCTGCCGGTGGTGATGTGCCTCGACCGCGGCGGACTGGTCGGCGAAGACGGCGTCACCCACCACGGGGTCTTCGACATGGTGGCGTTCGGCGCCGTGCCGGGACTGATCTTCGCAGCGCCCATGGACGAACGCGAATTGCGCGATCTGATGTATACGGCCCTTCGTGCGGGCCATCCCTTCATGCTGCGCTATCCCCGCGGCACGGGCGAGGGCGTCGCCTGGCGGGGAGAGACCTTCCGGGAACTGCCTGTCGGTCGCGGACGACGCCTGCACGAAGGCGACGACGTGGCGCTGGTGACGATCGGAACCACCGGAAACGCTGCGGCACGGGCCGCCGAACGCGCTGCGGCACGAGGCGTAAGCGTGGCGCACTACGACCTGCGTTACGTCAAACCCCTCGACGAGGAACTGCTCCGCGAGGTGGGCCGCCGTTTCCGGCGCGTGGTGACCGTCGAAGACGGAGCCTTGCGCGGCGGCGTGGGCGAACGGATCGCAGCGCTCCTCAACGAATGGGGACATACGACGCAGGTTCGATCGCTGGGCATCGGCGACCGGTGGGTCGAACACGGCACGCCCGCACAACTCTACGCCCTCTGCGGCTACGACGAACAAGGAATCCTCACCGCACTGCTCGATCGCGAGGCATAGTTCGTCGCCGACCGTATTCTTCGCAACACATCGATTATCGTTTTCAATCCTCGGATTCGCACCCCGGGGATGCGAACGAACCACATCTCTCCGACACCCGACGGAGAGGATTGGCATACGAAAGGCTGCAACGTCTCGGGCCGCAGGCATTCCACGAAGTCGCCTCGGACGGGGAGCTTTCGGAACCGCGATTTCAAGAAGCCATGTCCCGAATATACAATAAATTATGGCAACTGCATACAACTTTACACCTCACCGGTTTTTCGCACGTTGATGCATTCAGGGCTGTCGTTGTCTCGCAACCCTTGGCCGCGTTTACAAATCCGACCCTCCCCGAAATCTCCTCCTCGGAGGGGATTTCTGCCTCAACCCGCAAAGTGATCGTGTCTTAGGACCGATTCAGTGTAAAATTGCATAAAGTTGCCTGAATTATTTATTAACGACCGGACATATCTTGCAAACCGAATCATTTTCACTATATTTGGATCATCATGCGTTTTACGCTCCTTAGGGGTGTAAACGGGGTATTCCAAAAAATTCGGGAAAATGAATTATCCGATCGCCTTCATCGACACCGAGATCGAGCCGAAGAGCCGGCAAATACTCGATATCGGAGGTATTAGAAACGACGGCCGCAAGTTCCACGACAAATCTTCGGAGAACTTCGTATGGTTTCTTCGCGGAATCCGGTTCGTTTGCGGACACAACATCCTCAGGCACGATCTGAAATACATCGGCGGCGCATTGCAGCGAGCCGGAATCGATCCGGCCGATGTTATCGACACCTTGCCGCTTTCACCGTTGCTTTTTCCGACGAAACCCTACCATGCGCTCCTGAAGGACGATAAACTGCAAACGGACGAGGCGAACAACCCGTTGAACGATTCTGTCAAAGCCCGGTATTTATTCCACGACGAAATTGCGGCTTTTCAGCGTAAAGACGATCTTCTTAAACAGATATTTTTCGGATTGCTGGGGGATACGCCGGAGTTTCAGGCTTTTTTCCGTTTTATTTCTTATGCCTCTGAAAAAAAAGATCTCGAAAATTTGATCCGTCAGAAATTCGAAACGGAAATCTGCGAACATGCCGACTTGAAAGCAATGATCGCGGAACACCCGATCGAATTGGCTTTTTGCCTGTCGCTGATCGATTCCCTGGCAAGTCACCGGAAAACGCATTCCATCACTCCGCCTTGGGTCCTGAAAAACTATCCGGATGTCGAACGCATCATGTTCCGGCTGCGGAATATCCCCTGCATCGAGGGTTGTGCGCACTGCAACAGCGCACTGGATATTCATAAAGGATTGAAACGCTGGTTCGGATTCGATACTTTCCGGAGCTATGCCGGCGAACCGTTGCAGGAGCATGCGGTCCGGGCCGCCGTGGACAACAAATCCCTGCTGGCCGTCTTCCCGACCGGCGGCGGAAAGTCGATAACGTTTCAACTTCCGGCCCTGATGAGCGGAGAAAACGCCAACGGTCTTACGATCGTGATATCGCCGTTGCAATCGCTCATGAAAGATCAGGTCGACAACCTGGAAAAAGCCGAGATCACCGATGCCGTCACCATCAACGGATTGCTCGATCCGATCGAAAGGGCGAAGTCTTTCGAACGGGTGGAAGACGGATCGGCTTCCATCCTTTACATTTCTCCCGAATCGCTGCGTTCGCGAACGATCGAACGGTTGATTCTGGGACGGAACATCGTGCGATTCGTGATCGACGAAGCACATTGTTTCTCCGCCTGGGGTCAGGATTTTCGGGTCGACTACCTCTATATCGGCGATTTCATCCGATCGATTCAGGAACAGAAACACATGGATGAACCGATTCCCGTTTCCTGTTTTACGGCCACGGCGAAGCAAAAGGTCATCGAGGACATCCGAAGTTATTTTCGGGAGAAACTCTCGATCGAATTCGAGGTCTTCGCATCGAAAGCCTCGCGGACCAATCTCAGCTACAAAGTGCTGGCCCAGGAGGACGCAGCGCAGAAATATCAGACTCTCAGGCACCTGATCGAAGCGAAAAGTTGTCCGACGATCGTGTATGTGTCGCGGACGCATCGCGCGGACGAGCTGGCACGGTGCCTGACCCGGGACGGATTCCCGGCCGAAGCCTATCACGGCAAGATGGATATCCAGCAGAAGACCGCGAACCAGAATGCCTTCATAGCCGGAGAGTTTCCGATCATGGTCGCGACATCGGCTTTCGGGATGGGTGTCGACAAGAAGGATGTCGGGATGGTCATTCATTACGACATATCCGACTCTCTGGAAAACTACATTCAGGAAGCAGGACGCGCAGGTCGAAACGAAAACATCGATGCCGAGTGTTATATCCTCTTCAACGAGGACGATCTGGACAAACATTTCATTCTGCTCAACCAGACCAAACTCTCTTTCAAGGAGATTCAGCAGGTATGGAAAGCGATCAAGGAACTCGCCCGATTCCGCTCCACGGTATCGAACTCGGCATTGGAGATCGCACGCAAAGCGGGCTGGGACGACAGCGTTCCGGAAATCGAAAGCCGGGTAACCACGGCGATCTCCGCGCTGGAAGATGCCGGATACCTGAAACGCGGGCAGAATATGCCGCGGATCTTCGCCAACAGCATTTGCGTCGAATCGGCCCAGAAGGCGATCGAGAAGATACGGGCTTCGGAGCGTTTCGACGGTAAACGGCAGGAATATGCAGTGCGGATCATCAAGAAGCTCTTTTCGAGCAAAAGCCGCAAACAGACCGACGACGAGATTGCGGAAACGCGGATCGATTATATCAGCGACCACCTGGGAATCAGAAAAGAGGAGGTCATACATGTCATCAATCTGTTGCGTGAGGAGGAAATACTGGCCGATGCGAAGGACCTGACAGCCTTCATCAAAAAAAGCGAGTCGCGCAATCGCTCGCTTCAGCTCGTAACGACAGCGTGCTGGATCGAAAATTTCCTGTTCGACGCCTTCGACGATGCGGAAAAAGACTTCCACCTCAAAGAGATCAACGAAAAAGCCGCAGCTGCGGCGCTCGACGCAGGCCTCAAAGAGGCGAACATCACGCCGAGCAAAATAAAAACCGCACTGAATTTCTGGGCCATAAAGCACTGGATCAAGCGCAAAAGCATGGGATCCAACAGAGATCTGGTGTCGATCGGATGGATACAGCCCCGAGAAACCTTCCGGGAAAACATGGAGTTACGCCACAACATGGCGAAGTTCATCGTCGAATTTCTGTACGACAGAAGCAACGAAAATGCCTCGGCGGACAAAGGAGAGAGCTTCGTGGAATTTTCGGTCCTCGAATTGAAAGCCGCATTCGAAAATTGGATCGGATCTTTCGGGCGAAAAGTCTCGACCCAAGAGATCGAAGATGCCTTGTTCTACCTCTCCCGAATCGAAGCGCTCAAAATCGAAGGCGGTTTTCTGGTCATTTACAACAGACTGACGATCGAACGGCTCGAAAAAGACAACAAGAAGCGTTACAAACTCGAAGATTATCGGAAGCTCCTGCGGTTCTACGAAAATAAGATCCAGCAAATCCACATCGTCGGGGAATACGCCAAAAAGATGATCGCCGGGTCGAAGGATTCGTTGCAATTCGTCGACGATTATTTCGGACTGAACTATGCGTCGTTCCTGAATTTGTATTTCAAAGGCAGCCGACAATCCGAAATCAAGCGGAACATCACTCCGGCCAAGTTCAAACGGCTCTTCGGAGAGCTCTCGCCCGCACAGCTACGGATCATCCGGGATCAGGAATCGAAATACATCGTGGTCGCGGCAGGTCCCGGGAGCGGCAAAACCCGTGTGCTGGTGCATAAGCTGGCGTCCCTGATGCTTATGGAGGATATCAAGCACGAACAGTTGCTCATGCTTACCTTTTCACGGGCGGCAGCCACCGAATTCAAGAAGCGGCTGATCGAATTGATCGGCAACGCCGCCAACTTCATCGAGATAAAGACCTTCCATTCCTATTGCTTCGATTTGCTGGGACAGATCGGCAGCCTGGAGAAAGCCGACGACGTGCTGAGAGCCGCCGTCCGACGCATCGACAACGGAGAGGTGGAGTTGAGCCGCATTACGAAAACCGTATTGGTCATCGACGAGGCGCAGGATATGAACGCAGACGAATTCGCGCTGATCGAAGCTCTCGCGAAGCAGAACGAGGAGATGCGAATCATCGCAGTCGGAGACGACGACCAAAATATCTATGAATTCCGAAAGGCGAGTTCGCAATATTTCGAACGGCTGATTCGGGAGTACGGAGCGACCAAATACGAACTGGTCGAGAATTATCGCAGCAAAAACAATCTGGTCGATTTCGCCAACCGATTCGTCGCACGTCTCGGCCATCGGCTGAAAGAGAAACCGATTCTCGCCAAACAGACCGATAACGGAAAAATCAAGGTGGTGCGTTATCGGAGCGAAAATCTTGTCGAACCGCTGGTAAAGGATATTCTCGCCACCAGGCTCCGCGGCAGCATTTGCGTGCTTACGCCTACGAACGACGACGCCTTGCAGGTTTCGGGATTGTTGCTCAAGCACGGCATACCGGCACGGTTGATTCAGGACAACAGCGGATTCAGTCTGACGAATCTCGTCGAGATCAGATTCTTTCTCTCCGGACTCCATTCGGAGGAGAATATCTTCCGGATCGACGACGAGGTGTGGGATCGGGCGAAAAGGGAGTTGCAGGCGACGTTTCGGAACAGCACCAGACTGGAAAGCTGCATGGGGTTGATCCGCGATTTCGAAACGATCAATCCCAAACGAAGATACAAATCCGATCTGGAACATTTCATTCGGGAATCGAAGCTGGACGATTTCTTCGGGGAAAGCGTCGAAACCATTTTCGTTTCGACGATCCACAAAGCGAAAGGCAAGGAGTTCGACCATGTTTTCCTGATGCTCGACAACTTCAATCCGTCCTCCGACGAAAGAGTCCGGCAACTCTACGTCGCCATGACCAGGGCACGGCGGGAACTGACGATTCACGTAAATTCGGATTTCCTCGATAACTTGTCCGTCGAAAACATGGAACGCATCGACGACGAAGCCGTTTATTCGCGGCCGAAAGAGTTGGCCGTACATCTGAGTCACAGCGATATATGGCTGGATTATTTCATCGATCGACAGCCTCGGATCGCCCGGCTTAGAAGCGGGGATACCCTGTATGTCAAGGGCGACGAATGTATGACGGGCGCAGGAGAATCCGTACTGAAATTTTCGACGAAATTCATGGATCAAGACTATGAAAAACTCCGGATGCAAGGTTACGAGCTAAAGCGCGCGACCGTCAATTTCATAGTTTATTGGCAGAGTGCGAAGGTCGCGAAAGAGATAAGAATCGTCTTACCCGAGCTTTTCTTCGAACGGAAGCGAGTGAACGAATGACTCTCTCCGACGAAATACGCGATACCAGACGTCGGTTTCGGCCAATCGGCACCCCACATTTTCTCGTATCCTGCCGTCATATCGTCCGGAGTGCGGCATTCGGACGCCAACTCCTGCATGTAACCTACGAAGTCCCCGAAATTGAAAATCACCCCTGTCAGAGCTCGTTCTGACGGGGGTGAAATCGTAAAATTCGGGACTTGTTAGACAGCTCTTTTCATTCGATCCCGCTGTCCGGAATCGGAGCGATCCTTCGCCTACACGAACGGGAGACGGACCACTTCGGCCTTCACGAGTTTGCCGCGGATGACGACGGCGATTTCGCTTCCGGGAGCAGCGTACTGTGCCGCGACGTACCCCAGACCGACACCCGTTTTCAGACAGGGCGACATGGTGCCCGAGGTGACGTGACCCATCGGCGTACCGTCGGGAGCCGCCAACTCGTACCCGTGGCGCGGAATTCCGCGCTCGATCATCCTGAAACCGACCAGCTTGCGCGCGACGCCCTCGGCTTTCTGCCGTGCGAGCAGCTCACGGTCGGTGAACTCCTTGCCGTCGGCGAACTTGGTGATCCACCCCAGCCCGGCCTCGATGGGCGAAGTCGTGTCGTCGATATCGTTGCCGTAGAGACAGAATCCTTTTTCCAGACGCAGCGTGTCGCGCGCTCCCAGACCGATGTTCTTGAGCCCGAACTCCTCGCCGGCCTTCCAAAGCGCCTCCCACAGACGGTCCCCGTCCTCGTTGGCGACGTAGATTTCGCATCCTCCGGCGCCGGTATACCCCGTAATCGAGAGAATCGCGTCGCAGCCGGCTACCTGCATCTTCCTGAAAGTGTAGTATTCCATCTGTTCGACCGGTTCATCGCACATCTTCTGCACGATCTTCATCGCCTGAGGGCCTTGCACGGCCAACTGGCAGATCTCGTCCGAAGCGTTGTAGAGCTCCTTGCCGGATCCGGCCTCCAGGCCCATCGCCTCGCCTGCGGTGCGGATATGCGCCCAATCCTTGTCGATGTTGGCGGCATTGACGCAGAGCATGTAGGTCTCGGCATCCATGCGGTAGACCAGAATGTCGTCCACGATGCCCCCGCGACCGTTAGGCATGCACGAATACTGCACCTTACCGTCGTAAAGCTTCGCCACGTCGTTGGTCGTGATGCGCTGCAAGAGCTCCAAGGCCTTGGGACCCTTGACCCAGATTTCGCCCATGTGGCTCACATCGAAGACGCCCGCGCCGTTGCGCACGGTCATATGTTCGTCGTTGATGCCCGTGAACTCGATGGGCATATTGTATCCCGCGAATTCGGCCATCTTGGCTCCCGCGGCGATATGATACTTGGTAAATGCGGTGGTTTTCATTGTGGTGGGTTTGTTTTGGTCTTTATTTCTCCTCTCCGGTTTTCCGATCCTTCGTTTGCTCGGGTGGCCGAAGCCTCGCGGCCTTTGGCCGCGTTCGCTGTTCTGACCCTCCCCTGAACCCCCTCCGAGAAGGGGACTCGAAAGCGGGGCGGAGGTCGGTCTTCGGTTTTACTCCGTGCGTCGTTTCATGCCCAGACGGGGGCAGCGGCGAAACTCCTTCTCACGGTCGAACAGGTAACGATAGGTGGTGTGCATCTTGTGCTTCGTGGCGCATACGTAGGTCTCGATCATGCGGTTCATCACGGGGTTGAAATCGCCGATCCACGCCAGCTCCATCGTCTTGTAGGGGTTCTTCGTCTGTTCGAGGAACTGCCAGTATTTGACCATGATGGCCGACTCGACGCCTTTGCCGTGGAATTCGGGCGCGATGCCGAAGATGATGCCGAAGATACGGTCGCACGACTTGCGGACCTTCAGCTTCCACAGCAGTTGCAGCTTCTGCCACAGCCCGAATTTGCCGTTGAAACCTCCGATCAGACGGTTCAGGTCGGGCACCGTGACGAAGAATCCGATCGGCTCGTCGTTGTAGTAGGCGAAGAAGATGATGTTGGGATCGATGATCGGCCGCAGCAGACGCATCATCTGCAAAGCCTCCTCCTGCGTCATGGGCTTCACGCCCGAAAAGAGGGCCCAGGCTTTGTTGTAGATCACCCGGAAATTCTCGGCTGCCTCCTCGGGATTGCGCATGTCGATGTTCTCGACGTGATAACTCGCGTCGAGACGCGCTGCGCGGGCGAAAATCTGCTTGTTGGCCTCCGAGGCGTTTACGCGCCAGATATAGCTGTTCTGGTTGAAATAGTTCCGGAATCCGTAGCGCTCGAACAACTCCTTATAATAAGGAGGGTTGTAGGGGTTCTTGTAGAGGGGTTGGAATTCGTAGCCCTCGACCAGCAGTCCCCACCAGTCGCGGCGCTGTCCGAAGTTGATCGGGCCGTCCATCGCCTCCATGCCGCGGCTCGCGAGCCACAGCCGTGCGGCGTCGAAAAGCATGTCGGCGACCCGCTGGTCGTCCACCGATTCGAAAAATCCGCAGCCGCCCGTGGGTTGCTCCTCCAATGCGGCTTTTTCGCGGTTGTAGAACGCGGCGATGCGTCCGACGACCTCTCCCGAGGCGTCGCGCACGATCCAACGCACGGCTTCGCCATCGGCGAAAAGCTCGTTGCGCACCGGGTCGAACACCTCGCGCACATCTTCGTCCAGGGGGCACACCCAGTTGCGGTTGCCCCGGTAAATTCGCTTCGGCAGATCGAGCCACGCGCGCTCCAGCGCGGGCGTCGTCACCTCCTGCAAGGTAAAATTCTGTTCGCTCATGGCAAAAATGGTCCGTTGAAACCGGAAACACAACAAAGGTAACAATTTTTTTCCGTATTTTTGTTCTCCGATCAAATTTCCCGCATCCTATGACCAGCAGTTTCGAACAATACCTGCCCGACGAGAACCAGACGCAGTATCGGTTCATGAAGTACCGAATCCACAAAATCCTGCTCGTCTGTTGCAGCTACGACGGCTATATTCTGGAGGAGGACGGACACATCGAGTCGCAGATCAACCGCGAATATATCGATCTGAACATGTCCAATCCCCCGTCGTTCACCCACGTGGGGTCGACGGGCGAGGCACTGGAGCTACTCTCGGCCGACGATTCGTTCGACTTCATCCTGACGATGTACAACGTCGGCACGCCCGACGTCTTCGCTTTCGCCAAGATCGTCAAGGAGCGCCATCCGCAGATTCCCGTGGCGCTGCTCACCTCCTTCTCGAAGGATATCTACCGCCGCATCGACGAGCAGGATCGCTCGGGACTGGACTATCTCTTCTGCTGGCACGGCAACCCGGAGCTCATCATCGCCATCATCAAGCTCATCGAGGACAAGATGAACGCCGCGGAGGATATCGAACAGGGAGGTGTGCAGGCGATCCTGCTGGTCGAGGACTCGATCCGTTTCTATTCGACTTATCTGCCCGAGCTCTACAAACTGCTGCTGTTGCAGAACACCGAATTCCTCAAGGACGCCTTCAACGAACAACAGCAGATCCTGCGCAAGCGGGCCCGGCCCAAGATCCTGCTCGCCACGAGCTACGAGGAGGCCGTCGAGCTCTACGACCGCTACAAGAAGAACCTGCTGGGCGTGATCTCCGACGTCGGCTTCGTGCTGCACCGCAACGACCCGCCGCAGAGCGAGAAACTCGATGCGGGCATCGAACTTTGCCGTCGCATCCGCGAGGATAATCCGCTGATGCCCGTGCTGCTGCAATCCTCGCAGACGGCCTTCGCCGCCCAGGCCCGGACTTTGGGTGCGGGGTTCATCGCCAAGAATTCGAAAACGCTGCTCACGCAGCTGCACGACTATATCTCCAAAGCATTCGCCTTCGGCGATTTCGTCTTCGAAGACCCCGATACGGGCGAGGAGCTGGGCCGAGCCCGCGACCTGGCGCAGATGCAACGGATGATCGCCACGATCCCCGACCGGGCTTTCGAATACCACACCTCGCGAAATCACCTTTCGAAATGGCTCTATTCGCGCGGCCTCTTCCCGCTGGCCGCTGCGATCCGCCGCTACGACAAGGGCCATTTCTCCTCGGTCGAGGAACACCGCCGCGCGCTGGTCGACCGCATCCGCGACTACCGCCGCCTGCTCGGGCAGGGCGTCATCGCGCGCTTCGATCCCGAGACCTACTCCGACGCCGTAGCATTCGCCCGCATCGGCGAGGGATCGCTCGGCGGCAAGGCCCGCGGTCTTGCGTTCATGAACTCGATGCTCATCAAATACCGCCAGTACGACAAGCACGACGACGTGCGCATCATGATTCCGCGCTCGGTGGTGATCGCCACGGGATATTTCGACGAGTTCATCCGCCTGAACGGCCTCAAGAGCATCATCGCGCAGGAACTTCCCGACGAGGTGATCCTCTCGGAGTTCATCGCCTCGAGCATCCCGCTGTCGTTGCAAGCCGAACTGAAAGCCTACATCCGTACCGTGCGCACGCCGCTTGCCGTGCGTTCGTCGTCGAAGCTCGAAGATTCGCACTACCAGCCCTTCGCCGGCATCTACTCCACCTACATGATCCCTTATGTCAAGGATGAGGACCAGATGCTGCGACTGCTGCTGCGCGCCGTCAAGAGCGTCTACGCCTCGGTCTACTTCGCGGCATCGAGGGCCTACATCCAGACTTCGCAGAACCTCATTTCGGAAGAGAAGATGGCCGTGATCGTCCAGGAGGTGTGCGGCACGGAGCAGAACGGAGTCTTCTTCCCCACCTGCTCGGGCGTGGCCCGCTCGATCAACTACTACCCCTTAGGCGACGAACGCCCAGAGGACGGAGTGTGCAACCTGGCGATGGGACTGGGCAAACTCGTCGTCGACGGAGGCCGTACACTGCGTTTTTCGCCCCGCTTCCCGCAGAAGGTATTGCAGACCTCGACGCCCGAACTGGCGCTGCGCGACACGCAGAACGAGGTATTGGCGCTCAACCTGCGTCCCGAAGCGTTCCGCACGTCGATCGACGACGGCGTGAACCTCCAGCGGCTCTCGCTCGCGCAGATCGGCGACTACCGCAACGCGCGTTTCGTCTGCTCGGTATGGGACCGCGAAAACGAGCGTATTTCGGACAGTCCCTTCGACCGGGGACGTCGTGTCATCACATTCAACAATATCCTGAAGTACAACACCTTCCCGCTGGCCGAGATCGTCGCCGACATCCTTCGAATGGGAGCCGAGGAGATGCGGTGCCCGGTCGAGGTGGAGTTCGCCGTGAACATGGACGTACCCTCGGGCCAACAGCGGATCTTCAACCTGTTGCAGATCCGACCGATCATCGACAACCAGGACAATCGCCCCGTGGACTGGAACACCGAAGATCCCTCCCGGGCACTGATCTACGGCGAAAATGCGTTGGGAATCGGCTTGATGAACGACATTTCGGACATCGTCTACGTCAAAAGCGGGACATTCGATTCGCTTTCGACCGAGCGCATCGCCGACGAACTGCTGGCGCTCAACGCCCGGATGCACGAGGCAGGACGGGGCTACGTGCTCGTCGGCCCGGGACGCTGGGGATCGTCCGATCCTTTCCTCGGGGTGCCGGTCAAATGGTCGCATATCTCCGAAGCGAAGGTCATCGTCGAATGCAGCATCGACAAGTTCGAAGTCGAACCCTCGCAAGGTACGCACTTTTTCCAGAATGTCACGTCGCTGGGCGTAGGCTATCTGACAATCAACCCTTTCCGCGGCGACGGCATCTTCCGCGAGGAGGCGCTCGATGCTCGCCCGGCGGCCTGGGAGGGGACCTACCTGCGACATGTGTCGTTCGAACGGCCGCTGCACGTCGCCATCGACGGCCGTTCCAACCGGGGCATCGTCCGCGAGGAGTGATTTCGGCACGGAAATCGCGCAGTAAACGGGAAACGAAACTTTTCCGTGCATGAAAACTTCCTATCTCGGACTCGAACTGCGCAGCCCGGTCATCGTCGGCAGTTCGCCCTATACGGCCGATGCCGAGGGCGTCGAACAGTGCGCTCGCAACGGTGCGGGCGCCGTAGTGCTCAAATCGATCTTCGAAGAACAGATTCTCCACGAGGCTGCGGCCCTCGAATACGCCTCCTCGGCCGAAGGCATCGGCGTCCCCGGCATGGGCGACGCGGGCGAATACCTCGAACGTTACCTGGGCGACCACTATAAAGCGGAATACCTGCGGCTCGTCGAACGGGCCTCGGCGACGGGAATTCCCGTCATCGCCAGCATCAACTGCATCGGCACCGAGGCGGGATGGACGGAGTATGCCGGTGCGACGGCCGGTGCGGGAGCCGCGGCGCTCGAACTCAACATCTTTTTGCAACCCACCGATCGCAACCGCACGGCGGAAGAGCTGGAGAGCGCCTACGCCGCCGTCGCGCAGCGTGTCGTGCAGGCCGTGGATATCCCCGTCGCGGTGAAAATGCCCCTGCGGCTGACCAACTTCCTCGCCGTCGCGGAACGGCTGCGGGCCTACGGCATTCGGGGTGCGGTGCTGTTCAACCGTTTTTTCGAACCCGATATCGACATCGAGAACCTGCGTTTCACGGCGGGCGACCCCTTCAGCGAACCGTCGGAACTCAGAAACGTACTGCGCAGCGCGGCGTTGTGCGCAGCCGGCGTGCCGCAGCTCGACCTGGCCGTCTCGACGGGCGTACACGACGGCCCGGCGGCGGTCAAAGCCCTGCTGTGCGGCGCTTCCGCCGTGGAGATCTGCACGGCGATCCACCGCCGGGGTTACGGGGCGATCGCTGAGATGAACCGCTTCCTCGACGCATGGGCCGCGCGCCACGGATTCGCCTCGCTGGACGAATTCCGCGGGCGGCTGAGTGCCACGAATGTCGCCGACGAGGTGTTCCAGCGCGTACAGTACATGAAGACGGTCACGGGTATGTTGCGCTAAAGCTGTTTCAACGCCCTATTGCATTGCGGATTGCAACCGGAAGTCCCCTCCGAGGAGGGGATTTAGGGGAGGGTCGGACTTATAAACGCGGCATTACGCCGCGAATCTGAAACCGTCCTGTGCGCCATTGCGGTCCGGAAACCGACTCGCTGTAAAGGGCCGTACCGGTTCCTTCCTATGAAATACTTTCCGCACGGCGTGCGGTAGATTCCGGCGAATCTCGACGTCGGTTGCGCGCGGCGATTCCCTCCTTCGGGGCGGGGGTCGCCGCGCGTCGCCGTGTATCCCGAAGCATGTCTCTCGCCGCAACGGCCAAAAATCCCGCAGACGCATTACGTAATCGGCCTTCGTGTTGTGTTCTTCATATAGGCGTCGCACGTCGACGCCCGCCAACAGCATTGTAAACCGAATAAATAACCTTAAAACTCAAGCGAATGAAAAGAATCTTGACGCTCTTGTTCGCCACGGTGACCGTACTGGGGTACGGTTGCTGCGACGACTACGACGATTCGGCGCTCTGGAAGGACATCGACGGGATGTACAAGTCCCTCAATGAACTGAAAACCCAGGTCGTGTCGATGCAGGAACAGCTCGACGCACTGGCCGCGATCGTCTCCTCGGGAGCCGTATCGGGCATCACGCAGGATGCCGACGGCAACTACGTGATCCGTTACAAGGATGCCGACAACCTGGAACACACGATCCACGTCGCCACGATGGATCAGGCCAATACGCAGCCGATCATCGGCATGGCGCAGGAAGGCAGCGTGACCTACTGGACGACGACCGCAGGCGGGAAGACGAGCTTCGTGCTCGACACCGACGGCAAGAAGATCCCCGTGACGGGCCGTACGCCCGAAATCGGCGTGGATGCCGAAGGGTACTGGACCGTCTTCGGACAGCGGATCGTCGATGCCGCAGGCAAGCCCGTGCGTGCCGAAGGCAAGGCCGCATCGGTCATCACCGGGGTCGAGATGCTGGGCGACGGCACGGCGGTCTTCACGCTCGGCAACGGCGTGAAGGTAACGGCACAGGTGCTCAACGGCTTCGACGTGCGGTTCGACATCGAAGCGAAAACCACGGTCGACGATCCTTCGACTCCGCTGACGATCCGTTATACGCTGGTCGGCGAAACCGAAACCTCGGTGCTCTCGATCGAACGCACGGAGGGACTCGCCGCAACGCTCGATACGGCAGCCAAGACCCTCACGGTGACCTTCCCGGCCGATTTCGAGGAGGGCCGCCTGATCGTCATGTTCTACGACGGCGCAGATAACGTCGTGCTCAAGCCGCTGGTCTTCACGACCCTCGCGGGAGCTCCGACCGGCATCCGCTCGGCCGACGACCTGAAAGCTTTCGCTTCGGCCGTGAATGCGGGCAAGAGCCTCGCAAAGTGGACCATCGAGGGCGAGATCAAACTCATGGACGATATCGATCTCGCGGGTGTCGACTGGAGCGACTACGTCATCGGCGGCAAGGTGACGCCCAGCACGACGGATGCCAACAAGGCCGTCGAGTATGCAATGGGCGAACAGACCTTCGCCAAGGTTTTCAATGGCGACGGACATACGATCCGCAACATCGACTGGACGTTCGACGTAGCGGACGGCAATGCGGCCCACGGCCTTTTCTCGGCGCTCGCGGCCGAGGGCGAGATCAAGAACCTCACGCTCGAAGGCCGCATCCGACTGACGGGCGCAGCTCCGCAGGGTGCTGCCGTCGGTGCCGTGGTCGGCTATGTCGAGGGCAAACTCACGAATTGCCGCAGCAAGGTGGCGATCGCCTTCGAGGGCAGCGATGCGTCGAACGTCTCGGTATGCCAGGGCGGTATCGCCGGGTATGCCTCGAAAGCCGTACTGAGCGGATGCGTCAACGACAGTACGCTCACCTGCGGCACGATCGCCAACACGGGCAACGGCACCAACTCGGGCTTCCACCAGGGCGGCATCGTCGCCGTGATGAAGGAGACGACCCTCACGGAGTGTGTCAACAGCGGTGCGATCAGCGCTCCTTCGGGACGCAGCGGCGGCATCGTCGCCGTGGCGATCAGCGGCACGGCGACCTCGTGCACGAACAACGGCACGGTACAGGACGACGTGGCCGGCATCTTCGGAGCCAACCCCGGCTACAAGCGCATGGGCGGTTTGGCCGGAGGCGCTTCGGCAGGCATGACCTTCACGACATGCGTCAACAACGGCAATGTTTTCTCGCAGTTAGGATGCCGCACGGGCGGCTTCGTCGGACACAACGAAGGCAAAATCGTACGATGCGAGAATAAGGGCATCATCCTTTCGGACCACACGGCATCCGGATCGAACCTCCACGGTGCGGGCTGGGCCGCCGGATACAACAAGAGTGCGGACCTGATTACGGAGTGCGTCATCGGCGGCCGCGTGGGCGACTGGACCGAGTATAAGAACGATCCCTCGAAAGCACCTGCCGCAACCTATGCGACGGCGGTCGTACACGGCCAGTTCAACCCGGCGCTCAACGGTCTGAGCGACCTGATGGACGAATACTACGACTGGACGATCAAGACGCAGCGCGAACTGGCGCCCGGCGTGACCTATTATCACTATTCGATGACCAACTTCGCACAGAACGTCTACGTCGTCGAAGCCGACCTGTCGAACCCTTCGGTCATGATCGAAACGGCGATCGCCGACGAGCTGTGCCTGAATCCCAACGCCAACAACAATTCGAACAACGGTAAGAATATCCGCGAAACGCTGTCGGAAACCTGCTTGCGCCGTCGCGCGGAGGGCCGCAACGTCGTGGCGGGCATCAATACGGGTTTCTTCAACTCGCACGACGGATTCCCGCGCGGATTCCACATCGAATACGGCGAACCGGTCTTCGTCAACAACCCTACTGTGCGCAAGAGCCTCACGAACCATCGTCCCGGCTTCACCTTCTTCGAGGACCGGACGATCAGTTTCAGCAATCGCGATTTCTCGGGCACCGTCGAGGTCGGCGGCAAGGAGTACGAATTCTACTCGGTCAACGATACGATCGTGCGGCTGAACAACACGGACGGCTACGAAGCCAACCTCCTCACGTCGCGTTTCAAGAAAGAGCCCCATCCGGGTATCTTCAATGCCGTTGGCACCGAAGCGCTCTTCATCGCAGGACGCGGCGCCAAACCGCTGACGGTCAATACGGGCTGGATCGACGGCACGGTAACGGCCGTGGTCGACGGCCGCGGCGGCAAGACGATCGAGGTGCCGTTCGTCGACGAGCGCACCGACTGGGTGCTGCAACTCACCGGCACCAAGGCCGAAGCGTTGGCGTCGGTCAAAGCGAGCGATGCGATCCGCATCTCGATGAGCGTGGAAATCGGCGACGTCGTGAAACCGATCGTCACGCACAACGCCAGCATGTATCGTTTCGTCAACGACGGAAAACAGGTCGCCGTGAGCGATGCTACGCTGATGCCGGCGACCTGCATCGGTGCCGACCAGACGGGCACGATCGTGCGACTGGTCGCCATCGACGGACGTACGGCCTCGGATACGGGTATGAACTACCTGCACATGGCCCGTACGATGCTCAAACTCGGCTGCTACAACGCCATCCGCTTCGACGGCGGCGGCTCGACGACCATGTGGACCTGGCAGGACGGTGCGGGCAGCATCGTCAACCATCCGTGCGATTCGAAGGGCGAGCGCAGCTGCATGAACTACATGCACATCCGTATTAAGTAACTTTAAAGCAGAGAATCCGATATGAAAAAAATAGCGAATACGTTGTTGTGCCTGCTGCTCCTGGTAGCGGTGGGGTGCGACACCTACGACGATACGCGCGTGAAGGAGGACCTCAACGAGGTCGGCAAGCGTATCGAGGCGCTCGAAAAGGCCGCCGAGGGGTTGCAGGGGCAGTTGAACGCCCTCTCGCAGCTGATCGGGAGCTCGTTCGTGTCGCTCATTTCGACCGATGCCGACGGCAATTACGTCATCACCTACATGGATCACGGCGGCGAACGACATACGCTGACCGTCGCCACGCAACAGGAGGTCGTCACGGTGCCGGTGATCGGCATCGCGCAGGACGAGGACGGCGCATGGTATTGGCGCACGACGGCCGATAACGGCAAAACGTGGGAGTGGATCGTAGTCGACGGCGCGAAAGTCCGCGTCGGCGGCACGGCTCCCGTGGTGGGCATCGACGCCGAAGGATACTGGACGGTAGACGGAGAGCCGCTCACCGACGAGAAGGGCAACAAACAGTTGGCTGACGACGTAAGCAACGTGCTCTTCCGTCGGGCCTATGTCGACGAGAAGACGGGCGAGGCCGTGTTCGTCCTGGCCGACGGCACGGAGGTACGCCTGCGCATGTTCGAGGCCCTGAAGATCGCCTTCGACCGCCCGACCTACACGGCCGTAGCCGACTACTCGACGCGCGTGAAGATCCGCTACACGGTCTCCGGCTCGCAGGCCGAGGGTGCCGTGGTGGACATCTTCACGGCCTACAACGTCGACGCCGAGATCGATCCGTCGGTTTCGACCATCACCGTGGCACTCGAAGAAGGCGCCACGGAGGGCAATATCCTCGTCATGGCGCATGCCGACGGCAACACGGTGCTGCGCCCGCTCTTCTTCACCTTCGGAGAGGCCGAGATCCAGCAGCCCGTCTACAACGGCTCGGCAGCCGACGTGGTGATCGAGGGCGACATGACGCAGTTCGAGGTGAAGGTTTCGGCGAGCATCGACTACGAAGTATCGGTCGACGACGCGGCTTCGAAGTGGCTCATCTACAACTCGACGCGTGCGCTGACCACGACGACGCACGTCTTCACGGCCGACTACTACGAAGATGCCAGCGGTGCGATCCGCACGGGCACGATCCGTTTCGCGAATGCGCTTTACGATATCTCGGCGGCGATCGTCGTCAAACAGTCGCCCAAAATTCCGGAAGGCGGTGGCGGCGGTATTTCGTCGGCGGCCGATCTGTTGGGATTCGCAGCGGCGGTCAACGCCGGGGCGAGCACGGCACGCTGGCAGAACGAAGCCGGCGAGGTGGTGCTGCTCAACGACATCGACATGGGTGCCGTTGAGTCATGGACGCCCATCGGCGGCGTGGACGGCAGCGGCTGGAGCACGACGACCCCTTATAAAACCGTGAACCCCTTCAAGGGCACGTTCGACGGCCAGGGCTTCGCCATCAAGAACCTCCGCTATACGGCCGATATGACCACCAAGCAGTACGGTTATGCGTTCTTCGGCTCGATCGAGGATGCTACGGTACGCAACCTGACGCTCGGCGACACCGAGACCGAGGTGATCTGGACCTTTACGGGCATGGCTCCGAAAGCTACGGCATGCGCATCGCTGGCGGCCTATGCCGTCAACTCGACGATCGAGAACTGCACGAACTACTACAACATCGACTTTGCGGGCGACAACGCCACGGAGGAGGTGTGCGTCGTGTCGGGACTCGTCGGCGCCATGAAGAATACGACGATCGGCGGCCGTGCCAAGTCGCTGGGCTGCGTCAACCGCGGATTCGTCCGTACGGGCAAGATCGCCAACACGGGTAACGGCGGCGGCGGTATGCAAACGGCGGGTATCGTGGCCTTCATGGCCAAGGACGCCGGCAACCTGGTGCAGTACTGCGTCAACTACGGCCATATCAGCTGCCCGACGGGACGTACGGGCGGTCTGGTCGCCACGCTCATGAACGGCAATGTCAAGAATTCGGACAACCGCGGTACGGTCGAAGACGACCTGGCCGGGAAATTCGAAGGCTCGGCACGCGAGAATGCTTACAACTTCAAGCGTATGGGCGGTCTGATCGGCGGTACGGACGACCTGAAGACGACGCTCACGGCGACGGTCGAGAGCTGCACGAACTACGGAAACGTCATGACGCACATCGGCGCGCGTACGGGCGGTTTCATCGGTCACTCCAACATCCAGATCATCGGCTGTTCGAACCAGGGCGCCATCCTGGGCGACAAGTACAACGCCGATCACGGTCCGGCGTGGGCCTGCGGATATTCGAGCAAATCGACCGACACGTGGACCAATGTCCGCGACTGCTCGATGGGCGGTTATGTCGGCAGCTACGAGACCTACATGAACGATCCGACTTCGGCGCCCGCCGCTACGGCCGACAATGCGTTCTCCTACAAGAATGCCGACTACTACGATCCGTCGATCAACAACTAATGCGCTAAAACGGAACAAACCATGAAAAAGATATTTCAAATCATCACGCTGCTGGGAGCCGTCGCCTTTTGCGCTTGCAGCAACTTCGACGATACGGACCTGCGCAAGCGCATCGACGACTACAAGGACCGGATCGAGGCGCTGAAGGCCAAGACGGAGGCTCTCCGCACCCAGATCGCCGATCTGAGCTACCTCACCAACGGCAACGTCATCACCTCGGTATCGCAGGATGCCGAAGGCAAGTATGTCGTGACCTACAAGGACAACGCCGACAAGGAGCATACGCTCGTGCTGGCCACCGTGTCCGACATCATCGACGTGCCGATCGTGGGCGTGCAGCTCGGCGAGGACGGCATCTACTACTGGACGCAGTGCGTCGACGGCCAAATCTCGTGGCTGACCGACGCCGAGGGCAACCGGTTCCCGGTGAGCGGCTATACGCCGACCGTTTCGGTCGACCAGGAGGGGTACTGGACCATCGACGGCGAACGGCTGACCGATGCGTCGGGCAATCCCGTCGAAGCGAACGACGATGCTTCGTCGGTATTCCGCGCTGCGGGAATCGATGCCGACGGGAACTTCTCGGTGACGCTCGGCGACGGCACGACACTCACGCTCCCGGTGTTCAATACGCTCAACCTCAAGCTCGATGCGGCTCCCGTCACGATGGTGGCGGACGTCGCACGACCGATCAGCGTCGCCTACGCGCTTTCGGGCGAAGCGGCCGAGCAGGCGATCGTCGCCCTGGCCAAGGTCGAGGGCGTCGAAGCCAAGCTCGATACCGAAAAGCAGACGATCGACATCACGTTCGGCGAAACCTTTTCGCAGGGCACCGTGATCGTCATGGCCTACGACCTGGCGGAGAATGTGATCGTTCGCCCGCTGTTCTTCCGCACCTCGGCACTCGGCACAATCGTCATCACGACGGCCGACGAGCTGACGGCCTTCGCTGCGGCGGTCAACGCCGGCGGGGAGCAGGCCGCTGGCAAGGCGGTGCTGGGCGCCGACATCGACATGAAGGGTATCGCCTGGACGCCGATCGGCAACGGCACCTACACGACCGGTAACGTCATCTCGGGCCCCTCGTTCAAGGGCTCGTTCGACGGCAAGGGCCACAAGATCACGAACCTGAAGATCGCGGTTCCGGCCGATGCGGCCGCCGGATCGGCCTGGGGGCTGTTCGGCGTCCTGGAGGGTGCCGTGGTGCGCGACGTAGTGATCGGCGAAGGTTCGTCGCTGACCTCGACGGCAACGGCTATGACCGCTATGGGAGCCGTCGCAGGCTATGCCTACGATGCGACGGTGGAGAACTGCGAGAACCATGCGGCGATCGATTTCGCCGGAGGTACGGACAACCTGCGCGAGTCGATCGGCGGCGTGGTAGGTGCTACCTGCACGGCCGAAGTCGACTGCGTGGTGACGGGTTGCACGAACTACGGCCGCATCTCGTCGATCAATACGGTCAACACGAAGAACGGCGGTACGGGCTTCTCGGTGGGCGGCATCGTCGGCTTCACCGACGCGCTGGGCACTCCGGCGACGCTCTGCCGCGTGGAGAATTGCGTGAACCGGGGTGCGATCGAAGCTCAGGCTACACGTACGGCGGGTATCGTCGCCTCGATGAACAAATACAGCGAGGCGAAGGGCTGCACGAACGACGCTGCGATCGTCTGCACCGACACCAAAGCGTCGAACAGCCGCGTGGCCGGCATCGTTTCGGGCATGGGCGTTCGGACGAGTGTAGTGAACTGCGTGAACAACGGCGACGTCTCGTTCGCCGTAGCGGGCGATACGACGCACGGCTATGCGGCCGGCATCGCGGGTCAGACCAACGACAATTCGTGCGTGATCGACGGTTGCGAAAACTACGGCACGGTGCTTTCGGATATCATCGATGCCCCGACGAACAAATATATCGCCATCGTCTGCGCCAATACCAACAAGAAGGCGGTCGCCATCCGCAACTGCAAGGTCGGCGGCAAGATCGGCCCCTACACGGGCGGTGCGGAAGGCGCCGAGGCGCTGACCGAGGAGAACTTCGCCCGGCATATCTATTTCAGCCTTGCGGGTGCTGAGCCCGTGTTGGAGAACAATGTTTTCGCGAGCGGCGGCGTGACGCCTCCGCCCGCGAAAGGCATCGCTACGGCGGAGGATCTCATGGCCTTCCGCGACGCGGTCAACCGCGGCGAGAGCACGGCCGAATGGGAGGACGAACAGGGCGCGGTCAACCTGCTGAAGGATATCGACCTCGCGGCCGCAGGCGAATGGACGCCGATCGGCAATGCGGCTGCGAAGTGGTCGAATACCGAATTCACCGTCACGGGCAATGCCTTCCGGGGTACGTTCGACGGCTGCGGCCATGCGCTGCGCAACGTGAAACTCGTCTATACGGGCAGCGATGCCGATGCGGCATACGGTCTGTTCGGCGTGCTGGACGGCGCTACGGTGCGCAACCTCACGATCGGCGCCGCCCAGGGCGACACCGGTTCGTTGAAGGTGACCGCTACGGGCGGTGTCGCCGAAACGGGCGTCGTGGCGGGTATCTGCCGCGATGCGACGGTCTCGGAGGTAACCAACTACGTGCCGATCGTCTACGACGGCACGAGCGCGGCCCGTATCTCGGTGGCGATGGTCGGCATGATCTACAGCGAGAAGACGGGCACGACGCTCGAACAGTTGAAGAACTACGGTGCGGTGAACTGCGAGACGAACGGAAATGCGCAGAACGGTCTCGGTACGGCGATCCATGCCGCGGGCATCTGCGGCGTAGCGTCGGGCAATACGACCAACAAGATCTGCAACAAGCTCTCCTATTGCGACAACTATGCGGACATTACGTCGAGTTCGGCCCGTACGTCGGGTATCGTCGCAGCGGCGAACTCCTATACGGTGCTCAATTCGTGCGTGAACCACGGCAATCAGGTCAACTCGTGCGGGTCGACCGGACGTCTGGGCAACATCACCTGCATCACGGGTACGGGCGTCTCGATGATCGACTGCATCAACAACGGCAACCTGACCTCTACGGCCGGTGCGCGTTGCGGCGGTCTGGTCAGCCTGGTCAACAACGCGACCAACTCGTTCAGCGGCTGCGCCAACTACGGCGAAATCGTCTCCGACGATACCTATCGCGGCGTATTCTTCGGATACAGCGGTTATACGACCTCGTGGGTCAACTGCATCGCAGGCGGTAAGGTCGGCGTTTACAACGGCGGGCAACCCGTCTACGATTCTTACGGCGAGAGCGAGCAAATCCGTTATCTCGGCGTTCAGAAATCGGGTGTGCCGATCAATGCGGACAACATCACCTATCTGATCGGCTCGAGCAGCGGCGGACCGGGCGTCGACGATCCGGTGGACCCGACCCTGCGCATTCTCTTCATCGGCAACAGCTTCACGAAGGACGCCGTAGAGCACCTTCCCAAAATAGTCGACGCAGCAGGCATCAAGACCCTGAAGATGACGCACCTCTACTACGGAGGCCGGACGATCCCCGAATATGCTGACGGATACGCTACGCGCAGCGACTATACCTGCTACAAGAACATGCCGTCGAGCTCGGTATGGCTGTCCTACAGCGGCTATACGATCCGGCAGATCGTCCAGGAGGAACCCTGGGATATCGTTTGCATCCAGGAGCACACGGGCAACAAGGCCGCCTGGACATGGGATGCCACGGAGAAGGGCGCCATCGAATCGCTCCTCGCCTCGGTCAAGGCCGACAACGCCAAGACGCCGCACTTCGCCTACATCATGTCGCAGGCCTACTTCAACATGGACAAAATCGCTTCCGGATCGCGTCCCTACATGACCTTCGCGACCCAAAGCGAAATGTTCGACGTGATCGTCGCCCAGGCCAAGAAGGTCCTCGCGGAGACCGACGTCGAGACGATCATCCCGACGGGTACCGTGTTGCAGAACCTGCGCACCTCGTCGCTCAACAATGCGATGGACCTCACGCGCGACGGTTACCACATGGACTACGGTCTGAGCCGCTACGCTGCCTCCTGCGCAGTGTTCGAAATGCTCATCAGCCCGGCCTTCGACGGCGTGACGCTCGACGGCAACGGCTTCCGCTACGACGTTTCGAATACGGCCGACGGCAGTTACACGACGCCCGTCACCGATGCGACGGCTCCCGTAGCGCTGCAAGCGGCGCGCTACGCCATCGAAAATCCCTTCACAGTCACCGACATGTCGGCCGCCCCTTCGACGCCCGACAACGGAATCGAAGATACGGAATTCGAGAACGATACCGATAAAGAGTAAAGAAGATGAAAAACACAATCATATCGCTGATGTCCGCAACCCTCGGCCTGGTAGGCTGCGCGACCGCTCCCGAACTGGCGGAGCCCATGCGCCCCGCGACGGAGATTCCCGGAGCCGTGGGGCTCGTGATCGAGGCTTCGTGCTCGGAGACGACGCGCACGGATATCGAAGAGGGTAAATCGACCTGGCAGGCGGGCGACCGCATCACGGTGGTCTACGACGGTCGTGCCTATGCATATACGGCTGCGGAGTCGGGCGAAACGACGCGTTTCGCCAGCACGGCGGGCATCGAATCCTACGACGCTTCGCGTTCGCTGGTAGCCTACTATCCCGAAACGACGGTCGAAGGCGTGATTTCGATCGCTGCCGAGCGCGAAATCGCGCTCGCGGGCGACGAACAGCGCAATGCCGCCTGCGCTCCGCTCGTGGGCGTTCCGGCAGAGGGCGCCCCGACCGACGGCACGCTGCATATGACCTTCCGCAACATCTTCTCGGTCATGGAGCTGCGCATCGATGCCGGAGAATTGGAATCGGCAGCCGAGTCGCTGCGCGTGGAACCTGCGGATGCGGAGTCCTTCGACGGATGGATCGCCTTCACGGGAACGGTCGACCCGCAGACGCTGGCACTGACCCCTGCCGAGAACGGCACGGGCAAGGAGCTGCTGTTACGCTTCGCCGAAGGTGTCGACCTGCGCAAGGCGCAGACGATCAAGTTCCCCGTAGGGCGTTTTTCGTCGCCCGCAGGTCTGGCACTCACCCTGCGCACGGCCGACGGCAAGGAGTACACGAAGAAGGTCTACAAATCGGGCGTGGTCACCTATACCGAGCAGAACGGCGTCTTCCGCGCCAAGCACCTCGCCAAAGCGCTCTACGCCTTCTCGGCGCAGGGCGGAGGCATCGCCTCGGCCGATGATCTGGCGGATTTCGCCGCTGCGGTGAACGCAGGCCAGAGCACGGCGCCGTGGCAGAACGAAGAGGGCACGGTCGTGCTGCTCGACGATATCGATATGGCCGAGGTGACGGAGTGGACCCCCATCGGCGCGGCGACCTTCACGTGGGCGAGCAACAAACTCACGATCAAGAGCGGAAATCCCTTCACGGGCCGGTTCGACGGTCGGGGACATGCGATCCGCAATCTGAAGATGGTGTGCCGCGCAGCATCGGCGTCAACGGCATACGGGCTGTTCGGTGCCGTGACGGGCGGCGGCGTGGTGGAAAACCTCGTCTTCGACGAGAGTTGCTCGCTGGAGGTGAAAGCTACGCAAGGTGCCGACTGCGGCATCGCGGCCGGCCTGGTCTACGACGCTACGCTGCGCAACATCGTCAATCGGGGCGAACTGCGTTTCGACGGGGCTGCGCCAGACAATATCCGCATGACGATCGGCATGGTGGGCTTCGCCTTCGCCCAGGAAACGGGTGCCACGATCGAACAGCTGGTCAACTACGGCAAGGTAACCGCCACGTCGGGCGGCAATACCAAGAACGGTGCGACGGGTATCCATGCGGCTGGCATCGTCGGATTCTCGACGAACTATACCGGCAAGACGGCCGAAGTACGCATCGTGAAATGCGACAACTACGGCGATCTGACGACGCAGGCGGCACGTGCTTCGGGCATCGTCGCTGCGGCGAACCGCTATACGGTGGCCGAGGAGTGTACCAACTACGGCGAGAACGTGAATTCGTTCGCTACGTCGGGCAACGCCCGCATCGGCAACATCACCTGCATCACAGCCGCAGGTTCGAAACTCATCGGATGCGTGAACCGCGGCAATGTGATCTGCACGACGAGCGGCGGTGCGGGCGGTATCGTCTGCCTGGTCAACGCCGACGACAACGCATTCGTCGGATGCGAGAATTACGGCCTGGTAATCAGCGATAAGACGAGCTACAAAGGTACTTTCTTCGGACAGTGCAACAAAGCGGCCGAATTCGAGTCCTGCATCGCGCAGGGCGACCTGGGCACCTACGAAGGCGGTTCCTATTCGCTGGTAGGGGTGAACTACGCCAACTACATGAACTATATCGGCGATCACAGCGCTGCGGCGGTCAACGTGAACGACCAGACGATTCGGTATTATCCCGTCGGGTCGTCGGTGCCGGCCGATCCGGAGTTCGGAGTGAAACCGTCGTCGGTGGAGTTCGACGCACAGGGTATCGCTGCGGCGGTCGTGCAGCTTTCGTCCGTCGACTGGGACTGGACCGTTACGGCCGATGCCGCGTGGATCCATATCGCGAATCTCGACGGTGCGGCGCTCGCGGGCGGTGAGAAGAACCCCGGCATACAGTATGTGAAACTCTCGGCCGATGCCAACAACGACACCGAAGTGCGTCGTGCGACGGTGACTTTCTCATCGACCGACGGACTGCAGAAAGCGTCGGTTTCCGTGAGCCAGCAGGCACGCGGTGCGGCGTTCCCGAGCAAGTGGGTTTTCCAGGCTTCGACGCTCCCGGGCTATCAGACCAAATGGGTGTCGGATAATACGATTCCCGCGACCTCGGGAGCTTCGGGTTATATCTCCGTCGTGCGCGGCGAGAAGAATGCCTCAACCCCCTTTACGCGAACCGTCGATTCGAACAAACCGGCCGTTGCGACCCTCGTCGAAGGCGATTACTGGCTCTACTCCTTCCCGGTGGCCTCCTTCCCGGCAGGTTCGGCCGTGGAGTTCAACGCCACGATGAACGGCGAGGCGGCGTCGCCCAAATACTACATCGTCGAGTATCTCGACGGCGGCGTATGGAAGAGTGTCGAGGAGGACCTGCGTTCGGCGACCGAGGATCCGACGATCCGTTATACCTATAAATGCTCGGGCCTCGGAAGCGGCAGCAGTTACCAGGTCACCACGGTGATGCAGACCATGCGCTTCAGCGAAGCGGTGACGGACGGCGAGGTCAAGATTCGCTGCCGGGCCGTGGGTCCCTACACCTGTTCGGGCGCCGCACAGAGCATTACGGCCGGAGCGAAGGCGCTTATGCCCGCCTTCGGATTCACGGGCAGCTACGTGCAGAACCTCGGCACCTCCGTGCCGCGCGACACGAAAAAGGTGTTGTGCCTGGGCAACTCGTTCTCCTATTACAGCAATCCGGTATGGATGCTCAAGGAGATCGCCTGGCGCGAGGGCCACTACCTGAAAATCAAAACCCACCTGAAGGGGTCCCAGACACTGACGCAGCATCAGTCGCTCGCCATGACGATGGATGCCGTAGGCGAGGGCGGCTACGACTACGCGTTCCTTCAGGACCAGAGCCAGAACCCTGCAACCTACGGCCGCGATGCTACGGCGTCGATCCTCACGGGATTCACCACGCTCGCCGGAAAGGTACGCGACGCGTCGCCCGCCTGTCAGGTGGTGCTCGAACAGACGTGGGCCTTCTCGGCCAGCAGTTACGGCGGATTCACCGATTTCACGACGTTCGACGCCTTGCTGCGCAAGGGTGCACGCGAGATGGCCGAGGCCGGTTCGGCCTGGGTGTCGCCCATCGGCGAGGCGTTCCGCGAGGTACGTGCCGGTTCGTCGGGCATAAACCTCTACTATACGGACAACAAACACCAGTCGGAATACGGCGCCTATCTGAAAGCCTGCGTGAATTACCTCGTATTGTTCGGCGAATCCTTCGGCAACGATCCGGCCGATTGCGGTCTCGACGCTACGAAAGCGGCTTATCTCCGCTCGGTGGCCGAGCAGGTGGTGTTGGGCCATGAAAGCGATTATCTGATCCGTCGCTGATCGATTCGACGATTCGGGTCCGGCGATTCGGCCCGATGGTAGGACGGGGCTGTCTAACAATAAAAGTTAGGCAGCCCTATTTTTGAGGATTCAAGAATATTAAGCAGCGGAATAAATTAGAGAATTTGCCCATATTCGGCATTTCACCACATAACTTTTATGATTTTTTCCGGGATCATCGTCACTGCGCTTATCAAGCAATGTGATCGACGTTATTTTACGTATATTGTGTGCCAATGCGACGAGTCCGAATTCAATATTGACCTTTGGTAACGATCGCAATCGGAATCTGCGGAACATATGGTCGGCTTTGATGTGCCCGAATACAGCTTCGGGCTCTATGGGTCTTCGGGAGCGATGAAGCATACCCCGCTGGGATGTAAGCAATTCCCTGACCGTACGCTTGTACTCGTTTAGGGCATGATTCACGCGTATGATACGGTTCTCTTCAGCACTATGGCATTCTTCTCGGAGAGGACATCGGGAGCAGCCGGAGGCCTGATACAGATGTGTGTGAGCTTGGTATCCTAACTCAGACTTGGGATTTTTACCCGAAATCCGTACCATGCTTTTCCCCGCCGGACAGGTAAATTGATCTGTCGAGGGATCGTATTTGAGGTTCTGTTGCAGAAAGGGATTGTTTCGAAACGCCCGGGTCTGTTCCTTATGGAAGTAGTTGTATTTGACGTAAGGTATCATTCCCTTGCCGAACATATACTCGTAGTTCTGCTGGCTTCCGTATCCGGCATCGGCGACGATCTCACGGCTGTGCATTCCGTATTTCTTATGGAAAGATTCCAGAAAGTCGATCAGCGTTCCCGTATCCGCAGGTCTTTGAAAGATGCCGTAATTGGTGATGAACTGATTCTCGGTGGCGATCTGTACGTTGTATCCGGGTTTGAGCTGCCCGTTGAGCATGGCATCCTCTTTCATGCGCATGAATGTCGCGTCGGGATCGCTTTTGGCATAGGAGTTACGATCTCCCATCGTAGCGATATGCCGCTCGTACTCTTTCATTTTAGGCAGCGCCTTGTTCTCTACGTCTCTGACGACTCGGTACTGCTGCTTGGTGAGATTTTCCTCATCCATCCGCTCCTTGATACGCTCTACACGGGAAGCGAACTCCTCGGTCGAGAGCGTCGATTCCGTATCTGTCTGCTGCTGCTCGTCGCGGATAACCTGTTCGATCTCGCGCAATACGGCATCGGTTTTTTCCCGCAGCCGCTTGTCGTGTTTTTCCACCGAGCCACGCCAGACGAAACCGTATTTATTGGCTGCCGATTCGATCTTCGTCCCGTCGATGTACTGTACTTCCAGCGATACGAAGCCCTCCTTGTGGAGCAGTTCCACGACCTGACGGAACAGGTCATCGAAAATGCCCTTCAACCGTTTCCCCCGAAAATAGTTGATCGTCCTAAAGTCCGGCTTCGCACCGCCCGAAAGCCACATGTAGTGGATGTTCTCCGTAAGCTGCTGCGCAATGCGGCGTGATGAGTAGATGTTGTTCAGATAGGCATAGACCAGAATCTTGAGCATCTGTCGCGGATGGAAACAACTGTTGCCTCCGCCGCGATAGGTGTGCAGAATTACGTCTACATTCAAACGATCGATGATGGCATTCACCACACGAACACTGTGTGTCGCGGGTATTAATTCATCCAAACTGGGTGGTAAAAGCAAACTTTGCTTTTGATTGTCGGATTTAAATGTTATCTTCGTCATAGTTATACGGGCGTTTATTATTGTTGGGCAAAACAAATATACGAATTTTTTACCGTATAACAAAGGCTTTTGTTCTGTAAATCAGGATAAAAGCCTATATTTTACCCCCCCCCAGAAAAACATGCGAATACAAAACGGGAGAGATCCGAACCGACCTCTCCCTCCTGCAGTTGTTGCGTCACTGCCTCCTCGGACAGAGGATTCTATGGGATGTAATTAGGGAATGGAGAATTGCGTGCCACGCGCTGTTCACTCCAGGATAAAGCAAAAAAATAATCTCGTAGTTCGCTGCGGTTTGCTTTGCGGCAATAGCAATACTCCGACGGCAACACATGCCATTTGCGGAAAGTACGCAGGTCGAGACTGCTCGACTCCAGATACAATCGGTCTTGTTCGTGTTTATCGTACTGACCCCACAGCGAATTTCTCGACGGACAGCGGATATTGCTGCGGTGGAACAGATATAACTCTCCCGCCTGAAAAAATGTTTTCGATGTCTGTGAAAAAGGAATGTGTGAATGTGATATTCGTCCTTGATACCCGTAATGCGGGATATGAGTTTGACGATGTTTCTTCATAGTTCGGCATTTATTTTGAATAAAACATTTCCAAAATAAAGTGCGCGGAACTTTCACAATTAGCAGAGATCAATCAACTAATGTAATAACCATTTTGGTCAAGGACCGCGCACTATGTGCACGCACCTCGACTGTTTATCGATGGTTATTAGTAATATTTAGTTGATCTCTGCTAAGATAAACAGTTTGGTCTGCGTATCTTTCGTTTCTCAAAAATAGGAACTTTAGACTTATTTTCCAAATATCCCTGTTGTTATTTTGCTTTTTTTATTTGGTTCGTATTTACTCTTAGATAATAAACAAAATGGGGCTGCCTAAGACTTATTAGACAGCCCCTTTTTATGCCCACAGGGGCTTCAGCACTCCGAAGAGCACACAGGCGATGACGAGCGTCACCAGGACATTGAAGCTCTGCGCCACGACGAACGCCTTGAGCAGACTGCGGTTCTCCTTCGAGACGATATCCTTCAACCGCGTGTCGAGTCCGATGCAGACGAAAGCCAACGAAAAAAACACCGTCGAGAACATCTTCGCTGCCCCCGTTTGCGCCAGTTTCCCCGAAGCCGAGGGAATGAAAAGGCCGTTCGACGAACAGAGGCTGAAGACGAGCGACGCCAGGACGAAGCCCAGGATGAACTTGGGAAACTTCTCCCACACGATGCCCAACGAGGGGGCCTGCGAACTGCCCCGCTCGCTGCGGGCCGAGAGGTAGAGGGCGATGAAGAAAGCCACTACGCCGATCAGCACGTTCTGCGCCGCTTTGATGATGACGGCCTGGCCGTTGGCATCGATCATCTCGGGGCGAACGTCATAGCCCCGGGCGACGAGCGATTCGGTGACGATCTTTCCCGACGCCGCGACACCGCTCGTGGTATCGATCGTGCCGCCGATCCACGCTCCGGCGACCTCCTGGATCGTCTGCGCATCGTCGAACAGCAACGGCAGGATCATCCGCGCCAGCCACGGCATGAGGTAGATCATCGGTACGACGATGATAAGCACCAACGAGACGATGTAGGACAATTTCCGGTCGTCGCCCCCGGCCACGCGTGCGGCCGTGATGCAGGCCGAGACCCCGCAGATCGAGACCCCGCTCGACAGGATCATCGCCGTACGTTCGTCGACGCCCGTGCGCCGTGAAAACCAAAACGAGAAGAACCACACGATCGCCACGACCAGACAGGCCTGCACCAGACCGACGGTTCCCGACTTCATCACGTCGCTGAACAGGATGGTGGCACCCAGGCAAACGACGCCTATCTTGATGAAAAATTCCCCCTGCACGGCCGGCTTCATCCAGTCGGGCACGTGCCACAGGTTGCGGATCAGCAAACCGAAAATCACCGAGAAGAATACCGGCTCGAATCCGTAGGCCGAGACGATGCCGATCTTGGCGACCAGCTGCGCCAGCAGCGAGATGGCGAAGACCGCCACGAGCGACGGCAGCAGTCCCTTCATCGGACGACGTAACAGCGCCATACCGACGTAGAGCACCGCCGCGACGATCGCCAGCAGATAAACGACATCGTACCAGGCAGCCGAACCGACCAACGCATCGGGTTTGGGTATCCCGGGCAGATTCGCCGGTACGAAGGCTGCGAGCAGGAGCAGCGGAACGGATACCCAAACGACGACCCAATCCTCGGCACGTAGTTTTTCGAAAAAAGTTTTCATCGTATACATTTTTAAAGATAATTATTCTCCTCACCCCTGCACTATCTCTCGGTTCCGTTACCTTGCGGATTGCACCCGCCCCCTGGCGGAGACGGGGGGGGGCGTATACGCGACCGAAAGCCGCAAGGCTTCGACCGCCCCGGGCGAAATCCGCATCGAGAATTCTATGCGGGGAAAGTCGTGTAGCAGAGGTACCTAAAAGGATGCGGTAAGCAGGCAGGAGACGACGTTGCGGTCCACCGATGCCTGTTCGTAGGTGTAGTTGAGCTGGCAGCGCAGGAACTTCACTGGCATCCATAGCACTCCGGCCGTATAGTTGGTCTGGCTGTCGGCGGAGAGGAGGTCGGTGCCGAACGAGAACTGCTCGCAACGCACCACGGGCATCCACTTGGCCGAAGCGCGCCAGCCGGCCATGACATACCAACCGTCGCTCTCGAACGTGCCGCCCTGGGTATTGCCTGTCCGGCCGCCGATCCATTCGCCGCGCACGACCACGGCACCGCGGTCGTAGCAGGCACCGGCGCCGTAACGCTCGCGCTCCAGGTACTGCTGGCCATATTCGCCCCAGTAATAATAACCCGCCACGAGTAGTCCCGGAAGGGGTTTGAGCATGATGCGCGCAGCGATATCCTTCGATTTGTTCCGATCCCGGTTGTTGATTCCTTCGCCATTGAAGACACCCAGGTCGTAATTGAGGAGGTGATAGCCGTCCCGTTCGAAAAATCCGCCGTGAAGCATCGCGCCCAAATCGCGCCCCGAAGAGGCGAGGCCGCATACATCATTCAATCCCGTCAGAAAACGGACCGCCATCGGATGTTCGATCAGTTCGCTTCGAGGAGCCGCATAATCCGTGCTTTCGATCGAGAAGGGAACTTTGTACTGACCGATCTTGATTTGCAGGCCGGCGAACGGCTTGTAATCGATGTAGGCGTCGACGATCTTCGGCGATCCGGCGAGCTCCAGCTGAAGACGGTAGTCGAGCTTGTTCGCAATATTGTCCGACAGGGCGATGCGGGCTCTTTTAATGAAAAAGGACGAGGCATCTTCCGACCATTCGTAACCGGTCTGGATGTAACCCGAAATTTTCGGGAGACGGTCCAAAATCTTGCTCCAGGAGGAAGTTTTCGTTTTGAGCGACTCGACTTCGGCGCTCAGCGCCGCCACATCGTATTCGGCCGAGCTATCGGCGGCGGGGGGTACGGCAACAGCGGTCGCACAGACCGACAGCAGCAATGCAGCCGTAAGGAATCTTTTCATTTTCATCGGATCGGGTTGTATTCGAATTGCAAAGATAACGACTTTTCGTCGAAGCGACAATACGCGAAAATGCCTAAAAGCGAGAAAACTCAACGCCTCGACGGGAATGATAAAGTCCGGGCATCGAGATAGCTATCGGGAAAAACGCCCCAATTGGCAGCCTGTCCGTTGGAAATAACGATGTGCGGACCCAGACGCAATGTATTGTTACCTTGTACCGCTATGCGCGACGGAAGCGCGTCTTGGGGAATCGGCGGGATGGAAGTCATCGTCACAACGGGGCGCATCGTTTCGGAGGGTCGTGCCGCAGCTTCCGCATCGTACTGCGCATCATGCCATCGAAACGAATCGGGCGCATCGAATCCCGTCCGTCGCGGCGAATCGGGATGTCGGAGCACATGCGAGGCCGGAAGCGTATCGGGAAGCGGCATTTCGGACGGCGACTGAGCCCAGGCCGCCACCCAACTCCATACGAACGGCAGAAGTAACGATCTTTTTTTCATAGTGCGGTGCGTTTTTCCGGAAGGCTTCGCGCCTTCTCAGAACACCTCCCGCAAAATTCGCACCGACTGCACGGCACCGACCGCTTCGAGGTGATATCCCAGATAGCGTAGCAGGGCGTTTAGAAACGACGAACGTCTATCGCGGTTGAGTGCTACGCCTGCGAGCTCCCTCACGTCGCAGTGCAGCATATCGTCGAGCGTGCGGGCATCCTCCTGCGTCATGATGTCGGTATGCAACGGCCGATCAGCGGTATAAAGGCCCTCGCGGACATCGAACCAGCATCCCGAAAGATAATCGTTGCCGGGAGCGTAGCCCAACAGACGGCTCAGGTGGGCCAGGAACCAGAGGTGGAAGTTGGCCACTCCCTCGCGCATGGCATCGAGCGCTTCGGCCGAGCCCCATACGAAGTCGAAAAGCGCTGCATCGGGCTCGCTCTCGCGCACCAGGCGGTAGAGCGTCTCGGCCATGAAAAGCGCCATCGTCGATTTGCGCACGTCGAAAGGAATGCTTTGCAGCACGAATCCCGCCCTCACCTCCTTGAAACGGTCCATCTGCTGGCGCGACGACTCCAGACCTTCGAACTCCACGGGAAACATCGGCTGAAAGAGCGCCAGTTTCGACCCTCGGCCGCTGCGGCTGCGGACCCCCTGCACCATATAGGTGCGCCGCCCGCCCGTATCGGTTAGCAGATAGACGACCATCGACGAGTCGCCGTATTTGAGCGTGTGCAGGACGATGCCGCGCCCCTTATAGGTCTTCATGCGTTGACAGCCTTTCGCTTAAGCATGCACTAAAATGCTGCGAAACGGCCGGTAAAGATACGCAAATCCCCGGGTTCGAGCAAATGCCCCGGAGCGTTATCGACGCACGGCGCGGGCCGCTTCCACGTCGGCACGATGCGTCAAGGCCCACTCGATGAGCGCCGCAAGGTGGGGAATGAGCGTTTCGCCCAGCGGCGTAAGACGGTATTCGACACGGGGCGGTATTTCGGGATAGACCTTGCGGGCAACGTAACCGTCGGTTTCGAGCGTCCGCAACGTCGAGGTCAGCATCTTCTGCGAGATATCGGGGATGCTGCGGCTCAGTTCGCCGAAGCGGGCCACGCCCCGTTCGCGAATCGTCCACAGGGTCAGCATCGACCATTTGTCGCCGAAACGGTCTATGATATGCCGCACGGGGCAAAAGTCTTCGTAAATTTTTTTCGTCATTTTCGGATCCGGATCTTTCGGTCGATCAACGTTGCGTACTTCGAGGTAAGTAGGTTACCCGATCGTAACATCTTGTTTATTAACCGCTCTCTTTTTAGCTTTGTCGCTGCAAAAGTAAGTAATTCACCGTATAGAACAAAAAACATGAAAACGATCGAACGAATCGATGCGGCCGAAAACTTCACGGCCGCAAACGTAGGCGACCTGAACTCCCTGAACGATTACACGCTCTGTCTGAGTCCCGAGATTCGGATCCCGGGCAAAGTATTCGGCGGTGCCGCGGTACAGGCTACGGGCTGCGAATTCTCCTTCCAGCAGTTCCTGCCGGGCACGGAGACGGGATTTCTCCATACCCACAAACATCACGAGGAGCTCTATTTCTTCCTCTCGGGCAGCGGTGAATTCCAGGTCGACGGCCACATCTTCCCCGTCTCGGAAGGAAGCGTCGTACGGGTAGCTCCCGCCGGACGCCGCTCGGTGCGCAACAACGGCACGGAGCCCCTCACGATGCTCTGCATCCAGTACACGGCGGGCAGCTTCACGGCCGAGGATGCCGCCGACGGCGAGCTGCTGAGCGAGAAAGTGAAGTGGTAGGCCTTCGACAATTAAGAATCAGTCGGCTTTTTGCTGCAAAATACGGCTCTTTAAAGCCGCGCGAGCCGTAGCCTCCGCCGGCGGAGGCTCGCTACGTTCGCCCCGCAGGCTACGACTCGCCCATCAGCCCACCAAACAATTCTTAATTGGTAAAAGCTACCGAATATCGAAATCGAGCAACTTGCGTCCTTCGAGCGTGGCGCGGAGGTTGTCGCCGGGCGATAGGCGCCCCACGCCTGCGGGGGTGCCGGTGAACAGCAGGTCGCCCATGCGCAGAGTCATGTAACGCGAGACCTCGGCGATCAGCCGGTCGACCGTAAAACGCATTTCGGAGGTATCGCCCGCCTGGCGGACCTCGCCGTTGACTTCCAAGGCGAAATGCAGGTGCTGCACGTCGCCGCCCAGCTCGGCCAGGGGCACGAACTCGGGGCTCACGGCCGCCGAGTGGTCGAACGCCTTGCAACGCTCCCACGGAAGCCCTTCAGCGATCGCACGGCGTTGCAGATCACGGGCCGTGAAATCGATGCCGAGCCCGACCTCGTCGTAGTAGCGGTGGGCGAAGCGCTCCGAGATGGCCCGCCCGACGCGGTTGATCCGCACCACGAGTTCGCATTCGTAATCGACCTCCTCGGTGAACGCCGGAATATAGAACGGATCGTTGTTGCGCAACAGCGCCGTATCGGGTTTCAGAAACCAGGCGGCTTCGGCCGAGGTCTCGGCCGGCCCCCCGACCTTGCGGTGCAACTCCTCGGCATGGGCCGTGTAGTTGCGTGCTATACAGATGATTTTCATGATCTTTCAGGTAACTATATGCAACTTTGCGCGGTCTCGATTCTTCGATCATAAATTCGCTTTGGACGGCCGAAGCCTCGCGACCTTTGGCCGCGTCTGTAAATATGACCCGCCCCAAATCTCCTGCTCGGAGAGGACTTAAAGCACAACCCGCAAAGTTATAACAGTCGTCTTCTTTTAAATCGTTTCAAAAAGAGTGCGTCGTAGCGCCAGGCGCCCCACAAAGTTCCGACGATCAACACCGGAATCGGAACGAGCAGTACGGCCAGGGCCCACCGCTCATACCCGAAAATCGCCGCCGGAAGCCCCGCGAGGGTGATGCCGCAGCAGACATAGAGCAGCCGAGCGCAGAAGCGCCCCAGGCCCCGGATATCCACGCAGCGTTTTCGCTCGGGAGACATCGTACTATACCCCGAAAGCGTCTCCGGATAGTGCTCCGCCAGCATTCCCGTCCAGCTCCAGATCGCCGCGAGGATCAGGATCGCAATCCACATGGCGTCAACCGTTCTCGCGCAGCAGCGCCACCATGCGCCGTGCGAAACGTTCGCTGGCACCCGGACCGCCGATCACCGTGCGCAGTTCGTCGAAGTCGCGCAACATCTTTTCGCGCCGCGTCCCGCCTCGCAGAATGGCCCGCAACTCGCATTCGGCCCGTTCGACCGAGAGGTCCGACTGGATGATCTCCGTGACGGCTTCGCGGCCGAGGTTGAGATTCACGAGCGAGACCCAGGGCACCTTCAGCACGTAGGGCTGCAACTTGACCTGAAACCACAGCGTGCGGTATACCACTACCTCGGGAGTGCCCAGCAGCGCCGTTTCGAGCGTCGCCGTACCCGAGGTCACCACGGCGGCCTCCGCTGCGGCGATCGTCTCGTAGGTCGCCTCCGAAACGCAGCGCACGTCACTACCCGCCAGGTAACGGTCGTAGAGCGATCTGTCGAGCCACGGCACGGCCGTGACGACGAACTGATAGGCAGGGAACCGCTCGCTCAACCGCACCATCAGCGGCAGGTTGTCGCGAATCTCCGAACGGCGGCTGCCCGCCACCAGCGCCACGATCGGACGCTCGTCCAGCCCGTGCTGCCGCCGGAACTCCGCGGGTGTCGGCAATGCCGCCTGCCGGGCCGCGATGGCATCGACCAGCGGATTGCCCTCGAAGACGGGTTCGATACCCTTGCGAGAAAAATAGTCGCGCTCGAAAGGGAATATGATGAAAAGTCGGTCGACATAGCGCCGGATCGCCTCGACACGGTGTTCGCGCCACGCCCACACCTTCGGAGCGATATAATAATAGGTGCGGATCCCGTGCTCCTTGGCCCAGCGGGCCATCTTCATGTTGAAGCCCGGATAATCGATCAGAATCAGCACGTCGGGGGCGAAGTCGGCCACGTCGGCCCGACATTCGCGCATCTGGCGGCCGATCGTGCGGAGGTTCAGCAGCACCTGCACGATGCCGAAGAACGACGTTTCACGGTAATGCTTCCGCAGATTGGCAGCACCGCCCGCCGCGGCCATCAGATCGCCTCCCCAGAAGCGGAATTCCGCCTCGGAATCGGCCTTCTTCAGACCCTCGATGAGGTTCGCCCCATGCAAATCTCCGGACGGTTCGCCCGCGATAAGATAGTATTTCATGGTATTCCCGAATATTTTAACGAATACGGTCGCGCTTAGCGTTTCCTGTGGCTGGAGCCTTGCGCCGTTCCGCCGCGTTTACAAATCTACCCTCCCCTAAATCCCCTCCTCGGAGGGGACTTCAGTACTTCGCGACCCTATTCCCGAATATTTTAACGGATACAGTCGCACTTAGCGTTTTCTGTGGCTGGAGCCTCGCGCCGTTCCGCCGCGTTTACAAATCTACCCTCCCCTAAATCCCCTCCTCGGAGGGGACTTCAGTACTTCGCGACCCTATTCCCGAATATTTTAACGGATACAGTCGCACTTAGCGTTTTCTGTGGCTGGAGCCTCGCGCCGTTCCGCCGCGTTTACAAATCTACCCTCCCCTAAATCCCCTCCTCGGAGGGGACTTCAGTACTTCGCGACCCTATTCCCGAATATTTTAACGGATACAGTCGCACTTAGCGTTTTCTGTGGCTGGAGCCTCGCGCCGTTCCGCCGCGTTTACAAATCTACCCTCCCCTAAATCCCCTCCTCGGAGGGGACTTCAGTACTTCGCGACCCTATTCCCGAATATTTTAACGGATACAGTCGCACTTAGCGTTTTCTGTGGCTGGAGCCTCGCGCCGTTCCGCCGCGTTTACAAATCTACCCTCCCCTAAATCCCCTCCTCGGAGGGGACTTCAGTACTTCGCGACCCTATTCCCGAATATTTTAACGGATACGGTCGCGCTTAGCGTTTTCGGCAACCGAATTTACCTTTCGATCACCTTCTGCTATCCATCGAGCAGGTCCGGCCGCAGGTTTTTCGTACGCTCGTAGGCCTGCTCGTCCTGCCAGCGGGCGATCTCGGCGAAATTCCCCGACAGCAGTACGTCGGGAACCCGCCAGCCACGGAACTCCGCCGGTCGGGTGTATACGGGAGGCGCCAGCAGATTGTCCTGGAACGAATCGGTGAGTGCCGAAGCCTCGTCGCCGATCGCCCCCGGAATGATCCGCACGATCGAGTCGGCCAGGATGCAGGCCGCCAGTTCACCGCCCGTCAGCACGTAGTCGCCGATCGAGATTTCGCGCGTGACGAGGTGCTCGCGAATGCGGTGGTCGATACCCTTGTAGTGACCGCAAAGGATGATGATGTTTTCGAGCGTCGAAAGGCGGTTGGCCTCGTGCTGGTCGTAGCGGATGCCGTCGGGCGAGGTGTAAATCACCTCGTCGTAGGTGCGCTCCGATTGCAGTTTCTCGATGAGTTCGAAGACCGGCTCGCACTTCATGACCATACCCGCTTCGCCGCCGAAGGGATAGTCGTCGGTCGTCTTGCGCCGGTCGTGGGCATAGTCGTGGAGGTTGTGGATGACGATCTCCACGAGCCCCTTCTCCTGAGCGCGCCGCAGGATCGATTCATTGAGCGGCGAACGGAGCAGTTCGGGTACGGAGGATATGATGTCGATGCGCATGTTTGGGGTAGCTATATACAACTTTTTATCTCATCGGTTTTTCGACTTCAATTTCGCGAAGGAAAGCCGAAGTCTCGCGGCGTTTCGCCGCGTTTATGGTTCTGACCCGCCCCGAAGTCCCCTTTGGAGGGGACTTCGGGTGCATCCCGCCAGCTAACGGGGATTGCCATTTTAGCGAGTTATTTTTTCAAGACGGTTTTTGGTCGAATTGCCGTTCCATTGCAGCAACCAGGTTTCGCCGCTCGTCTTATCCAACAGCAGAAACGCGAAACCGTTTTGCGTGGAGTAGAGCTCAAAACGGCCGTTGGGAGCCGCTTCGGACAATGGCACGGGAGCATCACTCACGGGCTTCTCGCCGCAATTTCTCGACCGCAGGCTCCACTCGATCTGCGCGATGGCGCCCGTGCGGGTGTCCAGCTTCAGGTAATAAAACGAGTTGGAGGTCGGATAGAGCTTATAGCGATCGGTGACGCGGACGACGACCTCCGCACCCGGCTCCGCGACCATCTCTTGCGCAGCGGCCGTCATACAACAGCACGCAACGAAGAAAAACAATAGGATTCGTTTCATGGGTAGTAACGTTTTTAACGTTTCGGGCGAAAAATGATGTCCTTTTCGGGCGACTCCGGCGATTCGGAACCCAGCGGCACCTCGCTCCCCCGGTCGAGCGTATAGCCCGCATATCCCAGTTCCTCGAACAGGCGGATGATCGCGGGGCGGTTCTCGCCGCCCGTTTCGATCAACACCGTCGGACGGTGGCGTTCGAGCAACCCGCGCAACTCGCGCATCACGTGCAGCTCGTAACCCTCGATGTCGCACTTGACGAAGTCCACGCGATCGAGCTTCGCAAACAGCTCGCTGCCGCGCCGCATCTCGGCCGTGAACTCCACGCCGGCCTGCGTTCCGGCATCGTTCACGAAGTTGCGGCCCGTGCCGAGGTATCCCGCCGTGCGTGCCGAATCGTTGGCCATGCGGATCGTCCGCGACTCCTCGCCCAAGGCGAAGGGCAGAATTTCGACATTGCGACAACGGCGCAGGTTGCGGCGCAAGACGGCGAGCATCGGCGGCATGGGCTCCACGGCGAAGACCCGTCCGGCTGCACCCGCCAGGCGCGAAAGCGGCCGTGCATAGTAACCCAGATTGGCTCCGATGTCGATGCACGTGTCGCCCGGACGCACGAGCCGCGGCAAGTGGTAGACATACTCCGTAGCCGGAGCATAGCGTCCGATGCCGAGGCGCTGCCAGAGGAAGAACATCCCGCTCACGACCCGCAGATAGTTCTCCAACGGGAGCGTGCGGTAGAGTATCCAGTGAATGAACGCCTTCATCGTCAGTCGCGGTAGTTGACTTCGTGGTTGAGCACCTCGACGACGAAGGGATTGTAGAGCGTTTCGTGGCCGATCGTCGTCTCGGGCCCGTGACCGGGATAGACCCGCACGTCGTCGCCCAGGGGCAGAATGCGGTCGAGGATCGAGCGCATGATCCACGAATAGTCGCCGCCGGGCAGATCCGTACGACCGATCGACTCGCGAAAGAGCGTATCGCCCGTGAAGAGCACCTTCGACTGCGGCTCGTAGAGCGCTACGTGGCCGGGCGTATGCCCCGGAACGGGAATCACCCGCAACGTCGTCGCTCCGAAGCGGACCTCCTCCAGCGTGTCGAGATCGATATCGATCCCGGGCATCGCCCCGATCTTCACCCCGAAGACCGCCCCGCTCGTTTGGGCGTTCTCCAACAGGAAGCGGTCCTTGCCCGACAGGGCGAACGGAATACCGTAATGCTCGCGCAGGTGCTGAACGCCCAGCGTATGGTCGAAATGGCCGTGGGTATTGACGGCCAGCACGGGTTTCAGTCCGTGACGGGCGATCAGATCGTCCAATGCGGCATCTTCGCGCGGCGAGGAGTTTCCGGCGTCGATGACGACGCACTCCTTCGTGTCGTCCCACACGACATAGGTATTTTCCTGAATGGGATTGAATTGCAGACAGGCAATTTTCATAGCAACGGTTTATTTGCACAAAGATAGTGTTTTTGCGGGAATTTGCCTATCTTTAGCCTCCGAAAGAGGATTCCCCGCAAATGAAAAACCGAATACTTAAAATGCTCCTCGGGCTTCTCGCCGTCACGATGGCAACGGGATGTTCGCTGCTGAAGATCGCTGTGTCGACGGGCGACCCGCTGCCGAAAGAGGAGTTGGAATTGCGCGTCATGACCCGCGGATTCTATTACGACATGGCGTCGGAAGTAGCCCGCGCCGCCGATTCGATCGCAACGATGGCACCCGATGCCGCGACCCGAATCCGGGCCGTCCGGTGGAAAATCCGGGCGACGCGGGCCGGAGTTTCGGCCGCGATGCAGGGCATCCCCGAGGTGGCGCTGGCCGACCTGTGGATCCTCTGTCGCCGCATGCACGAAGGTTTCGCCCGACAGCCCGATTCGCTGCTCTTCGGTGCGCAGAGTCCGGTGGCCCGCGAGGTCGCGGCCCGGCTCGACCTCCGGGTCGCACGTCTGGCCCGCCAGGGACTTTCGGCTTCGCATTACGACCTGCTGAACCGGTTCGTCGAGGAGTACGTACGCACGAACCCGCTGCGCGGTGAAAACGACGGCTCGGCCAACACCACCCTCGCATGGCTGGAGTTCATGCGGGCCCACGGCCGGGAAGCCGACATCGCTACGGGAACGATCGCCGAAGTGATCTCCGACGTGAACGACCGATTGAGCGGTCAGACGCAGCAGCTATCCAACAGCATCGGATGGTCGAAAGATCTGCTGGAGATGGAGTTCCGCCAGGACAGCATGGGCGCACGGCTGGCCGTGCGGCTCGATTCGCTGGACCGCCAGTTCCGGCGCATCGCCACCGTCGCCGAACACCTGCCCGAGGTATCGGACAGCGTGATGGTGCAGCTCGGCGCGCAACTCACGCAACTGCTCGAAGCCGTCGATGCGACGGTGGACAACGCTTTCGCCGACGTGGGACGTCAACGCATGGAGTTGCAGCACTACGTCACCGGCGAGCGGAAAGAACTCGTCGCACAACTCCGCACGACGGCCGAGGAGCTCCTCCGCACGATGTTCGACGCCGTACCGGGACTCATCGGCAAGATACTCCTCTACCTCGTTCTGGCGCTCGTCGTGCTTATCGGCGGACCTTTCGCACTGGGATTCTGGCTCGGAGGCGTACGGGAGCGAGCCAGGGAACGGAAAAAATAGCTACCTTTGCGGGCAAACAAAGATTTTATGGCAAGAAAGAAAGCGAACTACCCCTTGCTGGAGGGGCTCGAAATAACGACCCTCGCGGCCGAGGGCAAAGCGATGGGACGCTGGAACGACCAGGTGGTCTTCGTCCCGATGACGGTTCCGGGCGATGTGGCGGACGTGCAAATCCGCGTCAAGCGTCGCCGCTTCATGGAGGGATACGTGGTCCGCTACGTCCGCAAATCGCCCTTGCGGGCCGAGCCGTTCTGCGAACACTTCGGAGTTTGCGGAGGCTGCAAATGGCAGAATCTGCCCTACGAGGAGCAATTGCGCTTCAAGACCGAACAGGTGCGCGAGCAACTGACGCGCATCGGCAAGATCGAACTTCCTCAGATCGCTCCTTGCCTCGCGTCGGCTCGAACGCAGTTCTACCGCAACAAGCTCGAATTCACCTTCGCCGATCGCCGATACCTCACCTACGAGGAGATCGCTTCGGGCGTCGAACTGGATGCCGCACCCGCTGCGGGCTTCCACATCCCCGGGATGTTCGACAAGGTGCTCGATATCCGCAAATGCTGGTTGCAGGACGAGCCTTCGAATACGATCCGACTCGAAGCCAAACGATTCTGCCTGGAGAACGGCTATACGTTCCACAACGCCCGCACCCACGAGGGGCTGATGCGCAACCTGGTCGTCCGCACGGCATCGACGGGCGAGGTGATGGCGATCGTCGTCTTCGGCGCCGAGGACCGTCCGCGCATCGAAGCACTGCTCGACCACCTCTCCGAGCGTTTCCCCGAGATCACGTCGCTCTTCTACGTCGTCAATGAGAAGTGGAACGACTCGACGGCCGATCTCGATCCGGTGCTCTACCGGGGTAAGGACCATATCGTCGAACGCATGGAGGGACTGCAATTCAAGGTGGGCCCCAAGTCGTTCTACCAGACCAACTCCGAGCAAGCCTACGAACTCTACAAGGTCGCGCGCGAATTCGCGGCACTCGAGCCCGACGACGTGCTCTACGACCTCTACACCGGCACGGGCACCATCGCCAACTTCTGCGCCGCGCGGTGCCGCCGCGTGGTGGGCATCGAGTATGTCCCCGAAGCGATCGCCGACGCGAAGATCAACTCCGCACTGAACGACATCGCCAACACGGCTTTCTATGCGGGCGACATGAAGGAGGTGCTCGACGACGGATTCGTCGCCGCGAACGGACATCCCGACGTAGTGATCCTCGACCCGCCGCGCGCGGGCGTCGACGAGCCGGTGATCGACGTCATCCTGCGCGCCGCGCCGCAGCGCATCGTCTACGTGAGTTGCAACCCCGCCACGCAGGCCCGCGACCTGGCGCTGCTCGACGGTGCCTACCGCGTCGTGGCCGTACAGCCCGTCGACATGTTCCCCCACACCCACCATGTGGAGAACGTCGTGAAGCTCGAGCGCCGCTAAAGCCGCCAGACCGCCCTATAAACCTATGAACCTATGAACCGCCTGATCCTGCTTGCCGCCGTGCTGCTCATGGCAGGCGTCGCGGCCGCACAACCGAATATGCGCGTCGAACGGCCCGACGGAAAAAGCGCCGTATTCATCCTGGGGAACAACCAGTGTCCCGGCACGACCACCGTTTATCTGACGATCAAAGAGACGGAGAACTGCGACATCTCCAACGAAACGCGACGATACTACGTGACAGCCCCGACTGCGAGGCTGCTGACCCTTAAGCCGAAGGACCCCACGCGGGGCGTAGGATACAGCTATTCGTGGCGCCATGTCCCCGGGCGTGTAGACCCCAAGTTCGACTCGTCTTTCGTCTACCGCATGCCCTGCCGGACGGATCGGCCCGTGCCGGTTGGTCGCACGACGTATGTGCTGGACAATTATACGAAAGAGCGAAAGGACCGGAAACAGTTGGGCACGACATTCCTCCTCGAAAAAGGCGATACGGTCTACGCCATGCGACGGGGGATCGTGACCGGCATCGAACGGCCGAAGCTCTCGGCGGAGCGTCCTACCAAGACTCATTTTTCCACGAAGAGTGTGAACATCACCGTGGAGCAACCCGACGGCACGATGGCATGGTACGTCAACTTCGATCCCGACCACCTGCTGGTCGAAGAGGGCGACCGAGTGCTGCCCGGCACGCCGCTGGGGCTGGTCGGCTCCTACGACGGGGAGCACTACCGTATCTCCGTGCAACTGCTTTGGCTTGCGACCGATCCGGACAACGACCCGAAGAAATCGACCGCCGTTCGCCGCTATTTCCCCTGCTTCGCCACGACGGAAGGGGTCGTCAAACCGGAAACGAAAATGATCCGCACGGCCCTGGAAACTCCCGAGATCGTGGAGCGCGAAATGACGAAAAAGGAGATCAAGAAATACCGGGCAGGCAATAAAAAGTAATCGGAACCGTTTTTTTAAAGAACGCCCGATGCAGTAAACCGATATTCGCGGCGTTATATTTGCAAACGACATCCTAAAAAAGCGAAAGATGAAACGAATGATTTTACTGGCTGCGGCAGCTATGATGTTGCTTCCCGTCGCAGCACAGACGCAGGAGGCTTTTCCGAGTTATATCCAGGTCAACGGACGGGCCGAGAAAGAGGTCGTCCCCGATGAATTCTACCTCTCGGTGGTGATCGCCGAGCGCGACTCGAAGGGCAAAATTTCGGTCGAGCAGCAACAGAAAGCGATGATCGCGGCACTCAAACGCCTCGGCGTCGACGTAGAGAAACAACTCAAGGTGGCTAACCTCTCGAGCGAATTCTTCAAGAAAAACACCTCCGTAGCGACGGCCAAATACCAGTTGCAGCTCGGCTCGGCGGCCGAGGTATCGAAGGTGTGGCAGGCACTGGACGACCTGGGCATTTCGAACGTCTCGATCCAGAAGGTGTCGCATTCGCAGCTCGATCAGCTCAAAAAGCAGGTGCGCATCGAGGCGATGCAAGATGCCCGCAGCAGTGCTCAAATGCTGGCCGAAGCCGTCGGACAGACCATCGGCAAATGTTTCTACGTCTACGATTCGAACAACGACGTCGTGCCTGCCTACTACAACAACAGTGTGATGATGCGCAGCATGAAGACGATGGACATGGCCGAAGCCGCCGGCGCCGAAGAGGAGTCGCTCGATTTCAAGACCATCAAGCTGCAATACTCCGTCCAGGCGAAATTCGTGCTGGAGTAGATTTACGATCACCGGAAAAGGGACTGTCTAAGATTTGTTAGACAGTCCCTTTTATTATTCTGCGAACTGCGGTTCGAAGGGTCGCACGACTCACCGCCCCCGGAGATGAACCGCACTGCAAGCACGATATTCATAAAGACCGTCTCTTTGTCGGGCACGGGCCGTAGCCTCACCCGGACGGAGGCTCGCTGCGCTCACCCCGCAGGCTACGACTGTCCCCTGCAAGGCTCCGCAAGCGCAATTCTCAATTTTCCTATTCCTTATTCCCCAACTCCCGACGCGATACGGCCAGCGCAGCGATGCTGACCCGACAGTCGGGAACCGCACGCAGAATCTCTGCGGCACACGACAGAAGCGTCGATCCGGTAGTCATCACATCGTCCACGAGCAGGATATGGCGCCCTGCGAGCCGCTCGGGATAGCGCACGGCGAAAGCCCCTTCGACATTTCCGGCTCGTTCGCGGCGGGGCCGGAGTGCCTGCGATGCCGTATTGCGGCAGCGGCGGACGCTGCGCCGGTCCACCTCCGCGCCGAGTTGCGCGGCGATCCCTTCGGCGATAAATTCCGACTGGTTGTACCCGCGCCGCAGCCGCTTGAACGGATGCAGCGGCAGAGGTACGACAGCATCCACGTCGTCGTACAATCCGCAGCGAGCCAGCTCGCTGCCATACCATTCGCCCAAGACACGCGCCGTACGCCACATTCCGCGGTATTTGAATCCGTGAATCGAGGCGCGCCAACCGCTCGCATGACGGAAGAAAAGAAATCCCGAAGCACGATACACGGGAACCAGGCCCCAACACCTGCGGGCGACCGGGTTGTCGATCTCGTGCCAGTAGCCCGTAAGCGGTGCGGTGATGCGACAGAGCGTGCAGATGCTCCGCTCACCTTCGGCGAGCGGTTCGCCGCAGACCACGCAGCGCGGCGGAAAGAGGAGCGCACAAAAGTCGCTCCACAAATCACTGAGGATCCACATTGACCGAGACGACGATATTGCGGTATTCGGCTCGCGCCGAGAAAGTTTTCAATTCGGCCGCGAGCAATTCGCGCGCGCGGGAAGCCGAAGCGCCGCTTTCGATCTTGAGCAGCAGCCCGACGAGGTATTCGCCGCGAATCCGATCTACGGGGGGCGTCATGGGTCCCAGCACACGACGTCCGAAACGGTCCCGCAACCGCGCAGCCAGCTCCCCGACGCCCCGACGCAGCATCGCAGCATCGCGGTGACGCAGGGTGAGGGAGATCAGACGCGCATAGGGCGGATAGAAAAAAGCCTGTCGCTCGGCGAGTTGTGTACGGGCCATCGCTTCGTAATCGCCTGCGGCGACCTGCCGGATAACAGGATGGCCCGGCTCGGCGGTCTGAATGACGACGACCCCACCTTCGGCACGACGCCCGGCACGCCCGGCGACCTGCATCATGAGCTGAAAAGCCCGTTCGGCAGCCCGGAAATCGGGACTGTTCACTAAGTTGTCGGCATTGAGAATCCCGACCAGACTCACGCCGCCGAAGTCGAAGCCCTTGGTTATCATCTGCGTACCGACCAGAATATCGGTCTTGCGAGCCTCGAAGTCCGCGACGATGGCACTGAAAGCCCGCTCGGAGGTGATGCTGTCGCGATCGAGTCGAGCGACGTGCGCTTCGGGAAAGATCCGAGCGATCTCCTCCTCGATCTTCTCCGTGCCGAAACCCATCGGCACGACGTCCGTGACACGGCACGAAGGGCACTTGGCCGGAACCTCCACATTGTGACCGCAGTAGTGGCAGATTAGGCGCCCGCTGCTCTTGTGGTAGGTGAGTGTCACGTTGCAATTGGGGCAACGGGCCGTCCAACCGCATTCGGAACATTCGACATAGGGCGAGAATCCGCGGCGGTTCTGAAACAGCATCGCCTGCTCGCCGCGGTCGAGCGCCTCGCCGAGACGGTCGAGCAGCAGCTTGTTGAAATGGGCCTTGCGTTCGCCCCGCCGTGCGGCGCGCAGCGTGTCGGAGACGAGGATCTCGGGCGGCTGCGCAGCGCCGTAACGCTGCGAGAGCGTCGCCAGCCCGTATTTTCCGGCCTGAGCATTGAGCCAGGTTTCGAGCGACGGCGTGGCGCTGCCGAGCAACGTACGTCCACCCGACAGGCGAGCCATCACCACGGCGCAGTCGCGGGCGTTGTAACGCGGCGCGGGATCGCTCTGCTTGTAGCTGGCGTCGTGCTCCTCGTCGACGACGACGAGGAGCAGCCGCCTGAGCGGCAGGAAGATCGACGAACGCACCCCCACGACGAACTCGCCGCCCTCGGAGCGGTTGAGCCGCAAGTAGGTCTCCGTACGCCGCTGGGCCGTAAGCTTCGAATGGTAGGGGGTCACGCGGCTGCCGAAAATGCGCTCCATGCGGGCGATCAATTGAGCCGTGAGTGCGATTTCGGGCACCAGCAGCAGCACGTCGCCCCCGCGTGCCAGTACGCGGGCGATCAGGTGGATGTAGATTTCGGTCTTTCCTGAACCGGTGATTCCGTGCAGCAGTGCCGTGCTTTTGCCGCCAGCGAAAGCCGCATCGAGTGCGTCGAGAGCCTGCTGCTGCGCCGGCGAAAGCTCGGGCAGCCGGAAGGCCGAACCACCGCGTTCAACGGTGCGTTCGCGCTCCGTCGCCACGAGGTAGCCCTTGCGTTCGAGGGCCTGCAACACGGCGTAATCCGCACGCAGAAGCCGTCGCGCCACCTCGCCCGTCGAAATCCGCGTTTCGTCGCCCGCCGAGGCGATTTCGAGCAGCGCCTCGTACTGCTTCGGCGCCCGACGCTCCAGTTTGTCGCACACCTCGTGGAAATGCGCCTCCTCCCGCAAGGCGGGAGCGAGCGCCACATAACGTTCCGTGCGGGGACGGTACTCCTCGCGCAGGAACTCCTGCTCGCTGTCGGCCGAGGGTTTCATCAACGCAGGAAGCGCTACACGCATCACCTCGCCGACGGTACACATATAATAAGAAGCGACCCACTCCCACAACGAGCGTTGCCCGGCATCGAGCAGCGGACGATCGTAAAGAGTTCGCAATACGGATTTGAGATTCTTGAACGCAGGGCGCTCTCCGTGCAGGCGCCAGACGATGCCTGTGTAGTATTTGCGCAGCCCGAACTGCACGACGACAGCCTGCCCCTCCGCCACCTCCATTCCCTCCGGAACAGCGAACGTATAGGCCGGTTGCGCCAGCGGCAGCACGATGTCGGCAAAACGCTCCATCAGCACTTCAGCGCTTCGAAGCCCTTGCCGTAGACACCCATCACGGAACCGACCGTGATGAAGGCATCGGGATCGACGCTCTTGACGAACTTGAGCACCACCGAGGTCTCGCGTTTACGGCAAACGACCATCACCACCTTCGTGCAGTGTTTCGAATACCAGCCCTGCGCATCGAGCAACGTAACGCCCCGATGGGCGTTGTTGGCGATGGCGTCGGCCATCTTTTCGTAGTCGTGCGTGACGATAAGTACCTGGCTCGACTGCTGATTGCCCGCCATAATCATGTCGACGGTATACCCCACGACGGCCGTCATGACGTAACCGTAAATGACCGTATCGATATGAAATCCGACGAGCAGCGTTCCGGCGATGATTACGAAATCGGAGTATATCAGAATCTTGCCGTAGCTCACCGTGCGGTATTTGTTAATCATCATCGCCACGATGTCCGTGCCGCCCGTCGAACCGCCCTGCGTGAAGCAGATGGCGATGCCGCTACCGGCGAGAATGCCGCCCAGAATGACCGACAGAATGCGTTCCAGATGCAGGAAGTCACCGTCGGGAAGTACCGACTGCCAAAAGTTCATGCCCATCGAGATCACCACGACGCAGAAAACGGTCTTGATACCGAAATTCCACCCCACGACGAATCCTGCGACGAGTAAGAGTATCGCATTGAGCGCCAACACCATCGTACCGATCTGAATCGTTACGCCCAGATGTTCCAGGGCGCTGCACAACACCAGCGAAAGACCTGCCGCACCGCCGCCCGTACCCTTGACGGGCAAAATGCAGCCGATCCAGGCGAAAGAATACAACATCATGCCGAATGTCATGAGAAAGTACTCTCTGACCGCCTTCAGCATCGAATCCAAGGTAATGAATTTCATGGCGACGGAAAATTAGCGATTACCGTGCAAAGATACGAATAAGCCGAATACAAAACCAAACTTGTTTGAGTTTTGTTGAGGCGAAGTATCTTCGACCATGTCAAAGATACGAATAAGCCGAATACAAAACCAAACTTGTTTGAGTTTTGTTGAGGCGAAGTATCTTCGACCATGTCAA
>CAXHRY010000007.1:89726-127876 GCA_964018965.1 uncultured Alistipes sp.
AGATACGAATAAGCCGACAGAAAAAAGCAAGTTCGTTTGTATTTTTCCCTGGCGCAGGATCTAAGGCGTAACCACAGGTACGAAAATTTCGCCTTGGTATGTATCGCGCAACGCCAATCTTTTTTCGAGCAGGGCCAACAACTGTTCGTTGCGAACACCGCCCCATACGGGTCCGTGATGATAGCGCGGAGGAGCCTCCGAGGCGAATCGTTCGACCACCACGTCGGGCCGCAGGCGACGCAGGATTTCGACGAAAAGATCGAGATACTCGTCGAGCGTCCAAAACCGGAACTGCGACGGATCGGCATCATACTGCGCGGCCATCGTCGTACCGCGGAAAAGCTGCAACTGGTGGAACTTCACCGACGATAGGGGCAACGCATTGATCCGCTCCACGCCGCGCAGCAGCATGTCGTCCGTCTCGCCCGGAAGTCCGAGGATGAAGTGCGCACCGACGTGCAATCCCCGGCGAGCGGTCGCTTCGACGGCCCACTGCGCGCAGGCGAAATCATGCCCGCGGTTGATGCGCCGCAGCGTATCGTCGTAGACCGACTCGATGCCGTATTCGACAGCGACGTAACGGTCGCGGACCAGCTCGGCGAGCAGGTCCAGCTTCGCATCGTCCACGCAGTCGGGACGCGTGCCGACGACGAGACCCGCGACATCGGGATGTGCCAACGCCTCGCCGTAGAGGGTCCGCAGACGCTCTACGGGGGCATGGGTATTGGAATAAGCCTGGAAATAAACCAGATAACGCGAAGCCGTGCGATAGCGCGCCCGGTGGAATTCGATACCCTCCTCGATCTGCTGCCGGATGCGCTTCGCAGGGGTGCAATAAGAGGGAGTGAAAGCCTCGTTGAGACAGAACGTACAGCCGCCTTCGGCGACCGTGCCGTCGCGGTTGGGGCAGCTGAAACCCGCATCCACCGAGAGTTTCTGCACACGCCCGCCGAGCGTGCGGCGGAAGAACCCCGAATAGGAGTTGAACCGCCGCCCGTCGCCCCAGGGGTAGATGCGTCCGCCCATAAACCGCTTACAAGCCCCAGTCCGAAGCGGTACAGGTACTCTTCGGCGCGTTGGGAACGTTGACGAAGAAGGTGTGTCCCGTGAGTTTTTCGAGCTCCGCGATCGAGATCATGTCCTGCGACGAAACTTGCTTGCCTTTGAGCGCGTTGTTGTGGCAACGCACGAAGGCCGCGCACATCAGTTCACTGGCCGAACAGTCCCGGACCGACTTCCTGGTATTGCCGCGTTTGGTGCGCAGCACAGCATAATAGAACATCGTGGGACACGACACGTCGCTGCGGCCGCCGAATTCGATCTTCTTCGGCGAAGCCGTATTGCCGTACCGGTCGGTATAGCGTTCAAAGTAGGTTCCGATGACGACGTAGGTCGTATCGGCGCACACCTTGCCGTCGATCCAGTCTTCGAGGAGGTTCCATCCACCGCCGCCCGTATTAAATCCACTGCTGTACTGGGGTGCGATGTTGGTGTAATAAAACACCTGCCGATTGACCGACGAGGTAGCCAGACGCTCGGCCGACCCCAACATGTGTCCCTTGTTGCACCCGCCGCCCGTCGACTTGCTCCGGTACTGGATACCGCTCGGAATGTCGGGGTCCGTCGCGTAGGCGTCCGTACGGGACGCTCCGCTCTCGTAGCATTTGTGACGCGGGGCGGCCACCCACACGGGACAATGGTGCGTAGAGCTGTAACATACCGTGTAATTGCGGGCGAGATGTCCTCCGACCCGGAAATCGGGGCAGATATGATAGGCATAGAAATACTCGCCGCCCGCTTTCGAGGCATCTTCGGGAACCAGCTCGGGCCAGCCCGGATATTTCGTGTCGCCCGTTACGGTGCTGCCGCCCTGCGACGCTGCGGTCGTGAAGCTCTGCGCGGCGCTGGCGTAGATTTCGCCGTCGATCACGACATACAGCCGGTAGGTGTAGGTCGTCTGCGGCGAAAGCCCCGTCAGCGTGGCGCTCTTCTCGCCCGCAGAGGCCGAAACGACCGATTTCAAATCGCTGCCCGATGCCGAGCCGCAAAGGAAATACGCCGCCGTAATGGTCTTGCTTCCCGTGTAGGCGAACGAGCAACGGATCGTGGCGCTGCTGTCGGTAACATCGGCATGCGACGGAGTGCCGAACGAGGGAACCACCGTCGGCACGGAGGTATCGGGCAAGGTCTCCAGCAGCGCGGCACCGCTCATATAGCGGGCCGAACCGATGCCGACGAAACCGTAAAGATTATACTGCTCGCCGGGCGCAAGTCCCGTGAGGAGACAGGTGAAAGTCCGGCCTTCGATCTCGGTGGCGGTAACACTGCGGAAATCGGCGTCGGAGGAGGCTCTCAACGGCCCGTATCGGAAACCTTTCGTCAGACCGGCGTAGGCATCCAGGTCGAATTCGGCCTCACAGGAGACCAACGCAGTAGTCTCCGTAGCTTCGAGGACAATGGGCGTGCCGAGTCGGAATTCAGGCGGCACAGCGGAGCTCTCCTTCTTGCAGGAGGTAGCGAGCAGCATGGCTCCGCACAACATCAGAAAACAAAAATAAAACTTCTTCATTTATCGATAAAACATGGATGAAACAACGATTTCGGAAAGACGGTCAACGATCTTTGGAGTCGATCCAGATCGTCACGGGACCGTCGTTGACGAGCGCGACCTGCATATCGGCGCCGAATTCGCCCGTCGGGACACTCCGCCCGAGCAGTTCGGCGACCCGCGCCGTGAACCGCTCGTACAACGGCCGCGAAACGGCCTCGGGAGCGGCATGGATGTAGGAGGGACGGTTGCCCTTGCGGGTCGAGGCCTGCAACGTGAACTGGCTGACGACGAGCACTTCGCCCTCCGTCTGCCGGACGTCGAGGTTCATCACGCCCGCCTCGTCGTCGAAGATCCGCAACCGCACCAGTTTCCCGGCCAGGTATTCGATATCCTCGTCCGTATCTTCGGGGCAGACGCCGACCAACACCAGCAGGCCCCGTCCGATCCGGCTGCGGCAGACGCCGTCGATGGCGACTTCCGCGTGTGCGACGCGTTGAATCAGGATACGCATGGCTCAGCAATTTTCGAAGTAGGCCCACAGGTTGTCGCCCGCCGGAACGGGAGCCGTCACACGGATCATTTCGCCCCGCACCGGATGGACGAACTCCACGCTGCGCGAATGCAGCGAGATGCCGCCGCCGGGCAGCGAACGTTTCGCACCGTATTTCAGGTCGCCGCGGATCGGGCACCCGACAGCCGAGAGTTGAGCCCGGATCTGGTGGTGGCGCCCCGTCAGCAACTCGACTTCGACCAGCGTATAGCGGGCCGAAGCGCCGAGCACCGCATAGCGCAGCCGTGCAGGCTTGGCATCGCCCTTGGGCGCAGTGTATGCCCGCGAACGGTTCGTGCGTCCGTCGCGCAGGATGTAGTGGTCGAGTTCGCCTCGCTCGGGATCGGGCGTATGCTCGGTCAGCGCCCAATAAGTCTTGCGGATGCGTCCTTCGCGGATCATTTCATTGAGTCGCACCAGCGCCTTGGAGGTCTTGGCGAAGATCACCGCACCGCTCACCGGACGGTCGATGCGGTGCACAACGCCCAGAAACACGGCGCCGGGTTTGGCGTCGCGCCGCTTGATGAAGGCCTTGATCTGATCTTCGAGGGCACTTTCGCCCGATGGATCGGGCTGTACCAGGTCGCCGCAGCGCTTGGCGACGATCAGCAGGTGGTTGTCTTCGTAAAGAATATCGTTCGGGTCGAACATGTCGTAGTTGTTGTTTACAATATTTTTCCGGCGGAGGAGGCGTGGTTTTTCTCGCAAAATGCAAGGCAGAGCCTTGCTATCTTCGGCGGCTCGCGCCTTTGGCGCGACCGGCCCAGCCGCCGAAGATGATCTTTACCGCAGAGTCAACCGTAAAGCCTGGCTCTTAGCCGGGAAGTCCTTACAAAACAAAGGTAAAGGGCAGCAGCAACGCAGCCGTATCAACCGCCGTCGCAGAGCCGTTGCCGCTCATGATGACACGCATGGGCGAGCCCTGACGGCGTTCGACGTCGATCATCACCTGCCGGCACTGCCCGCAGGGATAACATTCCCGGTCGGAAGGGACCGAAGCGATGGCCAGCGTCTCGATCGGATCGTCGGCATAGTTCGCCTGGGCGTAGAACATCAGCGAACGTTCGGCGCAGAGTCCCGCCGGATAGACTTCGCTTTCGAAGTTGCTTCCGTAGAGAGTCTTGCCGCTACGCAGACGTGCGGCGGCCCCCACGCGAAACTTCGAATAGGGAGCGTGTGCATTCGCGGTGGCCCGTTCGGCTTCGCGTACCAGCGCACGATCGGCCTCGGGAAGCTCCGCGAGCGAGGCATAGTGTTCGTAATCGAAAACAAACTGCTTTTTCATACTCTTCTTTTTTTCGGGCAAAGTTTTCAAAGGTAATACATTTTCGGCAATACTCCTAATTTTATGCCGAAAATCCGGTCGATCCCCGCACGGAAGACGATCCACGCAATAATTGCGAAAAAGTTGTTCACAATTTCGCGACCGCAAAGGCACGCATTCCGCGTTTCGCCGCGCAATCGTCGCCCGTTCCGCAATCCGTCGACAAAGTTTTCGACAAAAGCGCAAGCCCGGCGTTTTGTTTTTTGCCGGGTAATGCTTACTTTTGAGTGCTGAAAAGTAAGGTTAATCATGGAAAAAGAATTCAATCCGTCGCAACGAAACCAGAATGCCTACGCGGCGATGACCGACTCGGTGGGCACCGTACCGCCCCAGGCGGTAGAGCTCGAAGAGGCCGTACTGGGTGCCCTGATGCTCGAAAAGGACAGCATCATCGCTGTGCAGGAGTATCTTACGGCGGATGCGTTCTACACCGAGGAGCACCGGATCATCTACAAAGCCATCGAGGAGCTGTCGACGGCCATGAAGCCGATCGACTTCTACACGGTGACCGAACAGCTCAAAGCGCAGGGACAGCTGCGCAAGGTCGGCGGCGCGACCTATCTCGCCCAGCTGACCCAGAAGGTCGGCTCGGCTGCCAACGTCGAGTTCCACGCCAAAATCATCGCCCAGAAATTCGTGCAGCGCGAGCTGATCCGCTCGGCGACCGAAATTCAGAAACGGTCCTACGACGAGTCGACCGACGTGACGGAGCTCATCGGCTACGCCGAGGGCGAAATCTTCAAGGTCTCGGAAGGACACATCAAGCGCGCCGTGCAGGGAGCGAAGGACATTCTGCGCCGCGCCCTGGACCAGATCGAGGAGGCTTCGAAGAACACCAGCGCCTTCAACGGCGTACCGTCGGGCTTCATGGCCATCGACCGCGTGACGCTGGGCTGGCAGCTGTCGGACCTCATCATCATCGCCGCCCGTCCTTCGATGGGTAAGACGGCATTCGTGCTCTCGATGGCCCGCAACATGGCCGTAGATCACGAGCAAGGCGTGGCGTTCTTCTCGCTCGAAATGTCCGCCGTGCAGCTGATGATGCGTCTTATCATCGCCGAAACGGGACTTTCGGGCAACGACGTCAAGTCGGGCCGCCTGACGCCCGAGCAGTGGCGCCACCTCGAATCGGCGACCAAGCCCTTGGGTTCGGCGCCTCTGTTCATCGACGACACCCCGGCGCTCTCGGTTTTCGAGTTCCGCTCGAAGGCCCGTCGACTGAAGATCCACCACGATATCAAGATCATCATCATCGACTACCTCCAGCTGATGACCGGCAACCAGGATTCGAAGGGCAACCGCGAGCAGGAGGTGGCCTTCATTTCGCGAACGCTCAAAGCCATCGCCAAGGAGCTCAACGTGCCGATGATCGCCCTTTCGCAGCTGAGCCGCGCCACGGAGATGCGCGGCGGCTCGAAGCGTCCGCAACTGTCGGACCTCCGCGAATCGGGCGCCATCGAGCAGGACGCCGACATCGTGGCGTTCATCCACCGTCCGGAATACTACGGCATCAATCAGGACGAAAACGGCATGCCCACGGCCGGCATGGCCGAAATCATCCTCGCCAAGCACCGTAACGGCGCCGTGTGCGACGTCAACCTGCGCTTCCTCAAAGAGCAGGCCCGCTTCGCCGACGTCGACGACGCGATGCTGCCCCCGGCACAGGCCGCCGACGCACAGCAAGCCTACGACGACTACGCCAGCGGCTCGAACGGTCCTGCGGGCGGCGCTCCGGGTTTCGGCACAGGCAGCGCACTGGGGAGTATGTCCGGCGGCGAATTCGACCTCAACGCATCGCCCTCGATCGGCGACGAAGTACCTTTCTAAACCATGTTCGTCCGCGTATTTTCGGGTGCGGTGGTGGGAATCGACGCCGTGCGTGTGACCGTCGAGGTCAACATCACGGGCGGCGGACTGGGACTTTTCCTGGTCGGCCTTCCCGACAATGCCGTCAAGGAGAGCGAACAACGCATCCGCTCGGCCTTCGAGAACTCCGAAGAACGCATGTCGGGCCGCAAGATCGTCGTCAACCTCGCCCCGGCCGACCTGCGCAAAGAGGGATCGGGCTTCGATCTGCCGATCGCCGTAGGAATCCTCGCCGCGATGGAGCGGATCGACAACAGGGCGCTCGAAGACACGTTGCTCGTGGGCGAATTGTCGCTCGACGGTTCGCTGCGTCCCGTGCGGGGCGTGTTGCCGCTGGCGATCCACGCCCGGAGAACGGGACTGCGGCGCATGATCCTCCCCGCCGACAACGCTGCCGAGGCTGCCGTAGTCGAGGGACTCGAAATTTTCGGCGTCGAGAGCCTCAGGCAGGCCGCGGCATTGCTCAACGGCGACGAAGAGCTGCAACCCGCCGCACCGCCCGCTCCCGAAACGGACGAGCAGGCGCAAGGCGGACGCTACGACGAGGACTTCGCCGACGTACGAGGACAGCAACACGTCAAACGAGCGCTGGAGATCGCCGCCGCAGGCGGTCACAATGCGATCCTGATCGGTGCTCCGGGGTCGGGCAAGACGATGCTGGCGCGCCGCATGCCGACGATCCTGCCTCCGCTGAGCCGCGACGAAGCGCTCGAAACCACGAAAATATACTCCGTAGCCGGAAAAACGGGCCTCGCCGAAGGGTTGATGACCCGCCGTCCGTTCCGAGCTCCGCACCATACCGCCTCGCAGGTCGCCGTGATCGGCGGCGGACAGACGCCCCGTCCGGGCGAAGTCTCGCTCGCACACCACGGCGTGTTGTTCCTCGACGAGCTGCCCGAATTCGGCCGCAGCGTCCTGGAGGTCCTGCGACAACCGCTCGAAGAGAAGCGGATCGCCGTCTCGCGCACGAAATACAGCGTAGAATACCCGGCGAACTTCATGCTCGTCGCTGCGATGAATCCCTGTCCGTGCGGCTACTACAACCACCCCACGCGCGAGTGCGTCTGCTCGCCGGGCTCGGTGCACCGCTACATGGGGCGGATCTCGGGTCCGCTGATGGACCGCATCGACCTGCACGTCGAAGTCACGCCCGTCGCCCCCGAGGAGCTGAGCTCGGCAGCCCCGGGCGAACCGAGCGCCGCGATTCGCCAGCGGGTCGTACGGGCCCGCGAAATTCAGGCTCGACGCTTCGAGGAGCATGCCTCGGTACGCACCAATGCCATGATGAACTCCGCGATGCTGCGCGAATTCTGTCGCCCGGACGCCGCAGGCGCCCGACTGCTCGAACAAGCCATGCAACGACTGTCGCTCTCGGCACGCGCCTACGACCGAATCCTCAAAGTCGCCCGCACGATCGCCGACCTGGACGGCCGCGAAGAGATCGCACCGCAGCATATCGCCGAGGCGATCGGTTACCGTTCGCTCGACCGGGGCAACTGGGGTATTTGACCCGATACCTATCTATATAAGATAATTTCGAACCGAAATGACAACGATACGACCCAAACGGATTATTTTATCCGGCGGCGGCACAGGCGGCCATATCTACCCTGCCGTGGCCGTCGCCGAGGCGCTGAAACGCCGCCTGGGCGACGACGTAGAACTGCTTTTCGTCGGCGCCGAGGGCAAAATGGAGATGGAGAAAGTCCCCGCCCTGGGCTACCGCATCGTCGGACTGCCCATCGCCGGGCTGCAACGGCGCCTGGACTGGCATAATCTGCTGGTACCTTTCAAGGTGCTGCGATCGATCCGGCAAGCCCGGCGCACGATCCGCGAATTCGGCGCCGAGGCGGTCATCGGATTCGGCGGTTATGCCAGCGCTCCGGTGCTGTGGGCTGCGCAGCGCATGGGCATTCCCACGCTCATCCAGGAACAGAACTCCTACGCCGGCGTGACGAACAAAATCCTGGCACGCCGTGCGAAACGCATCTGCACGGCTTACGAAGGGATGGAGCGCTTCTTCCCGGCGGAGAAGATCACACTGACGGGCAATCCCCTGCGGGGCCGCTTCTCGAAACAGGGCGCCGACCGCACCGAAGCCCTGGCACACTACGGCTTCACGGACGAACGTCCCGTGGTACTGGTCGTCGGCGGATCGCTCGGCACCCGCTCGCTCAACGAGATGATGAAGACGTGGATCGCTTCGCTCGACGGCACACAAGCCCCCGTACAAGCGATCTGGCAGACCGGCAAATACTATGAGCGCGAGATGCGTGCATTCCTCGAAGCGCACCCCGTGCCGGGCATCTGGCAGGGGGCCTTCATCGAGCGTATGGACCTGGCCTATGCGGCGGCCGACCTGGTGATCTCGCGCAGCGGCGCTGGCACCGTCTCGGAATTGTGCCTCGTGGCCAAACCGGTGCTGTTCGTCCCCTCGCCCAACGTCGCGGAGGACCACCAGACCAAGAATGCCCAGGCGCTGGAGCGTCACGGCGCCGCTGTGGTCGTGCGCGACGCCGCATGCCGCACCGAAGCGATGCCCCGGGCCCTGGAGCTGCTCGCCGACACCGAGGCGCTCGCCGCCATGAGCCGCAACCTCGAAACGCTGGCCCGGCCCCGCGCCGCGGAGGATATCGTGGACGAAATCATGAAGATAATACACTAAACGACATGGAGTTTCAAAATATCTACTTCTTAGGCATCGGCGGCATCGGCATGAGCGCCCTGGCCCGCTATTTCCTGCACGAAGGCAAATGCGTCGCCGGATACGACCGCACCGAATCGTCGCTCACGGACGCCCTCGCAACCGAAGGCGCCGCCATACACTACGAGGACGACATCCGGTTGATCCCCGAAACATTTCTCGATCCCGAGCGCACGATGGTGGTCTACACCCCCGCCGTGCCGCACGACCACAGCGAATACCGTTACTTCGTCGAGCACGGATTCCGCATCGAGAAGCGTTCGCAGATGCTCGGACACCTCGCCGCGGGGAAATACGTCATGGCCGTGGCGGGCACCCACGGCAAAACGACCACCTCGACCCTCGTGGCGTGGCTCAACCGCGTGCTGACGGGCGGCGGCTCGGCCTTTCTGGGAGGCCTGTCGAAGAATTTCGACGGCAACCTGGTGCTGGGCGACGGAGCACGGCTGGCGGTCGAAGCCGACGAATTCGACCGCTCGTTCCTGCGGCTCTACCCCGACGTGGCGGTGGTCACCGCGGCCGACGCCGACCACCTGGACATCTACGGCACCCACGAAGCGGTGAAAGAGGCCTTCTCGCAGTTCGTAGGACAGATCCGGGCGGGCGGCGCCCTGATCATCAAGCAGGGTGTGGATATCCGCATCGACAATCCGCAGATCACGGTCTACCGCTACGCCTACGACACGCCGTGCGACTTCTATGCCTGCGACATCCGCCTCGCGGAGGGCGGACACTACCGCTTCGGCATCGCTACGCCCGACGGAGTGATCGACGGCTGCACGTTAGGTGTCCCCGGGTGGGTCAATATCGAAAACGCCGTCGCAGCCGTCGCCTCGGTGTGGTGCGCGGCACGTGCCGAGGGCACGACGCTCGATCCCGACCGACTGCGCGAAGCACTGGCTTCGTTCTCGGGCGTCAAGCGGCGTTTCGATTTCTACCTCAACACCCCGCAGCAGGTCTATATGGACGACTACGCCCACCACCCGCGCGAACTGGCCGCCACGCTCTCCTCCGTGAAGGGCATGTTCCCCGGGCGACACGTCACGGTGCTCTTTCAACCCCATCTTTACACCCGCACGCGCGACCTTTACCGCGAATTCGCCGAGGCACTCTCCGAGGCCGACGAAGCAGTGCTGCTGCCGATCTACCCGGCGCGCGAGGAGCCCATCCCCGGCATCTCGTCGGAGATCATCGCCGAGCGGATGACCGTGCCGTGCCGCATCGTACCGCGCGAAGCACTGGCCGCGACCGTCGCAGCGATGGATACCGACGTGGTAATCAGTTTCGGCGCCGGAAATATCGACGCTTGCTGCGAGGCGATCGCCGAGAAACTGCGCGACAAATTCGAATCGCAACGCTAACCTTTTATCTCAACCGGTTTTGAAGCCTTCTCTACGATACGTTTTGCACGGCCTCCTGTGGGGCGCTGCGGCCTGCTACGTCCTCTACGCCGCATCGAAAGCCCGCGGCCGACGGGCGGACCGGCGCGTCGAACGACTCACGATCGAGGTGGCGGACAGTTCGTCCCACGGACATCTGGTGACGGGTGCCCGCGTGCGCGAATGGATTTCGGCGAACGGAATTTCCACGATCGGCACGGCAGTTGATGCGGTGGATCTCTCGGGCATCGAGCAGGTGATCGCCCGCAACGGATTCGTAGACAAAGCGGTCGCATACGTGGTCCATTCGGGCGAACTGCGCATCGTCATTCGCCAGCGCAAACCCGTGATGCGGCTGCTGACCGACGGCATGAACCACTACGTCACGGCCGAAGGCTACGTCTTCGCAGCCCCCGCAGCTTCGTCGCTCTACGTTCCGGTGGTGACGGGCTCCTATCGCCCGCCCTTCCCGGCCGGACACACCGGCCCGACCCTCGCGCATACCGAGGCCGAGAAACGAAAACTCGACGCGCGCATCGAAGAGCTCGAACGCGAAAAATACCCGCTTTACGAACAAGAGCGGAAAACCGACCGAGAATATGCCGAGGGACGCCGCATGATCTCCCGGCAGATGAAGCGCCGCTGGTTCGAACCCGACACGCTCTACAAGCTGCGGCGCAAACAGTTGCAGGTCGAGCGCAAACGCCTGCGCCGCGACTACCGCTACAAGCTGCGGCAGATCGACAGCCGGATCGAACACATCGCCCGACAACAGGAAGAGATCGTGCGGCAACAAAAAAAATTGGAGAAAAGCTACGAAGATTTCATGAAACTCCTTACCTTTGTGGAGTACGTCGAAAAAGACGATTTCTGGAGGTCGGAAGTGGTGCAGATCACTGCCCGCACGACCCCCAGCGGTGCTTTGGAGGTGGACCTCGTCCCCCGCAGCGGCCGCTTCGTCGTCCGCTTCGGCCGGTTGGAGCGTTTCGATGAAAAATTCGACAAGCTGCTGCGGTTCTACCGCGGCGGCCTTTCACGTCTCGGATGGGATGCTTATCGGTCGATCGACATCCGTTTCGACGGACAGGTGGTTTGTAGGAAATAACAAGGCAATTATAGTAACGTGGAAAGAAAGAATTATACCGTAGCCGTCGATTTGGGATCGTCGTCCGTCGTCGTCGCCGTAGGAGTGAAGACGCCCGAAGGTCCGATGGAAGCGATCTCCATAGTATCGAAGCCGGTCGAGGGTGTCGCTGCCGGCAGGATCGAAAATATCGAACTGGTGGGCAACGCCATTCGCGACGCGGTGTCGGAAACCGAGGAACGACTCGGAATCCGCATCACGGAGGCTTATGCGGGCATTTCGGGCGAGTTCGTACGCTGCGCCCGACACACCGACCACGTATTCGTCTACGACCCGCAGAACGGAGTCGCGCAACACGATGTCGATGCGCTGTTCGACCGCATGCGCAACGTCCAGGCTCCCGACGACGAAACGATCATGGAGCGCATCCCCCAAAACTACGTGGTGGACGACAACCAGGAGGTGCGCAACCCCGTGGGATCGTTCGGCAAGAAACTTTCCTCGACATTCAATTTCATCCTCTGCCTCAAAACACCCATCCAGCGGCTCGACATGGCGTTCAAACGCATCGGCATCCGAATGTTGGGAGTCGTTCCCGACGCTCTGGCTACGGCCGAATCGGTGCTGCTGCCCGACGAGAAGGAGGAAGGCGCCGTCGTCGTGGACCTCGGCGGCGGCGTGACGGACGTGACGGTCTACTACCGCAACGTCGTACGGTATGTCGCCTCGATCCCGATGGGCGCTTCGGCTATCAACCGCGATATCCGGACGATGAGCGTCCCCGAAAAGCACGTCGAGAGCCTCAAATGCAAATACGGTTCGGCCGTAGCCGAACTCGCCCCCGAAGACAAACTCATCCGCGTGAACGGCCGTACGGCACGCGAAGCCAAGGATATCCTGCTGCGCAACCTCGCAACGGTGATCGAAGCGCGCGCCACGGATATCGCCGAATTCGTACTCCAGGAGATCCGCGATTCGGGTTTTGCCGGAAAACTGGCCTACGGCATCGTTCTGACGGGCGGTTCGGCCAAACTCAAGGACATCGACGAACTGTTCCGCCGCGTGACGGGCATGGAGGTGCGCATCGCATCGCCCGAGACAAGCATCGCCGAGGCGTCGAAAGCCCTCGTATCCGATCCGGCCTATGCCGCCGCGACGGGCATTCTGCTCAAAGGCGCCGAGCAAGGCTTCTGCGCCGTGATGGAGCGACCTGCGTCCGAACGGCCCGCAGAGGCCCGTCCCGCCCCGCAGCCCGCTTTCGCCGACGTCCGGCGGAGCGCCCCGCGGCTGCGGAACCGCGACGCGGCTTCACGCCGCCGCAACCCCAGCCGATGCCGGAGTTCCGCCATGTGCCGCCTCGCTACCCCCAGCAGCCGGAAGTTCCCTCGGAACGCCCCGCGGCCGAAACACAAACACCTCCGATCGAAGAACATGCGCCCGAACCTACGCGGCGCAAACGCGGCTGGGGCAGTCTCATTCAATCCACGATCGACAAAATCAACAAGAGTTTCTCGCCCGACGGAGCGGACGAGGAGATCTGATCCGGACGGAGCGTGGGGGGGGGTAGAACGCCCCGGATATCGTACGCACCCAGGACGATGACCCCGCACGAGGTCCCAAGCAAAGAAACGAAGCTATGACAGATGAATTGATATCGGAAATCAAGGCCCCGCGTAAGGACGGGTCGATCATCACGGTGATCGGCGTCGGCGGTGCGGGAGGCAATGCCGTGAACCACATGTGGAACCTCGGAATCCGGGGCGTATCGTTCATGGTGTGCAACACCGACCAGCAAGCGCTGGACAAAAGCCCCGTCGAGCGGAAAATCCGCCTCGGCAGCGAAGGCCTCGGTGCCGGAAACGACCCCGAAAACGGACGCCGCGCCGCCGTGGAGACGCTGCCCGAGATCCGACAGTTGCTCGAACAGGCCGGTACGCGCATGATCTTCATCACGGCTGGCATGGGCGGCGGCACGGGCACGGGCGCCTCGCCCGTGATCGCGAAACTTGCCAAGGAGATGGGGCTGTTGACCGTGGCGATCGTCACCTCGCCGCTGGCCGTCGAAGGTAAAATCCGCTACGAACAAGCGTTCCGCGGTATCGAAGAGTTGCGCCAGAACGTCGATTCGCTGTTGATTATCAACAATGAAAATATCCTGGAGATCTACGGACGCCTCTCTCTCAAGCAGGCTTTCGGCAAAGCCGACGACATCCTGGCCTCGGCAGCGAAAGGCATCGCCGAGATCATCACCGTCGAAAGCGACCTGGTGAATGTCGATTTCGCCGATGTTTCGAAAGTGATGCGCGACAGCGGCCGCGCCCACATGGCCGTCGCCACGGCCGAAGGCGAAAACCGAGCCGAAACGGTAGCCGAAGCATCGCTGCGCTCGCCGCTGCTCGACCACAACCTGATCTCGGGAGCCAAGAATATCCTGCTCAACATTTCGGTTTCGAACGCCGAGGAGCTCATGTACGAAGAGGTGGTACGCATCCTGGAGTATATCCAGGCCCACGCCAGCGTGCAGGACGAGGACGGCACGATCCACAACGCCAACATCATCTGGGGTACGAGCGAGAAACCGCAGTTGGGCAACAAAATCGAATTGGTCGTCGTCGCCACGGGGTTCGAAGGCGACCTGCCCGAGGAACCCATGAAGCCGATCGTTCCGCCGCGCATCGCGACGGAACCCGTCCGCGAACAGCCCGTGCCCCCCGTGCTGGAGCCCATCAAACCCGCAGCACCCGCACGCCCCGCACCCCGTCCCGTCGAGCAGGTCGTCCTGGGCGGAAAATCGACACGCTACGACAACATCGAACTGCTGTTGGCCAAACCGGCCTATCAGTCGCGCAACTCGAAGTTCGTAGTGCAACTTCCCGGAGGCCGCAAAGAGGTTCTGCGCGACGAATCGGCCGAAGCACAACCGCCCAAGACGGACCGGAGCGGCTCGTTATTCGATTAGATAATCCACTGACGATTTGGAGACTACCCTACCCTGGATTACGATCGGCAGTTTCACGCCCGCTATCGCCGTGCTTTGCGCGGCGACCGTGGCGTTGCTATGCCTTTCAGCACTCGTCTCGGGTGCCGAGACGTCGTTCTTTTCGCTTTCGCACAACGACGTACGGGCACTGCGCGAACGCAACAGCCCCTCGTCGTCGACCGTACTGCGGCTGTTGACGGACGTCGACCTGCTGCTGGCGACCATCCTCGTGGTGAACAACCTGGTGAACGTCTGCATCACGATCCTCACCGCCCGGATCGTCGATGCGCTATTTACGTTCCAGCGTTTCGAATTCCTGTTCAAGACCGTACTCGTGACGTTCCTGTTGCTGCTCTTCGGCGAAGTATTGCCCAAGGTGCTGGCGCAGACGTCGCCCGTGCGTTTCGCCTCGATAGTGGCCCGGCCGCTGACGGTGCTGCGGTGGTTGTTCTATCCGCTCTCCTACGTCCTCGTACGCATGAGCAGCCGTATCAGCGAGAAAGCCTCGCACAAGAGCGAGATTTCGCTCGACGAGCTGGCCGACGCCGTGGATATGACCCACACCGCGTCGCCCGAGGAGCACGGCATGCTCTCGGGAATCGTCAACTTCGTCAACACCGAGGTGCAGGAGATCATGAAACCCCGCGTGGATATCACGGCCCTCGAACTCACGGCCGACTACGAGACCGTGAAACGTACGATCATCGAGGCGGGATTCTCGCGCATCCCCGTCTACGACGAAGATGTGGACAACATCCGCGGCACGCTCTACGTCAAGGATCTGCTTCCCTACATCAACCACGGCAACGAATTCGGCTGGCAGCAGCTCATACGCAAACCCTATTTCGTACCCGAGCACAAGAAGATCAACGATCTGCTGGCCGATTTCCAGACGCAGCAGATCCACATGGCGATCGTCGTCGACGAATACGGCTCGACGCTCGGTCTGGTCTCGCTGGAGGATATCATCGAGGAGATCGTAGGCGAAATCTCGGACGAAAGCGACAACGACGAGTGTTTCTACACCCGACTCGAAGGGGGCAGCTACCTTTTCGAAGGCAAAACCCATATCGGCGACTTCGAGCGTATCCTTTCGCTCGACGAGGAGACATTCTCCGACGTACGGGGCGAAGCCGAAACGCTCGCCGGGCTGATGCTCGAGTTGAAACGCGACTTCCCGCGCAAAAACGACCAGTTCACGGCCCACGGAATCCGCTTCACGGTTCAGGCCCTGGAGGCCCACCGCATCGACAAAATCCGGGTAGATATTCTATAAGGAGTCACCCCGCCAAGAGACCGGATCGATGCTTCGCAAACTCATTATCGAAACGCTACCCGACGAGACACAAGCGTTCGCCGAGGCCTCCGGCCCCGAGCGGAAAACCGCTGCGGAATTCGGATCCGCACGCCGTCGTCGGGAGTATCTCGGCTGGCGCGCCATCGTACGACGCGAACTGGGCCCCGCAACGCAGATCGGCTACGACGGCGCAGGGGCCCCGCTGGTCGACCTTCCGGACAGCCATATCGCCGTGGCGCATTGCGAGGGACGAATCGCCGTCTGCATCTCCGACCGACGCTGCACCGTCGACATAGAACCCGAATCGCGCGATTTTCGCCGCGCCGCGCCGCGCTATCTCACGGACGAGGAACGAACGCTGTCGGACGATCCCCTGCTGCCCGCCGCCGTATGGTGCGCCAAAGAGGCACTCTACAAACTGGCCGGCACGCCGGGGAACGATTTTCTGCACGACCTCCGCATCCTCGACATCGACTTCGCCTCCGGAACGATCGCAGGCTCCGTAGCAGGAGGTGCCCCGGTGCATCTCACGCTGCTGCGCCACGACGGATTCATCGTGGTCTATCGTCTGTAACATCGATGCGCTCACCGCACACTCCCGGCGTCAGAATGCCTCCGAAGCGGTGAAAAGGAAGGCCGAGGAGCGTTTGCGGTCCCACGGCAGATTACTGTTTCCGTAGGCTCCCCAGCCGTAGTCGAGCCGAATATTCATCCGGCTCTTGAATTCGAAACGATAGCCGCAACCGAAGCTGTACAAGGTATTGTCCCAACGGAAACGCTGCGTGCCCCACACTTGTCCGCCGCCGATCCACCCCGCGATACCGTGACGTCGATAGATTTTCTGCCGCAGTTCGACCTGCGTCTCCACGAGTCGACGATCGCGATAACGGCCTTCGTAATATCCCCGCATGCGTTCCATACCGCCCATCTTGGCGTACATGTGCCACGAAGGATTTCCGAACGTCGCATCGGCATAGAGATCGTATGCCAGCACGGCGCCGCGCCACAGTTTGCGATACCAGTCGAACGTCAGTGCAATGCGTCCGAAACTGCGGCCCGTATTGCCCAGCAGCCGCGGGTACCATTTGATCTCGCCCTTGAGGAAAACGCCCTTCGAAGCGTTGAAGGTCACGTCGCGCGAATCGAATTGGGCGAAGATCCCGACATTGGCATTGAAAGCATCGGGGTCGTCGCCCGTCGCAGCGATATAGTTCGAGAAGGGGTCTTGCAGCGTCGGATCGTAGCGCCCCTGCTGCCACAGTTCGTAAAGCTCGCCGATGCTGCCGTCCGGCGCGGCTCCTCCCTGGGCGACCTGCTGCCGGATCGTCTCCATCCGCTCGTCCATCCCCGAAGCGCAGTATTTCGCACCGGTATAATCCAGGCCTCCGCTGACGCCGGCATAGAGACGTCCGACGAGCGACGTACAATAGGAGATGCGGAAAATACCCATCGTGGTGGTCAGACTCTGAGCATAACCCTGCTTGCCGGCGTCGTAACCCACGCCGTAAAAGGCGCCCGGGAAGTAGACGAAAGCTCCGGAATAGCTCAGACGCTGTTTGTTGCGGTTGAAGATATTATCCCCCGAGAAACGCAGCAGCACGAATTTCTTGGTAGTGAAATTTCCGTAAACGGAGACATTGGAGGGCGTCGTAACCGAATCCGTACGGTCGAGCCGGTAGAGTCCGGCCAGCAGGAATCCCAATCCCAAACCCACGTCCGACGAATAGTTGGGCCCAGGGGCGATGCTCCAATCGATTTTACGTTCGAAAGTCCGATCGACATTCGAACGGCTGTAATAGTCGACGATGCGCCGGATCAGTCCGTGCCGGGGCGATCGGCACACCGCATTGTCGACCGTATCGCGAACGTACTCTTTCGCCGATCCGATATCGCTCAAGGTCTGTTGCGTCGTGGGGTGATCATGCCGCAAAACATCCGACGGCTGTGCCGAAAGAGTCGATACGACCGTCGCAAATACGATCGTCGCCAGCATCCTACAGCTTTTCATCATGATCTTTCGGGAATAGTAATCCGGACAAAGATAGAAAATATTTCCCGAAAACCGGTTATCTGCCGAAAAATCCGTATCTTTGGTAATTAAAACCCCCGAAGAGATGGATTACCGTTTCACGATCGCTCTGATCTACGATTTCGACGGCACGTTGGCCCCCGGCAACATGCAGGAATACGACTTCATTCCGGCTGTCGGAAAAAGCAACAAGGAGTTCTGGTCCGAGGCCAATTCGCTGGCCGAGGAACAGGATGCCGACATGGTACTGACCTACATGGCCCGCATGATCCAGGAAGCCAAGTCGAAAGGTCTCTCGCTGCGACGCGAGGCATTCCAGGAGTCGGGACGGCGCGTCGCGCTGTTCCCCGGAGTGAAGGAGTGGTTCGCACGCATCAACCGCTACGGCGAGGAGCGCGGCATCCGCATCCTCCACTACATCAACTCCTCGGGCCTCAAGGAGATCATCGAAGGTACGGAAATCGCCCGCGAATTCCGCAAGATCTACGCCTGCTCGTTTCTCTACGACGTCGACGGCATCGCTTACTGGCCTGCCGTGGCGGTCAACTATACCAACAAGACACAGTTCATTTTCAAGATCAACAAGGGGGTCGAATCGGTCTTCGATGCGAAACTCGTCAACCGTTTCATTCCCGAAAACGAGCGGCCCGTGCCGTTCCGTCGCATGATCTACGTCGGCGACGGGACGACCGACATTCCCTGCATGCGTCTGGTGAAGAACTCGGGCGGACACTCGATCGCGGTTTACAACCCCGAGCAGAAGGGTGCGCGGCGCGACATGGCTTCGCTCATCCACGACCAACGCGTGAGCCACGTCTGCCCGGCCGATTACTCCGAAGGCTCCGAGATGGATACGCTCGTGAAGACGATCATCGACAAGATCGACTTCGACGAGCGACTCGAACGGCTCGAAGCGATACGCTGACCCTTCCCATGAAACAAGCCACTCTCCTTCTCCTCTCGCTCCTGCTCGCTGCGGGAGCTCGGGCCGCAGCGCCCGAAACCGATGATCGGCCGAAAGTTCCGGAGCCCCGAGCTTTATCGCGTCACGAAATCCGCCTCTCCGTCGGAGCCTATCCCCAGCGCATCGATCCGAAGTACGACCACTGGTATTACGGCGAGAGTTTCGCCGCATCGAAGTACTACGAAGGATCGACCTACACCGCGGGAATCTACGGACTCGAGTATTACTACCGCGCTTCGCGCCGCTGGGACATCGGTTTGCACTTCTCCTGGGCGCGCGAGTACTCCAACCTCTACAGCAACATCGACAATGCGCGGCTGAAGCGTCTCGACACGGATTTCCTCACCTTCACCCCCACCGTGCGTTTCAATTGGAAACGCAGCAAGACGGTGCATATCTACTCCGCCGCAGGATTCGGCGTCATCCTCACCAAGGAGAGCTGCCGCAAGGGTGTGGAAGACAATGCCGCCGTGCAGATCACCCCCATCGGCGTCTCGGTAGGGCGCCGACTGTTCGGATTCGCCGAACTGGGCTTCGGAGTCCACGGAGTATTCATCGGCGGTATCGCCTACCGCTTCAACGCTAAAAAACATCGGTTATGAAACGGTTCCTGCTCTTGATCGCCTCGGCGTGGAGCGCCACGGGATGCGTCGTGAGCGACTCTCCTGAAAAATTCCAGCCCACGCGTCCGGGTTACTACCTTTTCCGACAAAGTTACGAACCGCTTTGCAGCGTAGCCGACGAGTTGCGCGACATCTTCGCCTTCGCCCGCTACTACACCGCGCCGACCGACCAGGAGCGCGAAGCGCTTCACGACGCCTTTTTCTACGCGAAGCGCATCGCCCGCAGCGGCGACACGTGGCGCATCATCGACTCCTGGAAGGAGGTGGAGATCGTCACCGGAGGCCTCCCGTTGCAAGCCGAAGGGTCAGATTGGACGATCAACTATACCGACACCTACTACGATAAGCCGCAGCGCACGCTGACCATCGGACGCGACGCATCGGCCGAAGACCGCTACACGCTCCTGCTGTCCGAAGATTTCGACACCCTTACGGGATGCTTCACGGTCGAGACGACTTTCGTGACCCAATTCCCGGAACCCGGAATCCGGACCTACACGGTCGAACAATCGATCGCAGGCGAGGGTCACGCCGCGGCCCGCGACGTCGGCATCGACTTGGCGATCCGCACTCCGTTGCGCTACGCCTCCACGACCTCGCACGCATTCGTCGCAGGGGCGTTACGACTCACGACCGGCGAGGGAGATACGGCCGAAGCCGTCCTGGAGAGCCACGACCTGGTGAAGATCGAATACAACGGACACGATGCTACCTGGAACTGCCGCAATTACAATTACTGGTTCAACGTCGAATAATTCGTAAAATATGACAGAACTGCTTTTCGCTACGAACAACGCCCACAAACTGGCCGAAGTACAAGCCGTATTGGGCGACGGCTATGCGCTCCTCACCCCCCGCGACTGCGGCGTAGAGGAGGAGATTCCCGAAACGCAACCCTCGCTCGAAGGCAACGCCTCGCAGAAGGCGCACTACTTGCGCGAACGCACCGGACGCGACTGTTTCGCCGACGACACGGGACTCGAAGTCGAGGCCTTGGATGGTGCGCCGGGCGTACACTCGGCGCGCTACGCCACCGACGGACACGACTTCGCCGCCAACAACCACCTGCTGCTCAAGAACCTCGAAGGAGCCGAAAACCGACGAGCACGCTTCCGCACGGTCATCGCGCTGCTGCTCGACGGCGAGGAGTATCGTTTCGAAGGTATCGTCGAGGGACGCATCATCGACCACGAAACGGGACACGAAGGATTCGGCTACGATCCGCTTTTCATCCCCGACGGCTACGACCGCACCTTCGCGCAAATGACCACCGAGGAGAAAAACGCCGTGTCGCACCGCGCCCGCGCCGTGCGTAAACTGGTCGAATTCCTGCACGGAAGAGGGTAGCGGAAAACCATACCTTGCCTCGTCATTCGGCGGCTCGCGCTTTCAGCACGACCGGCCCAGCCGCCGAAGACGACCATCCCGGCAAATAAAACCCGACTTTGAGTTGGACGAGCACAGCGAGTCTTGCCCGGAGCAGGTTACGGCCTGCAAAAGGCACCCCGCCTTGAATAATTTTTGGCAACTATATACAATTTTACACTAAATCAGTCCTAAGACACGATCGCTTTGCGGATTGGGGCAGAAGTCCACCCGAGGAGAGGACTTAGGGGTGGATCAGATTTGTAAACGCAGCCAAAGGCCGCGAGACAACGACAGCCCTGAATGCGTCGACGTGCGAAAAACCGGTGAGATGTAAAGTTGAATATAGTTACCTAATTTTTATATTTAATACCCATGAATAAACACCTCGGCTGGATCGACCTGTTGCGAGTCGTCGCCTGCCTGCTGGTCGTCTTCTCGCACTGCTGCGACCCCTTCGTCGCTCGCTTCGAAAGCGATCCCGGCGCTTTCCTCACCGGAGTACTCTCGGGCAGTCTCGTGCGCTGCTGCGTGCCGCTGTTCGTCATGATGACGGGTGTGCTGCTATTGCCCGTCGCGACCGACCTCGGCACGTTCTATCGCCGCCGCATCGGCCGTCTCGTGCTGCCGCTCGTCTTTTGGTCGCTGGCTCTGCCGCTGCTGTTTTACGCCTACCTCAACTGGGTGAATCCCGCGACGCAAAACCCCGCCATCGCGGGCGACCACACGTGGGCCGGCACCGTGAACAAGCTGTGGACCTTCGTCTTCAACTTCAACTACGACACCACTCCCCTGTGGTATCTCTACATGCTCGCAGGGCTCTACTTCGTCATTCCGATTTTCGGAAGCTGGCTCGAACGCGCCGAGCGACGGGAGATCCGCATCTTCCTCGGAATCTGGGGCGCCTCGCTGCTGCTGCCTTATGTCGAAATGGTCGCCCCGCTGCTCGGATATACGGGCAATTACGGCCACACGGGTATCTTCGGCATCTGCGACTGGAACAAATTCGGCACCTTCTACTACGTCTCGGGATTCATCGGCTACATCGTGCTGGCCTACTATCTGAAGAAGTATCCGCCCGCCTGGAGCTGGCGCAAGACCTGGGCCGTATCGATCCCGATGTTCGTCGCAGGATATCTGATTACGGCCCTGGGCTACCTGGCCATGCAGCACCACTACCCGGGCAACTACGCCTATCTGGAGATCATCTGGTACTTCTGCGGCATCAACGTCTTCATGATGACCTTCCCGATCTTCGTGATCTGCCGGCGCCTGGAATTCTCGCCCAGGCCGTGGCTCGCGCAACTGGCGGGACTCACGTTCGGCATCTACCTATGCCACTTCATCCTGGTCGAGGTCGCCTACGATCTTTTCGACACGGAGGCGCTGCCCGACATCGTACGCATCTGCTGCATGACCGTCTCGGCCTTCGCCGCGAGCGCCGGGGTCGTATGGCTGCTGCGACGCACGCCGATCACCCGGCGGTTGATCGAATGAGAATTTGCCGGTTTGAAAGAAAAGGAGTAAGTTTGCACGCAGAAAAATCGATCCTATGGAGACTGTCCGCTGGGGAATATTGGGCTGCGGAGCCGTTTGCGAACGCAAAAGCGGCCCGGCCATGTACGAAACGCCGCACTCGGCACTCGTCGCAGCGATGCGGCGCGACCGGGAGCGGCTGGACGATTTCGCACGACGCCACGGCGTGCGGAAAACCTACACCGATGCCGACGCGCTGATCGCCGACCCCGAGGTGGATGTCGTCTACGTCGCTACGCCGCACGATACCCATTGCGACCTGGCGCTACGCGTGCTCGCCGCGGGCAAACCCGTCTATATCGAGAAGCCGATGGCCATGAACGCCGCCGAGGCCGAGGAGATTCTCGCCGCTGCGAAACGTTACGGACAGAAGGTTTTCGTGGCCCTCTACCGTCGGGCCCTACCCTACTTTCTCAAGGTCCGTGAGCTGCTCGATGCCGGGACGATCGGCACGCCGCAGACGGTCGAGGTACGTTTCCTGCGCCCGGCATCCCAGGCCGATCGCGATCGCGAACACCTGCCGTGGCGCTTGCGCATGGAACAGGGCGGCGACGGGTATTTCTACGATCTGGCGCCCCACACGCTCGATATCCTCGACTACCTTCTGGGCGAAATCGACGATGCGCAGGGATTCAAAACCAATCTCGGCGGTCTCTACGACGTAGCGGATACCGTCTCGGCGACGCTGCATTTCCGTTCGGGAGTCGCCGGAACGGCGCTATGGAGCTTCGTGGCTCCGGAACAGCTGCGCGAAGACACGATCCTCCTCGCAGGCAGCCGAGGCACCGTCCGCTTCTCCACCTTCCGGTTCGACCCGATCGAGGTGACGACGGCCGCGGGGATCGAGCGCTACGAAATCGCACCGCCCGAGCATATCCAGCAACCGCTCATCCGCACGATCGTGGACGAGTTGCGCGGCCTGGGGCGCTGCCCGTCGACGGGAGAAAGCGCCGCACGGACCGTCCGAATCATGGACCGCATCATGCGGCAAAGATTGTAGGACGACTCCTCGGAGTCGTGCGGGCCGCAGCCTCCGGCGGCGAAAGCCCGCTTCGTTCGGGGACCGACGATGGTAAGGAACACCCCCGGGGGTATTTCCCGTCGTACCCGGCTTGCAGACGGACCTTCGCAGCATGCACGGCCGCTACGACAAAACGGCCGCAAAAGCGAAGCCCGACGATAACCGAAATAAAAAAGACGATGAAAGAGAGACTCTATACCAAACAGGAGCGTTTCGATGCCGAGACCGTCGATGCGCTGAAACACCACTACACCGAGATTCTGCGGTTGCTGGGCGAGGACCCCGCACGCGAAGGACTCGTCAAAACCCCCGAACGCGTCGCCAAAGCGATGTCGTTTCTCACGAAAGGCTACGACGAAGATCCGCTGGAAATCATCCGCTCAGCGATGTTCCGCGAGGAGTACAAACAGATGGTGCTGGTCAAGGATATCGAACTCTACTCGATGTGCGAGCACCACATGCTGCCCTTCTACGGCAAGGCGCACGTGGCCTACATTCCCGACGGATATATCACGGGACTCTCGAAGGTGGCCCGTGTCGTGGAGTGCTTCGCCCGCCGGTTGCAAGTCCAGGAGCGGCTGACGGTGCAGATCCGCGACTGCATCCGCGAGGCGCTCAATCCGTTGGGCGTCGCCGTCGTAATCGAGGCCAGCCACATGTGCATGCAGATGCGCGGCATCGAGAAGCAGCAGTCGGCTACTACCACTTCGGCCTTCACCGGAATCTTCCTCTCGGACCACCGCACGCGCGAGGAGTTCATGAACCTCATCTCGCACCGCTATCGGTAGCCGCGCGATGGACCGCGACGCCTTCGGTTTTTACCGCCCCGCCGAGCCGCTGCGGCCTTACGTCCGTTATTACTGGGTGCTGCGCTGCGACCGCCCCGCCCGCGCGCTCACCTTTCCGATCGGCTGCCCGCAGCTCATCTTCCACCGGGGCACTCCGCTCCACATCCCCGAACTGGCGGCCGACCAGGGGCGCCTGGCCGTCAGCGGGCAGGTCAACTTCCCGGCCCACCTCGTCACCCGCGGCGACCTCGATATGGTCGTCGTCGTGTTTCGCCCCCACGCTGCCGGGGCGTTCCTCGACGTGCCGATGTCGGAACTCTACAACCTCGAAATCCCGGGCTGCGACCTCGAAAACCGCCACCTCAACCTCCTGGCGGAGCGTATCCTGACGTGCCGGGAGGATGCCCGCTGCGTGGCGATGCTCGATGCGTGGCTTCAGGAGCGGCTCACCCGCCATCTGACCCGCAAAACGCGGGGCTGCCCGCCGGAGCTGGCCCTGCGCAGGGTCGACGACGCCGTGCGGCGGCTCTGCGCCGAGCCTCGGACCCCGGTCGCCGAGCTGGCCGCTGCGGCGTGCCTGTGCCGCAAGCAGTTCGACCGCACGTTCTGCGCCCTCGCGGGGATGAATCCCAAGGAGTATGCCGGTATCGTGCGGTTTCAGCGCGCTCTGGCCTGTCTCCAGCACAGCCCTGCGCGGATCGACTGGGCCCGTGTCGCCCACGCCAGCGGCTATGCCGACCAGTCGCACTTCATCCGCGAATTCCGGCGCCTGAGCGGCCACACGCCCGCTGCACTGGTGAAGATCACTGCGCCGTACTCCGATCTTTTCACCAGCCCCGTATAGGCAATTTACCCTTGTGGTATTTTTGCGCCCGGGACCTTGCGGGTTGCACCCGAAGCCCCTCCCGAGGGAGGGATTGGGGGAGAGGTCGGAATTGTAAACGCGGCCGAGGGCCGCGAGGCTTCGAGCGACACCGAAGAAATCAAGGTCGAGAAACCGATGAGGGTAAAGCGATATATAACCGTCCCTGTATAATGTCCCATTCGTTCTATCGAGGGCCGTGCGGCGGCACTATATTTGCGGCGTTAAACACTTGACTATGCAAGAGATCAACCCCGAAGAGACGACACGCGCCTACGCATTCCGCATGTGGATGGACGCGCCCATGCCGATGGTCACTTTTTTCAAGCGGCTCGACGTATCGCGGCTGCGCCGTATCAGCCGCAAGCACCGACTGAAATTCAACATGCTGATGTGTTATTGCATCGGCCGTGCCGCGAGCGGCATCCGGGAATTTTACATGCTGCCCGTGGATCGGAAACTGATGCGCTACGACACGTTGGCCGTGAACACCATCGTCGCCGACAGCCGCGGCGAGGTAAGTTCGTGCGACATCCCTTTCTCGGACGACCTTGCGACTTTCAATGCCGACTACCTGCGACTCACGGCACTGGTACGCGAAAGCTGCACGAATCACGATCTGTCCGAACGGATGGTGATCGGCACCTCCGCACTGGCCGGCTACGGGATCGACGGTGCCGTAGGGATGTATAGCGGAGTTTTCAACAATCCGTTTCTGATTTGGGGCCGTTACGAACGTCGGCTGCTGCGCACGATGCTCACCGTCTCGTTTCAGTTCCACCACACGCAGATGGACGGCGCGCACGCCGCTCGCTTCCTGGAGGCTCTGCAACAGCAGATCGACACCCTGCGCATCGGCCGCTGAGCAGGGTTTCATATGCGGACGATGCGGATGCTTTCGGAAGCGTTCGGCACCCGAAGGAACGAATCCCGACAGCCTGCGGCCACTCCCGTCCGAACCGAACCCTCCGGCCGACCGAAATTTATTGCCGATTCGGCCCATCGAACGACGAAAACGACAGATATTGCATTATCTTTGCACCGACAGGCCGATCCCCATGAAGTTCCGCGAAATACCGACATATTTCACCGACACGATTTTCCGCCGCGATCTGAGCGAATGGAAGAATCCCGTGCTGCGGTGGCTCGTCCAGCAATACCGACTGCTTTTCTACACGGCGCGCGGACTGCTCGAACACGGCACGATACTGCGCAGTGCCGCACTGACATTCTATACGCTCATGTCCCTCGTGCCGATCATCGCCGTGGTATTCGCCGTATTGAAGGGCTTCGGCATGGCCGACAAGCTGGTGCAGCAACTCTACGGCGTTTTCCCGCAATATCCCGACGTGGTGGACTACCTGGTCGCATTCGCCGAAAAAGCCCTGGCCCGCACGCAGGGAGGCGTCGTGGCGGCCGTAGCCCTGGTCACGCTCTTCTGGGCCGTGATCCGCGTATTCTCGTCGATCGAAAGCGCCTTCAACAACATCTGGGAAGTGAAGGTCGAGCGCAGCATCACACGTCAATGGACCGATTACATCGCCGTTGTGATGATCGTACCGCTGCTCTGGATCGCAGCCAACGCCTTGGGAAATTACGCCCAACAACTGCTCGGCACCCACGACGGCCTGGGATTCCGGCTGCTGTCGCGCATGGCCTCGATGACCGTGATCTGGGTCATGTTCACCTTCCTCTACACGATCATCCCCAACGCCCGCGTACGCCTGAGCAGCGCAGCGATGGCAGGCATCGTCGCCGGGACATGCTTCCTCCTCTTCCAATGGGGCTACATCTACATACAACGGTGGATGACCTCCTACAACGCCATTTACGGAAGTTTCGCAGCACTACCGCTACTGCTGATCTGGATGCAGACTTCGTGGCAGATACTCCTGTTCGGCGGCGAACTGTCGTTCGCCTATCAGAACATCGCACGTTTCGGCGAAGAACGCGAATCGTTGCTGGTAAGCTACGACCAACGTCGCAAAATCCTGCTGGCCGTCATGCTCACCGTCATGCGCCACTTCCGCGACGTGGGCGGCGCCATGCCCGCCGATGCCATCCGGCAACGCCTCGACCTGCCCACGCGCATCGTCAACGACGTATTGTTCCAGCTCGTGCAGGCCGGACAGCTGATCGCCGTGCGCAGCGGCGACGGCGACCGCGAAGTGGCGTACAGCCCCGCGCACGACATCTCGCAGCTGACCGTCTACGGCGTGTTGGAGTCGGTCGAACGGTGGGGACAAACCTGCTTCGACTTCGCACCGACGCACGAACTCGCACGCATCGATCACGAATTGGAGTCGATCAAGGAGCAGGCTCGCCGTGCGCAGGAGAACGTCCGGCTGATCGATCTGCTATGAGGGTCTCGAACGAATAAACACAAAGAAACTATGAATCGTGCAGTCATCATAGGAAGCGGCAACCTGGCCGAAGCATTGGCGCGGGCCATAGCGAAAAGCGATGCGGAGCTCGTACAGATTTTCGCCCGCAACCCCGTGCGCGGTCCCGAAGTCGCGGCACGGGCCGGAACGCACTGGAGCGACGATCCGCAACAACTCGCGGAAGCGGACATCTATTTCATCGCCGTAAGCGACAAGTCCGTGGCGGAAGTCGCCGCGGCGCTGCCTTTTCCCGAAAATGCCGTCGTGGCGCACACCGCAGGCAGCGTGCCGCTCGAAGCGATTCCGTCGCGGATCATACGACGCGCCGTGTTCTACCCGATGCAGACTTTCACCCGCGGCCGCGAAGTCGACTTCGCACGCATCCCCATCTTCCTGGAGAGCGACTGCACGGCACTGCGTTCCGATCTGGAGAACTTCGCACGGCGGCTCTCCCGGACGGTCATCTGGGCCGGCTCGGCACAACGCTCCGAAGTACACCTCGCAGCGGTCTTCGCCTGCAACTTCGCCAATTGCATGTACACCCTCGGCGAGCGGATCGTACGACGCGCCGGACTGGATTTCGACGTGCTTCGGTCGCTGATTCTCGAAACGGCAGCCAAGGCTGCCGATGCACCCTCGCCCCGCGACGTACAGACGGGTCCCGCCGTGCGCAACGACACGACGACGCAAGCACGCCACCTCGCAGCACTCGCCGACGAGCCCGCCCTCGAAGAGATATACACCCTTATAAGCCAAACCATATGGGAAACTTCAAAGAAGATATAGCCCGCTGTCGGGCTTTCATTTTCGACGTCGACGGCGTAATGACCGACGGGGGAATCATCCCCACGATGGACGGCGATTTCATCCGCCGCTACGACGCCAAAGACGGCTATGCCCTGGCCTACGCCGTAAAGCTGGGTTACCGGGTCTGCATCATCACCGGAGGCCGCGGCAAACTGCTCGAACACCGCCTGCGCATGCTGGGCATCGACCGCTTCTACACCGACTGCATGAACAAGATCGCCACCTTGCGCCAATACCTCGCCGAAGAGAAGCTCGACCCCGCGGAAGTGCTCTACATGGGCGACGACATTCCCGACCTGGAGTGCATGCGCGAAGTGGGTATTCCGGTCTGCCCGGCCGATGCCGCAGCGGAGGCGATCGAGGCATCGCGCTACGTCTCGGAGTTCCGGGGCGGCCACGGCGCCGTGCGCGACATTGTGGAACAGGTGCTGCGTGCCCGCGGCGACTGGGCCCGGGATTCGATGGGCGTGACACCTTCGTCGCTCGTCGCTTCGCGGTAGCCGTCCCTACCCCAACGCGTCCAGCAGCATGCGGTTGGCCCGGTCTACGGTCGCATCCTCCAGCGATGCAAGATAGATTTCCGTCGTCCGGCAAGAGGTATGTCCCATTCCGGCACTGATGACCGGAATCGGGATATCGAGGTTGCGGGCCGCCGTCGCCCAACTGTGGCGCGAAGCATAGGAGGTAAGTTTCGCTTCCAAACCGAGCTGTTCGGAGAGCCGGCCCAGACAACGGTTGTAAAGATTCAGGGCCGTGCGGTACTGAATATCCCGCTCGATCGGATCGGAAGCGGTAAGCAGCGGAAAGAGATAGGACGTAGAGCCCGTAAGCGGTTCGTATCGACGGATGATCTCCCCCATGCACGGCTCGACTCGCACGAGCAGGCGACGTCCTGTCTTGCGACGCACATAGGAGAGCACTTCGTCGCAGAGATCCTTCTTCCGCAGATGCGCAACATCGACGAACGCCATGCCCCGCGCGTAGAAGCTGAACAGAAAAAGATCGCGGGCCAACGCCAGCGCAGGCATCGCCGAGAGGTCGGCATCCCGCATCCGTCGGATGACCGTTTCGCCGACGGCGCGTTTGCGCGTTCGGTCTACGCCGGTATACACCTCCTCGAAAGGGTGTTTCTGCACGGTCAGACGCTCGCGCACGGCCCGGTTGTAGACCGCCCGCAGGATGCGCATGTAGAACGACACGGTATTGCGCACCACGCCCCGGCCGATCAGGAAACGATTGTAACGGGCGATCGTCTGCACGGAGAGCAGATCGAACGGAATATCCTCGCCGCAGAGAAAGGCAGCGAGACTATTGCGCGCACGCTGATAATTGCGCGCCGTGCCCAGTCGGTTTTCGGCAACCAGCAGGGTGATACGAAGATCGAAAAAAGCCAGCACGCTCGGGCTGTCGGACCGGGAGCGGAACCGCCGGGCAATCTCTCCGAGCACATCCGGACAACCTCCGGCATCGAGTTCGCCTACGATGCGGCACAAGCGCAGCCGTTCCGCCGCGATACGGCATCGCAGCCGATTCGTTCGTTCGTCCGGTTCGGCATAGCGTTCCTGCATGGCCTCCCACTCTTCACCGGTGAGACAGACCGAGGAGGTCACCTGCCGCATGCGGCCGCCGCATACCACCTGATAAAAGACTCGGCCGGGTTTCCCGGCGACGCGCGAAGCGCGGAATTTCACGTTGACAAAAATATTCATAACATTCGGAATTTGTTCCGAAATGTCGCAATAATCCGATATTCGGTCGCGATACGCCATCACCGCGTACGACCTTTTTTCGCTACGGCCGGTCCCGATCGGCGCCGAAGCGCCCCGAAGCGATTATTTTTCCGATAACTTTTTGGAAACTCAAAAAATCCCGTTATCTTTGCACCCGTCAAGGGGGATTAGCTCAGCTGGCTAGAGCGCTTGCATGGCATGCAAGAGGTCACGAGTTCGAATCTCGTATTCTCCACTCAACAGAAAGGCGGTCCGTTTCGGAGCGCCTTTTCATTTTCCTACGACGAATTCGAACGAGGGACCTCGAAACCCTCCTTTTCAAAGGAGGGAGGGCTATGTCGATCGCACCGTTCGGTATGCCGCGAGGAATCATTCCACAACTTTGTGGAATGATTCCCCACCTTTTTCCTCGACGACGACAAAAAATACACTTATAAAACACGCGATAACAGCAAATTACGTATTTCCAACGATTTTGGGCATCCGAATTGTCGATCCTGTTTCTGCAAACGGATTATTCAAAACCGAACGGAAAATATATGAAGAACTATCTGTTATGGATCGCCTTATGGGCATTCATCCCCGGAACCACGGAAGCCGAAGTTCCTGAACGGACGATTTCCGGCATCGTCAAAGATGTCGAGGGAATTCCTCTGACCGGTATAGCGATCACCGTAAAAGAGCTCCCGACTCTGGGAACGATCACGGGGACCGACGGAGCTTTCACGTTGCAGAACGTCCCGGAAAACGCCACGCTGTTGGTTTCGGCACTGGGGTACGTATCGCAAACCGTACCGGTCGATAACGACCGTATCCGCTACACGATCACACTTGCGGAGAATACGAAACGTCTGGACGACGTGGTAGTGGTAGGATACGCCACGCAAAAAAAGGTGAACCTGACGGGATCCGTGGCATCGATCGGTGTGGGTGCGCTCGCAGACCGGCCGTTGACCAATGCCACGAACGCTCTGGCGGGACTGGCAGCCGGACTCACGGTTACGAACAGCGGCGGCAACACGCCCGGCTACGAATCGCAGAGCATCCGCATCCGCGGACAGGGAACGCTGAACGATTCCAGTCCGTTGGTCGTCGTCGACGGCATGATCGGCCTTGCGATCAGCGACGTCAATCCCCAGGATATCGAAAGCATTTCGGTACTCAAGGATGCCGCGTCGTCGGCCATCTACGGGTCGAGAGCAGCCAACGGCGTGATCCTTATCACGACCCGCAACGGCGTCGAAAGCGCTCCGCGGATCACTTACAGCGGCAACATCTCGTTCGAAACAGTGGCGAAAAGACTGAACCTCGTAACGGATTACGCCGATTTCATGGAACTTCAGAACGCCGGACTGCTGGCCAACGGCCAGGCCGCACGTTTCTCGCAGGAGAAGATCGACGAATGGCGCAACGACGGCGGCCGCAATCCGACCGTCTATCCCAATACCGACTGGCAGGACCATATCTACCGTAATCCGTCCATCGTTCAGAACCACAACCTTTCGGTCACGGGCGGCACGAAATTCATACGTTACAACCTTTCGCTGGGACTCGTCGACAACCCCGGCATGATCTATCACACGGAGTACCGGCGCTATCAGTTGCGTTCCAACGTCGACGTGACCGTCAAGCCGTGGCTTACGGTCGGCACCAACCTCTTCGGCTATATCGACCGCAACAACCCCTCCGCCTCGAACGCTGCGGCCGGCGGCGACGTGATCTTCGGATCGGGAGCCTTCAACACCGTGCCGGGAATGACCCTCTACGATCCGAAAACGGGTCTCTACGGAGGCATCCAGAACCCCGAGGAGGAGAACGTCAGCAACTTCAATCCCTACCGTCGCCAATGGTTCTACAAAGACGAATTCCCGACCCTGACCCGGCGATCCGTAGCCAAGCTCCATGCCCGGCTGCGGCCGGTCGAGGGGCTGACGATCGAAGGATCGTTCGCCTACAACTACTGGACCCGCCGGGAGGAGCTCCAGCTCTGCGACCGCGATCTGTACCGGTTCACCCTCGAGGGACCGATCCTGCTGCGCGAAGGCGTCGTGCGCACCTACATCCGGCGGTATAACTACGTCAATACGCTCCGCACGTCGGACCTCACCGCCCGCTACGAATTCCAGGTCGGCAAACTCTCGGCATCCCTGTTGGCCGGCGTCAGCCAGGAGTACAACAAATACGAAACGGAGAACTTCATGAAGTACGACCTGATCGACGATTCGCTCACCTCGCTCGATGCCGCGACGACGAACGGTCCCGTCGGCGGCAACTACAACGAATGGGCCATGCGTTCGGGTTTCGGGCGGATCAACCTCAACTGGGACGACAAATATCTGCTCGAAGCGAATCTTCGGGCCGACGGCTCCTCGAAATTCGCTCCCGCGCAGCGTTGGGGATACTTTCCTTCGGTCTCGGCGGGCTGGCGCATCTCCGAGGAGGGATTCCTCAGCCAGAGCCGCACATGGCTCGATCTGCTGAAAGTACGGGCATCGTACGGTTCGCTGGGCAATAACGCCACGACGAGCTACTACATGTACCAGACGCTCTACTCCTCGGCGAATTATATTCTGAACGGCACGATCGCCGGAGGCGTCGCACAAACGACGCTCTCCAATTCGAACCTTACCTGGGAAAAGACCTACATGACCAACGTCGGCGTAGACTTCGCCCTCTTCGGCAGCCGGCTCTCCGGTTCGTTCGACTGGTTCGACAAGGATACGCGCGGCATTCTGATCTCGTTGCCCGCACCGCTGGAACACGGCACGAGCACCGTACCCAACCAGAATGCCGGCGCGGTCGACAACCGCGGATTCGAATTGGCGCTCGACTGGCGGGATCGCTTCGGCCCGGTAGGCATCGATCTGGGATTCAATATCGGCTATGTCCGCAACCGGGTGACGAAATTCCAGGGCGACGTCTCGTCGATCAGCGGCGTTTACAAGACACAGGAGGGACGGCCGATCAACCAGCTCTATGTGATGGACGTGGACCGGATCGTACGCGACGAAAGCGACCTGGACTACGTGCAGTCGCTCGTCGATCGTAATCCCGACTATTTCGCCACGTTCCAGCGCCCCGAACTGGGCGACTTCCTCTACGCCGATTCGAACGGCGACGGGAACCTCGACAACGACGACCGCGTGGAGGTCGGACACGGCTCCACGCCGCGCCTCACCTACGGCGCACACCTGGGGCTGAGCTGGAGAAACTTCGACTTCAGCATCCTGCTGCAAGGCGTAGGTTCGCACATGGTCTATTACAACAACCAGGCTTTCCGGTTCGTAACCGTCATGGGGCAATCGCTCGTGAAGGATATTACGGACAACGCCTGGACTCTCGAAAATCCCTACGCGTCGAAATACCCGCGCCTGCGCAACAACTCCGACAGCCGCAACAACATCGCCAGTACGGCTTTCGTACACGACGCCTCCTACCTGCGCTGCAAGAACGTACAGCTGGGTTATACGTTGCCCAAACGCATCTCCCGAAAGTTCTGCGTCGAGCATCTGAAAGTCTACGCCAGCATCGACAACCTGTTCACCGTCACGGATTTCCCGGGGCTCGACCCCGAGATCGCCGACAACGTAGGTTATCCGGCGACCCGTCAATACTCCCTGGGGATCAACATCACTTTCTAAACTGCTACGAATCATGAAAAACAAACATATCCTTCCGGCTTTACTGATATTCGGTCTGATTTCGACCGGCTGCGAATCGCTCGACTACACGCCGTCCGACCAGCTCTCCGACGCGACGATTTGGCGCACGGAGGAGCACGCCCGGCAGGCGGCCGTGGGGCTGTACGCCGCCATGAAGGCCCCCTGGTGCTTCGGCATGGAGTTCACCTTCGACATGTGTACCGACCTGGCCGACGGCGCCTCGCCGTGGTCCGACATCTCGCGCGGCACCTCGTTTACGTCCAACAGCAGCGGCGTGCAGAACCACTGGCAGTATCTCTACGAACTGGTGCACCGCTGCAATACCGTGATCCGCAAGGTAGCTACGATGCCCATCGCCTCCACGACGATCGACCGCGTGACGGGCGAAGCGAAATTCCTGCGTGCAATGGCCTACTTCCGCATGCTCAACTGCTGGGGCGGAGTCCCCTATTACGACGAGACGTGCGACATCAACGAACAGTTCGCCACGCTCGACGCTCCGCGCAGCTCTGCGGACGAAATCCGGCAGCACGTCCTGGACGACCTGGACGAAGCCATCGCGAAGTTGCCGGTGCGTTGGGATGCGAGCGACTACGGCCGGGCGACCAAAGGCGCGGCGTATGCCCTGCGCGGCAAAGTCCGGCTCTTCGCCCGGGAGTGGGAAAAGGCCATCGCCGATTTCGAAGAGATCGTCTACGACAAGAGCAACGACTACGGGTATGCGCTGCACCCCGACTACGAGGAGCTGTTCCGGCTCTACAACGGCATGCGGAGCGACGAGATGATCTTCTCGATCCAGTCCATCGACGGCAATACGGCGGGTTATGCGCTCGACATCGTATCCTACTTCGGCAACAAGTCGACCATGCGCCTGATCGCCAGCAATCTGATCGTCCCCTCCACGACGCTCGTCGACATGTATGAAAACCGCGACGGCTCGGCATTCGACTGGGACGACGTATTGCCCGGATTCAGTGCCGGAGACTCTCAGTTCCGCCGCCGGGCGATGTGCGTAGCCATCGACCAGGGGAGCACGGTCGTGACCGACCTGCTGGAGTGCGACACCGCGAAGGTGGCGGATGCCTACCGGCTGCGGGATCCGCGCCTGTGCTGGAACGTCATCACGCCCTACTCGCACTACCTGGGCACCGATGCCGGATCGACGCCGCGCGACAAGCAGTTCGTATTGGCCGATCCGACGCAGGGCGGCTCGCCCATGGAGGCGCAGGCCTTCATCCGCAACTCGGAAGGGTGGAACTCCTATTTCTGGCGCAAATGGATCCCCACGGGCAACCTCGACGGCTATTGGGGCGAATACAACCGCACGCCCTACGAATTCCCGTTGATCCGCCTGGGCGACGTGCTGCTGATGCTCGCCGAAGCCTACAACGAGACGGGCGAGGTCGCGAAGGCCGTCACGGAACTGAACAAGGTGAGGGCACGCGTCGGGATGCCCGAATTGAATTCCGGACCGGCATGGCTGTCGGTCGACGATACGGACGGCATGCGCCGGCGTATCCGCAACGAACGGGCTTACGAACTGGTCGGCGAGGGGCAGCGCTACTGGGACATTCGCCGCTGGGGCATGCTCGAAGCGATCGTGCGCAACGCCACGGACATTTTCGGCGATCTGATGTACGAACGGAGCTACCTGCCGCGCCACGAGATGTGGCCTATCCCGCTGGTCGAGCTGGATCGCAACCGCAACCTCGTGCAGAATACGGGTTGGTAGCCGCTCGCTGCGGCGATAACGGTGCACGAGCCCGGTGCGCGCCCGAGCCCCTCTCCGGAGGGGCTTTTTGTTTCGCTGCCTCTGCCGACGGATTCTCGGCATCTGTTTTTTCGAACGATTCGAACCGTTTTTCGGAAGAATTCGCTATCTTTGTCCTCGGATTTGGTTTCCTGCTCCCCGTCGAGGGAGAGGATGAAAAGGGAATCGGGTGCAAATCCCGGACAGTCCCGCTGCTGTGAAGCTCCGCTGTCGTTCCGGATATCTCGGCCACTGATCCGCAAGGATCGGGAAGGCTTCGGAACAGGAGTCAGTCAGAAGACCTGCCAAGTCGATTCGACGTCGAAAGTCCCCGAGGGATGGGCACTCGGCATCGGTGTTTTTACTGCTTTTTCGAATTGAAGCCCGAGCCGCCGCAAGGATCTTCATGCCGTTTCCGGCACGAGGCTTCCGCATTGCGGATACGGTCCGGCATGGAAACGGAATTCGTCATGGAGTCGTCCGCAGAGTCGCCGTCCGGCTGCGAATCGCGCCGCAACGACCGTTCGCGCATTACCGCGCGGCGACGGCCGAAGGCATCCGTCGCGGGCACCCCGCTGTCGAACTTCCGGATCCGACGATTCGACATCGCACGTCACCATTCGTATAACCCCGAAAGGCGCGGCCGCAAAAAGACCCGTTGCTGCCGTAACAAGTCGAGAGATTAGTATGAACCAGGCCGCGCCTTTTTTCTAAAACCGCAATCATGAATATCGTATCGTACGGAGTTCCGGAAACCGTTACCGAAAAAATCGCCGAAAAATACCGTCTCCGACGAATCCGCACCGTCGAGGAGATCGGAGGCGCAGGATCGTTGCTGTCCGTACCGCCGATGAAGGATCCGCGCCGACTGCTCGCACTCTACGAGGCCATGACGCTCCGGGAGGAGCGGATCGACGCGGTGATCGTCTGTGGCTTCACCCCGTGCGAGACGGCCCGCACGGTACAGTATTGCGCCCCGCAAGGCAAACTCTTCACCCTGAACTGCGACACCGGAGAGGAGGCGCTGGAAGAGGAGCTCGCACGCATCGTCGAGACACTCTCGGGAACGCTCTGCGCTCACGAAGGGATCTGAAACACAAGCGCCGAATGCCTCGCACCCGTCGAGCGGCACCCTCCGGACGGGAAGTCGTCGGAAAATAAGTATTAATACGTATCCGCACGGAATAAAAAACGGCTATTTTTGACTGTTAAAACCGCCTTAATTGAGGCGATTATATACGATTTTGCCCCGCAGGTCGCCCAAAGTCCTGCAATCGTGCGGATTTCGCCCGATTCGACGAACCTGCGCGATAAAAAGTTGTATATGGTTTCCTTAATTTATACTTTTGTGCGTCCGAAAGCGAACGATACGTAAAACATATAAATTCGATACGATTATGGTAGATATTTTTTCGCGTCTTGAGAAAAATGCCGGCGGCCCGATCGGCCAGTACATGTCTTATGCTCACGGCTATTTCGCATTCCCGAAACTCGAAGGCGAGATCGGCCCCCACATGGTGTTCCGGGGCAAGAAGATGCTCAACTGGAGTCTGAACAACTACCTCGGTCTGGCCAACCTGCCCGAGGTGCGCAAGGCCGACGCCGAAGGTGCGGCACAGTTCGGCATGGCCGCCCCGATGGGCGCCCGCATGATGAGCGGTCAGACCAAATACCACGAGCAACTCGAACGCGAACTGGCCGAATTCGTCGGCAAGGAGGACGCGTTCCTGCTCAACTTCGGTTACCAGGGCATGATCTCGATCATCGACTGTCTGCTGACGCCGCGCGACGTGGTGGTCTACGACGCCGAGGCCCACGCCTGCATCATCGACGGACTGCGCCTGCACAAGGGAAAACGTTTCGTATTCGGTCACAACGACATGGATTCGCTCCGCCTCCAGCTGCAACACGCTACGGATCTGGCCGAGGAGCAGAACGGCGGCGTGCTGGTCATCACCGAGGGCGTATTCGGCATGAAGGGCGACCTGGGTAAGCTGGACGAGATCGTGGCGCTGAAGAAGGATTTCCAGTTCCGCCTGCTCGTCGACGACGCCCACGGATTCGGTACGATGGGCGAAGGCGGTCGCGGTACGGCGTCGCATTTCGGTGTGGTGGACGGTGTGGACGTGCTGTTCAACACCTTCGCCAAGTCGATGGCCGGCATCGGTGCTTTCGTGAGCGGTCCCCGCTGGTTGATTAACCTGCTGCGTTACAACATGCGTTCGCAGCTCTACGCCAAGTCGCTGCCCATGCCGATGGTGATCGGTGCACTGAAGCGTCTGGAGCTGATCCGCAACCATCCCGAATACCAACAGAAGTTGTGGGAGATCGTCCGCGCGCTGCAAAGCGGTCTGACGGAGAACGGGTTCGATATCGGCGTTACGAATTCGCCCGTGACGCCCGTCTTCATGAAGGGCGGTGTTCCCGAAGCTACGAACCTGATCGTCGACTTGCGCGAAAACCACGGTGTCTTCTGTTCGATCGTGATCTACCCCGTGATTCCGAAGGGCGAAATCATCCTGCGCGTGATCCCGACGGCGGCTCATACCCTCGAGGATGTGAACTACACGATCGAGGCATTCAAATCGGTACGCGACAAGCTCGAAAGCGGTTATTACGCCTCGATGCCTATACCCGTTCGCGCCGACGAGGGTTTCCTCGTACGATAAATTCCGGCTTCGGCTTCGGTCTCCGAACGGCAGATCCGGATTACGATCCCACCCTCGCAGAGCTTCTGCGGGGGTGTTTTTTAGTCGGTGCGTCTGCGATTTCAAAAAAAACCGAAATGTTTTTCGGTAAAATTTTGGAAGAAATAAGTTTTTTACTACCTTTGCACTCGCAATGGAAAACCATCTGCACCTGCGGAAATAGCTCAGTTGGTAGAGCACAACCTT
>CAXHRY010000008.1:0-118097 GCA_964018965.1 uncultured Alistipes sp.
TTTTTTTATTTGGTTCGTATTTACTCTTAGATAATAAACAAAATGGGGCTGCCTAAGACTTATTAGACAGCCCCATCGCTTTTATATCCCGCATCCGACCGAAGTATCCAGGCAGCTTTCCGCATACCCTTCATGCCCGGCACACAACCAGGTAGGAACGCAGTCGCCAGCTGCGAAAACCCTAAGGATCGAAATTTACGATCGCCTTTTCATTATTCTATTTTGCAAACTGCGGCTCAAAGAGCCGCGCGAGCCGTAGTCTCCCCCGGCGGAGGCTCGCTATGCTCGCTTCCACAGGCTACGTCTCGCTCTCCCAAGTCACCGAAGACGATCTATCGCAAGCCCCACTTTCACTGCCCATCTGCGACCGCAGTTTTCGCCCCGGTCGCTTCGTTCACACGGATCATTTCGAAAATCCGGTAGGCCACAGGCGCATACGAGCGCCAGGCCGAGCGTTTGACCTCGTAGGTCGTCTCGCGCCCCGCGACATAGAGCGTCACCGTAGGTCGGGCCTCCTCGTCGAAGAAGGCTTCGACACGCGCGACGGGCGCACGGAACGAGTAGCGATGACGCCACCGTTTGTGATCGGGTTCGAGGTAGATCTTCTCGACCGGACCGCTCATCGACATCGCGCCCGAGACGAACCGCACCGAATCGGCCGGAGAGACCTGCGCCGCCTCGTAGGTGAAATTGATCGTCGCCCGACCGTCGCGATGCTCCTTGTAGGTGATATCGAAAGTCAGCGCCCCGTACTCGCGATGCTCGAAAAGCGTGCAGGGAAAAGTGTGGTAAATCACCCCGTCCGCTTCGGCTTTCGAGACGTAATGGTTGCGAATCTGCTGCGCCGACAGCGTGCCCGCTCCCGAGAGCAGGCACGCCGCGACGAACATTGCAAGTCGTTTAGTCACCGTAAACGACGATCGTGTAGATGTTGTACACACCTACGTAGGATTTGGACTGATAGTCCACGTGGTGGATACGCGTGATGCCGGCTTCGCGGGCTGCGGCCTGGATGCTCGCATCGCCCATCGCCACGACGCCTACGTAGCCTTTGGCCTCGGCAGTACCCACCTTGCTCGAACCGGCATTGCCCGTTACGGCCATACCGTCCTTGATATCGGTGTAAATACCACCTATGATCGGCGACTTGACGCATCCTGCGAGGAACAATGCAGCGCATGCTGCGACGAAAAGTTTCTTCATACTGATTATGGAGTTAAGAGTTGGTCGGATCACTTGGTTTTATACCCGCACCGGTATTTTCCCTTGGTGAGGTTCTGAAGTTTGCTCTTCAGCAGATTGCGGCGCAAAGGCGAAAGACGATCGGTGAAGACCTTGCCTTGGATATGGTCGTATTCATGCTGTATGACGCGTGCGCGAAGTCCGTCGAACTCCTCGTCGTGCTCGACGAAATCCGTATCGAAGTAGCGCATGCGGATGGCGACCGGACGGCGTACGTCCTCGTGCAGTCCCGGAAGCGACAGGCACCCTTCGTTGAAAAGTCCCGTTTGCTCCGAGACGGCGTAAATCTCGGGGTTGACGAAAGCCCGTTTGTAGTCCTTGCATTCGGGTTCGTCGTCGCCCCAGGGGGTACAGTCCACGATGAACAACCGCAGGCTCTTGCCGATCTGCGGAGCCGCCAGCCCGACGCCTTCGGCCTGCTGGAGCGTGAGAAACATGTCCTCGATCAGTTTGTTCAGATCGGGGTACTCCGGCGTGAGCTCCTCGCAAGGTTTGCGCAACGCTTCATCGCCGTAAATCACGATGGGATATATCATTAGCGTATAAAATTACCTATTGTCAATTCGGCCGTTATTTGTATGTATGAACCCCGGCCTGCTTTCCGTTCCCGCATACTCGCCGCCGTTATCCGCACTTCCGAATCCGCCCTCCCGACTCATCTCCTCGGAGGTGGCTTCCGAATGGTGCTCTGCAAGGCTCGGCCTATCGCCCGGTCCCCTTAATTCCACCGGTCCCGAAGCTCTCGCGTTCCATATAGCCTTGCAGGATGATCGTCGCCGAAATCTTGTCGACCAACGCTTTATCGCGACGCGCCATGCGGCCGATACCGCTTTCGAGCATCGTGCGATGGGCGATCACCGAGGTGAAACGCTCGTCGTAGAACACCACCTCCTTATCGGGCCAGGCCCGCCGCAGCCGTGCAGCCAACGGCTCGATGAACCGCCACGTATCGGACGGCGTGCCGTCCATGCGCGACGGCTTTCCGAGCACGATCGTCGTAACCTGCTCGCGGGCGAAATAGTCGGCGAGCCACCTTTCGAGTTCCTTCGTCGGAACCGTCTCCAGACCTCCGGCAATAAGCCGCAGAGGATCGCTCACGGCAATCCCCGTGCGTTTGGTCCCGTAGTCTATGGCGAGAATCCGGCCTGTCACGATCTTACAGGTTGAGCTTCTTGAAGAGCTTGCGGTAGGAGCACTCCTCGTCGACCATGGCATGCAGCGCCTCGATAGCCACGCGCTCCTGCTGCATCGTATCGCGGTGACGTACCGTCACGGTACCGTCCTCGAGCGTCTGACCGTCGACCGTCACGCAGAACGGCGTACCGATGGCGTCCTGACGGCGGTAGCGCTTGCCGACCGAATCCTTCTCGTCGTAGACGACATTGTAGTCGTATTTGAGTTCGTCGACGATCTTCTGCGCCACTTCGGGCATGCCGTCTTTCTTGACGAGCGGCAATACGGCGACCTTCACCGGAGCCAATGCGGCCGGGAAACGCAGCACGACGCGCTGATCGCCGCCGTCGAGCGTCTGCTCGGTATAAGCGGCCGACATCACCTGGAGGAACATGCGGTCCACACCGATCGAAGTCTCGACGACATAGGGAACATAGCTTTCGCCCGTCTCGGGATCGAAATACTGAATCTTCTTGCCCGAGAACTTCTGGTGATTGCCCAGGTCGAAATCCGTACGCGAGTGGATACCCTCGACCTCCTTGAATCCGAACGGGAAGTTATACTCGATATCCGTCGCAGCATTGGCGTAATGGGCCAGTTTCTCGTGATCGTGGAAACGGTAGTTGTCGTCGCCGAAGCCCAGGGCGCGGTGCCAGGCCATGCGGGTCTGCTTCCACTCGTTCCACCACTGCATCTCGGTACCGGGACGCACGAAGAACTGCATCTCCATCTGCTCGAACTCGCGCATGCGGAAGATGAACTGGCGCGCCACGATCTCGTTGCGGAACGCCTTACCGATCTGGGCGATACCGAACGGCAGTTTCATGCGGCCTGTCTTCTGCACATTGAGGAAGTTGACGAAGATACCCTGTGCCGTTTCGGGTCGCAGGTAGATCGTCGAGGCACCTTCGGCCGTCGAGCCCATCTGCGTGGAAAACATCAGGTTGAACTGGCGCACCTCGGTCCAGTTGCGCGTGCCCGAAATCGGGCAGGCGATCTCGCAGTCGAGGATGATCTGCCGCAGACCCGCCAGGTCGTTAGCATTCATCGCCTCGGCGAAACGCGCATGCACCTCGTCGCACTTGGCCTTCGTTTCCAGCACGCGGGGCGAAGTCTCGCGGTACTTGGCCTCGTCGAACGACTCGCCGAAGCGTTTGCGCGCCTTGGCGACCTCTTTGTCGATCTTCTCCTCCTGTTTGGCGATCCACTCCTCGATCAGCACGTCGGCACGGTAGCGTTTCTTCGAATCGCGGTTGTCGATCAGCGGGTCGTTGAACGCTCCGACATGGCCCGAAGCCTCCCACGTACGGGGATGCATGAAGATCGCGGCATCGAGGCCCACGATGTTCTCATGAAGCTTGACCATCGAATCCCACCAATAGCGCTTGATGTTGTTCTTCAGCTCCACGCCATTCTGGCCGTAGTCGTATACGGCGCCCAGACCGTCGTAAATCTCGCTCGACGGAAATACGAATCCGTACTCCTTGCAATGGGCCACCAATTTTTTGAAAAGTTCTTCCTGTGTCATGGTATATTTGTTTTATCGAATTACCGGGTCGCATACCCATTCGGCGACACCCGCCGATAGGCGTTTGCAAAAATACAAAATAAGGCAATCATATACAACTTTAGTTCGATAATTCCACCCTGCGACGAATCGAAATCCACCGACCGCTCCCGCTGAATCGCCTGGCGACCATCGAACGAAATCATACGCGCGCGAAACCGCAGAGACCACAACCCGGAAATCGTCCCGTCGGAACACGCATCGAGACCCCGCTTTCGAAAAAAATATCCGCCCTGCGCGGGACGGATATTTCAAAAGACGGCTCCTTGCAACCTTGCCCGCATCGATTTTCCGACACCGCCTTTACTCGGGACAGTCGGTGTCTCGCGAGCTACGGTCGTATCCATGAGTCAGCCCCTCGGGAAAGGCTTCGGGCCGACCCGCAAGGTTAAAGGGCTATAATATCGTGAGCGTAAACGGCTCCGGCATCCGATTCCTACCAGCGGAACTGGAGGTAGGCACGGAAGCCCGAGGTCTTGAGTTTGCTGCCCGAGACGTCGAGATCGCCCGAGAAATTCTTGTACTTGCAACTACCCATGCGGGCCTCGATACCCACGCCCATACGGCCGTAAGCCACCGAAGCACCCGTCGTGAAGAGCGAAGCATAGTTTCCGTTGAACGAACCTTCGCCGACGAGCATCGAGAAGGTCGGAGCGTAGCGGGCATACACCGCCACGGTGAGTTTCCGGCCCGGGGTGATGGTCACCGAAGGACCGACCTGGAAGCTGTAGTCGATTTTGTGGAGATCGAACTTGTCCGAGATATCGGAATCGTTCTCTTCGAGTTTGTTTTTCAGTTCTTCGCTGAAACCGAGGTCCATCGTGTAGTTCGAGTAGGCGACATCGAAGAAACTGGCATCGATACCGATGGTAATCAGCCGTGCGATGGGTTTCTTGTGCAGGCCGTACGTGCGGCCGCGCGTCAGCGAAACACCGAAATTATTCTTCAGACCGCTCGTATTATCGTTAGTAATGTCGCCCGCCTCGTCGATCATATCGCCGAAAGAGATATCGCCCTCCTTGAACTTTTCGGAAAGATAACTGATATTGAAGAACTTCTTACGAACATTCTTCACGGGTTTCGCAATCGTTCCGTCCGTTTCGGTCTCCTGGGCCGTAGCTGCCAATGCGAAGCACGTCAACAATAAGAGAAGGCTGAGTTTTTTCATAGGTGTAAACTAATTAGGGTTATGAGTAAAAAATTCAAGCGTTCTGAAACCGACTTCGGCTTTTCCACCCATGCGGAAGACGCCGATCGGTGTCATCTCCGTGGCGAACCGCATTCAAACGCATTTCTGCAATTTGTCACTCGCACCCGAGCCTCCCGTAAAATTCGCATCCATTCTTGCGGATACGCTTCGAGCTCCTCTCTCTCTCTTCGATGCCGTTCTTCGGTCCCGTTCGACGAACCTTTTTCCTGCTGACGGAAAAAATTCTCCCGCCGGAGTTTCGTCGTCCGAGGCACAAATCGGATTACTACCAACTTGTAGGTGTAAAGATAATTATTTTTTCTAAAAAAGCATCGTACGGACGCATAAAATATTTGAAAATTCGCAAATTATACGATCGGAAAAAGAGTTCGAACCGAGAAAGAGCAATCCCGGCATCGAAAAAAATCCGCTTCGAAAGAAAATGAATCGCGCGTACGCTCCGGGCCTCCCGAAGTATCAGCGGAGCAAGCCCTCGCGCAAGAATGAAAAATCGCCCTCGCGAGAGATAATCAGATGGTCGAGCAATCGGATATCGAACAACGCCGCAGCATGGGAAACCCGCTCCGTAAGCGCCTTGTCCTGCGGACTCGCCTCGGCGGCACCCGACGGATGGTTATGAATCAGAATAAGTTGCGTAGCAAGTAATTCGAGCGCCCGTTTGACGATCAGCCGATGGTCGACGACCGTGCCCTGCACACCGCCCTGGCTCACGCGCTGACGCTCGATGATGCGGTTCGAAGAGGTCAGATAAACGGCCCAGCACTCCTCGTAGGCCAACCGTTCGAGTTGCGGACGGAAGAGACGCACCACGTCGTCGCTCGTGGAGATCACCTCGGCCTCGCCGCTCCTCGAAGCCGCGACACGACGTCCGAACTCCGCAGCAGCAAGTATCAGCTGCGCACGCCGCAGGCCCAGGCCTCCGACCATACGCAACCGTGCGACCTCCTCGTCGGCGATGCGGGCCAATGATCCGCCGCATGACTTCAACAATGCGTCGGCCGTCTGTACATCGTCGGTCAGTAACGTAAGCAATTCGCAGTCGTCCAACGCACCGATGCCCCGCAGCGCCACCTTATCGGCAATGCGTTTCATCGCGTCATCCGATCTACGCGGTCCAGCAACGAAGCGCACTGCTCGTCGCTCATATACTCCGCCACGGAGAACGCCGCCTGCTGCTCCGCCGATTTTTTCGAATCGCCCGTGCCATGCCCCACTTCGAGGCCGTCGATCAGCACCGTAGCATAGAACACGGGGTGCGCCGACGTATATCCCTTACCGTGTTCGGTCCGGAACTCGATCCTGTGGCGATGGCGCTGGCTCCATTCGATCAGACGGCTTTTGAAATCGGTCTCCGAAGCGATCAGGTCGCCCAAATCGAGAAAACGGACGAAGATGTCGTTTATGAGCAGCCGATTGACGAATTCGTACCCCTGGTCGAGGTATACGGCGCCCATCATCGCCTCGAAAGCATCTCCGAAGATATGTTTCTGAGCGATTCCGGCACCGCTGTTCGAGATGATGTGTCGGTCCAGACCGATATGTACGGCCAAGGCATTGAGCGATTGGCGCGAAACGATCCGCGACCGCATCTGGGTCATGAAACCCTCGTCGCGGTCGGGATATTCGATGAAGAGATAGTCCGAAGTAACGGCCTCGATCACGGCGTCGCCCAAAAATTCGAGCCGCTCGTTATTGATCGATCTGCCGTCCTCCAAAACCAAAGAAGCTGACTTGTGAATCAAAGCCAGCTTGTAGAGTTCGATGTTGTGCGGAACGATTCCGAACAGATCATCGACGATCCGATAATACGCCTTGTCTTCTCCGAAATTCCGCCGGAGCGGACGCAGCAGGAAATCGAACATGATGCGCCGGAGGGTGGAAGGTTAGAACTTGCGGAAAATGATCGTCGCGTTGTGTCCGCCGAAACCGAACGTATTGCTCAACGCGCACTTCACGTCGCGCTTCTGCGCCGTGCCGAGCGTCAGGTTGAGATTGGGATCGATTTCCGGATCGAGATTCTCGCAGTTGATCGTCGGGGGAATCGTGCCCTCGGTGATCGCATAGAGGCAGGCCAGCGCCTCGACAGCACCCGTAGCGCCGAGCAAGTGGCCCGTCATGGATTTGGTCGACGAGATGTTGACCTTGTAGACGTGATCGCCCAGAACGCCCTTCACGGCCTTCAACTCGGCCAGGTCGCCCAGCGGGGTCGAGGTTCCGTGAACGTTCACGTAATCGATATCCTCCGGCGTGATTCCGGCATCTTTGATGGCGTCGCGCATGGATTTCATCGCACCTACGCCTTCGGGATGGGGAGCCGTGAAGTGGTGCGCATCGGCCGATTCGCCGCCGCCGACTACTTCGCAGTAGATCTTCGCACCGCGAGCCTTGGCATGCTCCAGTTCCTCGAATACCAGGGCGCCGGCACCTTCGCCGACCACGAATCCGTCGCGATCCTTATCGAACGGACGCGAAGCGTGCTCGGGATCGTCGTTGCGCGTCGAGAGCGCCTGCATGGAGTTGAAACCTCCGACCGAAGGTTCGTTCACGGCAGCCTCCGAACCGCCCGTGACGATCACGTCGGCCTTGCCGTAGCGGATAGCGTCCAAAGCCGCGATCATGCCGTGGTTGGACGAGGCACAAGCCGATACGGTACAGTAGTTGGGGCCCATGAAGCCGTATTTCATCGAGATGAAACCCGCTGCGATATCGGCGATCATGCGCGGAATGAAGAATGGGCTAAACCGAGGGGTCATACCTCCCTCGGCATAGCCCAGACATTCGTCGAAGAACGATTTGAGTCCTCCGATACCCGAACTCCAGATCACGCCCACCTGCTCTTTGTCGACATCCGCCGTATCGAGGGCAGCGTCCTCCACGGCTTGCGCGGCCGCAATCAGAGCGTATTGGGTAAAACGGTCGTATTTGCGAACCTCCTTGCGGTCGAAATACTGGGCCGGGTCGTAATTCTTTACTTCACAAGCGAATTTGGTCTTGAATTTTTCAGCATCGAAATGAGTAATGGGTGCGGCACCGCTGACTCCCTTCTCCAGATTCGAAAAATACTCTTCAATATTATTACCGAGCGGGTTGATCGTACCGATGCCCGTAACGACTACTCTTCTTCCTGCCATAAAGATTTAGATTGGATTGCTGTAAAGTATTTTGGTGTATGCGAAATTATTTCTTGTGCTCTTCGATGTAGGTGATAGCGTCGCCTACGGTAGCGATCTTCTCAGCGTCCTCGTCGGGAATCTGAATATCGAAAGCCTTCTCGAACTCCATGATGAGCTCAACGGTGTCGAGCGAATCCGCGCCCAGGTGGTTGGTGAAGCTTGCTTCGGGTACTACCTCCGACTCCTTTACACCCAGCTTATCGACGATGATCTCGACGACTTTCTTTTGAACATCTGACATAATTTTAAGTTTTTAGTTAAACAATTATTTGGAAATAGTTCTAGACATTTCCGGGGTAATTTTGCGCAAAAGTAACACTTTTTTTATTACTTTTGACAAAACGCTCCGTTTTTTTATTCACAATTTTTCGGACATTTAGCACAAAATAGTATACATAATTTTGAAATTCAACATATTATGAATTTACTTCTGATATCCAATTCCACCAATGCAGGCGAAGAATACCTGCGTTATCCCCTCGCTGAAATCGGCCGTTTTCTCGAAAATGTTCGCGAAGTGGCATTCGTTCCCTATGCCGCGGTAACCTTCTCCTACGCCGAATACGAGAAGAAAGTGCAGGCGCGTTTCGCCGAGTTGGGCATCCGCGTACGTTCGGTACACCGCGCCGCCGACCCGGCCCGCATGATCCGCGAGGCCGAGGCCATCTGCGTAGGCGGCGGCAACACGTTCGCCCTGACCCGAATGATGCAGCACCAGGGGTTGATGACGGCTATCCTGCGCAAGATCAAGGCCGGAACGCCCTACGTAGGGTGGTCGGCAGGCAGCAACGTAGCTTGTCCGACGATTTCGACGACCAACGACATGCCGATCGTCCAGCCCGAATCGTTCCGCGCGATCGGTGCCGTGAAGTTCCAGATCAATCCCCACTACCTCGACGCCAATCCCGAAGGGCACGCCGGAGAGACGCGCGAACAGCGAATCCTGGAGTACATCGAGGCCAACCCGCGTCGTTGGGTCGCGGGGTTGCGCGAAGGGTGCATGCTCCGCTATGAAGACGGGAAGTTGGAACTGATCGGCAAACGACCGATGCGTATGTTCAAAAAGGGTGTCGAAACGTTCGAAGTACAGCCCGGAGAGGATCTGAGCTTCTTATTATAAATAGGTATGCACCGGATACTTCTGGTTCTGATGCTCTGCACGGTTTCGTGGTGCGAAGCGCAGACTCGCTCCGAAAGGCTGCTCGACGCGGTTGCCCGGATTACGAAGGGCCACCGCGCGACCGTCGGATTCGCAGCACTGCTTCCCGGAGCGGTCGAAACGATCGCATCCGGCGACGACGACCGCTACCCCATGATGAGCGTATTCAAGCTCCACGTCGCCGTTGCAGCCCTGTCGAAAATGGAGCGCGAACAAACGCCGCTGAACGAAGAACTGCTCTTTACGACCGACGTGCTGCGACCCGATACGTATAGCCCCCTGCGGGATGCGTGCGCCGACAGCAAGATTTTCCGGATCACCCCCGAGGAGCTGCTTCGCTACACGATCTCGCGGAGCGACAACAACACCTGCGACATGCTGATCGATTTCGCCGGGGGTCCCGCAGCCGTGGATTCCTGCATCCGCCGGGCGGGGATCGAGGATTTCGCCGTGACACAGACCGAGCATACGATGCACCTGGACCCGCAGAACTGTTACGCCAACTACTCCTCGCCCTCGGCCGTGGTCCGATTGATGAAAGCCGTATACGACGGGCGGATCATCACGGGAGCATACCTCGACGCACTGCTGCGGGCGATGTTAGCCACCGAAACCGGGACTGACAAACTGCGAGCCGGAATTCCGGCCGAAATACCCCTCGGGCACAAAACAGGAAGTTCGAACCGCACTCCGGAGGGTGCGAAAATCGGCGATAACGACGCCGGATTCTTCGTGCTGCCCGACGGCAAATGCTGCTACCTCGCCGTATTGATCCGCGATTCGCAGGAAGACGATGCCTCGAATGCCCGGATGATCGCCAGAATCGCCGAAGCGGTTTACGAAGCGATGCAGGCCAACCCATAATAATATGAGTTCCTCCGAGGAGGGGATCCGGGGGCGGATCAGAACAGCAAACGCGGCCAAAGGCCGCGAGCGACACCGTTCGGACGAAGGAATTGCAAGCCGAAAACGGGGTACATTTACACAAACGCCAAACACGATATCATGAAAGTACTCATAGCCGGTCTGGGATTGATCGGCGGTTCGTTCGCCCTGGCTTTGCGCGAACACGGTCTGGCCGACGAAATTCTGGGCGTCGAAAGTTCCGAGGAACATGCCGCGCAAGCGCTCGAACTCGGTCTTGCCGACCGAATCGTCCCCTTTGCGGAGGGTTTGAACGAAGCCGATCTCGTCGTGCTCGCCACACCGGTGGACAGCATCCCGCTGTTGGCCGTCAAAGCACTCAACCGTGCAACGGATCGCAAGATCGTGATGGACATGGGATCGATCAAAGCCGAATTGAGCGAAGTCATCTCGCAGCATACCCGCAGAGGGCGTTTCGTCGCCGTGCACCCGATGTGGGGCACCGAATACAGCGGTCCCCGGGCCGCGCAGCACGACGCCTTCCGCGGCCGGAACGCGGTGATCTGCGACGCCGGGCGCAGCGATGCCGACGCCCTGGCCTGCGTCGAGGGGATTTTCCGCACGTTCGGCTGCCCGATCATCCGCATGGAGTCCGAAGAACACGACCTCCATGCAGCCTACGTCTCGCACATCTCCCACATCACGTCGTTCGCCCTGGCCAATACCGTCCTCGAAAAGGAACGCGAGGAGCACCGCATCTTCGACCTGGCGGGCGGAGGGTTCGAAAGCACCGTACGTCTTGCGAAGAGTTCGGCCCGAACATGGGTCCCGATCCTGCTGCGCAACAAATACAACGTGCTCGACGTCCTGCGCGAACATATCCACCAATTGCAGCTCCTGCGGCGGATGATCGAACGCGACGATGCCGAAGGGCTCGCCGCCGCGATCCGCCGGGCGAACGGCATACAGAAAATCATCCGTTGAGATGGCTGCCGGCATGACTGCGGCCCAGACGGGCCGAAGGGGCGAACAGGCCGTAGCCGAGTACCTGCGCCGTGAGGGTTACGAACTGCTGTCACTCAACTGGCGCTTCGGCCGTTACGAGCTGGACATCATCGCCCGCTTCGGCGGCGTACTGCACTTCGTGGAGGTCAAGACGCGGCGCACCGGCAGCCTCACACCGCCCGAGGCGGCCGCCACACCGCAGAAATTCCGGGCTTTGCAGCGGGCAGCAGCCCGTTACCTCGAACTGGTTTCGTGGCCGGGCGACGTACAGTTCGACCTGGCCTGCGTCGAAATCGGAGCGCAGGGCATCGCACGCGTGGAGCTGATCGAACGGGCGATGGAATTTCACTGGTAATCCGCCAGGGAACGATGGCTTTCCGATGCCCGATCCGATCCGTCACCCGGACCAGGACCTTCGCAATTCGGTCGGATCGCAACGAAAACGGCGCACGCACACCGGCCCGAGCGACTCCGCCGAAGAAGATATTTCCGGGCCCGACGAGCGCGGCGACGGGAACCGCAAACAGCCCTCCCGCGAATTGCCGGACATTGCTTTTTGCAAATCGGACAAATTATACTATCTTTGTCGAATTGAAACTGAACGATTTGGCGACGGGAGGTCGCGAAACGGCACAGGCCGGAGCCCTCTCCGCGAGACACCGAACAGATTAGCGAAGTGAAAAATACAACATTCCATATTCCGACTACCCATGTGGCTCTATAATTTCGGTCTGATTCTTTACGTATGGGTCATCCGGCTCGTAGCGCCGCGCCACCGCAAGGCCCGGCTGTGGCTCGAAGGCCGCAAAGAGCTTTTCCGCCGCATGCGCGAGACGATCGACCCCCAAGCGCGCATCGCCTGGATACATGTCGCATCGTTGGGAGAATTCGAACAGGGCCGCCCCATCATCGAGCGCATTCGACGAGACTATCCCGAATACAAAATCCTGCTGACCTTCTTTTCGCCTTCGGGTTACGAGATCCGCAAAAACTACGCGGGTGCGGACTACATTTTCTACCTGCCGATCGACACCCCGGGCAATGCCCGGCGTTTTCTCGATGCGGCGCACCCCGAAATCGCCGTTCTCGTGAAGTACGAATACTGGCTCAACCTGCTGCGCGAGTTGCGCCGCCGCTCCGTACGGACCTTCGTCGTCTCAGCCATCTTCCGCCCCGGATCGATCTTTTTCCGCCCCTACGGCGGTCTGTGGCGCCAGGCCCTCGAATCGTTCGAGGTGCTGTTCGTGCAGAACGAAGAGTCGAAAAAGCTGCTCGGCGAGATCGGATTCGACAATGTGCTGGTCGCCGGCGACACCCGTTTCGACCGCGTAGCCGAGATTGCCCGCAATGCCCGCCGGATCGAGCTGGTCGACCGGTTTCGGGGCAACGACCGCCTGTTCGTAGCCGGATCGACCTGGGGGCCCGACGAGGAACTGCTCATTCCGCTGATGAACGACAATCCCGGAGTGAAGTTCGTCATCGCGCCGCACGAAATGGACGAGGGGCGTATCTCCCGTCTGATGAAGGAGACACGAGGCGGCGCGATTCGTTACACGCAATGCACCGCCGAAACATCGTTCGAGGGGAAGCAACTGCTGATTCTCGACACGGTAGGACTGCTCGCCTCGGTCTACGGATACGCATCGTGGAGCTATATCGGGGGCGGTTTCGGCGTCGGCATCCACAACACGCTCGAAGCAGCGACATTCGGTCTTCCCGTCGCATTCGGGCCCAAATACGAGAAGTTCAAGGAGGCCCGCGACCTGGTGACGCTCGGCGCCGCTCGCTCGGTAACGAACTACGAAGAGCTGAATGCCTGGTTCACCCCTTTGCGCGACGACGCCGACGTTCTGCGCGACACGAGCCGCATCGCCAAAGACTACACCACCCGCCATCAGGGTGCCACCGAGATCATCCTCCGAAGCGTGTTTCATTAAAGGGCGGCTCAAGGCTCTTTCGCCATGCAATTCTCGGGTAGAAAAGGGAGTATTTCAGGCCGTACGGGCAGCAGTCTCTGACAGCGTACGCTCGTTTTCGATATCCTCCGCAGGCTGTGTCCGCAATTACATCCATTAATTTTTGCACCTTTCGGAGCCAAAAGGTCCCCGACCGAGGCCCAACCGAGGGCAAAGAGTGCTTGCAGCCTTTGCCGTGCGAGAAGCAGAAACAAGCGGAGCGAAGTTGAAAGTATCCGCATGCAGTTCTCGCGGGATCGTCGTTTGGCGGTCGCTTACGCGAGCTGCGTAAGATCGAGCCTTTACTCTCTTTTCGACATTGCGACAGCCGATTTCTAAACCCGTCTCTTAGACAGGCCCAGCGAACGCTGATGCGGAGTTGTTTGCGGCTCCGAGGAGCCGCCCCTGGCTACGCCCCCCCCCGCAGGCTACGACCTCCTCTTACCATCGAAGAAGATTTCCGGCAAATAAAGCAGCCCTACGGGATCGCTCGCGCTGAAACTTTGCGCAGCGAAGACCCGACTAAGTCCGGGGACAGTAGACGCTAAGAAGCAATAATGCGGGCATTGTCCCATAATAACCGGCTTTTAGCCGGGCATCGCGGACTGCTTGCCGGCAAAACAATTTACAAAAGGGCTTTCGCCCGAAACTCAATGCCATCGGCATTGCATCTTCGGCGGCTCACGCTTCCGGCGCAACCGACCCCGCCGCCGAAAATGAACCATAAAAAACCCTTGCCCGGCAACATCCGAACAAGGGTTCGATCATTCTCGGACCGCCTCAGGCCGCCCGAAGGCTCCCGCTATTTCGTCACCCGGAACCAGTCGACGTCGATCCATCCGGCATCGTTCTTTCGAACGACGGCATCGGCGTAGTAACCGATCTTGGCGCCGATCCAATGTCCGGCCTGGGCCTCGAACGGCTCGCCGAAGTCGCGGAAGCGCTTGCCGTCGGCACTGTACGAGAAACGGCACATCATGCGCGGCGTACCGTCGTCGTTCCACTGCTGCTCGATGCGGCAACGCAGGTAGAGATCCACCGGCGCTGCCGTAGCGGCGTATTCGGCCGATGCCACGATCTGCTCGGGCGTACCTTTCTTCATCGCACGCTTGCAAACGCCCTGCTCCAGCACCAGTTTACCGTCGCGAAGCACGAGCCCCAGCGTCGCATAGTCGTGCCCCATTACGATCAGACCGGCACGGTCACCCTCGTACGAAAGGTGTAAACGGACCTTCGTCGTCGCGGTATAAGTCGGAGCATTGACCTTCTGCAACAGCAGATTGCCGTTATCCGAGAGGTTGCGCCATCCCTCGGGGCGCACGTGGCAATAGAGACGCAGTTCGCCGTCGGAAGGGTTGTTGAAATACCATCCCGACAGCGGATTGGCATGCCATTGCCACTGAAGTCCGAGCTTACGGCCCGAGAATTCGTCGCTGTCGGCCGGAGTCAGCACGCCCCGCACCTTGTTGCGGCACGCAGGCTTGGTGTAGGTGTCTACCGGTTCGCCGATCCCGTCGCCGTTGCGGTCGATACCGATGATGCACCAATCGTCGTCGCTCCACGTCATGGGCTGCAAATGCACGACACGACCGTAAGCATACATATCCACGAAGTGCATGAACCACGAGTTGCCCTCGACATCCTCGACCCATCCGCCCTGGTGCGGTCCGGGAGTAGACGTATCGCCCTGGTGCAGCACCTTGCGGCACTCATAGGGGCCCCACGGCGATTTCGAACGCAGCACGATCTGCCAGCCGGGTTTCACGCCGCCCGCCGGAGCGAAGACGTAGTACCAGCCATTGCGTTTGTAGAATTTCGGCCCCTCGACCGTCGGATGGTCGCCGTGACCGTCGAAGATCATCACCTCCTCGCCGATCAGCTCCTTGCCGTCGGGGGTCATTTCGGTAACGCTCAGCACACTTTTGAGCCCGGCGCACGATCCGGCCCATCCGTGCACGAGATAGGCCCGTCCATCGTCGTCCCACAACGGACAGGTATCGATCACGCCCTCGACCTTCTTGACCAGATGAGGTTCCGACCACTCGCCGCGCGGATCCTGCGTACGGGTCATATAGACTCCCTCGTAGGGATTGCCCCAATAAATATAGTACCATCCGTCATGGAAACGGATCGCCGGGGCCCATACACCCTCGCCGTGACGCGGACGATCGAAATGGTCGTAGGGCGGCTGCGCGGCGAACACCGTATTGACGATCTCCCAATTCACGAGGTCCGTAGAGTGAAGAATCTGAAGTCCCGGCACGCAGTTGAACGACGAGGCCGTGAGCCAATAATCGTCGCCCGTGCGGATCACGTCGGGATCGGAATAGTCGGCATAAAGCACCGGATTCTTGTATTTTCCGTTGCCCAAATCGGGCGTCCAGACCGTCTGGGCCTCGACGCAGGTCGCGGCCACGAGGCCGCAGAATAGGAGTAGTTTTTTCATCGGTTGGTTCGAAAGAGGCCCGTCCAGTCGTCGCGGAACTGTTCGGACCCGGTTTTTTTAGCAAAGATTTTCGCTGGTTCGTATTCGGCAGCCTCCTCATCGGTCAACGCATGCGACCAGGGTACGCGCCCGCTGCGGTCGGCTCCCGGTCCCGTACAATGCCATTCGGCGTAGAACGACGTCTTTTCGCGGGCGGGATCGCGCCAGTTGTGCCACCCCTCGGGACGAATCGCCGTCGGGAGTTCGCACGCCAGCCACACGGTGCGGGCCGTCGATTTCCAGGGACGCCCCAGATAGAGTTTCGTCACCCCCTCGGCCGCCGTTACGCGGCAGCGACGGAAGACATAGCCGTATGCATTGCGTTCGGTCGTCGAAGCAGCCGTAATGTAACTGTCGGCCTTACAGTGGATACGGCAATCGTCGAACAGCACGATCGAGGGACCGAAGATAAAGTCCGTCGTACCCTCGATATAGCTGTCGCACACGTAAATGCGTGAAACATACCCCTTCGTGAAGAAGGTGTCCTGGTCGCCGATCAAACGGCACGCGTCGATTCGGATGCGGTCACCGCGCGTTTCGAGCGCCACGGCCTGCCCTACCCGACCGGCATCGTTCTCCACCGTAAGGTTCCGCAGCAGCACTTCGTCGGCCTGCACAGACATCGTATAGCTGTCGTAGGTCGTCATTTCGTAACCGTCGACCGTTTTGCCCGAATAGTCGTCCCAGACGATCCGCACATCGGCGGCCGAAGCCCCCGTCCCGACGATTGCCACCTTGTCCTTATAGACATCGAGCGTCACTTTCTCGCGGTAGACACCCGGACGGACGAGGATCGTGCGCCACTCCCGGGGTTTCGAAGGCAGGGCATCGAAACAGGCTTGCAATGCGGTGAAGTCGCCCCCTCCGTTGCAGTCGACGACATACGTCGTCCCCGGCTCGCCGGCACACCGAGAATCCGGACCGAAGGATGCCGGCTGCCCGGCCGCACACCGGAGTGCGCAGCCGAGCAGCACGAACGATATCCACAAACGTCGCATGGCCATCAGAGAGTCACTCCGGTCTTGAAGATGGCGATCTCCTTGAATCCCGTGCGTTCGTGGCGCAAGAGTTCGCCGTCGGCCGTGGCGAGGACCTTTTCGATGAAGCGCTCCAGCACGGCCTGCGGCTCCTCGTCCTCGACGAGCGTCCCGGCATTGAAGTCGATCCAGTTGGACTTGAACTTCGCAAGCTGCGTATTGGTCGAAATCTTCATCGTCGGGACGAACGAACCGAACGGCGTACCGCGTCCCGTGGTGAACAGCACCATTTGACAGCCCGAAAGGGCCAATGCCGAGGCGGCTACGAGGTCGTTACCCGGGGCTTGCAGCAGGTTCAATCCCCGGCGCACGATCGGCTGGGTATATTTCAGCACGTCGACGACTTGCTGAGCTCCGCCCTTCTGCACGCAGCCCAACGACTTCTCTTCCAAGGTGGTGATGCCTCCCTTCTTGTTGCCCGGCGAGGGATTTTCGTAGATCGGCTGGTCGTATTTGCGGAAATAACCCTTGAAATCGTTGATGAGGCAAACCGTATTTTCGAAAACCTCGCGGCTTTCGGCCCGGTCCATCAGGATCGTTTCGGCGCCGAACATCTCGGGCACCTCCGTGAGCACCGTCGTGCCGCCCTGGGCGATCAACCAGTCGGAGAAAAGGCCCACGAGCGGGTTAGCCGTGATGCCGGAGAATCCGTCCGACCCCCCGCATTTCAGCCCGATGCGCAGGTAGGAGAGCGGCAACGGCTGACGTTTGTCGGCACGCGTGCGTTCGACCAGTTCGCGGCAGATTTCGAATCCCGCGGCGATCTCGTCCTCGACCTCCTGGGCGATGAGGAACTTCACACGCTCGTCGTCCCACTCGCCGATCGTCTCCTTGAGAGCCGCGACCTGGTTGTTCTCGCAGCCGAGGCCCAGCACCAGCACGGCGCCCGCATTGGGATGCTTGACCAGCGCAGCCAAAGCCCGCTGCGTATTGGCATGATCGTCGCCCAGCTGCGAACAGCCGTAGTTGTGGGTGTAGACCCGCACGTCGTCCAGATGCGAGCAGTCGCACTCGGCTTTCACGCGCTCGGCGATGGCTTGCGCCTGGCCGTTCACACAGCCGACCGACGGCACGATCCACAACTCGTTGCGGATACCCATCGTGCCGTTCTTGCGCAGGTAACCCATCACCTTGCGATCGCTCGCAGGATAGCTGATCTCGTAGACTTTCGGCGAGTAACTATACTCCAGATCGTCGCGCAGATTGGTTTTCAGGTTATGCGAATGAATCCATCCGCCGGCCGGGACAGCTGCCGTCGTGTGACCGATCGGATAGCCGTATTTCACGACGTTCTCGCCCTCGGCCAGGTCGCGCAGGGCGAATTTATGCCCCCGGGCGATATCTTCGCGCAACGTCACGCCGGCACCCTCGACGTCGAGCGTCTCGCCGGCATGCAGATCGTCCGCCAGGGCGATCGCCACGTTATCCGCGGCATTGATTTTCAGAAAACGTTTCATGTTGGTAGTCGAAATACATATACTCCGGCAACATGCTTCCGGATAACAATCGTTTCACCGAATGCTGGCGCTCGCGGCATTCCGCCGCATTCACCGCCCCCTGAATCCCCTTCTTGGAGGAGACTTCGAGTGCGGCCCGTCAAGCAATCATGCAATCGGATGACCGGAACATGCAAGCAAGTATATAGTTGGTTGGCAATCGAAAAAGAAAGGCGGAACCGGGCTCCGAAAAGAGATCCCGTTCCGCCCTTCGCACATGAATTTATCGGTTCTGGAACTTATCGAGCGCCGCAGCCATGCCGAGCGTCTCGATATCGGCGAGATAACCTGCGACGGCCGGTACGAAGCCCGGAACCTCCGAGAAGTCGACCGTGAAGATGCCGCTTTCGCAGACGATCTTGCGAACCGTCTCCTCCAGCGCCTCCGAGTTCCAGTTCGTGCGGATGTAGTCGACGAACTCGCGCGTATCGTCGGGCTCGAAACCGCTCTTGGGGCCGTAGAGCGCCAGAAGCGCCGCGAAAGTGAAGCACTCGTGCTCGGCAATGCGCTGCGCCTTGAACCAGTTGTCCTTGACGGTCGGGTAGTTGCGCGCCTCCCACTTCGAGAGCGAATTGAGCGAGATGGACTTCAGCATGTGCTTGATGAAGGGGTTGTAGAAACGCTCCAGGATGCCTGCGGCGAACTCCTTCAGCTCGGTCTGGTCCTCCTCGATCATCGGAATCACCTCCTCGGCCACCATGTCGTTGACGAATTTCTCGATGGCGGGCGTATTGAAAGCGTCCATCACCGTCTCGCAGCCCATTTGCAAAGCGATGGGAACCATGCCCGTGTGCGAACCGTTGAGAATGCGGACCTTCTTGTCGCGGAACTGCTTGATCGAGGGCATGAAGATCACGTGCAGGCCGGCTTTGTCCAGCGGCAGCTCTTTCATCACTTCCTTATAGCCCGGACCGCCGATAGCCCACAGGTGGTACAGCTCGGCCTTCACCACCAGGTTATCGTCGTAACCGATCTCCTGCTTGATCTCGCCGATCGTGTCGCGCGGGAATCCCGGGACGATGCGGTCGACGAGCGTGTCGCAGAAATGGCAGTTTTGCTCCACCCAGTCGATGAAGTCCTGCCCTAACTTGTGGTACTCGGCATGTTTGATGACATACTCGTGCAGCGTCGAGCCGTTGTTCTCGATCAACTCGCAGCAAATGATGCAGAGACCCTTCGTCGGATCGCCGCCGAAGTGCTTGAAGCGCTTGTAGAGCAGCGCCGTCATTTTCGCCGGATAGGACTTCGGCGGACAGGCCGTAAGGTCGTCGCCCTCCTCGTAGCGGATACCCGCCTCGGTGGTGTTCGAGATGGTGATCTTCAGCTCCGGGGAGAGGAAATACCGCTCGTATTTGGCATACTCCACATAGGGGTTGAACGAATCCATCACGCTCTTGACCAAACGCACATCCTTCTTGGGCTGCTTGTTCTCGATGCCTTCGAGGTAGACGTGGTAGAGGTTGTCCTGTTTGTGCAGCAGATCGATCATGCCCAGCACTTTGTGCTCGGGATCCAGAATCGGCTGGCAGATGGCTACACCGGCGTTCATCACGCCCTTTTCGTTGGCGATGTCGATCTGCCAGTCCACGAAGGCACGCAGAAAGTTACCCTCACCGAACTGGAGGATCTTCACCGGACGATCGATCTTCTCGACCGTAGTTTTATTCAGTTCTTTCATTTCGATCGTCGTTCGATTATTTGATAACTACCAATTTGTATTTCGGCACCAGTGCCTTCATCACGATCCAGCCGATCAGGTAAGCCACGGCGCAGATGCAGAACACGACGAAATAACCGGCGGGTTTGCCCTCGAAGCCGAGGAACGTCATGTTCGTTTCGCCCGCATAGACGAAGAGATTACCGGCGAATTTCTGCAACAGCATCGAACCTACGCCTCCGGCCATACCGCCGATACCCGTGATCGTCGCGATAGCCGACTTGGGGAACATATCGCCCACCGTGGAGAAGATGTTGGCCGACCACGACTGGTGCGCAGCACCGCCGATACCGATCATGATGACGGGGAACCACGGCGAAATGGTGCCGAGCGGCTGGGCCAGCAACACGAGCAGCGGGAAGAAGGCGAAAATAAGCATCGCACGCATGCGGGCCGCATAGGGGTTCATGCCCGTCTTGTTGATGATGACGGTCGGGAGTTTACCTCCGTAGATCGAGAGCATCGTAATAGCGTAGAGTGTGAAAATCAACGCGATACCGAGTCCCTCGGAGGTCTTGATACCGAACTGCGTATTGAGGTACGAAGGCGTCCAGAAGAGGAAGAACCACCACACGCCGTCGGTCATGAACTTACCGAAAGCGAAAGCCCAGGTTTGCTTGAAGGAGAAGGCCTGGCGGTAGGACATCTGCGGCTCCTCGTCATGCGACTCGATGGCTGCGGCCTCGACCTCGTGCTTGTCCTGCTCGATATAGGCGAGCTCGGCGGCATTCACGCGGGGATGTTCCGAAGGTTTCTTATACATGAAGACCCAGAAGCCCATCCAAACGAAGCCCAGGGCACCGATCACGATGAAGGCCATCTCCCAGCCCCAAGCCTTGGCCAGCAGCGGAATGGTCAGCGGGGCGAACAGGGCGCCGATCGAAGCACCGGCGTTGAAGATCGAGGTGGCGTAAGCGCGGTCCTTCTTGGGGAAGAACTCGGCCGTCACCTTGATGGCAGCAGGGAAGTTACCGGCTTCGCCCAGCGCGAGGATGCAGCGAGCGGCGATGAAGAAGTACATGCTGATCGTGGCGATGGTCACGGCCAGGTCGGAACCCGCCTGCACGGCCCGCAGGGCCGCAGCGTCGGAGAGACCGACCCACATTTCGGTACCGATACCGCAAAGCGCATGAACGCAGGCACCGGCCGACCACACGCCGATGGACCACAGATAGCCCTTCTTGGTGCCCATCCAGTCGACGAACTTACCGGCGAAGAGCATGCAGACCGCATAGAAGATCGAGAAGATCGAGGTGATCGTTCCGTAGTTGGATTCGTCCCAATGGAACTCGGGTTTGATAAACTCATCCCAGGTGAGCGAGAGCACCTGACGGTCGAGGTAGTTGACGGTCGTGGCGAAGAAGAGCATCGCGCAGATCACCCAACGGTACTGCGTCATCTTTTCGCCCAGCGAAGATTTGTTGTTTGCCATTCGTTTTGATTCAAATTCAGGTTATCGATTTCGTGTGAAAGCCGGAGCCCCCGACAGCGGGGGCCACGACGGGATTTTATTTCGCAGCACGCAGCTCGGCGATAATGGCCAGACACTCGCGGCACTTCTCCGTGACGTAGGCCCAATCCTGGGCTGCGACCTTCTCCTTGGGAAAGAGTTTCGAACCCATACCCACGCAGTAGACGCCGGCCTTGAACCACGACGTGAGGTTCTCGCGGTCGGGCGACACGCCTCCCGTGACCATGATCTTGGTCCAAGGGCAGGGAGCCATCAAGCCCTTGACCATGTTGGGGCCGTAGACGTCGCCCGGGAAGAGCTTCGTGAGCTCGCAACCGAGTTCCTGGGCTTTGCCGATCTCCGATACGGTGCCGCAGCCGGGGCAATAAGGCACCTGACGGCGGTTGCACACCGGAGCGATATCGGGGTTGAAAAGCGGGCCCACGATGAAGTTGGCACCCAGCTGAATATACATCGCAGCGGTCGGAGCGTCGACCACCGAACCGATGCCGAGGGCCAGTTCGGGGCACTCCTTAGCCGCCCATTTGACCAGTGCGGCGAATACCTCCTGGGCGAAATCGCCGCGATTGGTGAATTCGAAGGCACGCACGCCGCCCTCGTAACAAGCCTTCACGACCTGCTTGGCGACCTCTACGTCCTTGTGGTAAAATACGGGAACCATACCCGTTTCGCCGATCTTGCGCATCACGGCGAGCTTATCGAATTTTGCCATTGTGTTGGAATCGTTTACTTTTATGTACTAAGAGGCTTTCGCCTCCTCTCCGTTTTTTGATTTTAGAGGAGCGGATTTCGGTTTCCCGATGGCCGCCCCCGTTTTGTCGTCAGGCCGAGGCGGATTTCGGTTTTCACGAATCGGAACGCGGATGGGACATAGTTGCCTATTTCCCATTCGCGGACCGAAAACGAAGGACGAAAGGCGCCCGGCATCACGGCAAAATCAGCGTTGCACGCGACCGTTGGCGTTACCGCCCGCAAGGCTCTCCACCTCCTCGACCGATACGAGGTTGAAGTCGCCGTTGATGGTGTGCTTGAGAGCCGATGCGGCCACGGCGAATTCGAGCGCCTCACCCTGCGTGGGCTTGGTCAGCAGGCCGTGGATGATACCGCCCGAGAAGGAGTCGCCGCCGCCGACGCGGTCGATGATCGGGTTGATATCGTAACGCTTCGACTCGTAGAACTCCTCGCCGTTGTAAATCATGGCTTTCCAACCGTTGTGCGTCGCCGAGAAAGACTCGCGCAGCGTCGAGATCACATACTTGAATCCGAACGTCTGAGCCATCTGGCGGAAAATGCCCTTGTAGCCTTCGGCATTGGTCTCGCCGCCCTCGACATCGGCGTCGGGTTTGAATCCGAGGCAGAGTTCGGCATCCTCCTCGTTACCGATGCAAACATCGACGTACTGCATCAGCGGACGCATGATCGACTGGGCCTTCTCTTTGGTCCAGAGCTTCTTGCGGAAGTTCAGGTCCACGGAAACGGTCACGCCGTGACGCTTCGCAGCCTCGCAGGCCAGCTTCGTCAGCTCGGCAGCCTTGTCCGAAATGGCAGGGGTGATGCCCGACCAGTGGAACCACTGGGCACCCTCCATGATGGCATCGAAGTCGAAATCCTGAGCCTCGGCCTCGGCGATGGAGGAGTGCGCACGGTCGTAGATCACCTTCGAGGGGCGCATCGAGGCACCGGTTTCGAGGTAATAGATACCTACACGATCGCCGCCGCGGGCGATGAAGTCGGTACGCACGCCGTATTTGCGCAGTGCGTTGACGGCCGACTGTCCGATCTCGTGCTTGGGAAGTTTCGAGACGAAATAAGCCTCGTGGCCGTAGTTGGCGCACGAAACGGCTACGTTGGCCTCGCCGCCGCCGTAAACGACGTCAAACGAATCCGACTGTACGAAACGGGTATTGCCCGGCGTCGAAAGACGCAGCATGATTTCACCCAATGTTACGATTTTCATGGTGTTTATTGCTGTTATGGTTAAAATTTAGTTGTTATATACTACTTTATCCTTGCGGGCTTCCCGACCCGGCTTTCGCTCAGGAGTGCCGAAGCCTCGCGGCCCTGGCCGCGTTTATAAATCTGCCCCACACCCGCCTCAGGCAGGGGTTTCGGGTGCAACCCGCAAAGTTACGGGGACGAACGACAATGGTATGTTCTTCTCTAAAATTGAAAATAATTCTTAGCGTTGCGGTAGCAGATGCCCTCGACGATTTCGCTGCCGATGAAGTCGATCTCCGAAGCGGGCAGCAGACCGGCCTCGATGTCGTTGCCCAGCAGGTTGCACAACGTGCGGCGGAAATACTCGTGGCGCGGATAGGAGAGGAACGAGCGCGAGTCGGTGAGCATGCCGACGAAGCGGCTCAGCAGGCCCAACGTCGAAAGGGCGTTCATCTGCTTCTCCATACCGTCTTTCTGATCGAGGAACCACCAGCCCGAGCCGAACTGGATTTTTCCGGCTCCGTAGCGACCGTCCTGGAAGTTGCCCAGCATAGTGGCTACCAGTTCGTTATCGCGCGGATTGAGGTTGTAGATGATCGTTTTGGTAAGCTGGTCGCGCGCATCGAGCATGTCGAAGAACTTCGACATCTTCTTGCCCACGGTGAAGTCGCCGATCGAGTCGAAACCCGTGTCGGGGCCCAACTGGGCGAACATGCGCGAATTGTTGTTGCGGATGGCGCCGTAGTGGAACTGCTGCGTCCAGCCCGTCTCGTGGTCCATGACGGCGAATTCGACCATCATGGCGGTCTTGAACTTCAGAATCTCCTCGCGGGTGAGCTCCTCGCCGCCGTATACCTTATTAAATATAGCGTCGATCTCGGCCTGGGTATAATCCTCGGCATAGAACTCCTCGATGCCGTGATCGCTCAGGCGGCAACCCACCGATGCGAAGAACTCGTGACGCACGCGCAGGGCGTCGATCACGTCGGCGAATTTCGAGATCGTGACGCCCGACACCTCGGAGAGTTTCTCCATGTAGGCGCGGAATTCGGCGGGAACCTCCACGGCCATCGCCTTGTCGGGGCGCCACGTGGGCAGCATCCGTACGGCGAAACCGTCCTCACGGACCTTGAGGTGATGTTCGAGCGAATCGACGGGATCGTCCGTCGTGCAGACGACCTCGACATTGTAGTGCTGCATCAGGCCGCGGGCATGGTACTCGGGCTGCTGCAAAAGCGCCGTACAGTGGTCGTAGATCTCCTTGGCGGTCGAGGGGTTCAGGAGCTTCGTCACGCCGAAAGCGGTCTTCAGCTCGAGGTGCGTCCAGTGATAAAGCGGGTTGCGCATCGTATAGGGTACGGTCTCGGCCCACTTCTCGAACTTCTCCCAGTCGGTCGTGTCCTTGCCCGTGCAGTAACGCTCGTCCACGCCGTTGGTACGCATCGCACGCCACTTGTAGTGGTCGCCTTCGAGCCAGATTTTCGACAGGTTGTCGAAACGGTGGTTCGAAGCCACGTATTCGGGAATCAGGTGGCAATGGTAATCGATGATCGGCATCTTGGCCGCATGTTCGTGGTAGAGACGTTCGGCCGCAGGGGTCTGCAACAGAAAATTGTCGTCGTTGAACTGTTTCATGTCAGGTATCTGTTTCGTTTGCTTTGGTTCACTCCGGGTTCCCGCATCAGGACATTTCCGTTTTTCATCATTCAAAATTAGCTACTTTCGCGTTTCGGAAGTAGGATAAATTAGCGAATTAAATAGATTATTTGCCAATTTGGTTGACCAATGTACGAAAAAAACGTAAATTTGTCGAACAAAACCAGAAAAAAACTTCAGCACAAAATGATGAAACGTACGATCCTTTGGGCGGCAGCGGCTCTGGCAGCCTCCTGCACGCCGAATCTGAAAGTCGAGGTGACGAATCTCACGCAGACCGAACGCGAGCGCGAAACGGTAGAAATCGCCTGGTCCGAGATCGCCGCACTGGCCGGCGCCACGCCCGAAAATATCGTGGTATTCGACAGCGAGAAAAACGAAATTCCTTCGCAGGTGGTCTATGGCGGAGGCGAAGAACCGCAAGCGCTGATCTTCCAGGTCGACGCCGAAGCGGGTGCGACCGAACGCTTCGTCGTGAAGACGGGAGTTCGCAGCGACTACCCGACCCGCGCCTACGGCCGCTACGTACCCGAACGCTTGGACGACTACGCCTGGGAGAACGACCGCATCGCGTTCCGTGCCTACGGTCCGGCACTCGAAACCGCTCCAGGCGAGATGCTCGCGACGCCGGGCTTTGACACATGGGTGAAGTCGACCGAGGAGCCGGTGATCGACGTACGCTACAAGCGCGGTCACTACCACAAAAACCACGGCGACGGCATGGACTGCTACAAGGTCGGCAAGACCCTCGGCGCCGGAGCTTCGGCTCCGCTCGCGGACGGGCAGCTGTGGCTGAGCCGCAACTACGTCACGCAGCAGACGCTCGACAACGGTCCGATCCGTACCGCCGTGCGTTTCACCTACGCTCCGTTCGACGCCAACGGTACGCAGGTGTCGCTCACGAAGACCATCACGCTCGACGCCGGAACCCACCTCAACCGCATCGACAACGTTTATGAAGGCGAATTCGAGGAACTTCCCGTCGCCGCCGGATTCATCCGCCACGACGTGAAACAACTCGCTTCGGGCGAAGACTGGCTGGGCATGCGCGAGGCGGCCTCGGACTCGAAGAACCCCGAGCGCGACGGCGATATCTACCTGGGCGTAGTGCTCCCCGGAGCGCAGATCCTGCCCGACACGGCACGTCATGCCGTAGCGGTGAAGAACGTGAAGCCGGGCGAACGGCTGACCTACTATGCCGGTGCAGGCTGGAGCCAGGGTTACGTCGAGGATCTGGACGAGTGGTGCGAAGAGTTGCAGCGCATCCGTGCCACGGTCGAAGAACCGTTGCAGGTCGTGATCCGAAAATAGCGGTCGGCAGAGATGCCGCACGAGCGCAGCACCCGCGGAGCTTCCGGAAATCCGGAGGCTCCGCTTTTTTGTCGACCGAAACCGTGCGAACTCTCTTTTTTTGCGTATATTCGTATTCCGAAGAGTCCGTTTCGTATGCTATTAAGACACATTTTCATCCTTGCGCTCGTTTTGTCGTGCATGCGGACCGCAGCACAACAGCCCGACGAACCCTACTACCCATACGCTCTGCCGGAAGAACGTCGCCCCATGCTGCGAAGCGATACGACGATCTTCTACCGCGCGATACAGACAGCCGACGACATCTACGGCCGAAACACCGATTTCAACCTTCCGCGCGTCGGCCGCAAACGCCGAGGCGCCGAATTCGCTTCGGAGAGCATGGGATTCGCCGGACTGGAGATCGGATATCGCGATGCTGCGGCCCTGCGGCTGTTGCGAGCCGCGGAACGTCGCGCGGCAGGTGCCGAACTGCTGCCCGGCAGCTACGGAGGTGTCGACGGAGCCCGACGGTTCGAGTTCGACGCTTCGGAGCCGCTGCGTCCCTATCGGGTATCGGTCCGCACGACCAATCGCAACTACCGTGTCGGAGCCCGCATCGCGGCCGAAGGACCCGCAGGCGAGAGCCTATATTACCGCGCGGCAGCGGATGCCGCCGCAGGACGCGACGCCCGGATCGGCGGAGTCTTCACCGAAACCCTCACAGCGGCATTCCGCCTCTCGAAGCGCTTCGCGAACGACGGCGAAGCCTCCGTCGTATGTCTGGCGCCTCTCTCGAAACGCGGACTGCGCAGCAGCGCCGTAGCGGAGACCTTTCAACTCACGGGCGACAAATTCTACAATCCGGCGTGGGGATTCCAGAACGGCAAGGAGCGCAATGCCCGCGTGCGCCGGGAATTCCGACCGACGGCCGTAGTGACGGTCGAACTGCCCGTCGCGGCAGCGACCCGCTTGGCAGCGGCCTGCGGCGTGACCGCGGGATTCGCAAAGGTCAGCGGCCTGGAGTGGTACGACGCCCGCACACCGCAACCGGACAACTATCGTTATCTGCCCTCCTACACGGGCGATGCGGAAAACTACCGAGCGTGGCGCGACCGGGATGCCCGCTATACGCAGGTGCGCTGGGACGAACTGATCGCCCGCAACGAAATGAACGACGGCCCGGCCCGTTTCACGGTAGAGGACCGCGTAGAGCGCCCGACCCTCTTGCAGGTCTGCGCAGAACTCCGGACCCGCATCGACGCACGGACCTCGATACGCTACGGCGCCTATGCCCGGCACACTGCGACACGCTGCTACAAACAGATGCGCGACCTGTTGGGTGCGCATTACGCTACGAACACCGACCGCTATCTGATCGACGACGCCACCTACGGCAACGCCTTGCAGAACGACCTGCGGAATCCCGACCGACGAATCGGTCCCGGCGACCGGTTTTCCTACGACTACACGCTTACCCGACGCGAGGTCGGACTTCGGGCCCATATCGAACATCATTCGGACCGACTACGGCTGGAGTGCGCCGCGACATGGGGCGCGACCGACGTATTCCGCACGGGCCATTACGAAAAGCAGCTCTTTCCCGGCTCAAGGTCCTACGGCTCCTCGAAACGGATGCGCTTTATGCCCTACGCCCTGCATCTGCTCGCGGGCTGGTGTTTCTCCCCGCGTCACTACCTGGGGTTCGCACTCTCCCAGTGCGCCGCAGCGCCGGATCCCGAAGCGCTCTTTTACCAACCGCTCTACAACAATCTGACGGCCGAATCGCCCGTCGTCGAGCTGACCCGCACGGCCGAGATCGTCTACCGCACGACGGGGCCTCGAATTACGATGCAGGCCACGGCATACATCCGCCTCAACACCGACGCCATGCGTTCGGGACGTCACTACGACGACCTGTCGGGCTTCTACTGCGACCGGATCGTCTCCGGAATCGGAACCCGCGCCTGCGGCATCGAAGCAGCGGCGGAATGGCGCGTCGCTTCGCGCTGGTCGCTCCAGGGCGCCGCATCGGCAGGTCGTTACGAATATGTTCGCGACCCCGTAATCACGGTGATCTCCGACACGGACAACACTCCGATCGACACCCGTGCCGCGAGCCGCATGGGCGGCTGCCGGATCGGCGGAGCCCCGCAACTTACGGCAGTCGTCGCCGCGTCCTATTTCGGACCCGGAGGCTGGGGCGCAAGATTCTCGGCAGGATATGCCGGAGCCCGTTACATCGAGCCCGAGCCGCTGCGCCGCACGTTCCGCTATGCACAGCAAGGAGCCGCCTCGCCCGAGACCTCGGCGGCCTTCGTCGCACAGGAATGCCTGAAAGATGCCCTGACGACAGACCTCGTGCTGTTCAAAAGCTTCTATTTCGGCACAGCACGCCTGCTCGTAACGCTCGCAGCGGAGAACCTCGCCGGATCGACCGACGTCTATGCAGCCTACGAATCGCCCCGCGTGATGCGGCTTCGGGCTGGCGACGCCACGCTGCGCGCACCCCACCCGACACGTTATCTCTACGACTACGGCCGGACGTTCCGGCTGACGGTCTCCTACGAATTCTGAGCGAGCGAAAAATCCCGTTGCTTTTCTTGGAGGTTCGGCGCAAAATTCGTAATTTGGGAGTGCAAACCAACCAAAAACTTTCAGACCTATGATTATCGGTATTCCCAAAGAGATCAAGAACAACGAGAACCGCGTGGCGCTGACGCCCGCCGGAGCTCAGGAGTTGCTCAAACGAGGCCACGAAGTTTACGTGCAGGCTACGGCCGGTGAAAACAGCGGTTTTCCCGACGATGCCTACCGGGCCGTCGGAGCCCGCATCCTGCCTACGATCGAAGAGGTATACGCCACGGCGGAGATGATCGTGAAGGTCAAGGAGCCGATCGCACCCGAATACGGACTCATACGCTCGGGACAACTGGTATTCACCTATTTCCATTTCGCCAGCAGCGAAGCCCTCACCCACGCCATGATCGACAGCGGCGCCATTTGCTGCGCCTACGAAACGGTCGAACGGGCCGATCGTTCGCTGCCGCTGCTGATTCCCATGTCGGAGGTCGCCGGACGCATGGCTACGCAGGAAGGGCGCTATTTTCTCGAAAAGCCCCGCGGCGGCAAAGGCGTGCTGTTAGGCGGCGTGCCGGGCGTGAAACCCGCCAAGGTATTCGTCATCGGCGCCGGCGTCGTCGGCACCGCAGCAGCCCGCACGGCGGCCGGTACGGGTGCCGACGTGACGATCTGCGACATATCGCTGCAACGGCTCACCTACCTGGCCGATGTCATGCCCCGCAACGTCAAGACGCTCATGTCGTCGGAATACAATATCCGCGAGGAGCTGCGACATGCCGACCTGGTGATCGGCTCGGTGCTGATTCCGGGCGCCAAGGCTCCGAAACTCGTCACACGCGACATGCTGCGCGACATGGAACCGGGCACGGTGATGGTCGACGTAGCCATCGACCAGGGCGGATGCTTCGAGACATCGCGTCCGACGACGCACGAAAACCCCGTATATTACGTAGACGGCATCCTGCACTACTGCGTGGCGAATATCCCCGGCGCCGTACCCCGTACTTCGACGCTCGCGCTGACCAATGCGACGCTCCCCTACGCCATTCAACTGGCCGACAAGGGATGGCGCCGTGCCGCGAAAGAGAACCCCGAACTGGCACTCGGGCTCAACATCGTCGAAGGCAAGGTGGTCTACCGTCCCGTCGCCGAAGCGTGGGGGCTGAAGTACGAACCGCTGGAGCTCTGAACCAGAAGGCTCCGAAAGTCGGCAGCTTGCGGGCCGTAGCCGCTCCCGAAGGGTGGCTACGGCCCGCCGGCTCCAAGAAAACGCAAAAAAACGCCACACTATGCGCAAAATAGTCGTATTCACCGGCGCGGGCATGAGCGCCGACAGCGGTCTGCAAACTTTCCGCGATGCGGAGGGGTTGTGGGCCGATTACCGGATCGAGGATGTCTGCACCCCCGAGGCATTGGCGCGCGACCGGGCCACGGTGATCGAATTCTACAACAAGCGGCGGCGCGAGCTGCTCTCGGCCGAACCCAATGCCGGCCACCGGGCCATCGCCGAGCTGGAACGTCGCTTCGAGGTCGAGGTGGTGACCCAAAATGTCGACGACCTGCACGAACGGGCCGGTTCGACCCGCGTGACCCATCTCCACGGCGAGTTGCGCAAACTCCGTTCGGAATGCGATCCCGGGCTGATCGTTCCGATCGACGGATGGGAGCAGCGGCTCGACGACCGGGGCCCTGACGGGGCCTTGCTGCGGCCCCATATCGTCTTCTTCGGAGAGGCCGTGCCGATGTTCGAACGTGCCGCCGAACTGGCTGCCCGGGCCGACGCGATGATCGTCGTAGGAACCTCGCTGGTCGTCTACCCCGCAGCGTCGCTCGTGCGGCATGCCCGCCCCGAGGTGCCGATCATTCTGGTCGACCCCCGATGCCCCGACACGCGGGGAATTCGCAACCCACTGACCTACATCGCCAAACGCGCCGCCGAAGGGGTACCCGAACTCGTCGGTGCGCTGCTCGAACGCGCCGCCCGCAGATAGGCTTCTCCCGGTCTGCGGCACCGACTCTCCGCAGGTTTCTCCTGCGGAGAGTCGCTATCGCCAGGTCCGCAGGCGACGACTCGGCCTCCGCATTCCGCCGAAACCCTCGCCCCGACAGCCCCTTTTCGGATTGCGGCACCGAATTTGTATTTCATAGTACATAAACCATATCTTGTGCTATGAAAAAAACAGTTGTTTTCATCATCGGAGTGCTCTTGTGTGCAGCCGCCGTGACCGTGATCGGGCAGAAGAAAAATCTTTCGCCTAAGGAAGAACGCCGCGAAATCCGTGAAAAACGCCGTGCGGATCGAATCGCCGAATACGAGAAATTCATGGATTCGCTCATCCTTTCGCGCAACTTCCAGTTCAACCCGCAGAGCATGCAACGCCAGCCGGCCGGTCCGATGCGTCAGATCATAAACCCGGCCTTCAACGTCGGCATCTGGGACGGCACGGTGGATATCTGCCTGCCCTACATCAAAGGTTACGTTCCGCCCTACCATACGACGGTCATCAACTATACCGTACCCAACATCACGGGGTACGTCACCGAACAGACCCACGAAGGGTGGATGGTAACCTTCTCCACCTCGCTTTTCTCCGCATCGACCTACACGTTCACCTTCGAAATCTATTCGCGCACGGGCGGTGCGACGCTCACGATCACCAACTCGTGGTACAGCCCCGTACAGTATACGGGTACGATTTCGGCACTTTACTGATCGGACCGTTCATATTCGTCTAATTCGAAAACCCTCGCCTCGGCGGGGGATTTTTTACCCTATGAAAACCATTTTCCACACGCTCGCCCTGCTGCTGGGTACTCTCGCAGCGGCTCAGCCTCCGCAAGGGGAGGTACAACAGTTTTCGCTCGGCACCTCGGCCGTAGACAGCGTACCGCAAACGACGGTAGTACCCGTGCAGCAACCGGCCATGCGGATCATCGAACATACCACGGATTACGGCGAGCCGCCGCGCGACATGAACCGCACGGAACGTCGCGCCTGGCGGGCGAAGGTCTATGCGGCGAAGATCGACTCGATCATTCAGTCGCGCAATTACCTCTTTTTCCCCAACTCGATGCAGGAGATACCCGGAGGATTGATCCGCTCGATCTATGCCGAATATTTCTTCTTCGGGATGCTGGTCGATCACGTCGAGGTGCATCTGCCGATCGAACGAGGCATCACGCAATACGTCGAGATGCTCAATTTCGAGTCGATGAAGATCCGCGACTACCGCGCCGCACGAATGCAGTGGGGCTGGAGCGTGTCGCTGAACATCGCCGACGGAGACACGCTCTACCATGCCGACCTGGCCGTATCGACCGCAACGGGAGAAACCGTGCTGACACTCATCGCGCCGCAGACCACCGTACGTTACGTAGGCTGGCTCTGGGACAAGCGCATCGAAGATGCCCGCTACCGCCGGCTCGACTGACGCCTCCGCACGACCGGAATATCGGGATAAACTCGAGAATTTGCGTATCTTTGCCGAAACGGCATCGAATCGCCGCAGCCATTGAAACGCAAAACATGAAAAAACCCGAAAATCGTCCCTGGAAAATTCTCGAAAGCGAGTATCTCGCGCGCGAACCTTGGTTCACGGCACGTCACGAACGGCTCGAACTACCCGACGGTACCCTCGTTCCGGACTATTACGTCATGGAATACCCCGCATGGGTCAACATCATAGCCCGGACACGCGACGGGCAGTTTCTCTTCATCGACCAATACCGCCACGGGCTGCGAGAGACCGCCTACGAAATTCCGGCCGGGTGCGTCGAGCCGAGCGATGCTTCGATGCTCGCCGCAGCGCAGCGCGAATTGCTCGAAGAGACCGGATTCGGCGGTGGAGAATGGCGGCAACTGACTGTCATAGCTCCCAATCCCGCAACGCAGAACAACCTCACCTACTGCTTCGTGGCCACCGACGTCGAACGACTCGGCGAGCAGTCGCCCGACGCGACCGAGGATCTGCGCCTGCACCTCTTCACAGCGGACGAGGTACTCGAACTCCTGCGCACGGACTCCATCCGACAGGCCCTCATGGCCGCACCCCTGTGGCGGTATTTCTACGAATCGCGCGAATAGGCGGAAAGGACTGTTTCCGAACGCCCCCTCGAAAACAGTCGAACGGTGCCACCCGCATTTCGCAGGCAGCACCGTCGTCATGCGGCGATAGGTCCCCGAATCAACGGCCGACGCTCTGAGCCAATGCCACGAAGTAACGCGCCGGATCGAGCCCGAGAGCCGCAAGCAGATCGGATTCGGGACAGCTGCCCCGCGTGATGGAACGCAGGGAGTGACCGGCCGTGTAAAGATTCACATTCTCGGCATACCCTGCGGCATCCTGCCCGCAGAGATAACGTACGTGCTCGGCCGGAATATCGCGACCCGCATAGACCGAAAGATCGGCGACATAAACCAGGTTGAGCGGCGCCGTGAAGACGAAAGGCTGCATACCGCTCAACTTCCGGAAATCACCCTCCAAAACCCGCACCAACTTATGCTCCGCCGCATCGTAACGATAGACACCCTCGGCGAAGAAGGCATACGTCCGAATGGGATAGAGCGCCAGGGCCGACGGTGCCGTGAGACGATTATCCTGTGGCCTGTTGACTCCGGCAGCAGCCCACAGCACCCCCGAAACCTCCCCGAGCGACAACGCTTCGGGCGAAAATTCCCGCCATGAGCGACGATTCCGCAACGCCTCGTCGACGGAAAGTCCTCCGAAGGTCGGTTGCGACAGCGCTATTTCAGCGCCGTGGATCATCTCTCGGTCGGTCGTCTCCGCAGCCCTGCGACCGGTCCCGTTGCCACCGCATGCAGCCGAGAGCAATGCGGCACAAATCAACAAATGTTTTTTCATATTGCGTAACGATTATCGATGTTCGGACGCAAAGATACGATTTTCAACGAAAAAGCGTATCTTTACTCCCGAAATCTCAGCTAAAGAGGTCTCGATCTGTCGTTCCGAAGCGCCCCGACCGGGCTGAAACCCTACACTCGGAGAGACTCGGAACGCGGCCTCGGATAACCCCGAAAAACGCTGCCTATGCAACCGAAAACCATCGACACCGTCTTCTTCTCTCCGACAGGTACGTCGCACCGAATCGCACGAGCCATCGCCGAAGCCATTGCCGCGACAAACGACATCACGCCCGGCACGGAATCCGCCTCGTCCTCCGGGGTTCCGCCCCGCACGACTTCGGACAGCACGATCCGCTCTGCCGAACAGGTCGACAAAATCGCGATTCGGACCTTCGACCTCACACACGCTGCCGCTCCGGAAACGATCCTTCCGGCAACGCACGTCGCGTTATTCGCCGTACCGGTATACGGAGGACATCCGGCACCTACGGCATTGGCCCGCATGAACGAGTTGCACGGCGACGGAACACCCGCCGTAATCGTCGTCGTATACGGCAACCGGGCTTTCGAACATGCCGCCCAGGAGTTGAGCGCCTTCGTCTCCGAACGGGGATTTCGTCCCATAGCGGCTGCGGCTTTCGTCGGAGAACATTCATACAGCACGGATGCGAATCCGATTGCAGCCGGGCGCCCCGATGCTTCGGACCTCGCGCATGCCGCCGCATTCGGCACAGCCGTACGCTGCAAGCTCCTCGAAGCAGTTCCGCAACCGATCGAGATCCGACGATTGAAAACACCCCGTACGCCTTTGATTCCGCTGCTGCGGTTTATCGGATTCGCCGTGGGATACATCTGGCGACAACGGCGAAATCCCGCCGTCTATCTCCCCGATACGGACGCTTCGCGCTGCACCCATTGCGGACGTTGCGCCGCGCTCTGCCCCGCACAAGCCATCGCCCGGGGCGACGAAACCCGTACCGACGCTGCACGCTGTATCCGTTGCTGCGCCTGCGTCAAAGGATGTCCCGTCGCAGCCCGAAGTTTCACGACACCCTTCGCAGCGGCACTCGCCCGCAACTTTCGAGAACGCAAACCGCCCGTTACCCTGCTCTGAGATGATCCGGCCCCTCGTCACGCCCTCGTCGACCGAACTCGATGCTCTGACCCGACTTTGGGAAGGTTCGGTACGCGCCACACACGATTTTCTCTCCGAGGAAGATATCGTATTCTATCGACAACTGGTCCGTACGGCAGTCCTCTCGGCTGTCGCACTGCATGTTTGCTACGACTCCGACGGACGGCCGGTCGCTTTTCTCGGAATGGAAGGCGACAAGATCGAAATGCTCTTCGTCGCACACGATCGACTCCATCGGGGACTGGGACGCAGTATGATCGCATACGCCGTCAGCCGATGCGGTGCTCGCCGCATGGATGTCAACGAACAGAATAGCTCCGCCGCAAGGTTTTACGCCCGCATGGGATTTCGCATCTCATCGCGCGATGCACTCGATCCGTCGGGCCGTCCCTTTCCGATTTTGCATTTGACATTGTCGCAGGAATAGCCCGTCCTGCCGATCCGAACACGATTCACCCCTGCCACAACGAGTGTGGCAGGGGTGAATTTTATGCAAGGCTATCGGTAATCAGGAGACTTCCCGGCCTGCACGGCCCTGTCTCCACCGGCCCCGGCGATTAGAAATACTTGCCGCGCAGATCCTGGATCTCGGCCATCTGCTGAATCGCCTGCATCGCGAACTGCTGTGCCATGCCCTCGGCCATAGCCTGAGCACGCACCTGCTCGCCCTCGGCAGTCTGCTTGTCGGCAGTCTGCACGTCGTCCACGCGGAAGACATAGAGACCCGACATACCTTTCACGGGAGCCGACACGGCGCCTTGTGCCGCAGAAGCCAACGCACCGATCATTCGCGGCTCGAAGCCGGGACCATCGATGTAGTACGAAGCGGAGGTCACACCCTCGAAGTCGCCGACCTCGCTGCCGAGACTCGCAGCCTGTTCTTCGAGCGTCGACCCCGAAAGGCTCTTGAGGATGTAATCGTATTTCTTGTCGCGCATCACCTGAGCACGCACCTGCGAAGCGACCTTCGCCAACGGAGCATAATCATCGTCGTCGATCTCGGTCAGAGTAGCGATCACGTAGTCCTTGCCCACGTTGAAGATCTCCGACACGTCGCCGATCTCGGCACCGTAAGCCCAGCGGGCCACTTCACGCGAATCTTCCAGTCCGCGGATCGTGCGTTCGCCCTGCGACAGCGTAGCGATACGCGGCGTAACGGCAGCCGCTGCGGCAGCATCGGCGAAAGCGGCATCCGAACCTTTGGCGTTCACCGAGAACGAACCGGCCTGGTTGTGTACATTGCGGCGCGTAGCCTCCGAAGCCTCGACGGGATAGGTGATCGAAGCCACCTGCACGTGTTTCGAGGGTTTGTCGGCACGATATACCTGCATCAGCTGGATGGCATCGCCCGAAGCGATCTTCACGATATCGCCCTGCTTGGCCGTAGCCAGCGCAGCGGCGAACTCACCCGTGAAGGCCGAGAAAGGCAGCACGCCTACCTCGCCGCCATTGACGGCCGTAGCGTCGTAAACCGAGTATTGCGAAGCAGCCTGCGCGAAATCGGCACCGCCGCGAAGCACGGTCAGAAGACTGTCGGCCAGCTTCTCCTGCGTATACGGCAGCACGATGTGACGAATACCGAGCGAGTCGGCAACCATCTTCGTATCGAGCGCGCGGGCCATCGTCCACTCGTTGTTCTTGAGCACGGGACCGTAGGTCTCGCCCGCCATCAGCGCTTTGGCCTCCTCGTCGGTCAGCTGCGCGGCAGCGACATAGTTATCGGCGATGCGACCGTTGCGATCGGCTCGCACGAACGTCTTGAGGGCGTCGGTCTCGGCGAAACGGGCACCGATCTCCTGCACCTTCTTTTCGAGGGCCAGCATGTCGTCGTCGGTCGGAGCGACTTCGAAGACCACGTACGAAACCGAACGCGAGGGAGTCTGCTTGTAGAGATTCTTATGACTGTTGTAGAACGACTTCAGATCGCTGTTCGATACCGCGATGAGCGAATCGGGAATCGCAGCGTACTTCTTGCCGATCCACTTGCCCGAATAGGTCTTGTTCGCAGCGTCGACACCGCCGGCGACTTCCAGCGAATTGACATACACACCGCCTTTGACAAGGCCCATATACTTCTGCAACTGACGTTCGAGACGCATCTGCTCGTTGAGCTGGGCCCATGCGGCACGCGCCTGCGGATTGTTGTCGGCCTGCGAGAGGAACTCGCTCAGCGCCGCAACGTCGTAACGCCCCGTACGAGGATCGGCGAAAGCGTTGTAGAGCGTCTGCGACATGTATTCGCCATTGAGGATCGACATGCGCTCGGCATCGGTCAGACGGATGCCCATCCGGTCGAAACCCGGATTGAGCACATGCTTGGCGATCAGCGACTGCCACGTAGCGTTGGCCAACATGGCCGACTGCTGCTCGTCGCCCTCCTGAGCGCCGCTCTGGGCTTTGACCTTCTCGTACTGTTCGTAATACTCCGAATAATTGATCTTCTCGCCGTCGATGACTCCGACTTTCGGATCGTTACCCGAGAATCCCATCTCGGTTTTCAGAGAGAGGATGAATGCCAAGAGCGCGCCTGCGATCACGATCGAAAGCACGACGCCGAACTTGGTTCGTAAAGTGTTTAAACTTGCCATATAAACGTTAATTATTCGTATAGTTTCGAATTAGCAGTCAAAGGTAGTAAATTATTCGGAATAGACACCACAATTACACGCAAAAATTCGCGTTAATGCGATGTGCCCGATTTTCCGAGACAAACGATTCTATCAGACCGTTCTTAGCGGGGCGACCGGAACGAAAAAAAGGCCCGAAGCGGTATTCCGCGACTCCTCGGCGCCAAACGCCCCCTATTCGACGGAGGAAAGCCGCTATGGCACGCCCGACACGTCGGATCATCCGATGAATTACACAAGATTCATCGCATTTTCTTCACGCGCGCCAATTCGATGCGCGAACGTGTCGTGCGGAGAATCTTGATCTGCAAATCACCGATCGTGAGCGTCTCGCCCGCCGTAGGGATCCCTTCGTAGTGGTAGATGACGAATCCGGCCAACGTGTCGTATTCGCGGGTCTCGTCGATTCCGAGGTCGTAGCGCTCATTGAGGTACTTCACCTCGTGGCGACACGACAGCACGTATTCATTCTCGCCGACCTGTTTCTCGGTCAGGTCGGGCACGTCGTGTTCATCCTCGATCTCGCCGAAAATCTGCTCCAGAACATCTTCGAGCGAGATCACGCCCGCCGTACCGCCGAACTCGTCGATCACCACGGCGATATTCGACCGGTGTTTGGTGAAGTTCTCCAACAGCGCTTGCAAAGGCATGGTCTCCGGAACGTAGTTGACCTGCATCACCACCTCCGAAATCTTTCCGGGCGAAGTGAAGAGGCTCTTCGAATTGACATAGCCCACGATATTGTCGATGTTGTTGCGCCAAACGAAGATCCGCGAATATTTCGTATCGACGAAACGCGCCGTGAGCTGTTCGATCGTCGTCTGGTCGATATCCACCGCCTCGACATCCACACGCGGAACCATACAATCGCGCACGCGCAAGTCTGCGAAGTCCAACGCATTCTGGAAAAGCTTCAGCTCGTTGTCGGTCTCGGGACCGGGTTCCGAACCATTCGCATCGAGCAGCGCCGCAAGGTCTTCGCGGTCGAAGACCGGAGCGAGATCCCGCTGTTCGACGCGTCGTCCGACCAGACGCAGCAGACCGTGCGAAATGAGCGTCGTCAACCGTGCGACCGGATAAAGCAGCAGATAAAAAAAGTAAATAACGGGAGCCAATGCCCGGTAATAGAAATTCGGATTGTTGCGGAAAATCGATTTCGGAAGAAACTCCGCGACGAAGATGATGACGATCGTCGAGACGATCGTATCGACGACCACCGACCCCTCGCGGGCCACTGCCTCCCACCCCAGCATGCCGTAGATCTCACGCAACAGCAGGGACATGGAGAGCGAATAGACGACCAACGCGATGTTATTGCCCACGAGGATCGTCGTGATATACTGCCCGGGATGGCGGGCGAAAGTCTCAGCGATGGAGTCGAACATGCGGCTCTGCTTGCGGTCGATCTCCAGTTTGAGACGGTTTTTACTCGTGAAAGCGATCTCCATGCCCGAGAAAAAGGCGGAGAGCAGCAGCATCGCAGGAATCAGAATCAGCGTAGTCAGCATCGGCAGGCATTTGAATGGGTTCTCACGATTCGTACGGAGCGGAATCCGGCCGAAAAGCCGAGACGTCTCCGAAAAGATCGTCTGACGGGATCGGAGCCGAGACAACCGCCGCAAGGGGCGCTTCGAGAGCTCCTCCGCGTTCGGACGCCGTTCCCGACGCTACGCCGCCCGAACGGATCGAAGAGTCATCGGCACGCTCGCCGCTTGCAGATGCCGAATCCGACGCACCGGCCTCCACCCGATCGGTTCTCTCGGGCACAGCCAGACGGGCATCCATATCCGCACGAGGCACTGTCATGAACTCCTTAACCGATCTGCGCCGCGATCGAGATGCAGCGGAAGGATCGGCCTTCGAATGCGACGAGGAAGCGGCATTGCGACCTTCGGAACTACGGCGCGAATCCCGTTGCGACACGTTACGCTCCCGAGGATCCGACGAACGACGCACATCCGTCCCGAGCGAATCGGTACCCGGAACATCGATTCCGAGCGAATCGCTGCTTTCGCGCTGGGTGACATCGACCTCCATGCGGCCCTTCATCCTGCGGAAACGCCAATCCTTGAACTCCTCGTCCGACTCGAAGCCTTCGCCGACGAAGACATCGCGGCCTTCGTTCTGCACGATTTTCGAATCGACGTTCGAATAGATCTTCTTGGTCTTCGCATTCCAGAACAGCTGTTGCGTATAGAGTTTCTTGCCGTCCGCTTTTTCGGCCACCACATTGCCCTTGGCCTCCCACAATTCGCGGTTTTCATAATAGATGGCGTAGTTCGCCGTGAGCACGACATCGACCGACGAGAGCGAATCATTTTGATAAGTCGTGATTTTCACCCCTTTACGAAATTCGCGATAGGGCTCGCGGGCGAGCGTATACCCTTCGAGCATAGGCGTTTCGAAGAAGTACGAACGGCGACCGTTCTGCGAAACGACCATCGACAGGTTTTCGCTGTATTCGGTCATGAGCGTCTCCTCGCCGCCCGAAGCGGAAGCGGCATCCCGACCGTCGCAGGAGAATAGCAAGATAGCACTCCCCGCGAGGGAGAGTGCTACCGTGGCGTATCGTGTTACGAATCGTCGCATGAATGTCGGTTTCGGAAACGGACGCTTAGCGCGGACGTACGGTCGTAGCCACACCGGCTGCCGTTCCGCAGTTGACCGTATAACGCGAACCCTCCTTCAGCTCGTTGAAGAAACACTCCTCCGAGGTCGGGAAACGGGTACGGAATGCCGAGAGCGACGCCTTGGCGGGCTCGATATACTCCGAATCGCTCGGAAGCAGCTCGACAGCCTTAGCCATCGTGTCGTAAGCGGCCCAGAAGGCAGCCTGACCGGCGAAGCCCTGGCAGTGAGCGGCCGAAATACCGTAGCACTGAGCCAATACGAAATAAGGAACACCGTCCTCCGGATTCAGATCGCGAGCCTGACGGGCTGCCGAAGCGGCCTCGGGAATGTTGTTGGCGACCAGACCGACCAATGCGATGCGGACCAGCAGCTTCTGACGCTCGGCAGGATCCTGCTCCACGGCCAGCGACTCGTTCAGGTATTTCGTAGCCTTGGGGTAGTCGCCCTTGGCCTGGAAAGCCTGAGCCAGGAACATGGCGGTCTCCGACGACGGCTTCACCTCGTAATATTTCTCGGCGATCGAGAAGTAGAAATCGCCGTCGCACTTCGCACGCGACATGAGCGACACGGCCTGCGACAGCAGGGCCTCGTCGTCGGGAGCGGCAGCCAGCTTACCCTTGAAAAGCTTCTCCAGGTTCTCGCAGCTCGCAGCACCGCTCAGACCGAACGCAGCATCGAACTGCCCCTTGAGTTCGGCGGCATCGGGATGCTGCTCGAAGAACGGAGTCAGACGGTCGTACTCGGCGATGATCTCGTCGGGCATCACCTCGTCCGTATTCTTGTAGTCCTCGCAAAGATTCGAGAAATAGGCTACTACGGTTTCGGGGGCCGTGTTATGGCCGCCGGCCTCGATCGCCGCACGGAATGCCTCGCGAATGCCCGCACGATCGTTGGGTTTGTACTGCAAGTACTCACGCGCCTTCTGGTCGAGGATATAGGCCGTACCGCGCTTGGGGTGATCGCCGAAATACTGCGCACGCATGTCGTACATCAGCATCAGCGAGTCGATATAGACGTTCTTTTCGGCCATGCTCTTGGCACGGTTGATCTTATTCTTGTAAACCAGGGCGCCGCGCTGGTAGATCGACTCCTGCACACCGGGGCAATGATCGAGCAACTCCTTGAGATAGTGCGCAGCAGCATTGTAGTCGCGATTGTCGCACGACTCCTTGAGAAAATTACTGTTCAAAATGTTACGTTCCCGCTCTTCGGGCGTATCCCCCCATTTCGCATACTGCGGAGCGCTGAAATCCTGTGCCATCGCAGCGGCAGCACAAACAGCGAAAGCCGCGGAGAGCAGAAATTTTACGTTTTTCATCGGTCAGATCAATTTTTATTGTTATCGTTAATTTTCGTGATTTCGTTCGTTAATCGTACTTCGGACGCGAGAACCAGTATTCGTTATTCTCGGCGCCTCCGGCAAAGAGCGTGAAGCCCAGAGCGAATTTGAAATACTGCTGCCGTACCAGCCCCAGGCCCTTCGAGAGATTGGCGCCCCGGGAGCCGTATTCCACGCCTACGTCAATAGCCGACACGGAGAAGAACCGCACAGGAATGCCGACGCCCAACGTCGCGGCATATTGCCCGAGCTTACGGCCGTTGAAGGTCTGATTGTGAATTCCATAGCGGAATCCGGCCCGATAGGACCAACGTTTGAGCAGGTGGCGCACGTCGTAACGGTTAGGCGTGAACTCCGCACCGACCTTGATCGTATGCGTATCGGTATAGGCCACTTCGTAGGAGGTACCCGCAGCACCGCTTATACCCGTCATTTCCGTACGCTTGTTACGTCCGCCCCAGTTCTGGTAGGTATAATCCGCACCCAGGGCCCATTTGGAAGTCTGGTAGAATACTCCGGCCGTAAGCTGCCGCGGCAAAACCAGCGCGAGGTGCGTCGTATCGCTGCGCACGGTCGTGTAGTTGATATCGGAGTTGTAGACCCGGCTGGTCACTTCGGGCGAAAGATCGCCGCCGAAATCGAACGCCGCGCCGAAGGTCAGAATCCGCTGCTGGGTCAGGATGGCGTTCCACTGTACGCCCACCTGTCCCTTGATGCTCGAAATGCCGTAATTGTCGTTGCCGACCATCGACGCAAAGGTGCCTTCGCCGGTGATCGTCGTGGGAGTCATCACGAAGTTGCGGTCGATATCGCCCCAGTAATATTGAGCCGCGATACCGATCGAGAAATTCTTGAAAATCTCCCAGCCGATGCCCAGCTTGACCTCCGTTACGTCGCCTTCGCCCTGGTAACCGTACTGCACCGCGCCGATATTTCCGGCCACGGGATCCGAAGGATCGAACTGATGGTAGAATTTGGTACGGTAACCCACCGAGCTATAGGGCGTGAGGCTGAATCCGAGGCCCAGGCCGCGCGTCAGAGGCATCTGGAACGCGATATCGTGGAAATTGAAGGTGTTGTAAGCGGTCTTCTTCGCGACACCCTCGACCTGCTGCGAATTGTAGTAATTCTGGCCTTCGACCCCGAAGTTGAACAGGAAGGTCTTCTGCGGTGCGGTGCTGTAAGCTGCCGGATTCAACAGGTTCATAACGCCGGCATTGCGCATGGCGACGCCCACGCCGCCCATCGAACGCATGGAGAGCGTTCCCGGCGTATTCTGCTCGCCGATACCGTACATCGTGTAGGGCGAGAAGGCGTTAATACTGCTTGTCTGCGCCGCGACGGCCGCAGGCACGAAAACCGCAGCAGCGACAAGAAGTTTAATCAAGGTGTTCTTCACAGGCATCGTACTCTAAAATTCTATTCAATCCGTAAAAGACCAGATTACAATTTGCAAATATCGTGTTTTTAATTCTTTTCACAAAGTATTTCGCGTCTCCTCCGGTAAAAATTACGCATAAATCGTCTATTTTTCGCTCCATGCGGGAAATATAGCCTTCGATTTCGAAACTCAGCGAGTTCATCACGCCCCGCCTCACGGCCTCATCGGTAGTGAGTCCCTGCAACTCCTCCTCCTCGGTGGGAGCACACAGCGGCAATGCGGCCGTATAGTCGTGCAAGGCCCTGAAACGGGTACTCAGTCCGGGCGAAATGCACCCGCCGCGATAGGTCCCGTCGGCCGTCACCAGATCCAGCGTCACGGCCGTGCCGAAATCGACGATCAGGGCGTTGCGTCCCGGATAGAGCACCGTAGCGCCTACGGCAGCAGCCAGGCGGTCGCGTCCGAGGGTCTCGGGCGTACGATAGGCGTTACGAATGGGAACCGGCGTGCGGGGCGTGAATTCGACCAGCCGGCCCACATGCGGCCGCAGCATCTCGACGACCGCAGCCGCAGCACCGCGTGTCGAGCAGACGATCGCCTGCTCGGGACGACGCCCGCCCGTAATATTCGCGACAGCCGACGGCCGCAAACACTCGGCCGTAGAGTCCGCGACAAGTCGTCCGCCGTCGAAAAGCGCGAGTTTCGCGCGCGTATTGCCTATGTCTATGATGAGATTCAAAGCTCCTGCAATGTTTTCCAGGCGTCTTCCACGCCTCCGATCTTCCTAACGGTCATCGCCAGCCGATTATTGTGCTGCCGGAGCACGAATCGCTCGGGATGCTGCGTCACGCGTCGCAAGAGCTCCATGAAGGTATCGCTCTTGTAGTAGGGAGAATTCTCCTCGCCGACGAAATGGACGATCATCAGACCGTTCTTCACCTTCACGCGTTCCATGCCCAGGCGTATGGCCTCCCAGCGCAGCCGCACGACGTTGAGCAACTCCTGCGCCGCACGCGGCAGCGGCCCGAAACGGTCGGACAGACGGCTCTCGAAACCGCGCAACGCCTCCTCGTCCTTCGTCGAGTCGAGCTCGCGGTAGAGCTTCAGACGCTCGGCCTGCTGTGCGACGTAATCCTCGGGCAGCGAAGCGTCGACTTCGATTTCGATGTGGGCGTCGTCGATGTAATTCATCCGTTCGACGACCTCCTGTTCCGCAGCGCCGAGTCCGGCGACCTGCAACCCTTCGGCCCGCAATTCGGCGATCGCCTCGTTCATGATCTTCTGGTAGGTCTCGAAACCGATGTCGGCGATGAATCCGCTCTGCTCGGCACCCAGCAGGTTGCCCGCACCGCGAATATCCAGATCCTGCATGGCGATGTTGAACCCCGAACCCAGATCGGAGAACTCCTCGATGGCCCGCAGTCGACGTCGCGCATCGGACGAGAGCAGCTCCTCCGGGGGAGAAAGCAGGTAGCAATAGGCTTTGCGGTTGGAACGTCCCACACGACCGCGCAATTGGTGCAGGTCGCTCAAACCGAAGTTCTGGGCGTTGTCGACGATGATCGTGTTGGCGTTGGCCACGTCGATTCCGTTCTCGACGATGGTGGTAGTCAGCAGAATATCGTATTCGCCGTAGATGAAGTCCATGATGAGCCGTTCGAGCTGTTCGGCAGGCATCTTGCCGTGCCCCACGCCTACGCGGGCCTTGGGGCAGAGGCGCGCGAGGAGTCCTTGCAGCGTCATGAGGTCCTCGACGCGGTTGTGAACGAAATAGACCTGTCCGCCGCGCGCGAGCTCCGCCTCGACGGCATCGCGAACGATCTCCTCCGAGAAGACGTGCGACTCGGTGAGGATCGGCTGACGGTTGGGCGGCGGCGTAGAGATGACCGACAGGTCGCGCGAACCCATCAGCGAGAATTGCAACGTACGGGGTATGGGCGTCGCCGTAAGGGTCAGCGTATCGACCGAAACGCTCAGCTCGGTGAGCTTCTCCTTGGCCGCGACGCCGAATTTCTGCTCCTCGTCGATGATGAGCAACCCCAGGTCGCGGAAACGCACCTGCTTGCCCAGAATCTTGTGCGTACCGATCAGAATATCGATCTTTCCCGTTGCCAGATCCTCGCAGATCTGCCGGACCTCTTTCGCGGACTTGGTGCGGTTGAGATACTCGACCCGCACGGGGAAGTCGCGCAGACGCTCGGCGAAAGAGCGGTAGTGCTGCAACGCCAGGATCGTCGTCGGCACCAGCACGGCGACCTGTTTGCCATCCGTCGCAGCCTTGAAAGCCGCGCGGATCGCCACCTCGGTCTTGCCGAAACCCACATCGCCGCAGACCAGGCGGTCCATCGGCTGATCGGACTCCATGTCCTTCTTGACCGCAGCGCAGGCAGCCTGCTGGTCGGGCGTATCCTCCCAGCGGAACGAAGCCTCCAATTCGTGTTGCAGATAACCGTCCGGAGAGAAGGCGTAACCCTTGGAGGCCTTGCGTTTGGCATAGAGCGCGATGAGCTGGCGCGAAATATCCTTGACCGCCTTTTTGGTCGCGGTCTTGAGTTTCTGCCACGCACCGGAACCCAGTTTGTAGACCTTCGGAGGTTCTCCGTCGCCCGACTTGTAGCGCGCGATGCGGTGCAGCGAATGGACGTTCACGAAAAGCACGTCGCCGTCCTTGTAGACCAGTTTGATCGCTTCGTGCGTCTTGCCGTTCTCGGCGATACGCACCAATCCGTCGAAACGCCCGACGCCGTGGTCGATATGCACCACGTAATCGCCCGGCCGCAGCTGATTGAGCTCGGCGACGGTCATCTGTTCGTCGCGCCGGATCTCGCCGTTGATGCGATAGCGCTGGTAGCGGTCGAAAATCTGGTGATCGGTATAGAGGCAGAGCTTCAGATCGTTGTCTACAAAACCTTCGTGGAGCGTCGTCGAGATGCTCCGCACGACGGCCTGGCGGCGTCCGAGCTGGTGGAAAATATTGGTCAGACGTTCCATCTGCGCCTTGTTCTGCGAGAGAATCCACGTCTCATAGCCGCGCTGCGCATTGCGGATCATGTCGTCGGCCAGCATCTCGAAATTCTTGTTGAACGCCGGCTGCGGAGCCGTCGAAAAGCGGATCGACACCCCCGCAGCTCGTTCCGGAAGGTTGTCGCGCAACAAGACGACCCGGTTTTCCGTCAGATCGGCCAACAGGCTGTTGCGCGAGGTGAGCAGCCGATCGATCGTCTCGGGTTGCTCCATGTCGGCGAGCGTCTTGCGTCGCACCTCGTTCACGCGCCGCAGCACGAAATCGGCGTCGTAGAACCAGCAGGCAGCCTCCGCACCGGCAAAGCGCACCAGCGACACGCGCTGCTCGCTCTGCCCGGCGACGTTCATATCCGGAACGATCTCCACGCTGTCGAGCCGTTCGCTGGAGAGCTGACTCGAAATCTCGAAACGGCGGATCGAATCCACTTCGTCGCCGAAAAAATCGAGTCGGTAGGGTTTGCTCTCGGAATAGGAGAAGACGTCGACGATACCGCCGCGCACGGAGTACTGACCGGGCTCATAGACGAAATCGACACGGGTGAAACGGGCCTCGACCAGTGCGTCGACCAGCACTTCGATCGAGCAGCGATCGCCCCGACGCACCGTGATCGTATCGCGTTGCAAGGTCTCGATATCGGCCACGCGTTCGGACAGCGCTTCGGGGTAGGTGCAGATCACCAGGTAATCCCCGCCCGGAACATGGGCCCGCAAGGCGCTCATGGCCGCAGTGCGCTGCACGACGCCCTGGGCATCCTCCGCACCGTAGGCCGCCGAACGTTTGTAGGACGAAGGAAAGAAGAATACCCGTTTTTCGTCCAGCAGGTTGTAGAAATCGTTGAGCAAATAGGCCGCGGCATCGCGGTCCTCGGCGACGAAGATGTGGACACCGCCCACGCGGAGTACCGCAGCGGCGGCATAGAAAGGCAGTGCGCCGCCGACCAACTCTTCGAGCAGGAGGGTGGCGACACGATCGCCGTATGCACGGCACAGGGCTTCGAGTTTCTCGGAGCGGGCGGCGAATTGCGCCAGTTGTTCGCGGGCAGCAGCCATTGCGTCTATATTCGGAAATCAAAATCAATTCGGGGCGCGTCTGTCGGCCCTATCTACGTGCGGGAACCCGGCCCTACGGCCGGGAGAGTCTGCGGGTTCGTCGGAGCGGGTTAGAGCAAGGCGCCGAGAATAAGGTCGAGGGTACATACTCGACCTGCGTCCCAGGCCGAAATCCGTACGCAACGCCACCCATCGTCCGCTAAGGCAAGCCTGCCCTATTTCTGGATCAGATCGTTGTCCTTCTTGTCGTGGTAGTGGACCTCGACGATGCCCGTACTCTGGTCCTCGACGATCTGCAAGCGGACTTTATATTTCCACTCCCAGCGGCGACGCAGCGACCAGAAACCCTTCTTGAGGTAGGAAGCCACGTAGGGGCTGACGACCAGTTTGATGAATTTGTGCCCGCGGTCTTCCGTGAGGAACGAAATCTGGTTCTCGATCTTCTTGTCCAGCAGTACCGTAGGCTCGATCTTACCCGTACCGTTGCAGGTCGGGCAGACGTCCGAAACACTCTCTACGGCCACCGGACGTACGCGCTGACGCGTGATCTGCATCAGACCGAACTTCGTGAGCGGCAGCACCGTATGCTTGGCCTTGTCCGTCGACATGAGTTTCACCATTTCGTCGAACAGCGCCTGACGGTTCGGAGCCTTGTGCAGGTCGATGAAGTCGATGATGACGATGCCGCCCAGGTCGCGCAGACGCAGCTGTCGGGCGATCTCCTTCGCCGCAGCGAGGTTCACGTCCATAGCCGTCTGTTCCTGGTTGTCTTCGGCCTTGGTGCGGTTGCCCGAGTTGACGTCGATGACGTTCATCGCCTCCGTACGCTCGATGATGAGATAGGCACCTCGCTTGAGCGATACGTATTTGGCGAACAGCGACTTGATCTGCTTCGAAATGTCGAAGTTGTCGAAAATCGGCACCGTACCCTTGTAAAGCTTTACGATCTTCTCCTTCTCGGGATCGATCTGCCGGATATAGTTGCGGATGTCGTTGAACATCGCCTCGTCGTCCACGGCGATCTGCGAGAACGAGCCGTTGAGCGAGTCGCGGATGATCGTGTTCGCACGGCTCATCTCGCTCATGATCTGCGCCGGAGCCGTATTTTTCTTGATCGCACCGCAGGTCTTGCGCCAGCGATCGATCTGCGTCTGGATATCGTGTTCGATATCCTCGTCCTTGGCCTCCATGGCGGCCGTGCGGATGATGACGCCGAAATTCTTGGGAAGGATCGCCGCAGCAATGCGTTTGAGGCGCTTCTTCTCCTCGGCCGAACGGATTTTCTGCGACAGGAAGACCTTCGACGAGAAGGGCACCAGCACTACGTTGCGGCCCGCCAGCGAAATATCGGCCGTCAGGCGGGGACCTTTGGTCGAAATCGCCTCCTTGGCGATCTGCACCATGATCTGCTGTCCGACCTGGAGGTAGTCGCCGATCTTTCCGTTCTTCTCCACGGGCGTCTCGAACTTCATGTTCTCGACGCGCAGGCCCCGTTTGCCGGGCTGCTGGGAGTCGACGAGCTTTTGCAACGTGGGAAAATGCGTTCCCAGATCGAGGTAATGGATGAAGGCGTCCTTTTCGTGTCCTATGTTGACGAATGCCGCGTTGAGTCCGGGCATGATCTTACGTACCTTGCCCAGGTAGATATCCCCCACGGCGAAACCCGTCTGGCACTGCTCCTTGTTGAGCTCGACCAGCACCTTGTCTTCGCACAGAGCAATGGATATTTCTCTGGGACTGACGTTTACGATTAATTCTCTGTTCATGTATCGAGTGTCGCGCCCTCGCAGGGCGCGGTATGCTGAAAATGGTTACGAGACCGCTTTTTGTACTGAAGTGGCGGCCGAAACTCCAAAAGATTCGAAGCCTTCGGAGGAGTGTTCCGGAATGCGAAAAAAAATAGGCGGTACGCGGTCCGCCCGGACCGAAACTTCAGGCAACCCTAATGATTTCGCACCGTCTCGATCTCCCGTCCGTTATTTCGCTCAGGACTGTCGATGGCTCGCGGCTCATGGCCGCATTTTCAAATCAGACGCGCTCTCAAATCTCCTCTCCGGAGGCGATTTCAAGGCACAACCCGCAAAGCCATAGGGACTTGGAGCCGGTTCGGAGCAAAACCGCATATAGTACCGAACTTTAAACAGGTAAAGCTAAAAGAGCTCTGAACTCCTTTAGCTTTACCTTACCTGATTGCAGTGAAGCGCGACTTACTTTTTCTTATGGCGATTCTTACGAAGACGCTTTTTGCGCTTGTGGGTAGCCATCTTGTGACGCTTATGCTTCTTTCCGTTTGGCATAGTCTTTAAGATTTTAGAGGTTCTTTATTTATCGTTTAACTACTTCACCTTCGCTGCGAAGCTCTTCGCGGGCTTGAAAGCGGGGATGTTGTGTTCGGGAATGGTGATGGTCGTGTTCTTCGAGATATTGCGGGCGACTTTCGTGGCGCGTTTTTTCACGATAAAGCTACCGAATCCGCGGAGATATACGTTGTTATTGTTGGTCAACGACGTCTTGATACTCTCCATGAAGGCCTCGACAATTGCCTGCACCTGCACTTTCTCCACACCTGTACTCTTAGCGATCTCGCTAACGATATCTGCCTTTGTCATATCTTATAAAAAATTAAGTAATATTGTAATTCTTCAAAATTCGCGCAGTCGGGACTGCAAATATACGGTTTATTTATATTTCCGCCAACAAACCGCTATTTTTTTTCGTAATTTTTCAACATCGCGCTACCTCGCAGTCCTACAACACGATAACAAATATCGGGCAAAAATCGCCGAAAAATTAAAATATTCTGCGCCAACATCTTATCATTCGTAGCGACAGCACCGCGAAGGCACGACGCACCTTTTTGTAAATCAATATTTTATCCACTGAAGAAATAAAAAGCCCGGTTTTTGCGTTTGAAGGGAAAAAGGAGTAATTTTGTTGCGGCCTTATACCGCGAGATCCCGCACGAGGGCGACACGTTCCCGCGACGAGGCATTCGCCGAAAGACCCGATGCGCTCGGATCGGACCGGCGAGACGCCGCGACAGAAAACCGCGAGACGCGATGACGACCGAGATAGCGAGGTTATTAATAATATAGTACCATAAACAATACGACTTCATGGTTAAGATACTTTGGGTAGACGACGAAGTGGAACTGCTCAAGCCCCACGTGCTTTTCCTCCGGGGAAAAGGTTACGAAGTGGCGACGTGCAACAACGGCTACGACGCCATCGACATGGCTTCGGAGGAGGCCTACGACCTGATTATCCTCGACGAGATGATGCCCGGCATGACGGGACTGGAGACCCTGCCCAAGATCAAGGAGGTACGCCCCACGACGCCCGTCATCATGGTGACGAAAAGCGAGGAGGAGAACATCATGGACAAGGCCGTCGGTTCGAAGATCGCCGATTACCTCATCAAACCCGTGAATCCCAACCAGGTACTGCTCTCGATCAAGAAAAACGTACATTCGCAGCAGCTCGTCACCGAGCAGACCACGGCCGACTACCGTTCGGAATTCGGACGCTTGGCCGCCTCGTTGCAGATGGCCGACACGTTCCAGGACTGGTGTTCGCTCTACCGACGACTGACAGCCTGGGAGATCGAACTCGAATCCTCGACCGACCAGAGTATCAAGGAGGTGCTGACCTATCAGAAAGGCGAAGCCAACCAGGAGTTCTGCAAGTTCGTGCGACGCAACTATTATAACTGGATCAACCGCCGCGCGGACGACACCCCCGTAATGTCCCATACGCTCATGCGCTCGAAGATCTTCCCCGTAGCCGACCAGGGCGGGAAGACCACCCTGCTGCTGATCGACAACTTCCGATACGACCAGTGGCGGGCCATCTCGTCGCTGCTGCGCGGATACTACGACGTGGCGCAGGACGACTTCTACTGTGCGATTCTCCCCACGGCGACGCAATACGCCCGCAACGCCATCTTCGCCGGGCTCATGCCGCTGGCCATCGACCGTCTGATGCCTAACAAGTGGCTCAACGACAACGAGGAGGGCGGCAAAAACCAGTACGAAGAGGAGTTCCTCCGACGGCTGATGGCTCAGAACGGCAAGAAGTGGAAATTCTCGTTCGACAAACTCGTACGCCCCGAGCAGGGGCGCAAACTCGTGGATAACATCCAGAAGGTTTACGACGCCGATTTCTCGGTGATTGTCTACAACTTCCTCGACATCCTCTCCCACGCACGTACCGAGACCGACATCATCCGCGAACTCACGGAGGACGAAGCGGCGTTCCGCTCGCTGACGCGTTCGTGGTTCGAGCATTCGGACCTCTACACGATCCTCAAGCTGCTCGCCGAACGGGGCCACACCGTAGTCATCACTTCGGACCACGGCACGATCCGCGTCGACAACCCCGTGAAGGTCACGGGCGACCGCGAGACGTCGGCCAACCTGCGCTACAAAACGGGCCGCAACCTGGCCTACAACTCCCGTGATGTGTACGAGGTTCTGCGTCCGGAAGATATCCAGCTGCCGTCGAGCAACCTCACGTCGAGCTACATCTTCGCCTACAACTCCGATTTCCTGGTCTACAACAACGACGCGAACCGCCATATCCGCTATTACCGCAATACGTTCCAACACGGCGGCATCTCGATGGAAGAGATGATCGTGCCCTACATCGTACTCAAACCCAAAGGATAACCCCGGGACCGTCAGCCGCAGCACCCGATGCATCGCGACTGTCGGCTCCGACATATCGAAACCATGAAAACCATCCATATCACTTCGCAGGAAGAGCTGCCGCAGGTAGCCCGGGCCGTCATCGAAGCCCTCCGACGACGCACGGTCGTCGTCTTCCGCGGCGAGATGGGCGCAGGAAAAACCACGCTCATCCGCGAGATCGTCGCCCAGTTGGGCGCCGAAGACACGGTGACCAGCCCGACGTTCGCCATCGTCAACCAATACAAAGGCTCGGGCGACCGCCGCATCTGCCACTTCGATTTCTACCGCATCGACGACATTCGCGAAGCGTACGACTTCGGCTATGAGGAGTATTTCTATTCGGGCGATCTGTGCCTGGTGGAGTGGCCCGAGAAGATCGAAGAACTACTGCCCGACGACGTCATGACGGTCCGCATCACGGCCGACGGCGAGACCGAACGCACCTTCGCCATCGACTGACGCAGGGAGGAACGGGCAGGCCGGAGATACCCTACGCCCTCGCCCCGATACCGTACCGTTTCGGAGAAAAGTGCTATCTTTGTACCGAAAAAAAGAAAAAACATGCAGGAATATATCTCCAAACAACATCAGGTACTGCGCCCCGCGGCACATATCTACACCGCCATCAGCCGTTTCGACAACCTCACGCCCGCACTGGCCGACCGCGTGGAAGAGTGGCAGGCGACCGAGGACCGCTGCTCGTTCAAGGCCAAGGGCTTCACCGTGAAGTTGCGCATGGACGAACGCGTCGAGTGCAAACACGTGAAGATCGTGGGCGACGAAGGCGGCGTGCCGATGGATTTCGCATTCTGGATCCAGCTGCACGAAGTCTCGCCGACGGACACGCGGCTGCGACTCGTTTTGCACGTAGAGCTCAACATGATGATGCGCATGATGATCGGAGGCAAACTCCAGGGCGCCGTCGACCAGATCGCCGAAGGCATCGCCAAGGCGATGAACGCATAACCGAATCGAACTATGGAAAATCTCAGACATATTATAGAACAGGCGTGGGAGGACCGCTCGATGTTGCAGGACCCGGCGGTTCAGCAGGCCGTGCGCCGCACGGTGGAGCTCGTCGACCGCGGAGAGCTGCGCACGGCCGAGCCTACCGACGTCGAGAACAGCATTTGGCAGGTCAACGAATGGGTCAAGAAAGCCGTGATCCTCTACTTCCCGATCCAGCCCATGCGCAAGATGCAGGCCGGGGAGATCGAGTGGTACGACAAAATGGATCTCAAACACGGCTACGAGGAGCTGGGCGTACGCGTCGTGCCGCACGCCGTAGCACGTTACGGCGCCTATATCGCTCCGGGAGCCATTCTGATGCCTTCGTATGTCAACATCGGCGCCTATGTCGATACGGGGACGATGGTCGACACGTGGGCCACGGTAGGCTCCTGCGCCCAGATCGGCAAACACGTCCACCTCTCGGGCGGCGTCGGCATCGGCGGCGTACTCGAGCCCGTGCAGGCCGCACCGGTCATCATCGAGGACAACTGCTTCATCGGTTCGCGTTCGATCGTCGTCGAGGGTGCCCACGTCTGCCGCGAAGCGGTCCTGGGCTCCAACACCGTCATCACCGGTTCGACCCACATCATCGATGTCACCGGACCCGAACCCGTCACCTATAAAGGCTACGTACCGCCCCGCTCGGTGGTGGTGCCGGGCAGTTATCGCAAGCAGTTCCCCGCGGGCGAATACAGCGTTACGTGCGCTCTGATCATCGGCCAGCGCAAGGAGTCGACCGATAAGAAAACCTCGCTCAACGACGCACTGCGCGACTTCGGCGTCTCGGTATAGCCGCGAAACGCAAGCCGCGCCGGACACGAACGACAAGCCAAACACACTCCGACATGATTTACCGTATAGAGGAAACCACCTCGACCAACGACGACGCTCGCGATGCGAAATACCGCCACGGCGACGTCGTGTGGGCCGAGCGTCAAACCGCCGGGCGCGGACAGAGGGGCCACAGCTGGTCGAGCGCCGAGGGCGAGAATCTCACCTTCACGCTGGTGCTCGAACCCGCGTTCCTACCCGTCAGCGAACAATTTCTGCTCTCGGAGGCCGTAACGCTCGCTCTTTGCGACACCTTCGCCCGATTCGGAATCGATGCCCGGATCAAATGGACCAACGACATCTATGCGGGCGACCGCAAACTGGTCGGCATCCTCATCGAACACCACTATACGGGCGGACGACTCGCCCGCTCGATCGTCGGCATCGGCATCAACGTCAACCAGACGGAGTTCGACCCGGCGCTGCCCAATCCCGTATCGATGGCCTCCGCCACGGGACAGCGCTTCGACCGCGAGCAGGTGCTCGACACTTTCCTGGCCCGTTGCCGCAACCGCTACGAAGCGCTCGAAGCGGGCCACGCCGCACGCATCCAGGAGGAATACCGCCGACGCATGTACCGCCTCGGCGAACGACACCCCTACCGGTTGCCCGACGGCACGCTTTTCCACGCCTCGATCGAGGGGGTCCGGCCCTCGGGCGAACTGCTCCTGCGCCGCGACGACGGATCGACGGAAGCCTATCTGTTCAAAGAGGTGGAATTCGTAATAAAGAAAGGATAAAGCCCGAATCACGGGCCGAAACCGGAGGTTCGTCGACCTCCGGTTTCGTTTCGGCGGACAGACCGGTCTTGCATCGGAAGTCGCTGTCGAACGCGATGCTGCCTGCACAGCCCGGAGAACCACCGTCTACCCGCATTTCGGCGAGCGATCCGAACTACCTCGAAATGCGATTCGCGAAGCGGTGAAGTTTCACGGATACGTAAGCGCAAAATCGCATATAATCGCCAAAAAAACGGGAAATCCATTGCTGTTACAAAAATAACAGTTATATTTGCACCTACAAACCGTGCGAATCCATACAAACACCAAATAGCATGAACGTACCTGCAAATTTGAAATACTCGAACGACCACGAGTGGTGCCGTATCGAGGGCGAAATCGCCGTTATCGGCATCACGGATTTCGCGCAGAGCCAGTTGGGCGACATCGTGTTCGTCGACGTACCTACCGTAGGCGAAACCCTCGCGGCGGGCGAAGTATTCGGTTCGATCGAGGCCGTGAAGACCGTCAGCGACGCATTCCTGCCCGTAGGCGGTGAGATTCTGGAGCTCAACGAAGCCGTCGATGCCGACCCCTCGATCGTCAATAAGGACGCTTACGGCGAAGGTTGGATGGTGAAGGTGCGCATGACCGATCCGTCGGAATACGATGCACTGCTCACGCCCGAACAGTATTCGGAACTGATCGGCTAAATCGCTGCGAATCCCGCGCGGAGAACGTTCCCGCGCAATAATCGGATGCGGAAGCTTTTTCCCGAGACGATGCCAGCAAGGATTTCGCCCGGATCGTTCTTCCGCACAGGGCAAATACGAAGTAAACCTCAAAAACAGAAATCGATATGTCAAAAGTTACCGTAGTAGGTGCGGGCGCCGTGGGTGCGACTTGCGCGAACGTGATGGCTTGCCGCGAAGTGGCGAGCGAGGTAGTGCTCATCGACATCAAGGAAGGTCTCTCGGAAGGCAAGATGCTCGACATGTATCAGACCTCCACGCTGATGGACTTCGATACGAAGCTCGTAGGCGCGACCAACGACTATAAGAAAACCGCCAATTCCGACGTCGTAGTCATCACATCGGGTATTCCCCGCAAGCCGGGCATGACGCGCGAGGAGCTCATCGGCACCAACGCCAAGATCATGATGGGCGTCGTAGAGAACGTCATCAAATACTCGCCCCGCGCCATCGTCATCGTGGTAGCCAACCCGATGGATACGCTGACCTACCTGGCGCTGAAGGCTTCGGGACTCCCGAAGAATCGCATCATCGGCATGGGCGGCGCACTCGACTCGTCGCGCTTCAAGTGCTACCTGGCCAAGGCTACCGGCGCCAACATCAACAATGTCGACGGCATGGTCATCGGCGGTCACGGCGACACGACGATGCTGCCCTTGCTGTCGAAAGCCACGGTAAACGGCGTGCCCGTCTCGCAGTTCGCTTCGAAAAAGAAGTTGCAGGAGGCCGTGCAGAATACGATGGTCGGCGGCGCTACGCTGACCAAACTCATCGGCACCTCGGCATGGTATGCTCCGGGAGCCGCCGCAGCGATGATGGTCGAGGCGATCCTCAACGACCAGAAGAAGATGATCCCCTGCTCGTGCTACCTCGAAGGTGAATACGGCCAGGAGGATATCTGCATCGGCGTTCCGGCGATCATAGGCCGCAAGGGCATCGAGAAGATCGTGAAGGTGGAACTCACCAAAGAGGAGGAGACCAAGTTTGCCGAGTCGGCTGCCGCAGTGCGCAAGACGAACGACATTCTTCGCGAGATCAACGCCCTGTAAACATTCGCGAAAACCATTCGAAGGGCTGTCTAAAAAGTTTTAGACAGCCCTTTTTATTCGTACTGCTATTCGAGAACATTTCCGAATATGCAATTCTCAGGCGGGAGGCTTATCAAAAAGCCACCTCCATCGGTTTCCCGCCCCGACTTTCCGCGCACGGTACCGATCCCCTGCGGCACCGATGCGACGGCTCTCGTTCGCGGCACGAACGTTCCGAAGCGCATGACTCTCTTTTTTATGTCGTGCGATTTTCCCGCCGCGATTAGGTCTTGTCGCCGATAATTTCTAACTTTGCCCGATAAATACCCAAACCGATCGATTATGAACAATCTATCCCTGAAAATCGCCCTGCTGCTCGGTACGGTGGCCGCGGCGGCGAGTTGCTCCGAAATGAAAAAGATAAAGACACAACCCTATCCCGAAACGGCACGCGGAGAGGTCGTGGACGACTACTTCGGTACGAAGGTCGCCGATCCCTACCGTTGGCTCGAAGACGACAATTCGGAGGCTACGGCCGCCTGGGTCGAGGCCGAAAATGCCGTGACGCAGGATTATCTGTCGCAGATACCTTTCCGCGGGGCCATCCGCGAACGCCTCACCGAACTGTGGAACTATCCCAAGCAGGGCGCTCCGCGCAAGCACGGCGATGCGTGGTACTGGTTCTACAACGACGGACTGCAAAACCAGTCGGTGCTCTACCGCGCTGCGGAGCCCAGCGGCGAGGGCGAGGTGTTCCTCGATCCCAACACGCTCTCGGAAGACGGCACGGTGGCGCTCGGCGCGGTGAACTTCTCCGAAGACGGCCGCTACTGCGCCTTCGCGACGGCAGCGTCGGGTTCGGACTGGGTGGAGATCCGCGTGAAACGCACGGACGACGGTTCGCTCACCGACGATCGGATCGAGTGGGTGAAATTCTCGGGAGCCGTATGGGCACCCGACTCCGAAGGTTTCTATTACAGCGCCTACGACGCTCCGAAAGAGGGCGTCTTCTCGTCGCAGAATCAGTTCCAGAAGGTCTACTACCACAAACTGGGCACGCCCCAGGCATCCGACCGACTGATCTACGGCGATCCGAAGCATCCGCTGCGCTACTTCCACGCCTGGCCCTCGGAAGACGGCAAATGGCTGTTCGTCATCGCCTCGGAGGGTACTTCGGGCACGGAGATTCTCTACCGCCGCACTTCGGAATCGGCATTCCGCACGCTGTTGCCGGGCTTCGACTACGACTACGGCATCGTGACCGTGGAAAACGACCGCCTCTACTACACGACCAACCGCGACGCCTCGAACTACGCGCTGCGCAGCATCTCGCTCACCGCACCGAAGGACGATCAGACGGTGATCGCCGAGAACCCACGCAACCTGCTCGAAGGAGTCTCTACGGCCGGCGGTTATCTCTTCGCCTCCTACCTCCAGGATGCGCAGAACCGCATTCGTCAGTACGATTTCGAGGGCGACCTGATCCGCGAAGTTTCGCTCCCGGCTATCGGTTCGGTGGGTGGATTCCACGGCGAAAAGGAGGACGCGACGATCTACTATTCGCTCTCGAACTACACTTCGCCCGCGACACTCTACGCCTACGACATCGCTTCGGGCTCCTCGACGCTTTTCAAGGCCCCCGAGGTATGTTTCGATCCCGAATTATTCGTCACCGAACAGGTGTTCTACACCTCGAAGGACGGCACGCGCGTACCGATGTTCATCACCCACCGCAAGGATATGCAGCTCAGCGGTCAGAACCCCTGCCTGCTCTATGCCTACGGAGGCTTCCAGATCAACCTGACGCCCGGATTCAACCCCTCGGCCATGATGTTCGTCGAGCAGGGCGGCATCTACTGCGTCGCCAACCTGCGCGGCGGCTCGGAGTACGGCGAGGAGTGGCACCGCGGCGGCATGCTGGCCAACAAACAGAATGTCTTCGACGACTTCATCGCAGCAGCCGAGTACCTCATCGCCGAACGATATACCTCCTCCGAGAAACTGGCCATCAGCGGCGGTTCGAACGGCGGTCTGCTGGTCGGCGCCTGCGAAGTGCAGCGTCCCGATCTCTACGCCGTATGTCTCCCGGCCGTAGGCGTGATGGACATGCTGCGCTACCACAAGTTCACGATCGGTTGGGGCTGGGCCGTAGAGTACGGTTCGTCGGACAACGAAGAGCAGTTCGACTATATTTATAAGTATTCGCCGCTGCACAACATCCGCGAAGGCGTGAAGTATCCGGCGACGCTCGTCACGACGGCCGACCACGACGACCGCGTGGTCCCGGCGCACTCGTTCAAATTCGCCGCCACGATGCAGCACGCCCAGGCAGGCGACGCTCCGGTGCTGATCCGCATCGAGTCGAAAGCGGGTCACGGCGCAGGCAAACCCACCTCGAAGCGTATCGAGGAGGCGGCCGACACCTACGCCTTCCTTTTCCAGAACATCGGTGTGCCCTACCGCAAGGCCAACTGCGGAAAATAGCCCGGGAACACCCAAGCTAAACAGGATTTGCAGAACATGAAAGTCTATAAATTCGGCGGCGCATCGGTGCGCAATGCCGACGGAGTGCGCAACCTGCGCAAGATCATCGCCGACGAACGCAACCTTTTCATCGTCGTCTCGGCAATGGGCAAGACGACGAACGCCTTGGAGAGGGTCTTCACGGGCCTTCAGCAGAACGACCGCTCCAAATCGTTGGAGGAGATCGCCGCATTACGCGCATACCACGCCGAAATCATCGACGAACTTTGGCACGCTCCGACGCAACTCGCACGCGTCGAAGCGCTCTTCGCAGAGCTGGAACAGGTCGTGCGGCTAACCGACTATCGGGCTGCCGACGCCGAGCTGTGGTACGACGCGATCGTAGCCTTCGGCGAGCTGATCTCGACGACGATCATCTCCGAATACCTCAACCACGCCGGAGTACCCAACCGTTGGATCGATATGCGGCAATGTCTGGTCACCGAGCAGCGGCACAAGGATGCCGGTGTGGATATCGCGGCCTCGACACCCCGTTTGCGGGCGGCGCTGGAGGGCGGCGAGGCGACGGTTTTCGTCGGCCAGGGTTTCATCGGCGGAGCACCCGACGGTACGACCACGACGCTCGGCCGCGAGGGTTCGGACTATTCGGCGGCCGTCGCCGCCTACATCCTCGATGCGGAGTCGATGGCCGTATGGAAGGACGTCGACGGCGTGTTGAACGCCGATCCGAAAATCTTCCCCGACGCCATGCAGATCGCCGAACTCAACTACCTCGACACCATAGAACTGGCTTACAGCGGGGCGCAGATCATCCATCCCAAGACGATCAAACCACTGCAAAACAAGAATATACCGCTCTACGTACGTCCGTTCGGCGACAAGCGCAAACCCGGGACCGTGATCCGGGCCATGTCGGTGCCCGTGCAGGTTCCGATCCTGATTCTCAAAAAGGACCAGGTGCTGCTGACAGTGCGTTCACGCGACTTCTCGTTCGTGCTGGAGGAGAAGTTCGCTTCGATCTTCTCGCTGCTCGAACGTTTCCGTATCAAAACCAATCTGATCCACAACTCGGCCGTGAACCTGAGTCTCTGCGTCGATAATTCGTGGCACATCGGCGAAGCGGCCGAAGCATTGCGCGAAGCGGGTTTCGACGTGATGCAGGCGGCGGACATGGAGCTGCTGACCATCCGCGGATATACCGACGAACTGTGGCGTCGCTACGCCCGAGGTCCGCAGGTCTTCGTACGCCAGGCCACGCAATCGACCGTCCGCGTCGTACGAAAAAAACAGTAACCCGAAGGGTCGGAGCGATGTGTTCCGGCCCTTCGTTCCTCGGGCTTTACCGACTGATTCGCGACAGAGCGGCGGAATGCCACGATGCGCCGATAAGCCCTGAAACCCGAATCGTTTACGATACTCGCTAAAAATGAACCCTATGAAAAGAATGATCGTCGGCTTCGCATTGCTGCTCGGAATGACAGCCTGCCGAACCGCACTCCCCGAGTCGCACCGGGCAGAGAAGATCGTCGCGCAGATGCGCAATCCGCAGTCGAAACAGGTATTGGTAGCCGCTCACCGGGGCGACTGGCGCAATTTCCCCGAGAACTCGCTCCCGGCGCTACGCAGCGCCATCGACATGGGTGTCGATATCGTGGAGATAGACCTTCAGATGACGCGGGACAGCGTGCTGGTGCTGATGCACGACGCACGCATCGACCGCACGACGACCGGCAAAGGCAAAGTGGCGGAGATCGACTACGACTCGATCGAACGGGTGCGTCTGCGCGCCGGCCACGGAGCCGTAACCCCCTGGAGCGTACCGACGCTCGAAGAGGCGCTGCGACTGTGCAAGGACCGCGCGGTAATCAACATCGACAAAGGATTCCAATACTACGACCGCATACGGCCGCTGCTCGAGAAATACGGAATGCTGGATCAGATCCTTATCAAGGGACGTCTCACGGCTTCGCAAGCCGATGCCGCCTTCTCGAAATACGATACCAACTGCATTTTCATGCCGATCGTGAACTTCAGCAAGCCCCGCGCCCGGGAAATCCTGGAGAGCTACGGCGAACCGGAGACGCGGCCCGTGGCCTACGAAATCTGCTGGTCGGAGTTCACGCCCGAGGTGCAGACCTGCATGAAGGAGGTCCTTGCCGGCGGTTCGAAGCTGTGGGTAAATGCACTGTGGCCAGCACTCAACGGCGGAATATGCGACGACGTTGCCGTGGAAGGCGATCCGACGGAGATCTACGGACGGCTCGTGGAGCTGGGTGCGACGATGATCCAGACCGATCGTCCGGCGTTGCTGCTCGACTACCTGCGTGCTCAGCGACTGCACGACTGAGCCTCGCCGCGGAAATGAACGGGACTGTCTAACAAGTCCCCGAAAATGAAAATCACCCCTGTCAGAGTTCATTCTGACGGGGGTGAAATCGTAAAATTCGGACTTATTAGACAGCCACGTTTCGATCGGGCTCACTCCTGTTCCGGAAATCCCTGAGCCCGCAATTTGATATCGGAGCCATCGGGCGTCACGAGATAGCACCCCGTGGTTTCGGCCGTGATATGACCGATGACGTCCACCAACCCCAGACGCATCACCTGCTCCTGCATCGAGAGCGGCACGGTGAAGAGCAGTTCGTAATCTTCGCCGCCATTCAGCGCCGCGACGACAGGATCGGCATGCAACTCCTCGGCCAGTGCGGAAGTCTGTCGCGCGATGGGAATACGATCGAGATAGATACGCGCGCCGCAGTGCGACGAACGGCACAACTGCATCAGATCGCTCGCCAGACCGTCCGAAAGATCGATCATCGCCGTCGGTACGATCTTCTCCTCGGCCAGCGCCGCGACGATGTCCGTGCGAGGCCGGGGCTTGAGATAGCGTTCGAGCAGGTATTCGTAGCCCTTGAACTGGGGCTCGGGATCGGCGACGTCGGCCAGCACGCGTTTTTCGCGTTCGAGCAGTTGCAGGCCCATGTATGCCGCGCCGAGGTTGCCCGTGATGCAGATCAGGTCGTGCAACTGCGCACCGCGGCGGTAGACGATCCGCTCCTTAGGAGCATGTCCCAGCGCCGTGACGGTCACCACGAGCCCCGTCATCGAAGCCCGCGTATCGCCCCCCACTAAGTCGACGCGCTGCTCCTTGCAGGCGAAGGCGATCCCTGCGTAGAGGTCCTGCAACGCCTCGACCGGAATTTTCGACGAAACACCCAGCGACACGGTAATTTGCGACGGCGTAGCGTTCATAGCCAGCAGATCGCTGATACCCGCGGTCACGATCTTGTAGCCCAAGTGTTTGAGCGGAAAATAGGTAAGGTCGAAGTCCACGCCTTCGTAGAACGAATCGGTCGTGCAGAGCAGTTCTTCGCCTTCGGGTACCGCGATCACGGCGGCGTCGTCGCCCGTCGCGCAGAGGGTCTGCGGATTTTGCGGCGCGAAATCGCGCGTAAGCAGGTCGATAAGCCCGAATTGTCCGAGCGAAGCGATTTCCGTACGTTTCTTTGCTTCCATGAATCTCTTGTTTGCAAACGACAGGCCGCATAAGCCGAACCGACCATCGCGGCGGCCGTTCAGCACAGATGCGGTTATCGATTTTTTTTACAAAATTAGCTAAACTTTGCGGTTTGCAAAAAAATAACGTAATTTTGCGGAACAGAATAAAAAGGGTTAGTTATGATTAATATCGTTTTATTCGGTGCTCCCGGATGCGGCAAAGGCACGCAGGCACAACGTCTCAAAGAGCATTACGGCATCGAACACGTTTCGACCGGCGAGGTCATCCGCGACGAAATCCGTCGCGGAACGGAACTCGGACGCAGCATGGAGGGATATATCTCCCGCGGACAGTTGGCTCCCGACGAGATCGTGATCGGCATGATCGCTTCCTACATCGCCGACCACAAGGAGGCGAAAGGCTGCATCTTCGACGGATTTCCCCGTACCACGGCGCAGGCCGAGGCTTTCGACTCGATTCTCGCGCAGCACGGTTTGAAGGTCGACATCATGGTCGACATCCACGTTCCGGAGGAGGAGCTGGTTCACCGGATCCTGCTCCGCGGCAAGGACTCGGGACGTGCGGACGACGCCTCGGAAGAGGTCATCCGCGGACGCCTGGAGGTCTATCATACCCAAACGGCGATCGTCTCGGACTACTACGCCGCACAGGGCAAATATGTCTCGGTGAACGGTACGGGCTCGATGGACGAGGTATTCGCCCGCATCGCCGACGTGATCGAGGGCCTGGAGTAGCCCCGTCCGAAAACCAAACCTCCGCGCGGCCCGTCGTTTCGGCCTGTCGGAGAACCGACCGAAACCCGGCGTTTCGATCGGCCGGAATATCTTCGCCCTACAGAAACAGACCGCACGAACAGCATTCCCGAAAGATTGCGATTCGTGCGGTTTTTACGAAAAAAGTACCGACAGGAGCGCTCGGCCCGAGCGATGAGCGTCCCGTTACCGTTCCGAGACTCGGAAACCCATCGCGGCGGCGACGCTGCGGATCGTGGGAAAGGCGCCGTGCAGACACTCGGCCAGCCGCGCGGGCCCACACCACTCCACATCGACGATACCCTCCTCCTGCTGCGGCCGAAGTTCCTGCGCCACGGCAGCGGCACGCAGGAAGAACCAATGGGTACGCTTGAGCTCCCAGCGGGCGGTTTTCGGAAACCAGTAGGCATGCAGCGTGCTGCATAAAGGCCGCACGACATGGGCTTCGACGCCCGTCTCCTCGGCAATCTCCCGCTCAGCGCAGGCATCGGACGATTCCCCCGGCTCGATATGGCCCTTCGGTAGATCCCACCGGCCGTTGCGGCGGATCATCAGCCACTCGCCCCGTTCGTTCTCGACGACGCCACCGGCCGCCTCGACCTGCGTGAAATCCGCAGCGAACCGTTGCCACGCAACTTCCGGATCGAATGCCACGACCACGACGGAGTTGTTCGTTTCGAGAATTTTGCATATCTTCGTCCGGGATACGGACTCGCGATCGGCATCCAGGAGAACATCGAACCCTCCGGCGGGTGCCACACGGGTAAAAACTACGGACTTATCGGCGAAAAATACGGTATGGTCCATGATGCGAATTACATGTTTGCGGCAAAAATACGAATAAATAGGAAAACCTCAATGAAAATGAAAAAAATCATCCTGACGATGGCTATTGCAGCTTTGGGTGCGGGGGCCTGCGACAAACAGCCGCAGCCCCTCGCGATCGACAACGCGCTGACCGCGGAGGAGATCGCCACCGGACGTCTGACGCCCGAGGTGATGTGGAAAATGGGCCGGGCAGGAGCTTCGACGCTTTCACCCGACGGCTCGACGCTCCTCTATACGGTCACGCACTACGACATGAACGCCAACCGCGGCGTCACGGCGATCTACACCGAGGATTGTACCTCGGGCGCCGTGCGGCAACTCACCGACTTCGCATCGAACAACTCCTCGCCGGCATGGGCCGACGCGGGACGTACGATCTACTTTCTCTCGGACCGCAGCGGCTCGTCGCAGGTCTGGAAGATGGACGCCGACGGAGGCAACGCCTCGCTGGTGACCGGCAAGGGCGACGGCGAGGGCATTCCCGAAGTCGAGGGATTCGGCGTAAGCCCCGACGGGAAGCATATCTGGTGGGTGCAGGCCGTGCAGGTCGCAGCGCGCCGTTCGTCGGACGTTTACACCGACATGGATAAGTCGAAGGCCCGCATCTACGACGACCTGATGGCCCGCCACTGGGACTACTGGGACGAAGGGGAATACCGCCACATCTTCATCGCCGAGCTGGGCAACGGACTCGTGACCGGAGGCAAGGACATCACCGGCCCCGAAGCCGAATGGGACACCCCGCTGGCACCCTATTTCGACACGGCCGAAATCGCCTGGAACCCCCAGGGCACGATGATCGCCTACACCTGCAAGCCGCTCACGGGCACGGCCTACGCCGTATCGACCGATTCGGATATCTTCGTTTACGACCTGACGACGGGCAAGACGCAGAACATCTGCAAGCCCGTCGGCATCGAGTCCAAACAGCACGACATGCCGGGCTACGACAAATACCCCGTATGGTCGCCCGACGGCTTCCGGATCGCCTTCCGCTCGATGCGCCGCGCCGGTAACGAGTCGGACAAGGAGCGACTCTTCCTCTACGACTGCCGCACGGCCGAGATGCACGACCTGACCGCGGATTTCGATTACAACGCGACGAATGTCGTATGGTCCGACGACGAGACGCTGTGGTTCATCGCACCCATCGAGGCCACGCACCAGATCTGCCGCGTGAAGCTCAGCGGCACCAGCAGCGCGACGCCCGAAAGCCCGGTCTACGTCCCCGAAGTGGAGGTCCTCACCCGCGGCGACCACGACATCAACGCCTTCACGATGGCTGAGGGACGCATCGTCGCCGAGGTATGCACGATCTCTATGGCTACGGAATTCTTCAACGTCGACCCCGCGAACGGCAAACTGACGCAGATTTCGGCCATCAATCAACCCGTCTACAACGCCGTGCGGATGGGCCCGGTGCAGAAGCGCTGGGTGAAGACCACCGACGGCAAGCAGATGCTCACGTGGGTGATCCTCCCGCCCGATTTCGATCCGGCGAAGAAGTATCCCGTACTGCTCTACTGCCAGGGCGGTCCGCAGAGCGTCGTTTCGCAGTTCTGGAGCTATCGTTGGAACTTCCAGCTGATGGCCGCTCAGGGCTACATCGTCGTAGCACCCAACCGCCGCGGGCTGCCGTCGTTCGGGCAGGAGTGGCTCGACCAAATCTCGGGCGACTATTCGGGACAGAACATCCGCGACTATCTCTCGGCCATCGACGACGTGGCGCGCGAGCCGTGGGCCGATGAGACCCGCATGGGATGCGTCGGCGCATCGTACGGCGGTTATTCGGTCTACTACCTGGCCGGGTGCCACGACAAACGGTTCAAGGCCTTCATCTCCCACTGCGGCATCTTCGACTTCGATTCGATGTACGGCCACACCGAAGAACTGTGGTTCGTCAACAACGACTACGGAGGTCCCTACTGGGATCCGCAGAACGCCACGGCGCAGCGGTCCTATGCCAACTCGCCCCACAAATCGGTGGCCAAGTGGGACACGCCGATCCTGATTTTTACGGGCGAACGCGACTTCCGCATCCCCTACACCCAGTCGCTCGAAGCCTTCACGGCTGCTCGCATGCGAGGTATTCCGGCGCGGCTCGTCGAGTTCGAGAACGAAGCGCACCAGGTTTTCAAACCGCAGAACTCGCTGGTCTGGAACCGCGAATTCTTCGGTTGGCTGGACAAATACCTGAAATAAAACGATCTATGATCCCGGCCCGGAAGCGATTTCCGGGCCGTTTTTTTGGAAGGAGGGGGAGGGGCAGCAAAATAGCACACGCCAAAATACAAGGCACAACCTTGCCCGGCTATGACCCGGGCTATATGAAAGCGAAATTATCTTTGGAGGTTCGTCGCCTGCCAAGAATCGCCCGGGCCGTCGGCGAGAGGCAGAGCCGCAGGGAGCTGCGTCCTTCTAAGAGTGGTTTTCTCCTGCGAACTGCGACTTTTCGAGCCGCACGTCGGCGCATTTCACTCGCCCCGCAGGCCGCGACCCGTCTTAGTCCTGGAACAGAGATTTCCCCATGGGGTCCGCCTCTTAGTCGGGTAATTTCAATCCGTTCCGTACGGTCGTACACTCGCAGCCTTTGGCTGCGTTTCCAAATCCGCCCCGTCCCAAACCCCTTCCTCGGGAGGAGCTTATCGCATAACACGAAAAGCGACAGCGTCTCACGGTGGATATCGTGTAAAATTGCATAGAATTGCCGTTGCCCCTTTTGGGTGCTGCGCCCCGAAAAATTGTCTTAAGATAAGAAAAACGAAAGACCCGATGAAAAAAGCACTCCGCACGCTGCTGTTGCTCGTCCTCTGCACGAGCGCGCAGACAACCGAAACATTCGCGAACCCTGCATCCGAAGTCAAAGAGGTGGATATCTGCATCTACGGCGGCACTTCGCTCGGCGTGATCGCCGCCTACACGGCCCGCACCTACGGCAAAAGCGTGCTGCTCGTCGAACCGGGGCGTCACCTCGGAGGGCTCAGTTCGGGCGGCCTGGGTTACACCGATATCGGCAACAAATTCGTCGTCACGGGACTGGCCCTCGACTTCTATCGCCGCATAGGACGCCACTACGGAACACTTGAACAGTGGATCTTCGAACCCCACGTCGCCGAGGAGGTATTCAAGGAATATGTCCGCGAGGCCGATATCGAAGTGTGGTATTCGCGCCGCGTGAGCGCAGTGGAAAAATCGGGAGCCCGCATCGGATGCATCACGCTCGAAGACTCCGCGGCACCCGAGCGCGCCACCGACCGCCATGTCCGGGCGAAGGTCTACATCGACTGTTCGTACGAAGGCGACCTGATGGCCCGCAGCGGCGTGAGCTACACCACGGGACGCGAGGACAACAGCCGCTACGGCGAAACCTTCAACGGCTGTCACATCCGCCACTTCCACCAATTCAAAGCCGACGTCGATCCCTACGTCGTCCCGGGCGATCCGACGAGCGGCCTGCTGTGGGGCGTCTCCGCGAACCCCGACCGTCCAACCGGCACGGGCGACAAGAAGATTCAGGCCTACAACTACCGCATTTGCCTCACGGACGACCCCGAGAACCGCATTCCCATCACCCAACCGGAGAATTACGACCCCTCGCGCTACGAACTGCTGATCCGCTGGAAGGAAAAAGAGCCCTGGAAACGCCTCGACGATGTATTCATCTGGAGCCGCATGCCCAACCGCAAGACCGATATCAACAACCGCGGAGCCTTCTCGACCGACATGATCGGCATGAACTGGAACTACCCCGATGCCGGCTACCAAGAGCGCGCACGCATTGTCAAGGCGCACGAGGATTACACCAAAGGGCTGCTCTACTTCGTCGGCCACGACGAACGTATCCCGCAACATATCCGCGACACGATGCTGCGCTACGGATATCCCAAGGACGAGTACGTCGACAACGGACATTGGTCGCCCCAGCTCTACGTCCGCGAAGCACGCCGCATGCTGGGTGAAACCGTCATGACGCAGCATCACTGCGAGGGACGCGAAGTTTGCAACGACGGCATCGCCTGGGCCGCCTACATGATGGACTCGCACAACTGCGACCGCATCGTCGTCGACGGTTGCGTACGCAACGAAGGCGACGTCGAGGTGGGAGGTTTTCCGCCCTTCCCGATCTCCTATCGGGCCATTACGCCGCAACGCACCCAAGCGGATAACCTGTTAGTCACGAGCTGCATATCGGCCTCGCACATCGATTTCGGCTCGATACGCATGGAGCCCGTGTTCATGGTTCTGGGCCAATCGGCTGCCGTGGCGGCCTGCATGGCGATCGACCAGTGCGGCAGCGTCGTACAACGGATCGACGTGAAGCGGCTGCAACGCGAGCTGCGCGAAAACCCCTTGGCCGACGGCAGCCGGGGCGATATCGTCGTAGACAATGCCGACACACTGCACACACGAGCGGTCGGCGACTGGGCCACGGGACGACTGAAGTGCTACGGTTTGGATTATCGGTACATCGAGCCCCGAACGAATGCGAACGCCTCGTTCCGGTTCCGCGCCGAGGTGGAATACGCGGGCGAATACGACCTCTATTTCTACTATTCACCCCGCCATTGCACCTCGAAGGTGCTTTCGATAGATGTTTGCGATGGCGACGAGGTACGCACCGTACGGATCGAGACCGCACGGATCGAGATCAAGGGGCAAACTTCGGGCGAGTGGGTTTCGCTCGGCCGATATCGGCTCGACGCGGGCCAGCAGCCCTACGTCGACATCACCGGCCGCGAAGCCGACGGAACGGTCGCGGCGGATGCCGTGCTGCTCGTACCCGCAAACAGAAAGTGAAAGGAGCAAAAGCCGGCCAGGACTCCCCCCTACGGTATTTTCAGCCTCGCGGCCTTACGGAATGTACCCGCCCCTCCGAGGGAGGGGTTCGGGGTGGGTCGGATTCACAAACGCGGCCAGAAGCCGCGAGACATCAGCGATCTTAAGCGAAATGAGGACCTAAAAACCGGCAAGGGTAAAGTCGTATATAGCCAACCTATTCAATATACCGTCCTACGAACTCCCCGACGCGTCGGGTATACTCCTCGCGGTTATCCCGATAGGAGAGCGCATGCGCAGCACCCGGAACGATCCACAGCTCCTTGTCGCCCGGTTTGGCCTCGTAGAGCGGCCAAACCATGCGCGTAGGGACGAAATCGTCGGCATCGCCGTGAATGAACATCATCGGCAGCGTGCACTTGCGCACCTGATCGATGGCCGAGGCTTCGCGGAAATCCCAGCCGTATTTCACGCTGCACATCCAGCTCGCGACGTCCAGCAACGGGAACGTCGGCAACGAGAAGCGTTCGCCGAGCTCCTTGGCGAACTGTTCGCGCACCGACGTGTAGCCGCAATCTTCGACGAAGCATTTCACATAAGGCTGCTGCGGTTCGCCCGACACCATCATCGTCGTGGCCGCACCCATCGAGATGCCGTGAACGACCATCCGGGTATGGCCGCCGAATGTCGCATCGGCCACCTCCATCCACCGCAACACGTCGCGACGATCCTTCCACCCCATCTGAATGGCCCGTCCTTCGCTCTCGCCGTGGTGGTAGAGATCGGGCAGGAGGATGTTGTAACCCAAATCATGGTTATAGAGGTATCCGATCATCAGCATCCGCACGGCGTTGTCCGTATATCCGTGTACGATCACCGCCGTACGGTCCGTCGGCTCGGGTGCCGGAGCGTAGAGCGCATGGAGCCGGATGCCGTCCTCCCGCACGAGCATCGTATCGCGCAGCGCCCCGCGACTCCGCAGGCTGTCAATCCATCCCTCCAGAAAGGGATATTCGCCGAACATATATTCGTAGGAAACGGCATCCTTCGCCGCGATCGTCTGCTCGGGCGTCAACGAATAGGAAATCAGATAGAGGCTGCCGCCCAGCACGGCGAGCAACAGGAACAGCACGGCGAAAGCCAGTGCACGAATCAATTTTTTCATGCGGTATCGTTTTTTGCGGAGACCGGCACCGATAGAGAACGGACGCGCCATGAGGCCATCGAGCCCTTGTCACATCCGGGTTTCACAATTCGTGCCGCAATCTTACCTCCCCAACTTCTGCCGAATATGCGCCAGCATATCGTCCGTCATGCGCGAGAGATCCCACTCGGGACGCCAACCCCACTCCTCACGGGCGCAGCTGTCATCGAGCGAATTGGGCCAGCTTTCGGCGATCTCCTTCTTCACCGGATCGACATCGTAGTCCATCGTGAAATCGGGCAGTCGCTTTTTGATCTCGGCGCAGATGATCTCGGGCGTGAAGCTCATCGACGCGAGGTTGAAGCTGTTGCGGTGGACGAGTTTGGTCGGATCGGCCTCCATCAGCTCCACGCAGGCACGCAAGGCGTCGGGCATGTAGATCATGTCCATATAGACATCCGACGGCACCGGACACGTGAAGCGCCCCGAGCGAATCGCTTCGTAATAGATCTCCACGGCGTAGTCGGTCGTGCCGCCCCCGGGCAGCGTGACGTTCGAAATGATACCCGGGAAACGCACCGAACGCGTATCGACCCCGTATTTGTGGTGGTAATAATTACCGAGCATCTCGCCCGTGACCTTGCAGACGCCGTAGATGGTCGTCGGCTGCATGATCGTATCCTGCGGCGTGCCGTCCTTGGGCGACGTAGGTCCGAAGGCTCCGATCGACGAGGGCGTGAACAGAGCGCAGTGGTGCTGACGCGCGACTTCGAGCGAATTGTTCAACGCTCCCATGTTGACCTGCCAGGCCATTTGGGGATTGCGTTCGCCGACGGCCGACAACAACGCCACGAGGTTGAAGATCGTATCGATCCGATAACGCGCCACGACAGATGCCATCGCCGTGGCATCCAACGCATTCAACACCTCGAAGGGTCCCGTTTCACCCAATGTCCGGCACTCGCGCATGTCGGTCGCCACGACGTTGTGATCGCCGTAAATTCCACGCAGAAAAACAGTCAGTTCCGAGCCGATCTGGCCTCCCGCTCCTACGATTAATATTCGTTTCATCTCTCTGTTGATACTGTTTTGTGAAGTAAAGGTAGAAAAATATTGTGAAAAGTGTACATTTTTTTTGGACATTTCAATTTTCTTACGTATTTTTGCACCGCTTAAGTAAGGAAATGCTGTCTTAGCTCAGTGGTAGAGCACTTCCTTGGTAAGGAAGAGGTCGTGAGTTCAAGTCTCATAGACAGCTCTCTTTTCAAGAGGTCGTCCGATAGGATGACCTCTTTCGTTTTACGGCACGGCATCGGCGGCACGCTACGGACCGGACCGCCGTATCGCATCGCCTCGTAAGGTTCCTCCATTGCGAAAACGATTTCGAATTCAGGCAGTCGACTCTCGAAGGTAGAATTTCAGATCCCGACCTTCGTGCGTCCTAAGGCGCCGCGGGGCACTGTGCCCCTCAAGGCGCGACAGATTCATAACCGCGAGACACGAGCCGTCTTCGGAACTTCGAGACGAAAATATAGCCGCTCTCCTATCGGTGCCGCACTGTTCCTGCCGGCCACCACGCACTGCGATCCATTAAAAACCAATACTTTGCTCCGCTACGAAGCCACTTTCGGAAATGCTCGAGCCGCAAAACGGTAACAAAAAAGACGACTGTCGGGTAAAATCATTCACCCGACAATCGTCCTCGGACAGGCCTTGCGGCAATATCTCGCGTGCGTCTACTTTTTAGACTTCGGCGCGAGCATCATGTTCATCTTCTTGCCTTCGAGCTTGGGCATCATCTCCACTTTGGCGACCTCCTCCAGGTCGGTGGCGAAGCGCAAAAGCAGAATTTCGCCCTGCTCCTTGAAGACGATCGAACGACCCCGGAAGAAGACATAAGCCTTGACCTTCGAGCCCTCTTTCAAGAAGTTCTGCGCGTGCTTGAGCTTGAAGTTGTAGTCGTGGTCGTCGGTCTGCGGACCGAAGCGGATCTCCTTGATGACGATCTTCGTCTGGTTCGCCTTCAGTTCCTTGGCCTTCTTTTTCTGCTGGTAGAGGAACTTCTGGTAGTCGGCGATGCGGCAAACGGGAGGATCGGCCTTAGGCGAGATCTCGATCAGGTCGAGTTCCAGTTCGTCGGCCAGCCGCAGGGCGTCGCGAATCGACATGACCTGCGGTTGCGGAACATTTTCACCCACCACACGAACTTCCTGAGCGGTAATGCGCTCGTTGATTCGGTGGGGATTCTCCTTTTCGGGCGGGCGGCGGTTGCCGACACCCGGTCTCGGACGGTTATTCCCGGGGTTAAACGGCCTCGGCGGGAATGGTTTCGGTGCTGCGATAATCGTATGTATTAAAATGGTTATGAATTCGTTTCTTCGTCATGTCTCGGGAGTCTCGTCGCGATGCGGATTGCTGCACGACAGATCCCGGCCCCGAGATCTCTGCCTTACTCCTTCTTGAGTTTGTTGGCTTCGATTTCGGCCTTGACCAGTCCGGCGATGAAGTCGCGGAAGCCTTCGAGCGGCATCTGCCCCTTGTCGCCTTCGCCCTGCGCACGAACCGAAACCAGTCGCTCGGCAGCCTCTTTCTCGCCGACGATCAGCAGGTAGGGAATGCGCTTGAGCTCGTTGTCGCGGATCTTACGGCCGATCTTCTCGTTGCGCTCGTCGATCTCGGCACGGACGTCGTTGGCATTGAGGAACTCGACGACCTGCTGAGCATAGTCGTTGAACTTCTCCGAAATAGGCAGTACGACGACCTGCTGAGGCGAAAGCCACAGGGGGAACTTACCGCCCGTGTGCTCCAGCAATACGGCCACGAAACGCTCCATCGAACCGAACGGTGCGCGGTGGATCATGATCGGGCGGTGGAGCTTATCATCGGCACCCTTATAGGTCAGATCGAAGCGCTCGGGCAGGTTGTAGTCCACCTGAATGGTACCCAACTGCCATTTGCGACCGATGGCGTCCTTGACCATGAAGTCGAGCTTCGGACCGTAGAACGCAGCCTCGCCGTATTCGACGACCGTGTTGAGTCCCTTCTCCTCGGCGGCCTTCATGATCGCCGACTCGGCTTTCTCCCAATTTTCGTCCGAACCGATATACTTCTCGCGGTTGTTCGGATCGCGCAGCGAAATCTGTGCCGTATAGTTGTCGAACTTGAGCGTCTTGAAAATATAGAGCACGATATCGATCACGCGTTCGAACTCCTCGAGCAACTGATCGGGACGTACGAACAGGTGGGCGTCGTCCTGGGTGAATCCGCGCACACGCGTCAGGCCGTGCAGCTCGCCCGATTGTTCGTAGCGGTAAACCGTACCGAACTCCGCAAGACGCACGGGCAACTCCTTGTACGAACGGGGCTTCGAACGGTAGATCTCGCAGTGGTGGGGACAGTTCATCGGTTTGAGCAGGTACTCTTCGCCCTCGATGGGGGTATGGATCGGCTGGAAGGAATCCTTACCGTATTTGGCGTAATGACCCGAGGTGACGTAGAGCTCCTTGTTACCGATATGCGGAGTGATGACCTGCTGATAACCGTACTCCTTCTGCACGCCGCGCAGGAACTGCTCCAGACGGTCGCGCAACGCGGCGCCTTTCGGCAGCCACAGGGGCAGACCCTGGCCTACGCGCTGCGAGAAGGTGAAAAGTTCGAGATCCTTGCCCAACTTGCGATGGTCGCGTTTCTTGGCCTCCTCCATCATCTGGAGATATTCGTCCAGGAGCGATTTCTTGGGGAACGTGATGCCGTAGATACGCGTCAGCATCTTGTTCTTCTCGTCGCCGCGCCAGTAGGCGCCTGCGATCGAGGTGAGCTTGATGGCCTTGATATAGCCCGTGTTGGGAATATGCGGACCGCGACAAAGATCGGTGAAAGCACCGTTGGTATAGAAAGATATCGTGCCGTCCTCGAGCGCCGAGATCAGTTCGACCTTATACTGGTCGCCCTTCGCGGTGAAGGTTTCGAGCGCTTCGGACTTGGGAACTTCGCGGCGCACGAGGATCTCCTTGTTGCGGGCGAGTTCCTGCATCTTCTGTTCGATTTTCGGAAGGTCGGCCTCGGTGATCGGCGTCGGAGAGTCGACATCGTAGTAAAAGCCGTTTTCGATGGCCGGACCGATACCGAACTTGATGCCCGGATAGAGCGCTTCGAGCGCTTCGGCGAGCAAGTGCGACGACGTATGCCAGAAGGCATGCTTGCCCTCTTCGTCATCCCATTTGAAGAATCGGATCGAGGCATCGGCTTCGATCGGGCGCATCATGTCCTGCGTCGCGCCGTTGACCGACGCCGCGAGCGAGTCAGCAGCTAAACGAGGGCTGATGCTCTCTGCGATCTGGTACGCAGTGGTCCCTACGGCATATTCTCTGACCGAGCCGTCGGGAAAAGTAATTTTTACCATAAAAGTATAGAATTGTTAAGGTAACCATATACGCCTTCACACCGCTTCGATTTTGCGACCGCCGTTTCGTTTCGGATAGTCGGTGTCTCGCGGTTTTCGTCCGCGTTTGTAAATCCGAACCTCTCCGAAGTCCCTCCGAGGAGGGGACTTCGGATGCAACCCGCAACGTCATAGCGGTTCGATACCGGCTCGGTGCAAAATAGTATATATTTACCACTGTTAATTTTCGGGGCCTTCGGCGCTTCCACAATTACGAGACGGAATACGCCTCCGGTTGCCCGGGGTTTTCGTCGTTTCAAACAGCGGTCCTCGATATCGCGGACCGCCGCAGTTTCGTGCTTCGCCACCCGCTTCGGGGCAGCCTACTCCTCTTTTTCGGTCTGCGGAAGATCCTTGACCGAGATATCGCGACGGCTCTTCTCGCGTTCGGCGCGCTGCAAGGGATCGCTCGACCATTCGGCCCACGCAGCACGATGCTCGGCGATATCGATCGCGGCGTAGATCGCATTGCGCATCGACTGCTCGTCGGCGCAGCCGCGCCCCGCGATGTCGAAGGCCGTGCCGTGATCGGGCGAGGTACGAACCACGGAGAGTCCGGCCGTGAAGTTCACGCCGTCGGGCGAAAGGGTCTTGAACGGTGCCAGCCCCTGATCGTGGTACATGGCCAGCACGCCGTCGTAGCGCGCATAACTGCCGCTGGCGAAAAATCCGTCGGCAGCGAAGGGACCGAAAGCCAGCACGCCCAGCCCGAAAGCCTCGACGATCGCCGGCCGGATGATCTCCTCCTCCTCGCGTCCCAGCAGTCCGCCGTCGCCGGCATGGGGGTTGAGCGCCAGCACTGCGATACGGGGCTCCACGACGCCGAAATCCTCGATGAGCGAGCGACGCAGCGTCTGCAAGTCCCCAACGATTTTTTCGCTGGTGATGTTGGCGGCGATTTCCGACACGGGGATATGCTTGGTCACCAAGCCCACGCGCAACCGGTCGCTGCACAGGATCATCATCGGGGCACCGTCGAATTCGGCACCGAAAAACTCGGTATGCCCCGTGTGGCGGAAATCGTCGCACTGCGCGGTCTGCTTGTCGATGGGCGCCGTGACGATCGCGTCGAGCAGTCCGTCTTCGAGCTCCCCGGCCGCCCTACGCAACGCCTCTACGGCCGCACGTCCCGCTTCGGGAGTCGCCTTGCCGGGCTCGATGCGTCCGATTTCGCCGCAGGCCACCAGGTTGACCTTGCCGCGACGCGCCTCGCGGGCCGAAGCGACCGTATGGAATGCCACGGGATCCGTATCCGCAAGCATATTGCGATAACAGGCAGCTGCGGCGGGCGAACCGTAGACGACGGGCGTACATAGCTCCGTCATACGGGGATCGGCCAGCGCTTTGAGGATCACCTCCCAGCCGATACCGGCGGGATCGCCCTGCGTGATGCCTATTTTGAGTTTTTGTTCCGACATAGATATTTCAGTTTCAATCTACAAAGTTATAAAATATTCGGCACACGCAACCTTTTCAAGGCGGATAATCGTGAAAAAAGTCGGGTTTCGCGGTTCTGCGCCTTCATAACATCCGGAACTACGAATGCCCCTCACACCCCGAAAACGGCCGAAAGGCTCCGACTCGCACACAGCATTCACCCTTGCCGCCGAACGTTGCGACAAGGGTGATACGATGGTTATGCGGGAGGGGGGGGGTCAGCGTTTGCGCAGATAGACCGTCGCCGTGCGCGACGTGTTGTAGATACGGATGCGGGGATAGCGCAGGCCGTCGTCGCCCTCGACGTCGAACGAGAAATGCTCGGCATCCATCGCCTGACGCTCCTGACCGCCGAAGCGCCGTTGGTCGGTCGAGAGGACGGGAACGTATTTCCCCGGCAAGCGCACGGGCAGTTCGTAATCGGGAATCGAGGCCGTGGGGTGCCAGTTGAAGACGAACAGCAGGTTGCCGTGGGCGAAAACCATCGTCTTATTACGATCGTCCATCTGCAAATTCCAGGCGTAACCGTCGGCGAGAACCTGGTATTTCTTCACGAGGCGGATCATCGCCCGGTCGAAATCCCCGAGCCACGAATAACGCAGGAATCCGTTGCGGGCGAGCGACCACTGACGCCGTGCGTGGGCATAGCTCCAGCCGTTGCCTTCGCGCGGAAAGTCGATCCACTCGGGATGGCCGAACTCGTTGCCCATGAAGTTGAGATAGGCTTGCCCGCCGGTCGAGATCGTCATCAGGCGGATCATTTTGTGGAGGGCCATGCCGCGATCGACAACCAGGCTCTCCGACGCACGGTCCATCCTGAAATACATTTCCTTATCCATTAATCTGAAGGCCAAAGTCTTGTCGCCGACGAGCGCCTGGTCGTGCGACTCGGCGTAGGCTACGGTCTTCACCTCGGGCAGACGATCGGTCATCACCGACCAGATTTCGCGGATGTTCCACTCCTCGTCGGGCACCTCCTTCAAAAGACGGATCCAGAAGTCGGGAATCGCCATGCCCAGACGATAATCGAAACCGATGCCGCCCTCCTCGATCGGGATGCACATGCCCGGCATACCGCTCACGTCCTCGGCGATCGTAACGGCCGCGGGACGGAATTCGTGCACGAGACGGTTGGCCAGCGCGAGGTAACACAGCGCATCGGTGTTGACGCCCGCGTCGAAAAATTTCTCGCGGCAGTCGAACTCGACGTAGCCGTGGTGGTGGTAGATCATCGAGGTCACGCCGTCGAAGCGGAAACCGTCGAAATGGTATTCGTCGAGCCAATATTTGACGTTCGACAGCAGGAAATGCTCCACTTCGCGTTTGCCGTAGTCGAAGAGTTTCGAATCCCAGTAAGGCTGATAACCCGCCTCGCCGGGGAGCGAGTAGAGGTGATCGGTGCCGTCGAGTTCGGAGATTCCCTCATTGAGATTTTTGACGTAGTGGGCGTGCACGAGGTCCATGATGACGGCCAATCCCAGTTCGTGGGCCCGGCGGATCAGTTCTTTCAACTCCTCGGGCGTACCGCAACGCGACGTAGGGGCGAAGAAGCTCGATACGTGATAACCGAACGACCCATAGTAGGGATGTTCGGCGATGGCCATCAGCTGCACGGCGTTATAACCGTCGCGCTTGATGATCGGCAGGATCTTGTCGGTGAACTCGCGGTAGGTACCGACCCCCTCGCGCTCCTGCGCCATGCCGATATGGGCCTCGTAGATCAACAGACTCCCGTTTTTCGAGACATCGAACGCATCGCCGCGCCAGTCGAACGGTTGGGCGGGCCACCAGAACTGCGCCGTATAATTCTTCGTCGCGTCGTCCTGCACCACGCGACGCGCATAGGCCGGAATGCGGTCCATCCAGCCGTTGTCGCCGTGGACGTGGAGTTTGTAGAGCGAACCGTGCGTCAGCCGGTCGCGGTACATCGCTACCGGGAAGAAAGCGCTCCACACCCCTGCGGAATCCTTGTGCATGCGGATCTCAGTGCGTTGCCAGTTGTTGAAATCGCCGAAGACGTAAACATCCGCAGCGCCGGGCAACCACTCGCGCAACCACCATCCGTCGAGCGTATCGTCCCACTGCCAGCCGAAATAGCGGTATCCGTTGGCGTAGTCGGAGATCGTCCCGGCCACCCGTTCGATCTCCGCCAGACGGTTTGCGTAACGTTCGTAACGACGGTTCATTTCGTCCTCGACGGGGTGTAACCATTCGTCGCGTTCGACGATCGGAAGTCTACGTGTCGTATCCATAAACATTAAGGTGTTGTCGTTCTCCGAACACCGGATCCGTCGGCATGCGACCATCAGGCTCGGATATCACAAATATAACCTTTTTTTTCGAATATCGGCACGTTCTCTCCCTTTTTACCGCTCCCGACATTCGTTCGATCCTACGGTTTCAATATACGTACCGCGTCGTTGCCGGCGCCGCACTCCTCGGAACGAATGCGGCGCCGAAAACGCCCGGATTCCCGCAATCGCAACGAATAAAGCGGCATCGGACGCTTTTTTATCGCCCTTTCGCTCCGAATATGGCTAATAATTGGTATATTTGTCCCATTGTCTTACCAATTACTTAAACCATTATGCTCAAACAACCCAAAGGACTGATCGCAGCAGCGCTCGCCAACACGGGGGAACGTTTCGGTTTCTACACGATGATGGCGATCCTGACGCTCTTTCTGATGTCGAAATTCGGCATCGACGGCGAGCAGGCCGGCAAGATCTACTCGTTCTTCTACACCTCGATCTACATTCTGGCACTCGTCGGAGGCCTCATCGCCGACCGCCTGCGCAACTACAAGGGTACGATCGTCGCCGGTATCCTGGTGATGACCTTGGGTTACGTACTGCTGATGATCCCTACCGTAACCTCGAAAACGATGGTGATCGGCGCACTGATGGTGATCGCCTTCGGCAACGGACTCTTCAAGGGCAATCTCCAGGCGCTCGTCGGCCAGCTCTACGACAACGAAGCCTATGCCAAGTTGCGCGACACGGGTTTTCAGATCTTCTACATGTTCATCAACGTGGGCGCGATGGTGGCTCCGTTCGCAGCCGTAGGCGTGCGTAACTGGTGGCTGCGTTCGCAGGGTTTCCTCTACAATTCGGACCTCTCGGCACTCTGCCATCAATATATCGAGGGTTCGATGAGTCCCGAGGTGGTTTCGGGCCGCTTCAGCGAACTGGCCGCACAGGTGAGCCTGGCGGGCGCCCCGACCGACATGGGAGCTTTCGCTACGAACTACCTTACGGCTTTCAACACGGGATTCCACTATGCGTTCGGCGTGGCCATCGTGGCGATGCTCTTCTCGCTGGTGATCTTCCTCGCCAACAAGAGCAAGCTGCCCGATCCGAAATCGGCATCGAAGGCTGCGGTATCGAAGGAGGAGATCCGGCAGGATGCACGCGAGATCAAACAGCGTCTCTACGCACTGTTCGCCGTCTTCGCCATCGTGATCTTCTTTTGGTTCTCGTTCCATCAGAACGGTCTCACCCTGACGTTGTTCGCCCAGGACTACACGCGTCTCGAAATCTTCGGAGTACCGATCTCGGCCGAGATTTTCCAGTCGGCCAACCCGATCTGCGTCGTAGCGCTGACACCCGTCATCATCGCGATCTTCGCTTGGCTGCGTAACCGCGGCAAGGAGCCCTCGACGCCGATGAAGATCGCCATCGGTATGGGCATCGCTGCTTTCGCCTACGTGCTGATGGTCGTAGGCTCGCTCGGACTGCCGCGTCTGGCCGAAGTGCAGGCACAGGGAGGTCTGTCCGCCGCCGAGCGCGTCACGCCGTGGCTGTTGGTAGCTACCTATCTGATCCTTACGGTCGCCGAGCTGTTCATCTCGCCGCTGGGTCTGTCGTTCGTCTCGAAGGTCGCACCGCAGAAACTCCAGGGTCTGATGCAGGGCTGCTGGTTAGGTGCCACGGCGCTCGGTAACGGTCTGCTGTTCCTCGGTCCGATCCTCTACAAGCATATTTCGATCTCGGCGACATGGAGCGTCTTCGTGGTGGTGTGCGCCATCTCGATGATCGCCATGCTGGCGATGGTCAAATGGCTGGAGCGCGTGACGAAATAGTCGACCGTTCTACGCAAAAAAGACCGCCGTCCGGGCGGTCTTTTTTTTGTGTGGTGAAAATTATTTCACGAACTTTTCTTAGGCAGCTGGAGGCGGGAGGGGGGGTGACAAACCTCCGGCGGCGGAGGCTACGGCTCGCGCGATCCTGAAGGACCGCAGTTTGCAAATAGCAAGGCAAGGTCAATTCTAAAACCCGGCTTTTAAACGGACACCCGCGCGAGCCGCAAGAGTCCGGGAACAGATAACGAAAAGGAGCCGGATTCGCTGCTATCTTACGCTAAAACCCGGCTCATAAACAGACGCCAGCGCAGGCCGCAAAAGTCCGGGAACAGATAACGGAAAGGAGCCGGATTCGCTGCTATCTTATGCTAAAATCCGACTTTTAAACGGACGCCAGCGCGGGCCGCAAGAGTCCGGGAACAAGCAACGAAAAGGAGCCGGATTCGCTGCTATCTTATGCTAAAATCCGGCTTTTAAACGGACACCAGCGCAGGCCGCAAGAGTCCGGGAACAGATAACGGAAAGGAGCCGGATTCGCTGCTATCTTACGCTAAACCCCGGCTCTTGAGCGGGCACAGGCTGGACCCGCAATGGCAAAGAGTAAAACCTTGCACTTAAATTTCGGCAAGAATCCGGCGCACCGTCGCGTCGACACGTGCGAACAGCTCCGGAAGGTTCGCTCCGACCACCTGCCGCCGTTCGACCACTACACGACCGTCTACGACGACCGTTTCGACATCCGATGCTTTCCCGCAGTAGACCAGGTTCGACACGACATCGTGAATAGGTTGCAAATGCGGTTTCTGCAAATCTACGACGATCAGATCGGCCAAAGCCCCCTCGCGCAGCACACCCAGCTCCCCGTCGGTCCGCCCCATAGCGCGGGCGCCGTTCGCCGTAGCCAGTTTCAACGCTTCATAGGCCGGCAACACGCAGGGGTCGCCCGTCGCCGACTTTTGCAGGAACGAAGCCGTGCGCAGCTCCTCCCACATATCCAGATCGTTGTTCGAACAAGTTCCGTCCGTCGCGACCGTAACCGTAGCCCCGGCGTGCAACAACTCCGCGATCGGCGCCACACCGCTCGATATCTTCATATTACTCTGCGGATTGTGCGACACGGTAACACCCCGATCGGCCAGCGTCGCGATATCCTGCGCATCGAGGTGGACGCAATGCGCCGCGATCGTGCGGGGCGACAGCAGCCCCAGAGCATCGAGGTGCCCGACAGGCGTCTTGTCATAACATTCGCGCACGATGCGCACCTCGTCCTGCGTCTCGGCGACATGGGTCATCAGGTGCAGCCCGTAACGGTCGCAGATCTCCTTGCCCCGCAGCAAGTTATCCGGCGAAACGGTATAGGGGGCGTGGGGCGCGGCGGCAATACGGATACGATCGCAGTCGGCCGAAAGCTCGACAGCCCGTTCGATCTGAGGCAACACCTCGTCGATATTGTGGTCGAAATAGTTGCACCCCAGCATGGCACGGATACCCATGTGTCGGGCGACCTCCACGCAGCGGTCTTCGTAATAATACATGTCCACGACCGACGTCACGCCTCCCAAAAGCATTTCGACGATCCCCAGCTCCATGCCGAGCGCCACATCCTCCGGGGTCTGATGCGCTTCGAAAGGCCAGATATAATCGTTGAGCCATCGCATGAGCGGAATATCGTCCGCATAGCTGCGCTGAAGCGTCATCGCGGCATGACAATGGGTATCGATCAGGCCCGGCATGACGAGTTTTCCGCGGCAGTCGTAGGTTTTCAGATCGGGATGCGCCTCGCGGAACGCCTCGATTTCGGCATCGACGCACGACACGAGTTCGATACGATTGCCGACAATCCCCACCGAACCGGTGAAGGCATTCGCAGCATCGCCGCAGGCGGTCATCGGCAGAACCGTAGCATCGGTAAAAAGCAGTGCCATGACTATTTTATTTTCAGTTTATCGTTCTTGATTTTCACTTTGGGATCTTCGTCGAGCGACGTTCCGCGAACGGTCACTACGTCGCGACCCGCATTCGAGATGATCTGAATCACCTTGCTGAAAGTCCCCGGTTCGCTCTTGTGGGGCTCGTAGGTGATCCGGATCGTGCCACTCTCGCCCGGAGCGACCGGACGCTTCGGGAACGAAGCCTTCACGCACGAACAGGAGGTAACGACACGCAACACGACCAGCGGAGCTCCGCCGTCGTTGCGAAAAACGAAGTCGTGCGACACATCGCCGCCCTTGCGGGGTACGTCGCCGAAGTTCCACGACGGAGCGTCGATATGCAGCACGGGGGCTTCTTTCTCGGCAGCCCCGGATTGCAGAGTGTCTTCGGACTGCTGCGCGCCATGCGTCGCAACGAAACAGAAGCTGCTCAGCAGGAAGATCAATACCTTTTTCATTTTCAAAATATTTTCTAAGCCAGGTTTCGCAAACTGCAAGGCCAAACCTTGCCATCTTCGGCGGCTCGCGCTTTCAGCGCGACCGGCCCAGCCGCCGAAGATGAGTTTTCTTGCGGCAAAGTCAATCACAAATCCCCGCTCTTAGCAGGGCGAATCGCTCACGCGATTCGATTTTCAGGTACTTTTTGACCGCAAAAAGTACCAAAAACTCTCCCGGCAAATGCCTTCGTCTATTACGTGCGCCCTAACGCTGGCTCCGGCATCGAGACGGATTTTTTGTGCCGCTACGCGGCATGGGTTTATTTTTTCTGCAAAATGCGATCCGCAGGATCGCGCAGTTCGCCGCCGAAGACGATTATCCCCGCACAGTCAATTCTGAATTATGAATTCTTAATTAAACCAGTCTTACTCCATGCGGAAGATATAGGTAATGGTCCCGCCCTGCACCGCAGCCCGGCTCTCCGTGAATCGAGCCTTGCGGGCTGCGGCGATCGCCGCAGCGACCAACTGCGCATCGCTCTCGGTCGAACCCTTGGGTTCGAAAGTCGCACTGGTGACCTTGCCCGCACCGTCGACCGTCACACGGATCACGATCTTGCCGCTGCGATTTCCGGGATAGGCCGGTTTGGGCAAATTTCCGACCAAACCGCGTCCCTGCAACCCCTTGTCGAGCTGATCCAGACCGTCGGGATTGAGCCCGGGGCCCGTTCCCGACGCCTTGTCTTCTCCTTGGGGGGCATGGGGATTTCCAGCATTCTCGGGCTCATCGGCGCCGCTCTTGTTCATTTTGAAGAGCGCCTTCGGATTGGGCGTCTGCGTCGTTTCGTCTTTGCCCGCAACCTGGGCCGTCTGCTCCACGGGAGCCACCGCATCGTGCAGACGCGGCTCCACAGCCGGTTTCACCGGAGGTTTGGGAGGCTCGGGAACCGGCGGCTCGGTAAAGTCCACGAGAATCGTATCGCCCGGTTTCTCGACCACCGCCGTGACGTCGAACGAAACGCCCCAAAATGCTCCGACCAACAGCAGCGCATAGAGCCCCGCAGCAAGGAGGGCCCACCGGCGCGGCGACCGATTCTCGGGATCGTAATAGTAGTTATCGTAATGCATAAGCGGTTTTACGGCTTCGCACCGCACGCGATGCGGCGGCGTCAATTCGGCGAGGTCGCCAGAATCAACTTGTAATTGTTATCTTTGGCGATGTTCATCACCTTGACCACCTCGTCCACGGCGACCGTCTTGTCGCAGTGCAGCGAGACGGTAGCGTCGGCCTGTCCGCTCAAACGGCTTTTGAGCGCCTGCTCGACGCCCTCGATGCCCTGTACGCGTTCCAGCTCGACGTAATAGTTGTACGAGGAGCCGTTCTGCTGGATCGACACCGTAGTCATCGCCTTGTCCTTGAGCTGGTTCGAGCTCTTCGGCAACATCAGTTTCAACGCATTGGGATTGATGAGCGTCGTGGCGATCAGCAGGAACAGCAGCAGCAGGAACATCAGGTCGGTCATCGACGATGCCGAGAAACTCTTATCGACCTTCGATCCGTGTTTGATTGCCATAGCGCGTTATTTTTGAACGGGTTGATTGAGAATATCCATGAACGCGATCGAATTGGCCTCCATCTGGAACACCAGCTTCTCGATGCGTGCCACGAGGTAGTTGTAGCCGAAGTAAGCCGGAATACCGACCAGAAGACCCATCACCGTGGTGACCATCGCCACGTACATACCGCTCGCCAAGAGTCCCAGATCGACCGTACCGCCCGCTGCGGACATATCCATGAAGGTCTGCACCATGCCGAGCACCGTGCCGAGGAAACCGATCATCGGAGCGCCGCCGGCGATCGTCGCCAGGAACGGAAGTCCGTTCTCCAACTTCGAAACTTCGAGGTTGGCCACGTTCTCGATGGCCGTCTGCACGTCGTTCATCGGACGGCCGATGCGCTCGATGCCCTTCTCGATCATCCGGGCGATGGGCGTATCGGTCTTCTTGCAGAGATTGACCGCCACGGCGATCTTACCGTCGGAGATATAATCCCGAATGCGGTTCATGAAGTTCATGTCCAGCACCGAGGCCTTGCGGATCGCCAGGAAACGCTCGACGAAAATGAAAATCGTCACGCCTCCCAGCAGCAGCAGCGGCCACATCAACCATCCGCCCTTCGTAAACAGGGTCCACAGCCCCATCCGGGTCTCCTCACTCATCGCCACCCCTTCGGCAGCCTGCAAAAAATTCATCATAGTTCGTTGTTCGTTTTATTTTTTAGAGTTTTCATCGTTCGTTCGCCGGTGCGGCACCTGCGCCCCGGGATTCGGCTCCCTCCGTCGTCGGAGACTGCCCGGCCCCTACGGCCGCAGCAGCCTTGCGCGCCTCACGGCGGGCTTTGCGCTTCTTGTTGGTGAAACGCTCCCTGACCCGTCGCCGCAAGTCGCGGAAATTGTCGAAATCTTCCTTGTAGTAGATACCGATACCCGTCTCCTGAAGGCCCTGGTTTTCATCGAAACGATCGATCGTCTGCGTGAAAGCTTTGAGTTTGAGCGTTCCGGCACGGTCGATCAGATAGGTGATGTAGGCCTCGCCCATGAAATTGGACATGGAACTGTTCACGGCCTGTTTGTTGTCTATCAGGTAGTTGCCTTCGACCTCAACGAAGAGCCGATTGTTGATAAGACTCTTCGAGAGTCCGAAATCCACCTCGTCGCTCGTCAGCTCCGATTTGGGACGGTAACGGATCACGATGTTGTAATCGTCGGCCGAAAGCATGTTGCTGACCATATTGCTCAGAAATTCCAATCCCGCGGCGGCCGAAACCGAAGCACCGATGTTGGAACCCGTGCCGAAATTGTTCTCGGCCATGAAACTGTTGAACAGCAACAGGTAAAGGAATTGCAGGTCGACCTCCTCGGGCGAACCGAGGGCGTTGGCCACGACGGCTTGCGTCTCGGGATCGGAGCCCGGAACCCGCACGTCGAAAGTAATGGACGGATTGGAGAGGTGTTCGCCCAGGTGGATGACGCACTCCACCGGCACCGAACGGTCGCCCATACCGCCGCCGTCTGTCGACGTGACCGAACTTTGGAGCAGCGGTTGCAACGAAGCCTTGAGTTTGTACACGGCTTCGATATCGAGCAGGGCATCCATCGGAGCCCCCGTCCACTGGATCGTCGAACCGGGTTCGATGACGAACCGTTTGTTGATGACGTCCTGCAACGAAAAGTTGTAGTTTCCTTCGGCGATCGTATAGTCGCCGTACATTTCGAAGACATTGGTGCGGGGCGCGATCTGGAGGTTGAGCATACCCTCGCCGCGCGCTTTGACGGCATTGCCGGAGACCATCAGCTCGACTTCGACGTTCGGACGTACGTTCAGCGCCATCGAGATATTCAGACGGCTGCCCGTCTCGGACTTCTCCCGGTGCTTGCGTTCGAAAAGCTGTTTGCGCTGCGCCACGCGATCGACCGAATCGGACTTCGCAGGCTGCACGAAAGTGACGAAATCGGCATAGGAGATATTCGACTTGCTCGACAAGGGCATGAAGAACGCCGAATCGTCGTCGCTCGTCGCCACGATATCCATGTCGACGTTGCCCTTGTCGCCCGAGATACGGGCTGTACCGGTGGCGTAGACGCGGCCGTAGAAGAAGTCGTTATCGCTCGGCGAAGTATCCAGGACGAGCATCTGCTGCGGAGACATCCGCACATCGTAGGAGATATTGGAGAGGTGATTGAGATTCAGTTCGAAATCGAAACGTCCGCTATTGCCCTCGGGGTCGTAGACCGCGACGTCCGATGCCCGGAAACGGTTGCCGCTCACATCGAGCACCGCCGAAGGCATGCGGTAGGTCACCTGCGTGAAATCGACCGTCGTACGCAGATCGGCGACCCGCACCTCTCCCTTCAGCTCGGCGTCGCGCCGCTGGCCCTGCAACGTCAGATCGGCCGAGGCACGCCCCGACGTCGAGGAGATCACCCCGAGCAGGATCGGATCGAGGAGCCCCAAATCGAGACTGTCCACCGACAAGCGGGCGTAATAGCGCATTTGGGCCGGATCGTAGAATCCTCGGATGAGCGTATCGCGCTTCTGCCGGTCGGTGACGGTGACGCCCGCACGACTGCGGGCGAAATCCCAGCGCGAAGTAAGCCGCATGGGCGGAGCCGGAATATCGTTGACCTCCACGCTGTCGAGCAGAATATCGGCCGAAATCTCGGCGCCGTGCAGCACAGAACGCATCGTGGCGTCGCCATACGAGCGGCCTTCGATCGTATAGCCCATCCGATCGGCGAACTGAGCGAAAGGCGCGAGGTCGAAATTCCGCAGACGCAACGTCAGCGAATCGTCGAGGCAGCGCGAAGCCACGCCGTCGAGCAACAATTCCTGATCGCTGTTCATCACGTTGAAGCGGTCGATGACGATCCGGGCCGTATCGATGAGAATCCCGCGGGAGAAAATCTCCCAACGCTTATCGCCGCGCGTGATGTGCGACGGAAGAATCCGCAGGCCGATCTGCCGGCCGTTGGGACTGTTCTCGGTCATGATGCCGGCCTGAATGCCGATGAGTCCCGAGAAGCGACGGAGCGTATCGTGGAAACCCGTCGTGAGCTGCATGCGTCCGGCCCGGGCTCCGCCCGTGACGGAGAGGCGCGGGAAGTGGAACGCCCCGGCGTAGAGATCCTCGGCCGAAGCGTAGACGGCCAACGAATCGCCCCGGTTCGAGGCATTGACCGACAGACGTGTGGCCAACATACGGCGTCGCTCGACATATTCCGAAGTCGCCTTGAGCGAAAGTTTGTCGCTCGCAGGATTGAAAAGCAGCTGCAACGAAGACCCGTCGGCGATCTGCAATCCGGCCGAAACGGCATCGGTGACGGGATTGATATTACGGATATTGACCGACAGCAGCGAATAGTCGTCCGCCACGGCCGTTCCGCGGACCACAGGTCCGGCCGTCTCCTCCCGACGCCCCAACAGCGGCAGGTATTTCCAGGCACTGCGTCGCAGATAGTCGAACACGACGCGGTAGCTCGTTTTCGAACGGAAGGTGACATCGGCGAAGTCCGAGCGCAGCTCGACGAACTTGCTGTCGGCGGAATTTTCGCCCTGGACGGTCATGCTGCGCGCCTCGATACGTTTGTCGTTATAGCGATATTCGGCATCGGTGATGCGGATAATTCCGTTCAGGTCGTCCAGCGAACGCCCCCCGGCCTTGGCGGCGATACAGGCCGAAAGCACCGACACCGAGTCGCGACGGTTGATCCGCATAGCCGCCAGGTCGGCTCGGCGCAGATCCATCGTGAAGTCGTAGAGGGGAATCGAATCGTTGAAATCGATCATGCCGAGGAAGTCGAAATCCAGACTCGGGTCGCGTGCCGTGATGCGGCCGTCGAACTCGCGGTTGCGCAGGCGGCCGTCGAGCCGCAGCGAATCGTAGACATAACCGTTGAAATCCAACCGCGAGACCGTTCCGTCGACATCCGCATCAGCATATCCGCGTCCCAGCGCACCGTCGATCCGGGCCGTGAGTACGGCGTTCCCCAGCAGATCGCTCCGACCCAGCAGACGACCCAGTTTCAGGTCGCGTGTCGAAACGTCGCCTTTTACGTGCTGCTTTCCCCCTTTAAGGGGCTGCACGAGCAGATCGACCGAAAGGTCGCCGACCTGCGTCGAAGCATCGAGGCGCATGTCGAACGACGAGAGTTTGCCCCGGAAGTCCGCCGAAAAATCGCAACGTCCGGCGCGTTCCAGCATCGCCGCGAGATTCGGCGGCAGCGCCCGCCCTGCGATGCTCTGCGCCAGACGGTCGGCATCCGCGGCAGTGGTCGTCAACCGGGGGATCGTCAGATCGAAACGCGTCTGGCGGATATCGGGCAAACCCGTCACGGCGGCGACGGCCGTGAGCCAGGTATCCTCGCCGATGCGCATGCTGCGGATTTCGCCCGTGAAATCGGCGACGACGCCCGCCACTTCGACATCGACATTCGAGAAATCGAGATGCCAGTCGCGCAGCTTCGGGGAAAAATAGGCGATATCGTCGGTCGAGACGCTCGTATTGCGCAAAGCGCCGTCCAGCCGCACCTGACCGACGAAATCCTTGTATTCGGCCCACGAGTCGCCCGCAAGCGAAACATAGGGCATCGACACGCGGGAGCGTTCGGTGACGATCTCCACGTCCTGGAATCCCAGACAGCCGTTGGTGAGGTAGAAGCGTCCGGCCAGCCGGTCGAGCGCGAAGCCGCTGCGCTCACGGGCCGAAAGGGCGTCGATGGCCGTATAGATCGATTGGCCGTCGATGGTGAAATCGTCCACGCGGGCCGTAAGGTCGTAGAGGCGCATGCGGCCGAAGTCGATGCCGTATTCGGGTTCGCGCGATTCGAGCCTCAGGAGCGCGAACTCCATCCCTTCGATCGATGCCTTGCGGATCGAGAGCCGGAAATCGCCCTTCTTCTTTTTTTTGTCGGGATCGCTCAGGCGCGACACGACCTGCTTGATGTTCATCTCCCCGTCGGGCGTCTCGCGCAGAAAGAGCCTTACGCCCGAAAGCTCGCCGCGGCTGAGCGACACGCCTCGCCCCCATAGGCCGAAACTCGTGACGTAGGCATCGAGCTTACCGACATAGAGCAATGTATCCTGCTGGTAGTCCTCGACATAGAATCCTTCGAGACGGACCTTCGAGAAGAGTCCGATATCGACCCGGTCGACCGCAACGCGCGTCTCCAACTTGCGCGACACGGCACGCACGACCTGCTGCACGGCGAAGTTCTGCACGGCGGGAATGTCGAGCAGAATGGAGACCACCACGGGAACTATTATCAACGTCAGTACGATCGCCGATAACACCTTTCCCAATATTTTTATACCTTTGCGCACGAGAGGTCGTTATGTAACCTGCAAAATTAACTAAATTCGTCAAAAAAACGAAAAACCGGATGGATATTACAATACTCGGCATCGAATCGTCGTGCGACGATACGTCGGCCGCCGTACTGCGCAACAACGTACTGCTGTCGAACGTCATCGCCTCACAGGCCGTCCACGTCAAATACGGAGGCGTAATCCCCGAATTGGCATCGCGCGCCCATCAGCAGAATATCATCCCTGTGGTCGACACGGCACTGCGCGATGCGGGTGTCACGGCATCGCAGATCGACGCCATCGCCTTCACGCGCGGTCCCGGCCTTGTAGGGTCGCTGCTCGTCGGCGTATCGTTCGCCAAAGGGCTATCGATCGCACGCAATATCCCGATGGTCGAGGTCAACCACCTTCAGGGACATATCCTTTCGCATTTCGTCGATCTGCCCGACCGACAGCTGCCCCACCCCGACTTTCCGTTCCTGTGTCTGCTCGTCAGCGGCGGACACACGCAGATCGTCCGTGTGGATTCGCCGCTCGAAATGCAGATCATCGGCACGACGATCGACGACGCCGCAGGCGAAGCATTCGATAAATGTGCCAAAGTGATGGGACTCCCCTACCCCGGCGGCCCGGTGATCGACAAATTGGCCCGCGAAGGCGACCGCGAGGCGTTCCGATTCGCACGGCCACGCGTCGAAGGATACGATTATTCGTTCTCTGGACTCAAGACTTCGTTTCTCTACACGCTGCGCGACGCCGTGGCCGGCGATCCCGACTTCATCGAACGCCGCAAGGCCGACCTGTGCGCCTCGCTGCAACACACGATCGTCGAAATCCTGCTCAACAAACTCGTCCGCGCCTCGAAGCAGACCGGCATCCGCGACATAGCCATCGCCGGAGGCGTCTCGGCCAACTCGGGACTGCGCGACGGCATCGTCGAAGCAGGGCGTCGCCGCGGGTGGCGGACCTTCCTCCCCGAATTCAAATTCACCACCGACAACGCCGCAATGATCGCTATGGCGGGCTATTATCGCTATCGCCGGGGAGATTTCTCTTCGCTCGACGTATCGCCCGTAGCCCGTCTGGAGGAGCTGGCATGAGAACCGTCGACGGACGGCATGCGCTACGGAGTGCGACACGCGGTGCAACACGCGGTGCGACACGCGGTGCGACACGCGCCCGAAGAATCCTGCTGCTCGTCGCAACCCTCGCAACCCTCGCAGCATGGGCGCAGGAGACCGGCACGACGCTTGCGGCACAAGAGACCGGCGATCCTCCTCCGGAGCAGTGGATCGCCGGGGAAATCGTCCCGGCGGAGCGGGTCGAACGATTCGGTATCGACGACTGCTTCACGCAGCGGGAGATCGACGATGCGACTTTCGCCCGGATGCTGGGCCGCTCCTTCAAAGCCGACTGCACGACGTCCCGCAACGAATTGCGCTATCTGACCGTGTTGCACGTCGATATCGAGGGGCACATCCGGCGGGGCGAGCTGGTCTGCCATCGTGCGATCGCCGCCGAGCTGCTCGAAATCTTCCGCACGCTCTACGAGGTCGGTTATCCCATCGAACGCATGGTGCTGATCGACGAATACGACGCGGACGACGAGCGGTCGATGGCGGCGAACAACTCCTCGGCATTCAATTTCCGATTCATCTCGGGGACGACCCAGCCGTCGAGCCACAGCCGAGGCATGGCCGTGGACATCAATCCGCGCTACAATCCCTACGTCGTGACGCGCAACGGCCGCACCCGCATCGAACCCGAAGCGGGTCGACCGTATGTCGACCGCACAACGGATTTCCCCTACAAAATCGAACGCGACGACCGCTGCTGCCGGGAATTTCTGCGCCACGGATTCGTCTGGGGCGGCGACTGGCGCAGCTGCAAGGACTATCAGCATTTCGAGAAACGCCCGGCAAACAGTCGAGGGTTATGATTTTCCCGCAAACCGCGGCTCTCTGAGCCACACGGGCCGCAGCCTCCGGCGGCGAAGGTCCGCTACGACGAAGCGTTCCTTCGCAGGCGGCAGCCCGCAGCCCCCACCGAACGACAGCGGCTAAATTTCCCAACCCCTCTTTCAGACAGGCGCGGTTCGCCGCCGAAGACGGTTGCACATTCGAACAGATGCAAAAAGCCCCGGCAAAGTCCGCAAGACCTTACCGGGGCAATTCCATATCAGAAGAATCTTAGAACGCCAGGATCGGACGAGCTACGGCGTCACCGTCGTACCAGTCGCACATGCACTCGATCAAACCGTCCCTGCCGACATTGAACTGGCAGGCCGATTCGGCATCGTAAGGCGTCGAGGTCCACATCGAACCGTAGGTCTTCCGGCTGTCGATTATGTCCCATTCGTCCTTCTGATCGGCAGGAACCTCCGACATGCAGGCATTGAAGCGCGCCAGCGCGTCGTAGGATGCATTCTCCGAACAGTACCAGGTAGCATCGCGCGAATAGGTCTGCCATCCCTTCATGATCGCGGCGACCTCACTGCCGCACAGATTGGCCAGGGCATCCCACAGCTGTCCCGTGCTGGGAAGGAACCATCCGCTGGTCGAAGCCGGAGCCTCGAGCGGGAAATGGTTCAGCACCAGATCGAACGCCGGCATCATCGTCGCGATCGCGTCCCCATAGTTCGCTTTCACCGTCATCGTCTCCTGGTAACCGTTGACATTCGAATACCATGTCGAAGCTACCTTCGCGGATTTCAGGCACGAGAATTCCCAGTCCTTCGACCAGAAAGTCGTCTCCTTCGTGTCCGGATGCGCCGTGCGCACCGACAGGACGTAACCGCGGGTATATCCTGCGTCCTTCTCGGTCTGGGCGATACGCTCGGGGAAGGTCTGGCAGACGATGCCGATCACCTGCTTGCCCGCCTCGGGAGCAGGTTTCGTCTCAGCCCATACGGCATTCAGACCGTCGGCTTCGATCGAGATAAGACCGCCGTCGCTCCACGTACCGTCGGCATAGTAATAGTCGCCGATCTTGGGCGCGATTTCGACCTTCACGCCCAGCGTTGCGGCTCCGCTGCCGTTGTTGGCACCGTAGTAGAGCAGCGCGACCTCGCCCTCGAGTTCGGCGCAGTTCTTATGCTCCTGCGTGGGGGCCGTTACGGTGAGTTTGCCGTCGGCATAAGCCGCACGCCACTCGTCGGGCTTGGTGACGATCACCCGCTCGACACCCTGCGACGTCACGTCGAAGACCTTCGTTTCGCCATATCCGAAACCGACCGTCGCGTCCGCTCCCTCGATCGTGAGCGCGAGCGCCGGAACTTTCGGCACGGCGATCGTCCGACCGTCGGCCAGCGTCAGATAGACATTCGAATCGTCCTCCGCGATATCCTTGAAGATCGCCGCATCCGCCTTGGCCGAAACGGGATTTCCCGCAGCATCCGTCACGCGGGCGAAAGTCGCGCCGCCGTCGTAGCTCACCGTCCAATAGCCCTCGGCATCGACGCTCAGCACGGGCGTCGCACCCGTCACGGGCATCCGTTTACCGGCTCCGTCGAGCAGATATTCCGTCTTACCGTCGGAGGTCAGCGTCCAATACCAAATGCCGTTCTCCTGCTGCATCCCGATTACGGGTGCATCGGCGCCGTTCGTACCGCTGGAAATCTCGGCTGTCGTACCGTCGGTGAAGACGAGACGGTAACCGCTCTGCGTAGTCTCGACACGCTCGACATAGACTTTTCCTTCGAGGGCCTTCACAGCCTGTTGCAAGGCGACGATATCGCCGTTCACAGCTTCGAGCCGCGACTCGACGGTCTCGATGCGTTTGGTCAACTCATCGACGCTCCGCCGCAATTCGTCGTCATCATACCCGCAACCGGTGAAGGTCGCCAGCAGCACACAGCCGCACACAACGCTCAAAATGCGTCCGTAAATTTTTCCCATACCTATTAATTTTTAAGAAGTGAAGCCATCGCCGTCACCTAAAATACAGCGATCCGATCGCAAATATAAGTGATTCATTTATCAGAAACAAGAGCGGTGGTTCAAACCGAACACTTTGTCACAGACTCGCCTCGAAAAAGTTTCGGAATATAAAAAAATCGAGATCGCAGCTTACAATCCGCAATCCCGAGAAAGTCCGTCCGAAAGCCTCGAAGGCCTTCGTTCACATTACCGTCCGAAGACGTGTTCGCGCAGCGAGAACCTGTCGTATTCGTCTTTGAGCGATGCGATGAGCTCGCGCACTGTCTGAATCTTCTCAGCCCGCCAGGCATTCGCCCCGCAGAAAGCGTAACCGTTCTGCAAGCGACCCCGGAAGGCATTGTAGAGCGCCAGCATGATGCAATAAGGGCTATGAGTGACGTCGCACGTCCTGATGCAATCGAACGGGCACGCCTTAGGACGCTTCAGCCCCTCTTTCACACGGTCGAGGAACGAGTTGCGGATAGCTCGCCCGGGCATTCCCACGGGACTCTGGATAATCTCGATATCTTCGGCCGCAGCGTCGAGATAACTCTGCTTGAAAGCCGGATCGGCATCGCACTCCTCGGTGGTCACGAAGCGGGTCCCCATCTGAACCCCTTCGGCACCGAGCGAGAGGATGCGGTAGATATCCTCGCCCGTATAAACGCCTCCCCCGGCGATGACCGGGATGTGGCAATCGTGCTCCGCCTCGAAAGCGCGGACCTCGGCGACGACCTGCGGAACGACGGTTTCGAGAGAGAAATTCGCGTCGTCGATCTGCTCGGGCTTATAGCCTAAGTGTCCGCCCGCCTTGGGCCCCTCGACCACGATGGCGTCGGGAATGTAGCGGAACTCGGAGAACCATTTGCGGCAGAGCAGCCCCGCGGCGCGTGCCGACGAGACGATCGGCGCCAGCTTGGTCTTGGCGCCCTCGGGCAAGAACGACGGGAGGTTCAGCGGAAGTCCCGCACCCGAGAAGATGATGTCGGCCTTCTCGGCGACGGCCGTGCGAACCATATCCGCGAAGTTGGACATGGCGACCATGACGTTGACGCCGATGATGCCGCGGGCTTTCTCGCGAGCCTTGCGCAACTCCTGCCGCAGGCCCCAAATCGACGCCTCACGGTAATCTTTCGAATAGTCGCTGTAAATCACGCCCAAGCCGGCCGACGAAATGACGCCGATGCCGCCCTCGCGCGCCACGGCCGAAGCCAGGCCCGAGAGGGATATGCCTACGCCCATGCCGCCCTGGACGATGGGAACCGAGGCGCACAGATCACCGATTTTCAATGTTTTCATAGTTGTTCGGATTAAATAGATGAATAACCTAACCGTGCCAAAGGTACGAATTAAATCGCCCCATCGTTCCTTTTTCGTGCATTTTTTCCGAAATAAAGAACAAAAAACCCGCAGGAGGCGTTCCTGCGGGCATAAGTTCGGCGGGCCGGGCTACCGATTTCCTAAAAGATAGATCAACACAAGAATCGTAGCAATGACACCGATCAATTCCAAGAACAGCATCCATCGGTGAAAACGACGATAGAAAACTTGCGAAGCCGAGAAATCATAATCGTCGCGGTTACACCACAGCCACACGAACCGCACGGCACCCAGCACGATACACACCATGATAAGTGTAAATATGACGTTCGCAGCGAACGTTTCCTGATTCAATACGAAATAATGGGCTATCTCCAGAATCAACAACGCGATTACGCTCAACACGATCCAAGGATCCCACACGATACACTCCCTCCAGTTGAGTTCGTGTTCCTGAAACGGTTTTTTCCAATCCATAGGCTCTTGCTCGTTGAATTCGAGAGACAAGGTAGGAAAAATTCGCCGGTTACGCAATATTTCGGGAAAAAATCGGCAGCAAGATATCATATCAGCAAAATAAATCCCCCTCAAGTGAGAGGGATTTAAATCGGTCACAGCAGAAGTATATCAATTATCATCACTACCAGTACGACGATCATCTCCATAGCAATAGCCACTTCGATACCTACCACCACCCCAGCATAGCGCTTGAAGAAATCGCGGGATTTCGAAAAGTCATAGCTCTTGCGACGGCGCCAAAGGTAACACATGCGCAATACATCAACAACACATAACACCAAGCTACACCACAGCAACGGCTCTCCGACAGCCTTGTCCGCAAGCAATATCCCGACCCACAGCACGATACCTCCCACAGCAGAGAGCATGCAAGCCCAGGGGTCCCAAAGAATGCACTCTTGCAAGGTGAGTTCGCGATCTTCGATGCGTTTCAGAAAAAGGTTCATAACAAAATTTATTAAAGTTCAATGAATTTTCTGCTAAAGTTCCAATAATTGACACTATACAAGGCGAAAGCAAACATACAAGTCAAACTTTGCTTATCCGATTGTGACAAAGCCTGATCATTTTCTACCTGATGTAAAACCACAACGAGCACCACTAAAAGCACCACTCGCATCAGCTACAAAAATTTCACGGTTTCTCGATCTCGTCTGTCTAATTGCACTATTGGTGGTAAAATCATAATACCGAGGAGAAGAACTCATCTGAGCCAAGTTCGCATTGTATGCTTCCAGAATTCGTACAGAAACAGATTCGGACGCATTGTTTTCGACCGTTTGAATTTCATTTTGCACCTCTGCCGAATCATTCGCATTACAGCTCCACAACGAGATGGCAGCTATTCCTATCGCCAAAGCGACCAATATAGCGTTGATTCTTTTCATAGTTAAAATATTGGTAATTGTAGTACGCACCTGAATTCTGCAAACTTCTATCTAAATTTTACCTTTTTTTACCTGTATAATTGCAAGTCTTTCGAATGAATTATGATATTATTTTCATATCATTTCACAAGCAAAAGTAATACAAATTTCCGAACTTCCAAACGCAGCACCGAAAAACAGAACCTTACGAACAATTTACCGAATGAACAGAACAACCACACTCACCTGGAGCCGCAAATGCGCAATCCGCGCAGGCGACGGCGCGAACGGTCGGCGCACTCGCGCTCGACGATGCCCGTGACGACATCGGCCGCATCGTGCCAGCGGTTCGAGCGGAACTGCCGCCGATAAGTCGTCAGGTGGGCATACAGCTCGGGCCAGCGCAGGTGCCACCCCGCAGGGAAGCGGACCAGATGCTGCACCGTGGCGGCGTTGGAGAGGATGCGGGCCTCCTTGTTAGCCGACTGGTGGAACCACTCCACACGCACGTCGGGCACTAAGGCCTGCACCGCGCGGGCGAATCCGCGGCCACCGTTGTTGCTCTCGACGGCCGCCTGCCGCGTATCGGAGCGCACGAGCATCTCGGCGACCAACGGTTCGGTGATCTCCATCCGCTCGCGCGTGTAGACCGCATCGGTGACGTAGATCGCCCCGTCGGCATCGACCGCATAGGAGATCGAACAAAGGTAGTCGTCGCCCGAATCGGCCGTGTCGGTGTAGTTGGCCCGACGCACGATTTCGCGCGGAAGCGCGTCGTACTCTGCGAAGCGGGAGCCATAGAGCAGCCCTTCGCGCGAGGAAGGATGCCCCTGGTACATGGCTTCGAACTGCAAGGGGTCGAGCCTCCGTTTGGCCTCGAGGAGAACCACGCCGTGCTGCTCCTCCCACAGCGCCGCGCCCCGCGGCCGCGGATCGACCTCCGAGGACGGAGAACTTTTGAGCGCCTCGAAATTGAGGTGCAGCCACGTATCGGGAGCCAGCGTGTCGAGTTGCGACCACTCGCACAGCTCCTCGACGGGTTCGCGCGTGAGGAGCGTGCCGATAAGGTCCTCCTCGTGCCAGCGCGTGAAGACGATCAATTCGCGCGAGGCGTTGTGCATGCGCGTGCGCACCACCGAAGTATACCACTCCCAGCAGTTGGCGCGGATCAACGGCGAATTGGCCTCCAAGGCATCCTTGTAGAGGTCGTCGAGGATGAAGCAGTCGACGCGGTTTCCCGTAAGCGAACCTTCGCGGCCGACCGAAAGCAGCCCGCCCCGGCGGCCGATGATCTCCACCTCGTCGGCCGTGCGGATGTAGCTGGGTGGCTTGGCGCCCTTTTTGATGGTCGTTGCGGGAAAGAGCGCTTCGTATTCGCGCGATTCGAGGATGCGTTGCACGCGACGGTTGAACTTCGAAGCCAAAGCCCCCGAGTAGGAGGCGATCGCCACGCGGCAGTCGGGATCGAGTCCCAGCACGTAGGCCGGCAGCAGGGTCGTAGCACCGACACTCTTACCGTGCTGCGGGGGCATCGAGACGATCAGCCGACGGACACGCCCCCGGGCGAAAGCCTCCAGAACACGATAGTAGGCGCAATGGAAAGGTCGCAGTTCGAGAAACGGGTAGACCTCACGTGCGAAGGCCGCGAAGGAGGGCGGTTCGGGAGGGGGCGCTGTCGCGGAGGCCGCCCCCGTTACGAAAACCTCTGCGGAGGAGTGCTCCGCAGAGGTCGAAAGGTGTTTTCGGGACATAAAAAATGAATTAAAAAGAATTTCAGGACGGTCGAACCCAGCCTACGGAGACACGCTCAATCATACCGGAATCATGAAGCAATCGCAACCGGTCTTATGTTGCCATCCTTCATCCCCCGACATATGCGAGGCTGCGGCTCGCGCGACTCCTCGGAGCCGCAAATCCGACAATCCCGAGAAAACCCGTTGCGCGGCGACGCGGCGGGGAGGTTTTCGAAAGCGTTCCGGAGGATGTCGCCGCATCCGAAGAAAGGAGGATTCCGAAACGCGCGGGACGGAGCCGACGTCAAAGGTAGCGCTTCAGCTCGGCGAAATCGAAGTCGTTGAGCTGCTCGCCGGTCGCGGTGTCGGTGTGGAATTCCCACCACACGGGCACCAGATCGACAACGGCATCGAACGTACCCTCGGGCAACGAACGGCGCTCGCGGTAGACGATGACCGACGTCCGCAAACGGCAGTCGACCCCGTCGAACGGGAACGTCACGCATGCCGAGAAGTAGTTTTCCGACCCGATTGCCTCGATAAGCCGCTCGGCCGTCTCGCGGTAAAGTTCAGGTGAAACCGAATAGATCATTGATACAGAATCGAATTTTAACAAAAGTTTTTGCAGTTAAAAACAAATTGTTTAACTTTGTGGTGCAAATATAAATTCAAAATTTGAATTTTGTTCAATTTTATTCAAATATTTGATATAAAAAATTCCAATCGGAACCTATGAACGAACGGGTAAAACTGATACGCAAGCAGCTCGGAATGACGCAAGAGCAGTTGGCTCAACGCCTTGGAATCGGGAAAGCGGCGCTTTCGATGATCGAGACGGGCAAAGCGGGACTCTCGGCGCGCAACCGGAACATCCTGGTTCAGGAATTGAACGTAAATCCGGAATGGATCGACTGCGGCGAGGGCGAGATGTTCAATGCCGCACCCGATCTGACAGCTTACCGGCTACGCACGGACAATTCGTTGCCGATGCAGAGCGTACCGCTCTATTCGATCGAAGGAACGGCAGGACTCGTACCGCTTTTCACGGACCGCACGCATGCCAAGCCCGTCAATTATATCCATATCCCTAATCTGCCCAAGTGCGACGGAGCGATCTATATCGTCGGCGACTCGATGTACCCGCTGCTCAAGAGCGGCGATATCGTCCTCTACAAACAACTCCACGATCTGAACGACATTTTCTGGGGCGACATGTACCTGCTCTCGATCGATATCGACGGCGAGGAGTACGTGACGGTGAAATACATTCAGAAATGCGATCGCGAAGGATACGTGAAACTCGTCAGTCAGAATCCCCACCACGCGGACAAGGAGATCGCCATCGCACGCATCCGCGCCATCGCGCTGGTCAAGGCGAGTATTCGAATGAACTCGATTCGATAGAAAACTACTTGCTGTAAAATGCAGCTCTTTTAGCCGCGCGAGTCACTCGGGTAAGAGCCGGGTTTCATGATTATTTTGCAAACAGCAAGGCTCCGCCTTGCCATCTTCGGCGGCTCGCGCCTTTGGCGCGACCGGCCCAGCCGCCGAAGATGATCTTTACCGCGGAGTGGATTATAAAGTCCATCTCTTAGACGGAATGTATGTTTTTGCAGTAAAATGCGGTCCGCAAGACTGCGCGAGCCGCCCGGCTAAGAGCCGGGTTTCATGATTTTTCTGCAAACTGCGGCTCTTTGAGTCGCGCGGGCCGCAGAGTTGCGCAGTTCGTCGCCACCCCGGAGATGAATCGCAATGCTAGCTCAACATTTATAAAGCCCGTCTCTTAGACGGGCGCGAACCGTAGCCTCCCCAGGGGCGGAGGCTCGCTACACTCGCCCCGCAGGCTACGACTCGCCCCACGGCCGCAGAAGTGCTTTTCCGAATTGCATTCGCAATTCTATTCTCCATACTTTTTGCTCGCAAAAAGTACCAAAAACTCTCCGGCAAATGCCTTCGCCTACTGCGTGCGCCCTAAGCTGGCTCAGCCCGGCTAAGAGCTATGTTTTACGATTATTCTGCAAACTGCGGCTCTTTGAGCTGCGCGGGCCGCAGAGTTGCGCAGTTCGTCGCCTCCCCGAAGATGATTCGCAATGCAACCTCGACATTTATAAAGCCCGTCTCTTAGACGGGCGCGAGCCGCAGCCTCCCCGGGCGGAGGCTCGCCAATGGCTCACTCCCGCAGGCTACGCCTCGCCCTTTACCACCAAAAAATATTGCAGTCTGCGAACCGCATGCCCTAAATCCCGGCTCTCAGCCGTGTCACAACTCCGGCACGAGCCGTTCGAGACCGATGCCGTGCGATCCCTTGATAAGGATGAAGGCATCCTCGACCGGTGCGGCAGCGAATGCTCCGAGCAACTCCCCGCACGAAGCGAAGAGCATCGCCCGGGGCCGCGGTTCCGGAAGTGCGGCATAAGCACGGGCGAACTCGCTTCCGACAAGGATCAGCTCCGCATCGGGCACCTGCGCAGCCTGCCCGATAACGGCGCTATGCTCCGCCTCGGACCAAGCGCCCAATTCGAGCATATCGCCCAAAATCAGCATGCGGCGGGACCTACCGACGAGCGGTTCGCCGAGAAAATGGGCCACGGAAGCCCGCATACTCGACGGATTGGCGTTGTAACAATCCACGACGAGCGTATTGCGCGCCGTGACGACCCGCTGCGAGCGGGCATTGTCGGGGACATAGGAGGCAATGGCCCGACGGATCGCCGCATCGTCCACCCCGAGATAACGTCCCACAGCCACGGCCGCCGCGATATTATAGCGGTTGTAATCGCCTTCGAGGGCGCTCGTCATCCCGTCGGCCGACGTCTCGGAATAGTACTCCGCCGTGAGCCCCGGCCGCTCGGCGACCATGGCGCAAAGCGTCTCGTCCTCGCGACGGACGAAGGCTCGACCGCCATGCGCGGCGAGGTAGTCGTAAAGTTCGCCCTTGCCGCGGCGAATCCCCTCGGGACCGCCGAAACCTTCGAGGTGCGAACGCCCGACGTTGGTCAGAATACCGTAGTCGGGCTCGGCGATCGAGGCCAGCAGCGCGATTTCTCCGCAGGCGCTGGCTCCCGTCTCGACGACACCGAATTGCATCTCGCGCGTCATTGCGAGCAACGTCAGCGGCACGCCGATATGGTTGTTGAGATTGCCCCGCGTGGCATAGGTCGCGAAACGCTCGGCCACGACGCGGCTCACCAACTCCTTGGTCGTGGTCTTACCGTTGCTGCCGGCGACCACCAGAATCGGAATGCCCAATGCGCGCCGATGTTCGCGGGCCAGCGACTGCAAAGCCGCAAGCGTATCCCCGACGAGGAAAACCCGCTCGTCCGCAACCGACGGATCGTCCGCCACGGCGTATGCAGCGCCTTTGGCCAGGGCCTCGCCGACGAAACGGTTGCCGTCGAACGTCGCCCCGTGCAACGCGAAGAAAATCGAATCCGGATCGATGCGCCGCGTGTCGGTCGAAACGTGCGGATGGCGCAGGAAAAGTTCGTAGAGTTCGGACATAGTCGTATGTGCTTCTTGCGGATCAGATATGCTCCTCACCGTCGCAGTATTTCACTTCGTCGATGAATTTCTTGATATTCTGCTCCTCGGCACGCGGGCAGATCATCAGCACGTCGTCCGTATCCACCACGATGAAATCCTTCAACCCGCTGATCGCGGCGATTTTGCCCTCGGGCAGCGAAATGATCGACGAACGCGTGTCGTAGAGGTAGCACCCTTCGGCCGGGGCGGCATTGGCATAACGGTCCTTGCGCGAATGCTGGTAGACCGAGCCCCAGGTTCCCACGTCGCTCCAGCCGAACTCGCCGCAACGGACATACACGTTGTCGGCCTTTTCCATGATGCCGTAATCGATCGATATGGCGCGACACTCGGCGAAAGCCAGCTCGACGATGTTGCGCTCGGCATCGGTTCCCGTGGCGTTCATCACTCCGCAGAAGAGCAGGTGATGCTCCGGCAGGAACTTCGCGAAAGCCTCGACGATCGAGCTCACTTTCCAGATGAAGATGCCCGAATTCCAGAAAAATTCGCCGCATTGCAGGAAGGTCTGCGCCAGTTCGAGATCGGGCTTCTCGGTGAAACACTTCACCTTGCTGATGGGTGCTGCGTCCGAAACCTGGATATATCCGTATCCCGTGTCGGGACGTGTCGGCTTGATACCCACGGTCATCAGCGCATCGTTCGCCGCAGCGAATTCGAGACACTCGCCGATGATCGTGCGGAAATCCTGCTCGTTGAGAATCAGATGGTCGGAAGGCGTGACGATCATTTCGGCATCGGGATCGCGCTTGGCGAGCGTGTAGGCGGCATAAGCGATGCAGGGCGCCGTGTTGCGTCCGACCGGCTCGCACAACACCTGCTCCTCGCCGATCTCGGGCAGATGCTCCAGCACGAGATGCTTGTAACGGACGTTGGTCACCACGAGGAAATTCTCGGGAGGAACCATCGGGGCGAACCGCTCGAAAGTATGCCGGATGAAAGATTTGCCCGTTCCCAGGATATCGAGGAACTGCTTGGGCATCGCCTGCCGGCTCTTGGGCCAGAAGCGCGTTCCGATGCCTCCGGCCATGATTATACAATATTTGTTATTTGCCATAAGTCATGTATCAGATGTCGGCGGGACTATATCCCGACGTACCGCGTGTCGGATAGCAACCCTTCATCCGACCGCCGTAATTCGCGGCCCGCAGCCGCGCTTGCGATGCGATCCCGCCCGGGCGTGGACTTCGGGTGAAACCCGGTAAGAAACAGACCTATCGAACCGTACGGTACATACGAGTATAGAATTGCCGGCGTTGGAATTACAAAGATAAAAATATTTTCGTAACTTTGCCACCCATCGAAAATATTAATTTCGAAACCGAACATGAAAATCAGACTCATCACCATACCCAATCTGTTGACGCTCTCCAACCTCGTATGCGGAGCGCTGGCCGTGGTTTCGGCTCTCGTCTACGACAACCTGACGTGGGCTTTCTGGCTGATCGTCGCCGCTGCGGCGTTCGACTTCCTCGACGGATTCGTAGCCCGGCTGCTGGGCCAGAGTTCGCCCATCGGCCTTCAACTCGATTCGCTCGCCGACGACATCTCTTTCGGCCTGGCACCCTCGGCCGTACTTTACGCCCTCTACGGACATATGCCGAGCATCTGGCTGCCGCAGTGGGCTGCCCCGGCAGTCTTCGTCTTCGCGGCGTTCGCAGCACTGCGACTGGCGAAGTTCAACATCGACGAAACGCAGCACGCGGAGTTCTGCGGACTTCCGACACCCGCCGCGACGCTCTTCTGCGTATCGGTAGGAGTACTCTGCGAAAAATACGACATCGCCATTCCGTGCGAAGCGGTCGTCGGCATCGCGGTGATCTTCGCCCTGCTTATGGTCTCGAATATCCGGATGTTCGCCCTCAAATTCCAGGGGTTCGGCTGGCAGGGCAACCGATTGCGCTATTCGTTCCTGGGCGCCTCGGCACTGCTGATCGCCCTGCTCGGAGCGTTCGCCATTCCGACGATCGTCCTGCTTTACGTCGCCTTGTCGATCATCCGCAATATCGCAACCCGATAATCCGTTAATGTTTCGCGGCACGAAGTCGTCCGGAGCGAATCGGACGCATCTATCGCTCCGCCGGAAACCCGAGATGCGAAATACCGAATTTTGATTATCTTTGCACCTCGGATCGAACACTGTATGTCGAAACGCTTGACCCGCATATCGCAAATACTCCTCATCGGGTGGTTACTCGCCCGGTGCGGTATCGTGCAGGCGCAAAACTTCAACGCCCGCGATCTGATGCGTGCGCAACAGCGGGGCGAGACGAACAGTCTCTACGGCGGAAATCCATACGACCAGCCCGGCGAAGAGGAGGGAGAAGAGGGACAGAAACAGGATACGACCAAGAAAGAAAAGAAGATCCGCAAGCCGCTCGAATCCTACTTTTTCAACGACTCGATCCGCGCACTGAACAATTTCAAGTGGCACGTCAGCCGCGACTACAACCGCGTCGAGATCTCACCGCTCGACACGATGCTGACGGATTACCGCATCGACTATCCTTTCTACCGCAAGGACGTGGGAGACATCGCGCAAGGAGCGCTCGGACAGGCTTCGATGCCGCTCAACTATTTCCGCCGCCCGCAGTCGTTCGACTTCATCTTCGCCGCCCCCTACTACGCCTATACGTACAACATGGAGAACGTGCCGTTCTACAACTCCAAACGGCCGCTTATCCGCATGGATTACGCAGAATCGGGACAGAAGCGCTTCCGGGAGGAGAACTTCGGCATCCTGGTGGCGCAAAACGTCTCCCCCTCGACGGGCTTCAATGTCGACTACAAATCGCGCGGTACGCGCGGACAGTATATCTGGTCGCGGACGAAAAACCACAATGTCTCGGTAGCCGTGAGTCACACGGGAAAGCGGTATTCGGTACACGCCGGATTCTACAACAACCACATCGAACAGCAGGAAAACGGCGGCGTTGTCGGTGTCTGGGCCATCGCCGACACGGTTTTCGAACGGCCTTCGGGCATACCGATGAAACTCGACAGATCCGAGGCGCAGAATACCTACCGCAACAACGGATTTTTCGTCACGCAGTCGTACGGCATTCCCCTGCAACGACTCACGGAACACGATTTCTCGATGGCCGGCCTTTCGGCCGTCTATGTGGGTCATTCGTTCGAATACAGTTCGTGGAGCAAGGTCTACACCGATATCCGAGAGGGTTATATCGACGAACGGGCCGATCGCGACGAGGCCGGCAACTTCGTGCGCGACACGCTCTACTATTACCAAAACTGGTACATCAATCCCTCGCAAACACGCGACTCGATCTACGAACGAAAGATCTCTAACCGTTTCTTCGTCCAGGCACAGCCGTGGGACCGCGACGGAGTAGTCGGCACGATCGATGCGGGGATAGGTATCGACCTGCATACCTATGCGCAATTCCGCCCGTCGGACTACACTTCGGGCAAATACACGCAGGTCGACGAAACGAGCTATTTCTTCTACGGCTCGGTCGGCGGTAAGATCAAAAAGTATGTCGATTGGGATGCCGACATGCGTTTCTATCCGTCGGGATACAGAGGCGGAGACCTCAAGATCGGCGCACACCTGGCGCTGACGGGATTCCTCCGCGGTCACCCCCTGGTTCTCGAAGGACGGTTCTCGATGGACCGTCGTTCGCCCAGCTACTGGCAGGAGAACCTATTCTCGAACCACTATGTGTGGTCCGCTCCTTTGAACAAGGAGAATGAAACTCGTTTCGAGGTGAAATTCTCGCTCCCCGATTATGCTTTCGAAGCCGGGGCATGGCAAGGCGTCACGTCCGACAAAATCTACTACGGATCGGACAGCAACGTCGCGCAGAAAAGCGGGGCCATCAGCCTGACGAGTGTGTATGCACGCAAGGATTTCCGCCTCGGCGGACTTCATCTGGACAACCGGGTATTGATGCAGTGGAGTACGGATCAAGACGTTGCACCCGTTCCGCTTTTAAGCGCCTTCCTGTCGTATTATTACGAATTCTGGGTCGTGCGCGACGTATTGCGCCTTCAGATCGGCTTGGACGGACGTTATAATACGCGTTATTATGCGCCCGGATACAATCCGGCATTGTCGGTGTTCTACAACCAACGGGAGATGGAAGTGGGGGGATACCCCTACATGGACGCTTTCGTGATGGGAAAGTGGAAGAGAATGCGGATATTTCTCAAATATCAGCACATCAACAAAGGACTGTTCGGAAACGGAGAGTATTTCTCCGCAGCGGGTTATCCGCTCAATCCGGGCATGTTCAAGATAGGTATCTCGTGGGGATTCTATGATTAACGTACTGTTCTGCACGGTAGGAACTGCCCGCAAAACAACCCTTTATGATTAAAAAGACGATTCTGACTTTTGCGTTCTTAACCATTCTGAACTCTTTTTACGGCTCCACCGAACGTTTCGGCGCACCGGCGACGACCGGATGCACGACGACCGATGCGGCATGGACCGAGGACTATTCGCTGTTGCGCGAAGGCGACTACCAGATCTCCGTCTACGACGATCTGATCCGCCGCATCAGCGAACCCGAAGGCCATGACTGGCGCCTGATGAGCGCCATAGCCTACCACGAGTCGCGTTTCACGCCCGATCTGACCTCGCGCAGCGGGGCACGCGGCATGATGCAGATCATGCCTTCGGTAGCGCGGCAGTTCGACATTCCGACCGAACGGATCACCGACCTGAGGACAAATATCTGGTTGGCGAACAAGCTGATAACGAAAATCGCGACGACGCTCCGCATTCCCGGAAGCGTCTCGGAAAAGGACCGCATGAGCATCATGCTGGCGTCGTACAACGGCGGCATCGGCCACGTGAACGACGCACGACGACTGGCCCGACTGCACGGCGAGGACCCGAATTCGTGGGAGGTAGTAGCCCGCTATCTGACCCTCAAGGCCGAGCCCGAATATTACGAAAACGAAGTGGTCGAATGCGGCCGTTTCACGGGAAGCCGTCAGACATTGGCCTACGTGAACGACGTAATCGGACGTTACGACAAATATTGCCGCATCGCAGCGAGATAGCTGCATGCGTCGAGTTCCGGAAAGCATGGCGCCGGATTCCGCACACGGAATTCCCGCCGGATGCTCCGGCCGAAAGCCCTGCAAGGAGATGTTACGGCATTTCTTTGCGGGATTCGTTTTTTTCGAGGGATACCCCCAACGATCGTCCGCAAGCATGCGAATCGCAGCCCCGGGGCCCGCGTCACACCGGTCCGGCGACGAACCTGCGAAGCAACGAAAACCCCTCCGAGGAGGGGTTGGAACGGATGAGGTACGAAGATCGCAGGCCTTTCTCCTGCTCAAATCTGCTTGCGCAGCCGTGCGACGGGAATGCCCAGCATCTCACGGTATTTGGCTACCGTTCGCCGGGCGATGCGATACCCTTTCGCATTGAGAATATCCATCAGCGTCTCGTCGGTGAGCGGACGACGCTTGTCCTCCTCGTCGATGCACTCCTGAAGAATGTTCTTGATCTCGTAGCTCGACACCTCTTCGCCCGAATCGGTCTGCATCGCCTCGGAGAAGAGCGATTTGAGGAGGATGATCCCGAACTGCGTCTGCACGTACTTGCTGTTCACCACACGCGAAATGGTCGAGACGTCGAGGCCCGTGCGGTCGGCGATATCCTTGAGGATCATGGGCCGGAGCTTCGATTTGTCGCCGTCCTTGAAATACTCCTGCTGGTAGTCCAGAATGGTCTGCATCGTGCGCATGAGCGTGTCGTGGCGCTGTTTGATCGCAGAAATGAACCACTTGGCCGAGTCGATCTTATTCTTCACGAACTGAATCGCCTCCTTGTCTTTCTCGCGCACGGTACCGTCCGAGGCGACCATCTCGCGGATCATCTCCATATAGCGACGATTTACGCGCACCTCGGGGACGTTATAGGAGTTCAGCGACAACTGGAAACGACCGTCCTGATAGTCGAGGATGAAATCGGGAATGATGTAGGGCGTGGTCTCCGTGCCGCCTTCGGCGTAGAGATTCCCCGGCTTGGGCGACAGACGTTTGATCTCGGCGAGGGCATCGCGGAAATCATCCTCGGTGATTTGCAGTCGTGCGATGAGTTTTTCGTAATGTTTCTTAACAAACTCGTCGAAATAGTTGGTAAGGATCTTCCGGGCGAGTCGACGCGGACGCGTATCGACACGCATCTGAGCCATTTGCAGCAACAGACACTCCCGCAGATTACGAGCTCCGACACCTGCCGGCTCCAACTCGTGAATCACTTTCAGCAGCCGTTCCAGCTCCTCGCCCGTCGTTTCGATTCCCACCGTGAAAGCGATATCGTCGGCCACGGAATCCAGATCGCGACGCAGATAACCGTCCTCGTCGATGCTGCCGATCAGATAGACCGCCAGACGCATATCGCGCTCCGAGAGACTGCGGTATCCCAGCTGTTCGACCAGATATTCGCGGAACGAACGTCCCTCGGTGAGGTACACCGGCCGTTGTTTGTCGTCTTTCGAATAGTTGTTGATCCGGCTTTTATAGGATGGCGTGTCGTCCTCGCGCAGATACTCCTCCACCGAAATCTGCTGAGGCTGATCCTCTTCCTCGGGATTGCGCTCCTCTTCCTCCAGCACGATGTTGTCTTCGATCTCCTGTTTGATACGCTGTTCGAGCTGCACGGTAGGCAGCTCCAGCAACTTTATCATCTGGATCTGTTGCGGAGAAAGCGTCTGTTGCAGTTTCTGAATCTGACGTTGTGAAATAGCCATAAATTATCGTTTAGCTGTTATGTATTCACATGCGGCAGGTATCTTCATTCTTCGGCGTAGTCATTATACTTCATCTATCGCGAATGCGGATCGCAATGCTCGCATCCGATCGCGACGGGTCGCAGCCCCGGTACGATTCCGCCCTTCGCTGCGCTGCCCGGATCCTTTTCCGGCCCCGAATCAGTGCGATGTCGAGGCCACGACAGCCTCGGCGATGGCCCGCGCCCAGTTTTTGGCCAACTTCCGGGCTCCCTTTTCGGTCGGATGGAGGTAAAAAACTCCGGCATGGCCGTCCTCGGGGAAGAACAGTTTGCGGTAGTTTTCACGAAAAAGATCGTAGCTCCGTTCGTCGCCCGGATAAACATCGTCCGCCTCCTCGGCCAGGGCACGCAGCACGCCGGCATACCCCTCCAGACGTTTCCGCCCCTCGACCAGGTACATCGCATTATTATAGGTGTTGTCGCTGTACCAGATCGGACGTTGCAGCACGAAGATCGCCCCGGGACACAACTCCCGGACGGCATCCATGATCGACCGCAAGTTGCGGGCGTAATCCTCGTTCGACACGGGTGCACCCGTCGTACGGGTCGATGCCGAGTCGTTGGTACCCAGCATGATCGAGACAACGTAATACGCATCGCCCGGCTCGGCACGCAACTCGGCGATGGCTTTCCTCACACGCTTGAAGTCGGCATCGCGCTCGGGAAGGAAATCTACCGTCGTGGCTCCCGAACGTCCGCAATTGCGGAATGCGACCTCGGCGCCGAGCAGCCCGGCGACGTAATCCGACGCCACGACGGGCGGAGCGGTCCGCTCTCGATCGGCATGCAGCGCCCCGTAGGTGATGCTGTTGCCGATGAACACGAGCCGGCACGGCTTCTGAGCGAGGTGGCGCGCCCGAACGCAATCCGTCGTCGCCAGGACGAAGCACAGAAGGATAAGCAGTCTTTTCATGAGTCGTATCCGTGTTGTCGCTCGGTGAAGCGGGCGATCAGAATTCGGCGTTTTTCGGAGTGCGCGGGAAGGGCTGCACGTCGCGGATATTGGTCAGTCCGGTCACGAAAATCAGCAACCGGTCGAAGCCCAGGCCGAAGCCCGAGTGCGGAGCCGAACCCCAGCGACGGGTATCGAGATACCACCAGATATCCTTCTCGTTCATTCCGAGCTCCCGCACCCTTGCATGAAGTTTGCCATAGTCGGCCTCGCGCTCCGAACCGCCGATGATCTCGCCGATTTTGGGGAATAATACGTCCATGCCGCGCACGGTTTTGCCATCGTCGTTCTGTTTCATGTAGAAGGCCTTGATATCCTTCGGGTAGTTGATCATGATGACCGGACGCTTGAAATGTTCTTCGACGAGGTAGCGCTCGTGCTCCGACTGAAGGTCGCAACCCCACTCGCACGGGAATTCGAACTTGCGGCCCGAGGCCTTCAGAATCTCGATGCCCTCGGTGTAGTCCAGACGCTTGAAATCGTTCTCGACGACGAAATGCAGGCGCTCCAGCAGCTCCGGATCCCACATTTTGTTCATGAATTCGAGGTCCTCGCGGCAGTTTTCCAGCGCATAGCGGATCAGATACTTGAGGAAGTCCTCGGCCAGCTCCATATTGTCCTCCAGGTCGTAGAAAGCCGCTTCGGGCTCGATCATCCAAAACTCCGAGGCATGACGCGGCGTATTGGAATTCTCGGCGCGGAACGTCGGTCCGAACGTATAGATGCGGCCCAGCGAGAGGGCTCCCAACTCGCCTTCGAGCTGTCCCGAGACAGTCAGGTTGCACGACTTGCCGAAGAAGTCCTGCGCATAATCCACCTTGCCATCTTCGGTACGCGGCAGGTCGTTCAGGTCGAGCGTCGTCACCTGGAACATCGCGCCCGCACCCTCGCAGTCCGAAGCGGTGATGATCGGCGTATGGAAATAGTAGAAACCGTGCTTGTTGAAATATTCGTGAATGGCATAGGCCATGGCGTGGCGAATGCGCAGCACGGCGCCGAAGGTGTTCGTACGCGGACGCAGGTAGGCGATATCGCGCAGGAACTCCAGCGAATGACCCTTCTTCTGCAAGGGGTAGCTTTCGGGATCGGCCGTGCCGTAGACCTCGATAGCCGACGCCTGCACTTCGATACCCTGCCCGGCACCGGGCGAGCTGACCAGCCGTCCGTCCACGCGGATGCAGGCACCCGTGGTCACGGACTTGAGCTGCTCCTCGCCGATCAGGGCCAGATCTACGACCACCTGGATATTCTTCACGCACGATCCGTCGTTGAGCGCGATGAAAGCCACGTTTTTGTTACCGCGTTTGGTGCGCACCCAGCCTTTGACCGTGATGTCGCTATCCACGACGCCCGATTTCAGAATTTCTACGATTCTCTGCGTTTTCATGTTCGTATTCTATCTTGTTTTATTCGTTTTCCGTTGCTTTGCACGGCCCTGACGCCGCACCCCGACCGCTCGTCGGGCCCTCTTTTTTCCGAATTGACAAAGTTAGCGATAATTTGCGATTCGGCAAAAAAAAAGTACCTTTGTACGGGTTATACATTCCGATGTACGCGATGAAACGAACGATAACGCTTCTGACGGCTCTCCTGCTGACCGGCTCCGCCGCAGCACAGCACGCCGCACGTATCTACCGCACGCAGGCGCTGCCTTACGACACGCGCCGCGCAGCCGAACAGCGCCAGCGCTCCGACGGCGACCACCATATCGCCTTCGCCCCAGCGGCGAGTGCGACGGACGGCACCACCCTGACCGTCGAGGCTCGGGTCGCCATCCCCTACGAATGGACCGACGGTCTGGTGTTCCTGCATTTGGAGAACGTTCGCTCGGCCTACTCGCTGCGGGTCAACGGCAACGCCGTGGCCGAGGTCGAGGATTCGATCACGCCGGCTGATTTCGACCTTACGCCCTTCATCCGTCAGGGCGACAACGATATCCGCCTCGTGCTGCGACAAAGTGCCGCCGGGAACCTCGACGCCGCTCCCGAGACACGCGAAGCCTTCTCGGAAAGCTACCTCTATTTCCAAACCAAACGGTCGATCCGCGACTTCGAAATCGCCCTGGTACCCGACACGCTGGGACGCGATTTCGGCATGCTCGATCTGAAGATCGTCGCGCAGAACGGCTACAACTACGAGGAGCCCGTGACCGTCGGCTACGACATCTATTCGCCGCAGGGCAAACTGCTCGAATTCGACATGCGCGAGGTGACGATCCCCGGACGCAGCATCGACACGGTGCGTTTCTCGCCCTTCATCTACGGCGCCTTCGCCAACGCATGGAGCGCCGACAAAAAGAACCCGCCCCTCTACAAGGTGATGCTTTTCACACGACGCGAAGGCACCTATAAGGAATACATGCCCCTGCGCATCGGCTTCGGCAAGACCGAACTGCAAGAGGGCCGCATCATGCGTCTGGGCAAAGAGATCGTGCCCGTAACGGCGGTCTTCAACGCCGGAGCGGACCGCACGACGACAGCCGCCGAGCTGCGCAAACTGAAGGCTGCGGGCAAGAACACCGTCTGCCCGGAGTATCCCCAGCCCGTGTGGTTCTACGAATTGTGCGACGAAATCGGACTCTACGTCATCGACCGCGCCAACATCCACGCCGGAGCAGACGACGACCGCCGAGTGGGCGGTACCCCGGCCAACGATCCGACCTGCGTCGACGAATTCGTCGAGCGCGTGAAGGCGATGTATTACCGTTCGCGCAACTTCACGTGCGTGATCGCCTACGCACTGGGAGGCCCTTCGGGCAACGGCTACAACATGTATAAGGCCTACGAATGGCTCAAATCGGCGGAGACCTCGCGCCCGGTAATCTACGAAGGAGCCGCCGGAGAGTGGAACAGCGACCTCTGACCCGAACCGCAAAGCCTTCCGGGGCACGACGCCACAGCGACAGCAGTCAACGGAAACAAGACCGATCCACGAACCCTTTGAATCACCGATCTTTTGACCCTCGAACTCATACTCATCGGAAAGACCGATTCGAAAGAGGTCGCCGCACTTGTCGAGATGTACGCCCGACGGGTGAATTTCTACTGCAAATTCGCCATCACGACGCTGCCCGACGTGCGCAACACGCGCAACCTGACCGTCAAGCAGCAGCGCACGGCCGAGGGCGAAGCCATCCTGCGCCAGCTCACCGACGGCGACTACGTCGTGTTGCTCGACGAGCGGGGCGAGGAGATGCGCTCCGTGGAATTCGCATACTGGCTCCAAAAACGGTTGAACAGCGGCGTGAAACGGCTGGTGATGGTCATCGGCGGTCCCTACGGATTCTCGGAAGAGGTCTATGCCCGCGCGAATGCCGAACTCTCGCTCTCGCGCATGACCTTCTCCCACCAGATCGTCCGCGCGATCTTCGCCGAACAGATCTACCGCGCCTTCACCATCCTGCGCAACGAACCCTATCACCATGAATGACGGCCCCGCACATCCCGGCATCGCGGTCGTAGCGCCCAACGTCCTCACGGGACTCGGACTGAAGTCCGTCCTGGGAAAAATCATTCCCACGGCCGAGGTAGTCCTCTTCACCGACTTCGAGGCTTTCGTCGAGGCAGCCCCCGAACGGTTCGTCCACTATTTCGTCGCCGCATCGTTCTTCCGGGCTCACGAAGCCTTCTTCCGCGAGCGCATCCGCCGCACGATCCTGCTGACCGACACACGCTCCGCCCAGGCTTTCGCCGGGATGCGGACCATCGATGTCGGCACGAGCGAGGAGCGCCTGGTACATGACATCCTGCACCTGCACAACACGGCGCACCGACTGCCCGCAGCGCCGCGACCGGATGCTTCCGCAACCCTGACCGAGCGTGAAGCCGAAGTGCTCGTATTGCTGGCCCGCGGACTTACGAACAAACAGATCGCCCAGCGGCTCGACATCGCTCCGACGACCGCGATCACCCACCGCCGCAACCTCGCCGAGAAACTCGGCATGCGCTCCGTAGCAGAACTGACGCTCCACGCCATCACGGCCGGGTACGTCGATCCGGAACAGTTCTAAAAAAAGGTATATTAGGCCGATAATCCCGATTATTGGGGTTGCGCCGAGTAAATTTCCGCCCGGCAAACTCCGAATAAATTTGGGTTTGCTCGCGCTTATTCGTATCTTTGGATGCGCCGAAGATACTGCGCCTCGGAAAAAATGTAAGCCAGCTTGCATTTTTCTCTCGGCTTATTCGTATCTTTGACTTCAGAACGGGATGAACCGTGTCGCGACGATTGCGGCGACTCTCAATACCGACTTCATATGAATTACCGAAAAATAGCAAACGGCCTTTCGTGGATGCTGCATCCCTTTTTTCTGCCGTTGTATCTGATGCTCGTACTGCTGACCCTCACGGCATTCGCGCATTATTCGCCCGAGGCGAAATTCTATCTTCTGTGGGTCGTCGTACTCTATACGATCGTCATCCCCATGCTGACGCTGGGGATATTGCGCTCGTTGGGCCGAATTTCGGATTACATGATCCACGACCGTCACGAGCGGCTGTTGCCGCTCTTGATCGGTGCCGTCTGTTACGTACTGTGTGCCGTGACGATCGGCAAACTACCGTCGGCCGTCTTCCTGCGCAAATTCATGATCGCAGCGGCTTGCTGCGAGACGATGTGCCTGCTGGTGTCGATGCGCTGGAAAATCAGCCTCCATATGACCGGAATGGGTGCTGCCGTGGCGATGCTCGTAGTGATGAACATCGCCGGAGTCGGCAATATGCTGACTCCCCTGACCGTCGTGATCCTGCTCTCCGGGGCGCTCGCTTCGGCCCGGCTCTATCTCGGATGCCACAATCCGCTTCAGATAGCCGCCGGATTTCTCGGAGGCTTCGCGGTTACGACCCTTGCGGTCCTCTGCTTCTGATTCGATCGGCGGGACGACACATCGTTCGCAGCGAAATCGGAATGGGGGTATGAAAGGCTGTGTTAAGATTTTTATTACGCAGATGATTGCAGATCAGCGTGCTGGGATTTTTTCGTTAAGCATGTAATACTGCGCGGCATGCTTGTTTTTCGCCTTTCGAATCGTTATTTCTGCTGAAACGATTTTTTAGATTATAAGCCTCCGGACACCGGAACGACCGATCCCGTATCTCTTACGGAGAGAGTCTCCGGTTGCTGTAATCGAATGAATGATATGCGATTATTTGCCGTTATCTGGTTTTGTGGTAATTTGTCGCTACCAAAGGTTCGAAGGAATCGGAAGATCGGCGGATTTATCCGATTCGCAGATACTTCGAAAACCTTCGAGAATCTCGGAAAACACCCTGCCATATTCATTATGACAGGGTGTTTTTCGGAAATTTTCGATCGACATGATTAAACGCATCCCTGAGCGAGCATAGCGTTGGCGACCTTCATGAAGCCGCCGATGTTGGCGCCGACGACGTAATTGACGTAGCCGTCCTGCTCCGTACCGTAGCGGACGCAGACATCGTGGATGTTGCGCATGATGGAGTGCAGACGTGCATCCACCTCCTCGGGTGTCCAGACCAGACGCATCGAATTCTGTGTCATTTCGAGTCCCGAAGTCGCTACGCCGCCCGCATTGGCCGCTTTGCCCGGGGCATAGAGCAGCTTGTTCTGTTGGAAGACGCGAATCGCCTCGGGCGTCGAGGGCATGTTGGCACCCTCGGCCACGCACATGCAGCCGTTGCCGACCAGTGCGAGGGCATTCTCCTCGTTGAGCTCGTTCTGCGTGGCGCACGGCAGCGCGATATCGCACTTCACGCCCCAGGGACGCTCCCCGGGGTAATAGGTAGCCGACGGATAGCGGTCGGCGTATTCACGAATGCGGCCCCGGAAGATATTCTTGAGCTCCATGACATATTCGAGCTTCTCGGCGTCGATGCCCTCGGGATCGTAGACGTAGCCCGACGAATCGGAAAGTGTAACGACCTTGGCACCCAGCTGGGTAGCCTTCTCGCAAGCGTATTGGGCGACGTTGCCCGAACCGGAGATGCAGACTGTTTTGCCTTCGAAACTCTCGTTGCGCGCAGCGAGCATCTCCTGGGCGAAGTAGCAAACGCCGTAGCCCGTGGCTTCGGGACGCAACGGACTGCCGCCCCAGTCGCGGCCCTTGCCGGTGAGCGTGCCGGTGAACTCGTCGCGCAGACGCTTGTACTGACCGAACAGGAAGCCGATTTCGCGTCCTCCGACGCCGATGTCTCCCGCCGGAACATCGGTGTCTTGACCGATATGGCGCTGGAGTTCGGTCATGAACGACTGACAGAATTTCATCACCTCGTTGTCCGACTTGCCCTTGGGATTGAAGTCCGAACCGCCTTTTCCGCCGCCCATGGGCAGGGTCGTGAGGCTGTTCTTGAAGGTCTGTTCGAAAGCCAGGAACTTCAGAATCGAGAGGTTGACCGAAGGGTGGAACCGAATGCCTCCCTTGTAGGGACCGATGGCGCTGTTCATCTGCACGCGGTAGCCGCGGTTGATTTCGATTTCGCCCTTATCGTTGAGCCAGGGTACGCGGAAGATGATGACGCGTTCGGGTTCAGCGATACGCTCCAGAATCTTCATCTTCTGCAATACGGGGCTGGCCGTGATGTGGGGTGCGAGCGACTCGGCGACTTCGCGTACGGCCTGATGGAATTCGGGCTCGCCCGGATTGCGCGCGATAAGGCGGTTCATGAAATCCTCGACGTACTGTTTCTCTTGTTCTGTCATGACGGGATGCTTTTAGAAGTTCGTATTCGGGGATTAAAATTAACCCTTTTATCGCGGTTTTACAACTTATTTAAGAATTTGATAAAATATTTTACGATATCTCGGCGCCGATGCCCGATCGAAAACTTACTGTCCGGCATTGCGAAGGCCTGTCTGTCTGTCTGTTCGTAACGAAAAATGACGGATTCGTGCAGAATCCGTCATGGGAAAAAGTTATCAAAAAGATATCGACAATTGCGAAAAAAAGGTTTTCGAAGGAGTAATTCCGGACTTTTTCGGGAGGTGTCGCTATTTTTCGAACTCGAAACCGAGGTAGACGTTTTCGTATTTTTTGAGCAGCGTAGCGACACTCGACAGCGTAGAGATTTTGCTGCTGACGGCCGTTACGATATCGACGAGTTTCGTCACCGGGAAGACCAGCTGCAAGTGGGTACCACTGATGTAAGCGTGTCCCGACACCGATCCCAGGTTGTGCGACCCCTTGGCGAAATGGAGCGTGATGATGTGGGTCGAAGCGTCGAATTCGTAGGTGCCGGAGAGCTGCCGGGTGCCGAATGTCGCCATGAAGGCTCCTTCCTGTTCGAAGACGAAGGAGCAGGCGCCGGGTTTGATGCCGGCGAGCTGGTATGCTTTCTCCAGCTTGGGCGTAATGGTCGTTTCGATGGCCGAGCCACCCAGGTCGCTGGCCAGGTCGCCGCCCTCGAACTTCATGCCGGGACCCGTATAGCTCCAGCTTCCGACGATGGCGTATTGGGTCAGTTTTCCATCGGTGACTTTATCCACGACCGACGAGGCGGCTTTAGTCAGTGCTTCCTTCCAGTCCTGCGCCCGGGCAGCGGTTGCGCCGAACGACAGAATCGCGAGGAGCATTGCGATTTTCTTCATATTTTCGGGGTTTCTCAGTGTTTTTTCAGTCTATTTCGGCGAGCCACATCGCGGCCGCAGCATCCGAGGGCATGCGCCAATCGCCGCGGGGCGAAAGGGCTACCGAACCTACTTTCGGACCGTCGGGCATGGCCGAACGTTTGAACTGCTGCGAGAAGAAACGGCGGATGAAGACCTTGAGCCAGCGTGCGATCGTTGCACTGTCGTAGCTCCCGTCAAAAGCCTGTTCGGCCAGGAACAGGATTTTCGCCGGTCCGTAACCCGCGCGAAGGAAGTTGTAGAGGAAGAAATCGTGCAACTCGTAGGGACCTACCAGGTCTTCGGTTTTCTGCGCGATTTTCCCGTCTTCATCGGCGGGAAGCAGCTCAGGACTCACAGGGGTGTCCACCACATCGAGCAATGTCGCGCGTGTCGCGGCATCGGGTTCCGTATCGGCGGCCCATTGCACCAAGTGGCGCACGAGGGTCTTCGGCACCGAAGCGTTGACACCGTACATCGACATCTGGTCGCCGTTATAGGTCGCCCAGCCGAGGGCCAGTTCCGAGAGGTCGCCCGTGCCGATCACCAGTCCCCCCGTCATGTTGGCTACGTCCATCAGTATCTGCGTACGTTCGCGTGCCTGACAGTTCTCGTAGGCGGCCGATCGGTCCGAAGGATCGAGACCGATATCGCGGAAGTGTTGCAGGCAGGCTTCGCGGATCGGAATCTCGCGGATCGTGACGCCCAGGCCGCGCATGAGTTCCAACGCATTGTTATAGGTACGGTCCGTAGTGCCGAATCCGGGCATGGTGATGCCGATGATGCCGCTGCGATCGAGCCCCAGTTTGTCGAAGGTTCGCGCAGTGACCAGCAGCGCCAGGGTCGAATCCAAACCTCCCGAGATGCCGACTACGGCGCATTTGCAACCCGTGTGGGCCAGCCGCTGGGCCAGTCCGTGCGACTGAATCTGGAAAATCTCCTCGCATCGTTCGTTGCGATGCGCACGGTCCTGCGGCACGAAGGGGTGCGGATTGACCGGACGGTCGAGCACCGCGGAACGCAGCCCTTCGGGGACCTCCATCTCGATCACGGTATTGTCCGTCGCCGCGGCGTTCATGCGGAACGAAGTGTTGCGGCGACGTTCGAAATCGATGCGCTCGATATCCACGTCGGCGACGACGAGCTGCTCCTCCATCGAGAAACGTTCGGCCGAGCGGAGGAGGGCACCGTTTTCGGCGACGAAGGCATTGCCCGAGAATACCAGATCGGTGGAGGATTCGCCGAATCCCGCCGAACAGTAGACGTAGGCCCCCAGGATGCGGGCCGACTGGAGGGCGACGAGTTGCCGCAAATAGGCATGCTTGCCGATCGACTCGGGCGAAGCCGAGAGGTTGAAGATCACCTGAGCGCCGTTCAATGCCGTCTGCGACGAGGGGGGCATGGCGGTCCAGAGATCCTCGCAGATCTCGATGCCGAATTCCGCGCCGTTGACGGCGAAGGTGAGGTCGGCGCCGAAGTCGGCCTGCTGTCCTGCGACGTCGATCTGCTCGTCGGCGATCCCGGCGCCGGAAGCGAACCAGCGATTCTCGTAGAATTCCGCGTAGTTCGGAATGTGAATCTTCGGAACGACGCCCAGCACGCGCCCCTGGCTTATCACCACGGCGCAGTTGTAGAGCGCTGCACCGTGGCGCAGCGGTGCCCCCGCGATGAGAGTCAGGGGCAGTTTGCGTGTCGCGCGCACCAACTCCTCGAGGGCCGCATCGGCCGCATCGAGCAACGTCGGTTGCAGCAGCAGATCGCCGCACGTATAGGCTGTGACGGAGAGTTCGGGGAAAACGACGATCTCGGCGCCCCGCTGTGCGGCCTGTTCGGCCAGGGCTGCCATACGCTCCGTATTGTAATCGCAGTCGCCGACACGCAGGTGAGGGATCGCCGCTGCGACTTTCAGAAATCCGTAATTATCCAAATTGATCTTATACTTTAATCTACTACATTTTTCATCCGAACGCAGCTGCTTTTGCGGCTCGCAGCCAGCGGGAGGGGGTGCCGGGGCCTTCAGGCGGCCGCCGGGGGGGGTAGCGGCGAACTGCGCGACTCAAAAAGCCGCACTTTGCAGACGGCAAAGTCAATCCTAAAACCGACT
>CAXHRY010000009.1:0-113002 GCA_964018965.1 uncultured Alistipes sp.
CCGGCCCACCGCGACGGATGCGTCTCGCGACCCGGAAACGAATGCCGAACGAGATCCCAAGTAGCACGATCGTTCCCAGGTCCGAGGCGCCTCCTGAGCGGAAATTACCACACGAACAGAATTCTACCACAACCGGATACAACATCCGCGACCGATCGGATACCCTGCCGCACAGCGGCGGGGTATCGGCGGTCCACCATTCGCAAACGTCGCGGAGAAACGAGCGTCTTACCGCCTCTCCGGCGGGAATGTTTCCAGAACGTAGACGACGGATGCGGGCCCGGTGCTGCGAATCCGCAACGTGTGGGGACCGATACGCCGGATGCGGACATCGCCGTGGCTGCCGATGGTCCGCAACGATCGCAACGACCTGCCGGGAATCGTCACGGTACGGTCGCACTCCTTTTTACAATCGATGAAGAGTATCCGACGGCGGCCCTCGATCGCCTCGTAGCAGAGCAGTGCATCGTCGTCGGCGATCGGTGTGGTGAACCAGGTGTAGACCCCGCGCCAACGGATTTCGTCCCCGGCGCGTACCTCGCGACCGGCGAGCAGCCGGTGGTAGGACTTGCCGTAGGAGTTGCCGATGAACACCGCATCGGTATCGGCGAGCAGTTCGTGGTCGCCCGCCCCTTCGGGTAGCAGCCACGTCGCCTGGTATCCGCGGTCGTTTTTCTCGACGAAGCGTTCGAAAGCGGGGTAGTCCCTCTTGGTGAAGTGTGCGATGCTATCTTGGGGTGTCCAGCCGGTGTAGGCGCCGCCGGGGGTGAGGGTGTGCGTTTCGTCGCAGAACATGGATTGCATGCCGTAGTAGGTTCTCACGGCGGCGGGGGCGGCATTGAGAAAACAGAGCGTCACGGCGACCTCGATGTTGTTTTCGCGAACGCGGTAGATCACCCGTTCGCGGCAGAAGGGCCGTAGAAGCTCCGCGGAGTCGGCGGAGGGGCTGCGCGGATCGAGAAGCAGGTTTTCGACCCGGATGGTTACCCCGTGCGCCCGGACCGTCGTGTCCCGGTCGAGCGGTTGTCCGTCGGCTACGACCTCTACGTCGACGTGGCGCGCCGTGCAGGTCGCACCGCGCTCGCGGTAGGAGTGATTCCCGCCGATCCACCCCCGGCCCTCGATGGCCAGCGGTCCGATGTTGTCGCTCGTGGCGCGGTTGATGAGGTGTTCGCCGACGGCTGTTTCGTAGAAAGTGAACAGCTCGTTGAACATACACCGCCGAAAGCAGCAGCGGAAACGCTCCCCGAACCCGATACGAAGCTCACCGCCACGGCGGGTGACGGTGAGCGTATCGGGTGCGGCGGAGGGGTGCGTACTCCGTGCAGCGGCATTCCCGGCCGTTGCGGCGAGCAGCAGCACGGCAGGAAAAATCGTGCGCAGAGGCATCCTACTTCATATAGGGTTTCATGTAGGGGCGCAGCACCTCGACCCACACGGCATAGCCCGGGCCCGTGAGGTGGATACCGTCCTGGGTATACTCCGCGGGCAGCGTACCGTCGCTCTGAATGGCACTCCAGATGTCGACGTAGGGCAGACCCCGCCGCGCGGCCATCTCGCGCAGCACGGCGTTGAACCCGGCGATGCGGCTGTTCTTATCCTTGAAATACTCGCTCCGGTCCTCGATGACCGGCAGCAGACTTTGGATGTAGACCTTCGTGCGGGGACTCTCCCGGGCGATGAGGTCGAGCATGCGTTCGTATTGTTCGAGCAGCTTCGCGTAGGTCGTATTCGAGAAGATCAGGTCGTTGACGCCCGCCATGATGAACATGGCCTTCGGCTTGCCCGAGAGGATGGTCTCCAGACGGGCGATCATGCCCGATACGCAGTCGCCGCCGATGCCGCGGTTGAGCACGTAGGCCGGCTGGAAGTACTCGCCCCACAAGCCGCGTTCGGTGAGGCTGTTGCCCAGCATCACGATGTTGTGTTTCCTGACGGGCGTGAGCTCGTAGAAGGCCCGCCGCACGGGATAGTAGGTCTGGTCGATGCGCAGCGTGTCGACCTGAGCCGAGACGCCGCAGGCCGTGGCGACGGCCAGCAGAAGAAGTGCGATTTTTTTCATGACGGATGGTTTATTCGTTGATAGATATTGCGGGTCGTTTTTCGGCCTCGGCGCATTGGCGGAGGAGATGCCACAACTGGTAGAGGCCGCGCGGAACGTGGAAGCAGCCCTTCCATTTGCCGCCCTTGAGCGGCAGCAGCACCTCGCCGCGACGGTTGAGGTAGCCGAACCATTCGGGGTACTCGGGATCCTTGAAGTGCGACCACATGTATGCGTCGAGCTTCTCGAACCACGCCAGGCACTCGCGGTTGCCCGTCAGACGGTAGCCCTTGAGCATGGCGATGGCCGATTCGAGGTGGACCCACCACAGCTTCTGGTCCCATTCGAGCTGCTGCTGGGGGTGGCCCAGACGGTCCATGAAGTAGAAGATGCCGCCGTACTCGTCGTCCCAGCCGTAACGGATCGTGCGCAGGGCGATTTCGACGGCGCGGTCGATCAGGTCGCGGCGGCCCAGACGCACGCCCATGTCCATGACGAACCACATGGCTTCGAGCGAATGCCCGGGGTTGATCGTGCGCCCTTCGAACGAGTCGACGAGCGAATTATCCGCGGCCGAGACGTTTTCGACGATCAGTCCCAGGTCCTTCTGATAAAAGACCTCCAGCACCTCGTGCAGGCAGGTGTCGATCGTGCTGTCGAGCAGCGCCGGGTCGATGAACTCCTCGATTTCGAGCGCCAGATTGCAGAGGATCATCGGCAGTGCGAAATCCTTGATCGGACGGGTGCCGGCGTGGGCCTTGCACCAGCGGCCTTTGGGGTTGTCGCGCTTTTCGAGGATGCGGTCGAAGGTGCGCTTGGCGATCCGGGCATACTCCTCGTCGCCCGAAGCCGCGGCCAGCTGGGCGAAAGCCATCGTGGCGAAGGTGTAGGAGAAGATGTTGTAGGGCTCGACGAGCGGCCGTCCTTCGCGCGTGAGCGAGAAATACCAGTCGTAGTTGCCGTCGTGACCGTAACGGCGCAGGAATTCGCCGCCCTGCAAAGCGCAGGCGAGCCATTCGGGACGCTTCTCCACCTTGTTGCACAGCATCGAAAAGAGCCATACCTCGCGGCCCTGCAACCAGATGAACTTATCGGTGTCGTAGATGCTGCCGTCGCGGTCGAGACAACTGAAATAGCCTCCGCACTCCTTGTCCTGGGAGTGTTCGAGCCAGAAAGGCAATACGCTGTCGAAGAGTTCGGATTCGTATTTTTCAGCCAGTCGTTGGAAATTCATGTTCGTATGTTTAAGGGTTTAATTTCTCCAGAATTTTTCGATCTCCTCGAGCGTGCGGCCCGTAGTGTCGGGCACGGCCCGCCGCATGATGCCGATATAGGGCAGACACATGGCCGCGAAGAAGAAGAATGTCCCTGCGGGTGTCAGGTTTTCGAGCATCCAGGGCGTGAGCTGGCCGATCAGATAGGTGCCCACCCAGAGCGAAAGCCCGGCGATCGACATGGCCAGTCCGCGCACCCGCGTGGGGTACATCTCCGAGAGAAGCACGAAGACCACGGCGCAGATCGACACGGCGCAGCAGAAGACGTAGCACAGGAAGAAGACGAGCAGGAACGAGTTCGGGAGTCCCCATGCGGCTCCGGCGAGGAAGTAGAGACCGATCGAGAGCAACGAGACGATCATGCCCGTGACGCCCCAGTATACCAGCTTTTTGCGGCCTACGCGGTCGATGATCGCCAGCGCCAGGACCGTAGTGAACATGTTCACGGCTCCGACCAGCACCTGCGAAAAGAGCGAATCGCCGCTCGACAGTCCGGCGTTTTCGAAGATCGTAGGGCCGTAGTACAGCACGGCGTTGACACCCATGAACTGCCCGAGGATGGCGATGAAGGCGCCGATGGCGACGGCACGCCGGATGCCGGGCTCCAGGAGGGCCCGCCATTGGGAGGCGTCGTTCTTCGCGAGGGTGGCGCGCACGGCGTCGATCTCGGCCTGGGCGTCGGTCTGCGCGGGATAGATGCGTTGCATCACGCGGCGGGCCTCTGCGTCGCTTCCGCGCAGCAGCAGCCATCGCGGACTCTCGGGAATGAAGAACAGGATGACGAAGAACAAGGCCGCGGGGAGTGTCTCGGCGCCGAACATGCCGCGCCACATCTCGGCGATCCAGATCCGCTGCATCGCCTCCGAGGCGTAGCGAGCCGTTTCGGCCGAGTCGAGGATAGCGAAGTTGACCAGGTAGGCGGCCAGGAATCCGACCGTGATGGCCAACTGGTAGAGCGACACGAGCGATCCGCGCCAGCGCGGCACGGCCACCTCCGAGATATACATCGGGGAGACGATCGACACCACGCCGATGCCCACGCCGCCGATGATGCGGTAGGCGATCAGCTGCTGGAAATCGGAGCAGATCGCGCAACCGACGGCCGAGACCGTGAACAGCACGGCCGAGACGAGCATCGTACGCTTGCGTCCGAAGCGGTCGCTCAGCATGCCCGCGACCGCCACGCCGGCGATCGAGCCCACGAGGGCGCAGCCGACGAACCACCCCTGCTGCAGGGCGTCGAGTCCGAATTGCGACGCCACGCCGGCGATCGTTCCCGAAATGACGGCCGTATCGTAGCCGAAAAGGATGCCGCCGATCGCGGCGACGACCGACAGAAAGACGATATATCCCGTATTGGTTTGCGATTTCATAGGCTACTTGATCTCGAAATACTCCTTGTAACGGTTGTAGAGGTGCCCGGCCTGCGGGTAGGCCGACTGGGGCGACATGAAGTGCGAGAATTCGAAGGTGATGGCCTTGTCGTATCCGGCGCGTTTGGCCGCTTCGAGTTTCAGGCGCAGCTTGTCGAACTTGATGGGCGGGAAACGGATGGGCATGTCGCGGTCGAACGACTCGGCGTTGGTCCAGCACTTCATGCCGTATTTGTCCGCCAGGCGCTTGTTGATCGAGAAGAAGAGATCCAGTTCGTCGTAGTCGATATGTCCGTCCTGGAAGGCGCAGGCGTCCACCACGTCGTGGATGCCGTCGAATATCTCGTCCCATTCGCGTTCGTGCTCGTCGGCCGTCACGGCATTCCGGGCATTCGACACGGCTTTCTTGCCGTCAATCCAGGGCGATATGAAGGTGGGCAGTCCGCCCGAAACCTCCTTGCACTGCTTGCCCATCGTGTGGAACGCGCCGATAGCTCCCCGGGTCGCGCGGCTGATCTCGCCGCTGATATACCAGCCGCCGAAGCTGCGGTATTTTTCGCCGTAGAGTTTCCAAACCTCGTCGATGACGTAGCGGTTGTGCTCCACCTCGTGCGACATGTCGTGCGTGTCCCAGTATTTGCCCGAGTCGTAGAGGCCGAAGTAGAACTTCATGCCGTACTTCTCGGCCAGCCGCAGGAAAAGGTCCACCAGGTCGACCGAGGGCTTGTAGCAACCCTGTCCCAGCAGATAGGGCGAGGGATAGGTGATGAATTTGCGGTAGCCCGAGCGGATCATGATGACCGTATCGATGCCGATGGCCTTCATGTAGCGGAAATCGCGGTCCCACTCGCGTTCGCCCCAGTTCTGGTGGGGGATGTCGTGTGAAATTTCGTCGAGGAACGTGCCCGTGATGCGCAGGGCGTCGCCCTTGGGGACGATCAGGTTCGCCGCTCCGGCGGCGGGGTCATAGGCGTCGTCCTCCTTGCCGCAGGCCGACAGCAGCGGGGGCACGACCAGCGCCGAAGCTCCGGCCGCAACCACTTTCTTCAGGAATTTTCTGCGTGTTTCCATCGTGCCTGCGGTTTAGTCCAGGAACCAGAATTCATAGGGCGCGAAACGGTATCCGCGGGCGCGGTAGAGGGGCAGCATGGCGTCGCGGATGCGGCGTCGCAGGGTGTCGATATCGCACTTTTCGCGGCTCCAGGCGATCTCGGCCGCGGCCGAAAGGCGCGGAAGCAGCATGTGCTGGACATGGCCGAAATCGGCGATGTACTCGGTCCACAGGTTGGCTTGGATACCTTTGATGTGCTTGCGCTCCGATTCGTTGAGCCCGGCGAAGGGGTCGAACGAGTAGCATTTTTCGAGGGTCAGACCGCTGTCGATGGCCAGCGGCTCGCCGTAGACGGCCTGTTCGCGGGTCTGCGAATAGTCGAGGTAGAGATACTGATAGGGTACCATGATGACGTCGTTGCCCTGCTTGGCCGCGGCGATGCCGCCCTCGGCTCCGCGCCACGACATGACCGTCGCGGTGGGTGTCACGCCGCCTTCCAGAATCTCGTCCCAGCCGATGATCTTGCGGCCCTTCGCGTTGAGGTACTTTTCGATGCGGGCCACCAGGTAGCTCTGCAACTGGGCCTCTTTTTCGAGTCCCAGTTCGCGCATGCGCTGCTGGCAGTGGGGACACGTTTTCCAGTTGTCGCGCGGAGCCTCGTCGCCCCCGATGTGGATGTATTCGCCGGGGAAAAGTTCGCAAACCTCGTCGAGCACATTCTGGAGGAACTCGAACGTCGTCTCCTTGCCCACGCAGAAGATATCCTTGTTGACGCCCCAGGAGGTCCACACCTCATAGCCTTCGCCGCGGCATCCGAGCCAGGGGTAGCTCGCCAGTGCGGCCACGGCATGGCCCGGCATTTCGATCTCGGGGATGATCGTCACCTGACGCTCGGCGGCGTAGGCCACCACGTCGCGAATCTCGTCCTGGGTGTAGTAGCCGCCGTGGGGCGTACCGTCGTATTTGCCCGTATGTGCGTAGAGATGGCCGACATAGGTCTCGCGGCGCTGCGAGCCGATGCGTGTCAGTTCGGGATATTTCCTGATCTCGATACGCCACCCCTGGTCTTCGGTCAGATGCCAGTGGAAGGTGTTGATCTTGTGGGCGCTGATGATGTCGATATAGGTCTTCACTTCGTCGACCGTGAAGAAGTGACGGCCGCAGTCGAGGTGAGCGCCGCGGTAGGCGAATCGCGGAGCGTCTTCGATCCGCAATGCCGGGATGCGCAGTTGTGCGGATTCTCCTGTCGTGGCGACCAAGAGCTGTTCGAGTGTCTGCAAGCCCCACCATACGCCCTTGGTCGAGCCGCCCGCGAGCACGATCTCCTTGTCGGAGGTCGTGTCGAGCGTGTAGGCCTCCTCGGCCAGTGCGGGATCGAGACGCAGTTTGACGAAGGCTTTGCGTTCCGACGGAGCGATGCCCAGGCCCGTGTAACCGTCCTTGGCGATCTGGGCGACGAAAAGTTCGGCCAGGCGGCGCAGACCCTCGTCGGAAGCTCCTACGAGGGCATCTTGCGGAATGGCGAGCGTGCGGCCCGTTTCGTGAACGGCGACCGGTCGGGGAATGATGTTCGTCCGGGCTGCGGCGCGGTGTTGCGCGGCCAGACCCGCAAGAAGCAACAGGGTTGCGAGTACGATACGTTTCATGGTATGGGTTGTTTTTATGTTTCTACATATTTACACTAAATGGTTTTAAACTGCCATAGGGTTGCACCCGAAGCCCCTCTCTGACGGGGGTACGTTCCGTTTCTGCTGCTGCGGCTCGGCAATTCGAACAAGTTCGATTGTCCTCGCCTTGCACCGCAGTTTGGGGGTGGGTCAGATTTGTAAACGCGGCCAAGGGCCGCGAGGCTTCAGCCATTCAATTCAAAATTACGGTCGAGGAACTTATGTGGCATACGTTGTATTAGTTACCTTATTTCTCGGAACGAGATTGCGAAGCCGCCGCCGGGGGCGAGATCCATCTCCAGGGTCGTGCGCCTGTCTACTTCGCGTCGCTCGACGGTGTAGGCTTGCGGATTGTCGCGATAGTGGGCGTCGGGCGCATCGGCGTAGATCGTCGCCTCGTATTTGCGGTCCTTCTCCAGAAAGTCGAGGGGCACGCGCAGCGTCCGGGCATTCTCGTCGGTCACGCCTCCGGCGAACCACTGTCCGCTCTGCTTGGCCTGGCGCGCCACGACGATGTAGTCGCCCGGTTCGGCCAGCAGATAGCGGCTTCGGCGCCAGTCGACGGCTACATCCTTGATAAACTGGAAGGCGTCGGGGTAGCGCATGTAGTGTTCGGGCAGGTCGGCGGCCATTTGCAGCGGCGAATACATCGTCAGGTAGAGGGCCAGCTGGTTGGCGATCGTGGCGTTGACGCACGACGGGTTCGCGGGGCTGAATTCGCTCATCCGCATGACGAAGATGCCGGGTGTGTAGTCCATCGGACCGCCGTTGAGTCGCGTGAAGGGCAGGATGGTGACGTGGCGGGGGTGGATGCCCCCGAAGGCCTGGTATTCGGTACCTTTGGCCGACTCGTTGCCGATCATGTTGGGGTAGGTGCGGCACAGTCCCGTGGGCCGCACGGCCTCGTGGGCGTTGACCATGATGCGGTGGTCGGCCGCCTGGCGGATGGCGTAGAGGTAGTGGTTGTTCATCCACTGCCCGTAGTGGTGTTCGCCGCGGGGGAAGATGCTGCCCACGTAACCGCTCTTCACGGCGTCGTAGCCGTGGCGTTGCATCAGGGCGTAGGCTTCGTCCATCTTACGTTCGTAAGCCCGCACGGCCGACGACGTTTCGTGGTGCATCATCAGCCGGATGCCTTTCGAACGGGCGTATTCGTTCAGCGCCGGGAGGTCGAAATCGGGGTAGGGGGTCACGAAGTCGAAAACCTCCTCCTTGTTGAAGAGTTCCCAATCCTCCCAGCCGATGTTCCACCCCTCGACCAGCACTTCGTCGAACCCGTGTTCGGCGGCGAAGTCGATGTAGCGGCGTACGTTGGCCGTGTTGGCCGAGTGGCGGGGCGAGGGGCGGCAGACGGAGTAGTCCGTAAGGCCCGGACGCACGGAGGCGACGTCGTCGGTGTAAGCCCACGACCCTGCGCCGCTGATCATTTCCCACCAGACGCCGATGTACTTCACTGGATGGATCCACGACGTATCGTCGTAGGCGCACGGCTCGTTAAGGTTGAGTATCAGACGCGAAGCGAGGATGCCGCAGGCGTCGTCCGCGACCTGCACGGTGCGCCAGGGCGTGTGGCGGGGCGTCTGCATCGTGCCCTTCCACCCCGAGGCGTCGGGCGTGAGCGAGGCGGTGAAGATCAGCCGCTCGGGGTCGATCTCCAGGTGCATGCACGGGTAGTCGACCAGCGCCGCCTCGTGGAGGTTGAGGTAGAGCCCGTCGTCGGTACGCATTTGCAGCGAGGTCTGCACGGCGCGCGTGCTGTAAGGCGTGTGGTAGGGGTTTCGGGTCAGCGCCGCGGGCAGCAGGGCAGGTATCTCCGACAGGCGCGATTCGGTGTATTCGTACTCCTGGCTGTCGTAATCGCCCGGGATCCAGAAGGCTTTGTGGTCGCCCGCCAGGGCGAACTGCGTAAGTTCCTCCCGGATGATGAAGTATTCGAAACCGCGCTGGGCCGGGAATTCGTAGCGGAATCCTAATCCGTCGTCGTAGAGGCGGAAACGAACCGTCATAAGCCGTCCGGTGGCGCGCTGGCGCAGGTCGACCGCCAGTTCGTTGTAGCGGTTGCGGATCTCGGCCTCCTCGCCCCAGACGGGCTGCCAGGTCTCGTCGAACGAACTGCGGCGGGTGTCGATCAGTTCGAAATCGTCGTAGAGCGAGACCGCGGGATGGGCGTCGCGCTTGCGGATGCGGTCCCCTTCGATCTCGATTTCGGAGACATTGAGGTCGCCCCGCAGCTCGAAACCGAGCTTGCTGGGGAGGATCACCGGGCGGCTGTCGTAGTCGAGGGCGTAGCAGGGCTCGCCGGCTTCGGTGAGCGAGACGCCGAGGCGCAACTTGCCGTCGGGCGAGCGGAGTTCCTGCGGTGCGGCGGCCGCCGTCGCGACGAGCAACAGAGCGGTAAGAGTCGGAAGTATACGTTTTAGGGCCGTAGTCATCGGTAGAGGGGTGAAATTACGAATTCGAAGGTGTAGGCGTCGGCCGGAATGCGGTATTCGGGGCGCGGCAGCGAACCGAAGGAGTCGATGCACCCCAGACCGCGCTGCACAAGGTCGAAATTCAGGTGCGTGACACCGCGCGAGCGGTCGGTCTCGTGGGCCGCGGCGCGCAGCTCTTCGGAGTGTTTGTAGCGCGACGAGGCGGCGGAGAGCTCCTCGCTGGCGAAGGGCGACGAGAAGTTGTTCAGCTCGCTGCGCGTGAAGGGCAGCGCCGAGGCGGAGAACGCTGCGGGCGAGGTGATTTCCAGTCCGCAGCCGCTGTCGTCCGTTACGCGCAGCCACTTCAGCCCCACGTGTGTGCCCGACTCCTGCGGGTGGACGTAACCGTAATGGTACTGCTCCGTGACGGGCTGTATGTAGCGGCCGGTCCAGGCCGAGCTTTGCCGGTCGGCATAGGTCTCGTAGGGCCCTTTGCCGTAGAAATCCACCGTCGAGAAGTCGCCCGGGAGTGTGGTTTCCATACCCACACGGAAGAATTCGGGCGCCGAGGCGATATCACCGCCGTCGGAGGTGCCGAGCGTCGCCTCCAAGGTGCCGTCGGCATAGATGCGGTAGCGGGTCGAGACCCGGACCAGGCCTGCGATGGGCCGGAATACGGTGGTTACTTCGGCGTACAGCTCGGTCGTCGTCACGTCGAACGATTCCGGAACGAACTGCGCGGCGGGCCACAGGGCCATCTGGCGGCTGAAGATGCGGGCTCCGGCCGGGTGGAACTGGAATCCGATGTCGTTGTCCGTCACCGCGCGGCCGAAGCAGGGCCGCAGCGGCGCGGCGAGCAGTTCGCGTCCGCAGAGGCGATAGCTGCTCAGGGCTCCCGTCGTGCGGTCGAAAGAAATCGCCCAGGGGAGCGCCCGCTCGCCCGTCGTTCCCGCAAATACCGCCGTAGCCCCCTTCAATTCGACGGTCGGTGCTTTCGGTACGATCGTGCGGCTGTGGCGCAGCCCCTGTGCGATAGCGATTTGGTCGTGCGCCAGCTCCGTACCGGCCGGGAGAAGTCCGTCGCGGCGTTTGAGCGTATAGCGTACGTTGAGGAAAATATCGGATGTCTCGGGCGCCGGGCAGGCTGCGAGCAGCTCCTCGCGGGTGTAGCCCGGGCGGAGTGTCGCGCTGCTCTGCGGCGCGATGTCGAGTTCCTCCAGCGAACCCGACAATACGGCCTCGCCGTTGCACGTCACCTCCCACTGCATCGCGTAACGCGAGAGGTCGGTGAAGAAATATTCGTTGTAGACACGCACCCTGCCGTCGAGAGCCTCCTCTGCTGTGGCGCAGGTGCGGATCGATTGCAGCTGGTAGGCCACCTCGTGAGCATGGGGATGAAGCGACCGGTCGGTCGCGACGATGCCGTTGCAGTTGAACGATCCGTCGGTGGGATCGTAGTCGTTGTAGTCGCCGCCGAAAGCGAATACGTGGTCGGTGCCGTAACGGGAGGGATCGACCTTGCGGTAGAGTGCCTGATCGGCGAAATCCCAGATGCAGCCGCCCTGGAAGACGGGATATTTGCGTACGAGGTCCCAGTACTCCTTGAAACCGCCCATCGAGTTGCCCATCGCGTGGGCATATTCGCAAAGGATCAGCGGGCGTTCGGGGTTCGAGGCGGCATACTGCTCGCAACCCTCGTAATCGAGGTACATCGGGCAGAAAATGTCGGTATTACGGTCGAGCACGGCCCGCTCGTACTGCACGGGACGGGTCGGGTCGGCCGCCTTTACCCAGTCGTAGGCCTTTTCGAAGTTGGGACCGTTGCCCGCTTCGTTGCCCAGACTCCAGACGATGATGCTCGGGTGATTGCGGTCGCGCCGCACCATGCGGGAGACGCGTTCGAGGTGCGCCGCTTCGTAGGCGGGCTCCTTGGCCAGCGTCAGCGCGTCGTAGCCCATGCCGTGCGACTCGATGTTGGCCTCGTCGATGACGTAGAGCCCGTAGCGGTCGCAGAGGTCGTACCACCGCGGATCGTTGGGGTAGTGGCACGTGCGTACGGTGTTGATGTTGAGTCGCTTCATGATTTCGATGTCGCGGATCATCTCCTCCTCGGAGACTACGTATCCGCGGTAGGCGTTCATCTCGTGGCGGTTGACGCCCTTGATGAGCACCGGGCGGCCGTTGACGAGCAGCTGCCCGCCCGAGATGCGGACGTCGCGGAAGCCGACCTCGAGTGCCGAGTGTTCGGTGACCCTCCTGCCGTCGGACGGGGCGATCTCCATGCGGTAGAGTCGCGGCGTCTCGGCCGACCAGGGCTCGACGCCCGGCAGCGACGCTTTCCCGGTGAAGATCCGGAGTCCCTCGGGGGAGACGCTTGAGGCAGTGGTCCGGGTGGTGTAGCGCAGCTCGGGTACGGAAACCTCGATGGATTTCACGCCGCGTGTCGCCGTCACTTCCCACGTCAGTTCGCCCGCGGCCGACGCCTCGACGCGGATGTCCTCGACGCGGCATTTCTCCCGTGCCGTGAGGTAGGTTTCGCGCGCCAGACCCGAGAGACGCCAGAAATCCTGGTCTTCGAGGTAGGAGCCGTCGCACCAGCGGAATACCTCGAGCGCGATGCGGTTCTCGGCGCCCGGGACGACGAGTCGCGTGACGTCGAAACGCGCTTCGAGCTTGCTGTCCTCGCTGTAACCGGCCTCGCGACCGTTGATCCACACTCTTACGTTCGACGTTGCCGAACCGATGTGCAGTACGATATCCTTTCCGGCCCACGAAGCGGGCAGCGTGAACGTGCGCAGATAGTGACCTACGCGGTTGTGCTCCGTGGGGACGTAGGGCGGATTGTTTTCGTAATGGCCGCGCCAGGCGTAGCCGATATTCAGGTAGACCGGATCGCCGAAGCCGTTGAGCTCCCACATGCCGGGAACCGGCATCTCGCCCCACGCGGAGGTGTCCGTGCCGGGACTGTAGAAGTCGGGCGTGCGATCCGCCGGGGTTTCGTAACCTTTGAATTCCCAGATGCCGTGCAGCGAAAGTCGCGGCGCATCGGTCGCGAAGGTCGCCCGCATGGGCAGGCGGCCATGCTGGTTGACGGCGGGGTTCTGCCAGTCGGGGACTCTTTGCCGTGCTGCCGCGGATGTTTCGAGTGTCGCGGCACCCGCCAGGACCAGACATGCGGTTGCGGTCAGAAAGCGAAGGGGTCCTTTCATCGTCGTTTATTTCTGGATTCTGATCTTTTTGCCGGCCTTGACTTCGCGCATACCCATCTCCGAGAGCACCTCGCGGGCCTCCGTCGGGTTGTCGGTCGTGAGCTGGTCTACGCCCATTTCGAAGAGCGTCTTCATCTGTGCGGGATCGTTGACGGTCCAGGTGTTGACGCTCATTTTGTGCTTGCGGGCCTCGGGATACCATGTGGCGTCGTCCAACAAAGTCTTGAACCAGGTGTCTACGCCGTTCATTCCCCATTCGTCGGCGACCTGCGCCGGGCGGCGGTCGCTGCCCAGATATTGCACGGTGAAGCCCGGAGCCGACTGAGCCAGCACACGGCTGGCGTTGGGCGAGAACGAAATGAAGATCACGTGTTTGGGCGAGAAGAGTTTGTGGGCCTTCAGCTTCTCGATACTCAGGGCGATGGCGCGGTTCTCGATCTCATCCGTCGAGTGCCATTTCATCTCGAAGACGAGCACCGTTTTGGGATATTTCTTCGCCTGTTCGAGGTATTGGTCGAGCGTCGGGATCGGTTCGCCGTTCTCCAGGCGGAAATTCTTGAACTCCGAGTAGGGATGCTGGTCGATGCGTTTGCCGTCGATATGGGCGTCGTGGAAGACGAGCAGCACGCCGTCGGCGGTCATGTTGACGTCGAATTCGCTGCCCCAGAAACCGGCTTTCTGCGCGCTTTCGAGCGCTGCGAGCGAGTTGCGGGCGTAGCCGGCGGCTTCGCAATTCCAGTAGCCGCGGTGGGCGACGATGGCGGACTCTTTTTTCTGTGCCTGGGCCAGGGTTACGGTTGCCGCTGCCATGACGGTAGCGAGGAGGGTTTTGGCGATGAATGCGGTTTTCATATCGGATTACATTTTTGAGGCTTTGTAGGTTAGGTTGATGACGCGGGTAGGTTCGACGGCGGTGATGCGGAACGTGGGGGCCTGCTCCATGAAGTAGGTGCTCAGCCACATGGACCGTTCTCCGTCCGATTCGAACTCCGTATGGATATAGTCGCCCATTTCGACGCGGATTTTTCCCGCGAAACGGATGTGCAGGCTGCCGCCTGCGAGGAACTGCGACGGAAGTTCCGTCCCCGGAGCGACGATCTGCCCGGGAGCGAGGTGCAGCACGGCGTCCTGTTCGACGCCCGAGGTGCGGAAATCGTCGAAACGCAGGTCGGCCGTCAGGTTGCAGAGGTTGCCGTTGTCGATTTCGTTGATGTCCCAGCCCGAAGCGGAGAAGTCGAAACCCATGTCGAGCAGCTTCTGGGTATTTTGCGGCGGTTCGTAGCAGCCTGCGAACCCGACGTAGCATCCCACGGCGTGCACCTCGCGGGCGATCGTACGCAACTGCTCGTCGGTGAAGTCGTGGACGTTGCCCATGCAGTAGAGATAGGGCGCACCCATGTATTTGCAGCGGTCGACGATCTGCTGGATGCTCTTGTAGGAGTGGTACTCCAGGATGGGACCCGCGAACTCCTCGCGCGTACCCCAGTAGAGGATGAAGTTCTCGCCCATGATCGAACGCGTGATGCGCACCTGTTCCTCGTCGGCGTGCGAGAGGAGCGGCGCGATGTTGTTGCGGCGGCATTCTAACAGGAAATCTTCCAGCGAGGTGATGTGCGTACGGTATTTGGCGTAGCGCGAGCGGTAGCGGTAGTTGCTCATCAGCGAGTCGAACGGCGTTTCGCGAATCACCACGTCGGCGGCCGAATTCCCGTCGAGATCGGTGACCTGATCGCCCAGGCAGCCCCTTACTCCGTGCATGACGATGTATTTCCCGGGCGTGGCCGTGGCGTGGATGTTGGCCTCGATGATTTTGAAGCCCAGGCGCGCCGCGATCTGCACGTCGAAAACCGACTGGCAGGGGATGATCGGATCGCTCTTGGCGTAGATCTTGTCGATGAACAGATGGCTGTAATAGGGGCCTCCGAATTTGAAGGGCCAGTTGGCGTTTACGGCGCTCGACGTGTTCATGCGGATGCGCCGCTCGATAGCGGGGGTCAGGTTCTGCGCCGCGAGCGTCCCCGCCGTCGCCAAGGCGACGAGCAGGGTGGCGCAACGGATAGATGCGAAGGGTTTCATGATACGTTCGGATTAGCGTTTCTTGGCGGTCTGCTGGCGCAGGGGACGTTGCGATACGAAGTCGCAAAAATCCTGGTAGAGTTCCCGATCCTCGCTCTCCGTCGAATGCTTCAGCATGCTCAGGCCTTTGCCGCCCTGGTAGTAGGCCAGGTAGCAACGCTCCCAGACGCCCGCCTCCTTGAATGCCCGCATGTAGTCGCGCAGACGTTGGCCCTTATTATGCTTCTTGAGGGCCGATTCGTCGAATTCGAGCTCCATCTCCATGCCGTTGGCGGCAGCCTGTGCGCATGCCGTCTCCAGGCGCGAATAGGGTATGGCGGATTGGAAGAAATAGTTGGGTTGGTAGTAGGCTCGGGCGAATCCCTTCTCTTTCCAGCTTTCGTATCCGGGGGCCTGGAAATAGGGTATCCAGTAGAGCCCGTAGTGTTTCTGCGCGCAGTAGTTCACGATATCGGCGATCAGCGGGCTCTTGGATGAGGTTTCCTCGGTCACCCAGTAGAATCCGGCCAGCTCGACATGCTTGAACTTCGCCTCCTTGAATCGGTGCAGCACCCGGTCGATATACCAGCGGCAGGCCAGTGCGCGGTCGTTCTCGTTGGAAAAGTCGAGCACGCGGTCGTCGAGTACGCCCCAATAGGTCGTGCCGCCCTTCTTGGCGATGGGCTGTTTGTAGACGATCGGATTGGGGATCGAGATCATGATCTGACGCTTGGTCGCAGGGGTTCCGATCCGCTTCGAAGCCTGCTCGACCGCCTGTTCGATGGCATCGAGCACCTGCCCCTCGGAGAAGTAGTAGTCGATCAGCTTGAGCCAGTCGGCCTGCGTGGCGGCCGGAAGGATCGAACCGTCCGTATTGCGGTGTCCCGGGTCGAATGCCACCTCGGCACTGCCTTCGCCCAGGTCGCGGATTTCGAGCAGCAGGAAACCGTCGAAAAGCCAGTGATCTCGGCCATTGCGGTCGGTGTAGGATACGTAGTCTTTCATCTGTTCTACGCCCCAGTTGCGGTTGTGGGCTCCTCCGGCGTAGATCAGCACCAGGTCGGTGGCCGTGAAGGGCTTGGTCTTGCTTTTGCTCTCGGCCGAGATGGGCAGCACGCAGGCGAGCGCTGCGAGACCGGTCAGAATGTGTCGGGTAAATTTCATCGTCGTTGGGGTTGAGGTTACTTTTTGCGGAAAAATCCGATGGTGGACTTTACGGCGCGGTTTTCGTCCGAATGGTAATTCACGTGTTGCGTGCCGACCATCATGCCGGTCGAGCCGCCGCCGTCGAGGTTCAGGGCATCGGTGCATCCGATGCCGCGCAGGATGCGGGCCAGTTCGGTGAGCGTCGCGCCGCCGCTGGCGGTGATGCGGCCGTCGCAGACGAAGAGCACCGCGCGGCCGTCGGCCGTGTGTCCTACGGCCGTGCGGTCGGGCGAAACCGTCGGACCGAAGATGTCGTAGGGGATGATTTCGTAGTTGTTCAGGTAGTATTCCGTGCCCTTCGAAGTCTCGGTGAAGTCGAAGGGGCATTTTCCGTCTTTGAGCAGCACGGGGCCCGCGCTGATGGCGTATCGGGGTGACCAGCTGACGGGCTTGGTCGGGTTGGCGGTCGAGACTCCGGCATATTTCGCCTCGCCGCGTACCGAGGGCAGCGGACGGTCGAAAAAGTAATTCGAACCGTTGGTGCCGACCCAGTAGACTCCCGGTTTCCCGTCGGTTGCGACGCCGAAGATGCCGCGCGTGGCGTGATACATCACGTTATACTCCGCGTCCTGCGTGCGCAGCGAGCCGCGCATGTCGGGAATGAACCCGATGGTTTTCGAATCCACGACGGCGATGCCCACGTGGTCCGAGGCGTAGAAATATCCGGCGTTGGTCATCACGTAGCAGTCGCCGCCGAACGAGGAGGCCTGCGTGTCGATGGTGGCTTTGGCGTCGGGAACGCTCACGCGCAGCTCTACCGTGCCTTTGCTGAGGTCGGCTATGGCGTACCATGCGTGGAAGTTATGACCGCCGACCTTATCCGTCGTCTCGTAGACCGAGATTTCGGCGGGTAGCGACGGCGTATCGAGTTTCTTCCACGTGAGTTCGATCGCTTCGGGCTCCTTGCCGAGCGATGCGACGACCTCGCTGCTGTAGCGTACTTCGTTATCGACTCTGACATAGGCGCGGAAACGATAGGGGCGGCCGTAGTCGAGCAGCACGTTGGAGATCACCTGCATGACGGATTGTGAACCGTCGAGAGCAGGTCCGTCCTGATGGATATCCTCCACGGTAGGCAGATGGTCGGCGCTCCAGCAGATGCCGCACGAGACGCTGCGGGCCCCCTCCGTGTTGCGGGGCGCATAGCGGAAAGCGACGCACGATTCGGTGGCGACGGGCTCGCCGACGAAAGCGATGCCGGGCGAGGTGAGGTCTTCCAGCAGCAGGGGCTGCGCGTAGACGATCTCCGACGACCCTTTGCGGCCGTCGGCGCAGACGCCGAAGACATAGGTTTCGTCCTGTTCCAGACCTCCGTCTACGGTATAGCTCTCGACATCGCGGGCCGTGAAACCGAGTTTCCGGGGTGCGGTCTCCTTCTGGGTGCGTACCCAGATCGAGAATCCGCTCTCCGAGTCGCTCCTGTCGCGCCACGCGATGCGGATTTTCGTCTCGCCGAGCCGTTCGACGGCGACGTCGGACGGGGGTGTCGGGACGGACGATGCTGCGGGCTTGTCGCCCGAGTCGGAGCATCCGACGAGCAGTGCCGTTGTCAGAAGCGTATGCAATAACCGTCGTATCATGGTTTTCCGTGTTTTGCGCATTCGTTTTTCGATGGTTTGCGGAAGGAGTAACCGACCGAGCAGCCGGTTACTCCTTGTCCGATGGTTTTTCGGTGCGGCGATTACTTGTACGCTACGAGTGTGACTTCGCTCAGGGTCAGCCAGTGGTTGCGAACACCCCAGCCTTCGCCGTAGAAGTTATAACCGTTTTTAATTGTCTTGAAACGATAGTAGCGGGCTTCGATGGCATTTTCTTCGGGAATGACGAGCGTATCGCCATTGGCGATGTATTCGCAGGGTGTCTTCGCCGGAAGCGCTTTGACGATCGCCGAAATATCGGTTACGTCCATACCGCCGAGTTTCACCCATTTGTCCCAGGCGGCTTCGGGTTCGCCCGAACCGGTATAGGCGTAAATCTCGTAAATCAGCGGGTCATGGTTGATGTAGTCGTAGTAGTGGTAGGTGATGAAGCGTGCCAGACGGATCGTCTCTCCGGCGTCGATTGTAAACGAGTCACCGTGCCCCTCAGCGGCTTGTGCATTGGTCGTCGTGAGCTCCCAGTGTTTGTAGGCGATCGGTGCATAATCACTCTTAGCCGTCATCCATTTGCCATCGAAGAGGTATTCGCTCGCGCTGTTCGTCGTGCCGACCACGCCGTCGTTTTCCAGTGCGAAGGCGCGCATCTTCGATTTGTCGGGCATATAGGTGTTCTCGTAAGAGATGGGCTGCACCTCCAGCGTGAAGGCGAGGTTGGCGTACGAAGGCGATGCGAAGACGATCTTTCCCTTCTTGTCGGGGTTAAGCAGGTTGTTGGGTTCGAGGTCGAAGACGATGGCGTCGGCTGTTTTCGAAGCCTCCCGAAGCCATGCGGCGTCGACGAGCGAGTAGGTCCAGTCGTCGATGTTGGTCGTAATCTTCACGGTGTATTGTTCTCCGCGTTTCACCATGACGGACTCCTCGCCCGTGGCTGTGAGTTCGGCGTAGTCGAGCGGACGCACGGATACCGACTTCTCGAATACGGGGTCGGAGGGCGACGTGAAGGTGATCGTGGCGGCGACGTTCGTATCGAACTTCACCGACGGGTCGAGATCGAAGACCAGTTCTTTTTCCGACCTCGAGGCCTCTTTGAGCCATGCGCCGTTCGTCAAGGTGTAGGTCCAGTCCTCGACGTTGGCCGTGATTTGCAGTGCGAACTGCTCGCCTTTCTTCACCAGAACGGTTTCAGCCGAGACGATGCTCATTTCGGCGACATAGGCGGGCTGCGATACCGGGACGCGCTCGATGGTGCCGTCCGCGGCGACGAACTCCATCGTCGAGATGCGTGCGGCGCCCGTCGTGTTGCGGTCTGCGCCCAGTTTGAGCTTCGTTTTGCCGCTGCCGTGCTTGGGCGTGACCTTGAACCAGGGATCGGAGACGGTCATGGTCCAACTCGTGTTCGCACTGACCGTGAAATCGATGATGCTCGCATCTGCCGAAAGCTCGATCGATTCGGGTACGCCGAAGTTGGCCGCCTCGTCGTTCTCGCATGCCGTGACGCAGAGCGCTGCGACGGCCAGCAGAAGCATTTTGAAGGTTTTCATAATGGATAGCGTTTGTTATTCGTTGTAAAATTTCTTTTGCCGTTCGGCGACGATCTTCGCCAAGCGCTGATAAAAGGCCCGTTCTTCGGCGATGCCGTCCATCCAGTATTCGAAGGCGGTGCCGCCGTAGTAGGCGAGGTTCGATTTTTCGAGGATTCCCAGCTCCTCGTAGACGTCGATATAGGCTACGTTGCGTTCGAACGCGTAGTTCGAGTCGAATTCGACTTCGAGTCCCATGTCGGCTGCCAGAGCCTCCGCGGCGGCATCGTAGAGCCGCTGGCGGGGAATCGTGGTGCTGAAACAGTAGTTGGGCTGGTAGTAGGCGCAGTCGAAACCGTAGTTTTTCCAATCGGCATGGCCGAAGGCGTTGTAGTAGGGGATCCAGTGGAAATCGAGGTTCTTCGAGTGGACGTAATCCGCGATCCGGTGCAGATTGCTCGCGATGAAACCTCCGTGCTCGGGAAGCCAGTAGATTCCACTGAGCTGGATGTTGCGGAAATCGTGCGCGGCGAACTTCTCGACGACCCGGTCGACGTACCATTGGCAGGCGGCGATGCGGTCGGGGTAGAGGTTGAAATCCAGCGCACGACCGTTCAGTTCTCCCCAGTCGGTCTGGCCGCTCTGCGGTTCGGGCATGAAGATCACCACCTTGCGGCGGTGGAACGTGCCTCCGATCTTGTCGCGCAACTCGCCCACGGCCCGGTCGAGCGCCGGAATCGAATGTGTGTCGTCGAAGTAATAGTCCAAAACGGCTTGCCAGTCCTCTTTGTTCGACGCAGGTTTGGCATACCCGCTCGCGAAGGACTTGCCGCCGCGGTGCAGCGTGAGAAACAGGTAACCGTCGAAGAGCCATTGCGGAGTATCGTCCGTCGTGGCCAGGTATTTGGCGAACCGCTTTTCGTCGAAGATGCGACCCGTGTCCGTAGCGTCGTAGATCAGCATCAGATCGCGGATCGGAGCGCGGCCGATCGTCTCGCCGAAACGTTGGGTGACGGGGATTTCGATCCGGACCTTCGCATCTTCGGTCGTGAAGACGATTTTTCCGCTGCGCACCTCCCGACCGGTGTTCACGTCGATCGAGACCCGGGCCGTGGCGGCGGAGGCTGCCGTGACATGGAGCCATGCGGCGGCATCGCCGGCCGAAACGTCCCAGCGGACGTTGCTGCGCACGACGAGCGTCTGCGAGAAGGCCGCGAACGAGAGGTCGTAGGCTTCGACCGGAGCTCCGTCGCGCGTCGCGACGGTGAGATAGGTCTCCTCGACGGGCGGTTCGGGTTCGGGTTTTACGGGTTGCGGATCATCGTCGCCCGAGTGTCCGCATGCGCTCAGAAGAACGCATGCGAACATCATCGAACGTATTACCTGTTTCAAAATCATATGTCAGGACCTATTCCTCGTTGTTGTATCTCCAGAGTTCGACCTCGGCGATCTGGCAGTAGTTGATACGTCCCGACCAGTATTGGTTCATGGCCGTGCCGAATGCCGCATAGAAGTTCTTCAGCATCTTGACGCGGTAGTAGCGCGCTTCGGGAATCTGATCGTACTTGAATTCCAGGACCGTACCCGTGACGGTGAGGTCCTCGGGCGAACCGGGCTCGGCGTCTTTCGTGGGCTGCCACTTCTGCGAATCGTCGATGTCGGCGATCTTCTCCCAATTGGTCCATTCGCCGCTTTGGGCGGGTTCGCCCGGCAGCCTGTAGGCGTAGAGCTCGTAGATGGCGGGAGCCTGGTTGTTGTAGGGCCAATAGGGCCAGAAGATCACCTTCGAGAGACGCATCGGCTCACCGGCATCGAAAGTGAACGAGTTGCCGTGACCGACCTCTTCGGGCTTCTGCGGATTGTACATCTGCCATCCGAAGCTGTTGTAGGTGATTTCACTGTAGGCGTTCTTTTTCGACATGTGCTTGCCGTCGAAGCAGAAGTAGGGATCGGATTTGGTCTCGGCGATGCCTTGTTTGAGGTAGATGGCGTCGTTGTCCAGCTCGATGACCGAGCACTGCGAGTGGTCCACCTGCGTGACGAGTGCCCGCGAGGCGGCGATCGTGTAGGTGAAGTCCTCTTCGAGGTTGTTCAGCACGAACGAATAGGTGCTCGACAAGTTGATCTGCTGACCCGCTTCGGGCGCGCCCTCCTTGAGAATGGCGCGGGTGGCGTAGTCGAGCGTCACCTTGACATCGGAGAAGTTCGAACTCTCGATGAAGACGAATTTGATCTCGTGCGTCGAATTGTCCACCGTACCGCTGACCGTTTCCGAACCGCAGGTGGCCGTCGCCGACTTCACCAGGGTCGAAAGCGGATGCGTCGGAACGAATTCCGAGAACTCGGCGTCGATGTTGCAGGAGGTGGTCAGACCTGCCGCGAGCGTGAGAAGCGATAATATTATGCGTTTCATTGTTTTGACGAATTTAGGCTGTTACCATCCGGGATTCTGAACCAGCGCGGGGCTCTTGTCGATCTCGGTCTGTGGAATGGGGAACAAATAGTACTCTTTCTTGAATACGCGCTGTTCGAAAGCGATGGGTTCGTAGAACTCCGTCGACTTGAAGTTGTTGGTTTTCGGGTCGCCGGCGCGTACGGAGAGACCCCATACCGAACCCGCATCGCCGTATTTGTCCGTACGATCCTTGGCTACGATCTCCGAGAGCAGACGACGGCGCGTGGTGTAGAAACGGTCGCCTTCGAAGTTGAGTTCGATCTGACGCTCGCGCAGGATATAGTCGCGCTGCTGCGCCTTGTTGCCCTTGATGTCGGGATAGGTCGTGAAGATGCTCGGCAGACCTGCACGCTTGCGGATCTCGTCCCAGTATTTCTGAATATCGGCGTTCGTCGGGTCGTACTCGTTCAACGCCTCGATGTAGTCGAGCAGAATTTGCGCGTAGCGGATGTAGATCGAGACGTATTTGCCGGGCAGGTTCGTACGTGTGTAAAAGTCGGCTTCGGCGATCACGCGTTTCTGCGTGAGGAAGCCCGTCATCGAGTAGTTGAGACTCTGTCCCGAGTTGGATTTGCCGCCGAAGTAGAGTTCGCAGCGGCCCCAGCCGTCCTGCTGCGAGGCGTACATGTTGAATCCGTTGCGATGTGTCGCGTCGTCCGAATAGGGAAGCTGTACGCGGCGGTTGTAGTTGATCGAAGCATAGAAACGCGCTTCGCGGTTGCAGAACATGTTCCAGTCGCCCTCGGCATGGCCCCAGGCGTCGAGGTTCTTCAGGTCGCGAATCTCGGCCTTGCGGCCGGCGTCGGTCTTCATATCCACACCGCTGAAATTGTAGTGCGGACCGTCGGCCGTAGCGAAACCGCGCTCGCTATAACCCGACAGGGGGTCGTCGATCCGGCGTCCGTTCTCCATGTAGAACGCGTCGACCAGGCGCAGCGTGGGACCTACGGCTCCCATGCAGGTGACGCTACCGGCACCTTCCGGAATCGTGTGGACCATCCATGCGTAGCGCGCGCCGCGGTTGTCCCACGAAATGGTACCCTGGTCGATCGAACCGAAGATGATCTCGGAATTCCAACCGTTGTTGAAGAGGTTGTAGTAGGATTTGTAGGGGTTGAAATCCTTCGAATCCATGCCTACGTCGCCATTGGTGTAGAGCTTGATGTTGGCGGCATCGGCTCTGCCGATCACGGCCTTGTAGGCATTGGCCGCCGTTTCCCAACGCTTCGCTTCGTAGGTCGTGCTGGCCAGGTGCGTGCCGTCGTGGTTCACAAAATCGGCGTAGTCGGGATTGCCGTTCCATTGCTCCGAAGCCTGCAAGAGAAGCATCATGGCCTTCACGGAGAGTGCGGCGGATGCCGTCGCGCGTCCCAGGTTGTCGGTCTCCGAAGAATAGGAGTCGGGCAGAAGTTTCTCGGCGCGGTCCATCAAGTCGCAGACATATGCGGCGCATTCGTCGAACGGCGCGCGGGGCATGTTGCCGAAATCGGCGTCATTGCTCATCTGCTGTTTGATCAGCACGACCGGACCGTACTGGCGCAGCAGCAGGAAGTAGTAGTAACCGCGCAGAAAGAGCGCTTCGCCCAGATAGCGGTCCTTGAGGTCCTGCGACAGGGTACCGCATTTGCCGACGTTGTTTTCGAATACGAACGTCGCGCGGATGGCACGGTAGTAGGTGCCCCATTTTACATAGAAGTTCGTCGAGGGCTCCCAGATGCCGCGATTGATGTTGTAGGTCGGGTATACGGACCAGGGAATATCGCACTCGTCGGCGCAACCCAGCCAGGGGTCGTCCTGGTGCAGACGGTCCATCGGCAGTGCCGCGTAGCAGTTCGTGAGATACTTTACGACCTCGGCGCGGTTGCTCCAGACCATTTTGTCGGTCTTCATGTCGTCGGGTTCTTTGTCGAGGTACTCGCAACCCGCGAACATCGTGGAGGCTATAAGCAGATAAAATATCTTTTTCATCGTTGGTCTGTTTTGATTAGAAGGTGATTCGCACTCCGAGGTTGAACTTGCGGGCGAGCGGGTAGTTGCTACCGTTGCTCGAACCACTTTCGGGATCCCACATGTCCCACGGCGAGAAGAGCAGCAGGTTGCTGCCTACGAAGTAGACGCGAAGTGCCTCGCATCCCCACGATTTGAGGTGCTTGCCGCGGAAGGTGTAGCCCAGCTCGAGATCCGAAAGACGCAGCAGGCTGCCGTCGTAGATCGTACGCGTGGAGGCTTTCTGGTTGTTGGCCGAAGCGCTGGCCGACAGACGCGGATAGAATGCGTTGAGATCGGGGTTCTCCTCCGACCAGCGATCCATCGCCTTGGCGAAGAGGTTGCCCTTGCCCACACCGTTGGCGAAGGGGAAGAACGAACCGCCGAGCGAGTAGCTTACGCGAGCCTGGCCGCGGAAGAAGGCGCCGAAGTCGAGACCCTTCCAGTTGATCTGGAGACCGAAACCGTAGTTGATTTCCGGAACGCGCGAGTAGCCGATGGCCACTTCGTCGTGTGCGTCGACCACGCCGTCGTTGTTGTAGTCGAGGTATTTCACGTCGCCCGGACGTACCGTACCGAACTTCTGCTCGGGGCTCAGGTCGATTTCATCCTGGTCTTCGAACAACCCCAGGGCGATCAGACCGAACTGCTGGTTGAGCGGGTGTCCGGTGCGCATGCGCCAGGGGTCGGTCGGGGCCTCGTCTTTCTCGGTGACCTTGTTGCGAGCGAAAGAGAAGTTACCGTAAATGCGGTAGTTGACTTTGCCGATATGGTGGTTGAACTCGGCCGTGGCTTCGAAACCGTGGTTGGTCATTTTACCCATGTTGGCCAGCGGCTGTTGGTTGAGACCGGCGATGCCCGGAACCGACGAACGTTGAATGAGGATATCCCAGCGCTTTTCGTGGAAGTAGTCGAGGTCGAGCGAGATCATCGAGTCGAACATCTTTATTTCCAAACCGATGTCTTTTTTGAGGCCTTTCTCCCACGTCAGACCCAGCACGCCTTCCTGTGCTTCGCCCGTACCGCCGGACCAGGAGGCGTTCGGACCGAAGTAGTGGCCGCCGAGACCCGAACCCCAGGTGCTCAGGTAGGCGAAACGTCCCGAAGCCAGCACGTCGGAGCCGACCAGACCGATCGATCCGCGGATCTTCAGGTGGTTGATCCACTTCACCTTCCAGAACGGCTCGTTCGAGATCAGGTAACCGATGGCGCCTGCGGGGAAGACGCCGAAGCGCTCACCCGACTTGAAGTTTTCCGAGCCGTTGTAACCCATGTTGTACTCGACGAAATAGCGGTCGGCGAACGAATAGGTGGCGCGGAACGCGAGACCCTGTTTGCGATAGGGAAGCGCGAGGATCGAGCTGCCGGCCGCCAGGTTGTTGAAACTGCGCTGGTAGTACATGGCCATGGCGCTTACGCGGTGCTTCTCGTTGAAAACCCGTTCGTAGTTGAACTGCGTTTTGAATTCGTCGGCGCGGTCGCCCGAGTGTTGGTGGCTGTATCCCAGGAATTCGTCGCCTTCGCGCTTGCGCACCAGCGAGTAGAGACCCGTTTCGTCGTCGATGCCGTTCACGGCGTAGAGCGACGAGTACCTGCCGCGCGACTGGATCGAACTGGTATTGAAGTCGTAGGAGAACGATGCCGTGAAGTCGAGACCTTTGGTGATGAAGTCGAGTTTTTGTTTGAAAATGATCTGGCTCATGACCGACGTGCGGTAGGTCTTGTTATAACCCGAACCGAAAAGACGCTCGGCGGGGTTGCCCAAAGAGGTGGAAAGCGGAGCACCCCAGCCCCACTGGAGATCGCCGAATTCGTCGTAGCCGATGGGTACGCGTACGGGTGTCGTGATGGGGTCTTGCTCATAACAAGCCTTGAAGAGTTCCGAAGCCTGCGACTGGAAATTGTTGTTGGCCGTGATGGGGCGCGGCTGGTGGGCATCGGTCATGTTGGCTCCGATTTCGAGCGACAGGGTCGTCGTTTTGGTGAGCGACATGTCGATGTTCGAACGGAAGTTGTAACGCGTGATGTTGATGTTGGTGTTATACTCCGTGTCGGGATTGTTGTAGAGGTTTCCGTTGTCGCGCAGGTAGCTGGCCGTCACGTAATAACGCGCACGCTCGCCGCCGCCTCGGACATTGACCGAGACCTGGGTGTTGGTCGAAAATTTCGTGAAGAGTTCGTCGAACCAGTTGACGTTGGGATAGAGATAGGGATCGGCTTTCGACTCGGTCATCTGGATCTGATAGGGCGTGTAGAATTCGCTGCCGTAAGCCTCGTTGTAGAGACGCATGTAGTTGGCGCCGTCGAGCAGCTTGGGCATGTTCACCAGGTTGGAGATACCGCTTTCGATCTTGACGTCGATCTGCGCCTTCTGCGCCACGCCCTTGCGGGTCGTTACGAGCACGACGCCGTTGGCCGCACGAACGCCGTAGACAGCCGTTGCCGATGCGTCTTTGAGCACCGAGATGGTCTCGATCTCCTCGATCGAGAGGTCGGACATCGAACGCTCCACGCCGTCGACCAGCACCAGCGGAGCGCTGGCGTTGAGCGACGAGATACCGCGGATCCAGAATTCGGCGTTGTCGAGACCCGGCTCGCCCGTGCGCTGAACGACGACTGCGCCGGCGATCTTACCGGCCAGGGCGTTGGTCAGGTTGCGCTGCGGGATCTTCAGTGCGTCGCGCGAAACGGACGAAATGGCACCGATCACGCTGGCCTTGCGCTGATGACCCATACCTACGACCACCGCGGCGTCCATTTCGAGCGTATCCTCCTCCAGGAAGATATCGAGGCTGAGCGACTTCGGAACCACGACCGTCTGGGATTTGTAACCCAGGCAGGTGAAAGTCAGGTGTACGCCCGGATTGGGAACGTCGATCACGTAGTAGCCGTTTCCGTCGGTAACGGTGCCCGTCTTCGTTTCGTCGATGATAACGGCGACGCCCGCTACCGGCTGGCCGTTAGGATCGATGACCTTTCCTTTGACGATCTGTCTTTCGGCTCGGGCCGGAGCCGCACTGTACGCATTCGACTCCGATGCTTCGTCAGCGGTAGCTGCGAACGAAGGTGCCGATAGCGTAATGGCCAGAAGGAGAGCGAACAATCGCATTTCCCCCCCCCTCGAAAATCGGAAGCAAAGATTTGTCATAAGTTCTTCATACATTTAGGAATTAGGAATTTAGGTGGCGTTGAAACCTCCGGATGAGAGAGTCTCAATCATGTATTACGAAAGACAAAATAATACAGTTTTTTTCAATTTGTACCTATTGTCGGAGTATAAAATGAATTAAAAATTGCTGTTTTTTATTTATGTAAGAATATATCGGGTGTTTTAATGAGTTATATATTTGTTATATAGTATGTTGTGTGTGGCATGTGTCTATTCTAATTTGTAAATCGTGTTTTCGAAATTATTGGGGGCTTTATAATTTTTAGTTTTATAATTATTTGTATTCAGGTCGATAATAGTTACCTTTGTGGCCGAACCTCTTATGTTGTTGCTTTCATGTCCGATCGGGTTGCTACGGAAACGCCTTCGATCGAGCTTGCTCGGGTCGTAAAAGGCACTATTTTAAAAAGAATATTCGCTAAAAAGGAGTTTACGATTCCCGACATAGCGGAGTCTGCGAATTTCAGTGTCACGACGGTCGCCAAGCATGTCGCCGAATTGCAGGAGAGCCGTTTGCTCGAACAGGCCGACCGTCTGAAGACCAACAAACGAGGTCGGCGGCCGGTGCTCTATCGGGTGAAGTCCGATGCCTGGAACTTTCTGGGAGTGGACATCAAATCGCATGGGCTTACTATCGGGCTGATGAACCTGTCGGGCGAAATGGTGCGCATCGAACAGATCGGAGATTTCTACTTCGAAAATACGCACAACAAGCTGGACGAGATCTGTACGTACATCCAACAGTTCGTGGCACGTGCCGGAAGCGAGTTGCCGGGGAGAGTCGTAGGGGCCAATTTCAATATCGGCGGGCGGGTCAATTCACGCATGGGGACCAGTGCGTCGATCTTCAATTTCGAGGAGACGTGCGACATGCCGCTTACCGACCTGTTGAGCGAGCGGTTGGAGATGCCCGTCTTCATCGAGAACGACACCAAGGCGATGGCTTACGGCGAGTATGCTTCTCAGGAGCGGTCGGATTACGAAAACGTGATCTACGTGAACGTAGGGTGGGGCCTGGGGCTCTGTCTGATCGTCAATGGCGAGATATACTACGGCAAGGACGGTTATTCGGGCGAATTCGGTCATATTCACATGTACAACAACAACGTCATGTGCCACTGCGGCAAGAAAGGGTGTATCGAGACCGAACTCTCGGGGGGCGCCATTTGTCGCAAACTCATCGAGCGGATCCACAACCACGAGGCGTCGGTTCTTTCGCGTAAGGTGTGGGACGGACATGTCATTACGGTGGCCGACATCATCGCAGCCACAGAGCAGGAGGACCCGCTTTGTATCGAACTCGTGTCGCAGGTCGGCAGCGAACTGGGGCATCAGCTCGCCGGGCTGATTAATCTGTTGAATCCCGACTGCATCGTGATCGGGGGCAAGATCGCGGAGGTCGCACCCTACTATTTCCTGCAACCTGTGACGCTGGCGATTCATAAATACTCGCTGCGGCTGATGAATCAGCATCTTTCGATCATCCCTTCGCAGCTGGGATCGAATGCCGGAATCGTCGGGGCCTGCATGCTGGCCCGCAAGCGGCTGGTGTGGGATCGGCTGCTCGGAACGGTTTAGGCGCGTTCTCTGGATGGACGGTCGTGTGGCGAATTCGTTCGGTCGTATCGAAGACGGCCGGCAAGACGAAGGTGCGGCCTCTTTTCGCGGGAGTTCGTTTACCCTCGGGTCTTGTACTGCGACGGCGACATACCGGTCAGTCGTTTGAAATAACATCCGAAAAAGGACTGGTTGGGGAAATTGAGGCGGTAGGATATCTCCTGGATGCTCATATTGGTATATTTGAGCAGCGATTGCGCCTCGAGGAGTACGAAATGGTCGATCCAGTCCGAAACGGGTTTGCCGCTGATGCGTTTGATGGTCGTGGTGAGGTATTTCGGGGTGATGCACAGGCGTTGTGCATAGAAATTCACGCTGCGTTCCTTTTTGTAATGGTCGCTGAGCAACTCTATGAACCTACGGAAATAGGTCTCGTTTCGGTTTTGCGTCCGTGTCTGTATCTCGGGATGTTCCGTCTTGTACCGATGGAGGATATTGGCCACCTTGTAGATCGTGGCGGCGATCAGTTCGCTGACGATATCCTGGGAGAATTGCCGGTCGGGCTCTTGGCGTTCGGTTCCGACCAGACGGATGTAGTCGCCGAGCAGCCGGCTCTCTTCCGTGCGGAGCTCGATGCAGGGATGATCGGCCAGTTGCAGGAAGAGTTGCAGCATCCGTTTGGTGTCGATGGTAAGACGGCGCATGAATTCGGGCGAGAGCGCCAGGATATGGGCCTGGAACCGGTCGGTCGACCGGGCTTGCAGGACGCTGTGGGGGCCGAATACGAACATCGTGTCCCGGGTGATCCGGAATTCGTGGAGATTGAGTGAAATGGTGGTCTCGCCCTGCGTGCAGATCCCGATGATGAAGGCGTCGATGCGTCCCAGGAACGGAAACGATCGTAACGGCGTATTGCCGTTCACGGCGATACACTCGCACGAGCGACCTTCGAGTCTGCCGCCTGCCTGGGTAACCAGTTCGGCCAGGGTGATGTTTGGGATTGCGGTGTCGGAAGTGCTGCCTCTGTTCATAATTTCTCTATTTTGAGCCACAATATAGGAAAAAATCCGATATTGTAGTTTGAAAAGTTCGAAAAAGGAGAATAAATGAACAGTACCGGCCCGGTATGGAGTAAAACAAAGCTTGTGAAGGTGAAAGTCTTTCGTCTTTGTGTTTCACTTTAGGTGGCTGGAGGGCGAATCGTAGTCTGCGGGGCGAGCATAGCGAACCTCCGTCCGTAGGCGGTTACGGTTCGCGCGACTCGAAGCATCGCAGTTTTGGGGAACGATTGTCGCAACTCGCAACCAAAACAAACCCCGGCTTTCGGGCCGGGGCTTAGGATAACTTGTTTTCGCATGTTAGTTGGCTGCGGGGGCGTCGGTGATGCCGAGTTCGCTCTTCACCTCGGGAGCGATGTCCGTGAGGTTGGCTTCGTCGAAATAAGCGAGCGAGCCGGTCGAGATGTCGAATACTACCAGGTATCCGCCTGCTTTCGAGACCTTGTCGATAGCCGCCTTCGCCTTCTCGACGATCGGGGCCATCAGTTCGTTGTATTTGCGCTCGTAGTCCTGCTGTGCGGCCTGCTGATACTGTTCGCGGCGGGCGAGGAGATCCTGCAAATCCTTGGCCTTCATTTCGCGCGTAGCCTCGGGCAGCGAGCTGTAGTTCTTCTGATAGTCCTGCATTTTGGTCGTATACTCGACGTTGATGGCTTCGATGCTCTCCTGGAGGGTTTTGCCGAAAGCTTCGAGGTTCTCCTGCATCTGCTTCATCTCGGGCATCGTGCTGATGATTTCACCCGTGTTGATGCGTCCGAATTTCTGCGCGAAAAGCGATGTCGAGCTCATCACGAGTACGACCGCGAGGGTCAGTTTGATTGCTTTTTTCATAAAGATTTATTCAGTTAATGTTTTGATGTCGGTTATTTCTTCAGCGTGTCGATCACCTGTTGGGTGCGTTCCACGGCAGACGATGTATAAAGCAGCGTCGGGTTGTTCGACGAATCGAGCACCACGTCGGCACCGGCCGTGCGGGCATAGGCCTCGATGGCGGCGAAGACCTGCTTCTGGATCGGCTGGATCAGCTCCAGGCGTCTTTTCATCAGCGAGCCTTCCTGTCCGAAAATGCCTTCCTGGAACTCCTGGGCCTCCTTCTCCTTGGCGAGAATCGCCTCCTCGCGCACTTGGCGTGTGGCGGCCGTCAGCGATGCTTTCTGGTAGACATAGTTGTTGTAGAGCGTCTCTACTTCGGCGAACTTGGCGTCGACCTGCGCCTGATACTGTTTGGCGAGTTCGTCCAGGTCGGAGATCGCCGTGTTGTAGGCGTCGAGCGATTTGAAGATTTTTTCGCTGTTGACGACGATGTAGTTCTGGGCGGCTGCCGTGGCGGCCGTGCATACGAGCGCTGCGAGGAAGATCAGTCGTTTCATGATTCGAGTTTTTAGGTTCGCCGGGCGGCGTCGGCCGCTTAGCAATTGTAAATATAACTCTTTTCTTTCAAATTTATTGCCACCGGCTCGAAAAATCAGAACTGCTGACCCAAGACGAAGTGGAACTGGCTGCCGCTCTTGGTTGTCGAGTTGGCCGGAGCATCGAATCCGTAACCCCAGTCGATACCCAGCATACCGACGACGGGCAGGTAGAGACGCACGCCGAAGCCGGCCGACCGTTTGATCTTGAAGGGCGAGAACTTTTTCCACGACTCGAACGCGTTACCGCCTTCGAGGAATCCCAGCACGTAGATCTGCGACGATGGTTTGAGGATCACCGGGTAGCGCAGCTCGGCCGTATATTTGTTGTATCCGCGCGAATAGTCGTTCGTCGGGTCGAGCGCGCCGTCTTCGTAACCGCGCATCGAGATGATGTCGATACCGTAGATGTTGTAGCCCGACATACCGTCGCCTCCGACCTCGAAACGCTCGAAAGGCGATACTTTGTATTTGTTGTAGCTGCCCAGGTAACCCATTTCGGCCTTGAGCATCAGTACGAGATTCGAATTCTTCGTCAAAGCCTGGAACCATTGCGCCTTGAGCTGCCATTTGTGGAATTCGACCCAGCGGTAACGCTCCTGGTTGGCCTTGTCGCTGGTGCTCGAATTCTGCGCCAGGCGTTCGAGTTCCTTGTAGTCCTTGCCGTCCCAGAGCGAGTAGGGAGGCGTCGCCTGCACCGAAACGCTGAATTCAGAGCCGCGGCGCGGATAGATGGGCTGGTCGACCGAGTTGCGGGCGAACACGAGTTTGAGCGAAAGCAGGTTCGCGGCGCCGTTGGTCATGCCGAACGTGTTCCAGTTCTTGAGTTTGAACCGCTCGTAGTTGGCCTCGGCGTAGAACGTGAAGTAGGGATCGGGCCAGTTGAGGCGCTTGCCCAAACCTGCGGCCACGCCGTACGTGCGGAAGTACTGCGTGGCGGTCTGCCATACGTAGTAGGCGTTGTTCTGCTCGGAGAAGTGGGCCGAGAGAGTGAACGAATTGGGTTTTTTGCCGCCCAGCCAGGGATCGGTGAAACTGAAGGCGAAGGCTTTGTAATAGGTACCGTTGGTCTGTGCCGAGAGCGACAGACGTTGGTTCTGTCCCATCGGGTAGGGGCGCCAGGCGCCTTTCTTGAAGGTGTTCTTGATCGAGAGGTTGTTCAGCGTGATGCCGACCGAACCCACGAACGTTCCCGAGCCCCAACCGCCGGCGATGTTGAACTGGTCGGAAGCCTGTTCTTCGAGGGGCCAGTTGACATTGACCAGCTCGCTCGAAACGGGTTTGATGTCGGGCATGATGGCTTCGGGGTTGAAATGGCCCATCGAACCGAGCGTGCGGATGGTCTGCATGAGCATCGAACGGTCGTAGAGTTCGCCCGGACGCGTGTAGAGTTCGCGGCGGATCACCTCGTCGTCGACGCGCTGGTTGCCCGTGATTCCGACTTCGTTGATCGTGAACTGCTTGCCTTCGAAGATTTTTACCTCGATATCGATCGAGTCGGGACCGATGATCGTCTCCGCGGGATCGATCTGCGAGGTCAGGTAACCCTGGTTTTGGTAGAGCGACGAGACGGACATGGCTTCCGGATCGGTCTCTTTGCCGATACCCAGGCGCTTGTGCATCGCTTTTTTGTCGTAGGTGTCGCCTTTCTGCACGCCGAACATGCGTTGCAGGTCGTCGGTCGGATAGACCGAGTTGCCGACCCACGAGACGTTGCGGATGTAGTATTTGTTGCCCTCCGAGACGTCGATGTCGATACCCAGGCGGTTGTCGCCGATCGGGTAGATCGAGTCGCGCAGCACGGTGGCGTTGCGGAAACCCTTCGAGTTGTAGAAGTCGATGAGCAGCTCCTTGTCGGCATCGTAGTCGCTCTCGTTGAGCTTCGTGCCCTTGAAGATGTTGATCGACTTCTGGTGGGTTTTCTTGAAGGTGCGGCGCAGACGCTTGTCGGAGAACTCGTTGTTGCCGATGAAGTTGATCTTGCCGATCTTGACCTTCGATTTGCGGTCTACGAGGAACGTGACGTTGACCATGTTGGGACGCACCGTGTCGTTTTCGATGCGCACGTCCACCTCCGTGTTGCGGAAGCCCTTTTCGGCCCAATATTGTTTGATGAGCTTCTGGTTCTTGTCGATCACGTAATCCGAAAGTTCGCTGCCGCGCTTGAGCTTGAGTTTCTCGATCAGGTCCTTCTTCTTACTCTTCGAGATGCCATCGAAATCCCAGCTGTTGATGCGCGGACGCTCCTGGAGGAAGACCTGGAGGTCGAGACTGTCGCCGTCGATATCGGCGCCGATCTTCACGTCGGAGAAGAATCGCTGGCTCCACAGCCGCGCGATGGCGTTGGAAATGAAGCTGCTCGGCAGGTAGATCGAGTCGCCCTCGATGAGTCCGGCCGAGGATTTGAGGATGTCGGGGTTGAGATACTGCACGCCGTGCACGTTGACGTTGCGGATGTGGTACATTTTGGGCTGTACGTCGCTGGGCATCACGGGGGCGTCCTGCGGGAAGGCGGGCTGCGGAGCCTCGGCCTCCTCCTGCGTCTGGGCATAGGTATCGAAACTGCACAACGCCAGGAAGGCGGCTGCGAATAACTTTCCGAAATAATTCATCTGTACAAATCTAATCTATTGTCTGCGCAATGTTCCGGCACGCTGTCCGGGGCGCGATTTTCGTTTACTTTACCAGTCCGAACCTCCGGTCGCGTCGCGAGTACTCCTCGACGGCGCGGTCGAACTCCGCTTCGGTGAAATCGGGCCACAGCACCTCGGGGAAGTAGAGTTCGGCGTAGGAGGCCTGCCACAGCAGGAAATTGCTCAGCCGGCATTCGCCGCTCGTGCGGACGATCAGGTCCGGATCGGGGTATTCGGCCGTGTCGAGTGCTGCGGAAACGCCCTTTTCGTCGATCGTCTCGGGGTCGAGTTCCCCGGCGGCGCTTCGTGCCGCTATTCGACGTACGGCTCTCACGATCTCGCTGCGCGACGAGTAGTTGAGCGCCAGAATCAGCGTCAGGGTCTCGCCAGCGGCAGTCTGTTGTTCGACCTGGGCGAGGTACCCGCGGACCTTCTCCGAGAAGCGGCTCCGTTCACCGATCATTCTCACGCGTACGCCTTGGCGGATCAGCTCGGGAGTTTCGTTGACGACGCTCCGGCAGAAAAGCTCCATCAGGGCGTCGACCTCCTTTTCGGGCCGTCCCCAGTTCTCCGTCGAGAAAGCGTAGAGCGTCAGGTACTTCACCCCGTTACGCGCCGCAGCGCGCAACGAGGCCCGCACGGGCTCGACACCCGCGGCATGACCTTCGTAACGCTCCTTGCCGCGCAACTCGGCCCAGCGGCCGTTGCCGTCCATGATGATGGCGACGTGTTGCGGTATGCGTTTCTGTTCGCTCATATAGGGCACAAATATAGGCAATAAAAATGAAAAAAAACGGGTAACCGACACAATTTTACGCTTCGCCGGATCCGTCGCCTGCCTCGCGTCGCGAACCTTCGGAGCCTCACGCCGTTCCGGTGTGCGTCCGTTCGCCGACTCCGCGGCGGGCCGTGCGATTCCGTCGGGGCGTCGTCGCGAACGTTTCGGACCTCGGGACGCCGGCGGTCAACTGCGTATGTCGATTCCCCACATCATCTTATTGCGTAACGTGTCGTAGAAAGAGATATTGTGCGGAACAGCCAGAAAAATCGGTTTTCGGGCCCGTCGTACCGTGAACGTAGCGCCCGTCGTCACGGGGCGGGAGCTCTCGTCGAGCGTGACGAACGTATCGGCATGCCGGGCGTGTACGCGCAGTGTGATGACACTCGTGTCGGGCACGACGACCGGACGCATCGTGAGGTTGTGGGGCGCCAGCGGGGTGATTACGAAGCACGAGCAGGTCGGAGCTACGACGGGACCTCCCGCGCTGAGCGAATAGGCCGTCGAGCCGGTGGGGGTCGAGACGATCACCCCGTCGCCGTGGTAGGTGGCCACCATCTGCGCGTCGACATAGGTCTCTACCGAGATCATCCCTGCGCCGTGACGCTGTACGGTGAATTCGTTGAGTGCCCGAAAAGGAGCCTCCTCCGGCGGAAGATCGCCCGTGACTTCGAGCAGCGTACGCGCCTCGACGGCGAGTTGCTGCGAAGCGATTCTTTCGAAAATTTCGTGCAGTCCCGAATTGGGGGCCGAGGTGAGGAATCCCAGGTGTCCGGCGTTGATCCCCATCACGGGGAGGGGCTGGCCTCCGAGCCGGTGGACGCCTTCGAGCAGCGTGCCGTCGCCGCCGTAGCAGACCATGATCGTTCCGCAGGGTTGCTCGCCGACCGTTCCGGCGTAGATTTTGCCGTCCGGTACGGGGATTCCGGCCGTGTCGCGCACGGCGGCGGCGAACTCCGCGTTGAGTGCGTAATCGAATCCGAAAAGGCGCAGCGCTTCGAACAATTGCCTGACCTCTTCGGCCGACGGAGCCAGCTGGGGACGGGAAAAAAGTATGATTTTCATCGGCGGAGTTTCGAAAAAAGTGAGTACCTTTACCACGCCGCACGGCGATTTTCCGCAAGGACCGACGCGCGGCGTGCATATCGGAGACAAAGATACGGAAATTATGACAAAACTGAGCGTGAACATCAACAAGATTGCCGTCGTGCGCAATTCCCGCGGCGGAAATCTGCCGGACGTGGTGCGTGCGGCCCGAGAAATCGAGCGTTTCGGTGCCGACGGTATTACGGTCCATCCGCGGCCCGACGGACGGCATATCCGCTATGCGGACGTGCGGGAGCTCAAGCGTGTGCTTCGTACCGAACTCAACGTGGAGGGCAATCCCGTCGAATCGTTCGTCGATCTGGTGCTGGAGACCTCTCCCGCGCAGGTGACCCTCGTGCCCGACGCACCCGATGCGCTCACTTCGTCCGCCGGTTGGGATACGCTGGCCCATCGCGAGTTCCTCGCTGCGACCGTCGCGAAGTTCCGCAAACGGGGCATTCGCGTCTCGATCTTCGTAGATCCCGATCCGCGGATGGTCGCCGGGGCGAAGGCCTGCGGCGCCGATCGGGTGGAACTCTATACCGAAGCTTACGCCCGCGAATACGCCGCCGATCCTGCGCTCGCCGCGGCTCCCTATCTGGCTGCGGCCGAGGAGGCGCGCCGGCAGGGGTTGGGCCTCAATGCCGGACATGATCTTTCGCTCGAAAATCTGCGATACTTCGTCGACCGGATTCCGTGGACCGACGAGGTGTCGATCGGTCATGCGCTGATCTGCGACGCGCTTTACTACGGACTGGAGAACACCGTGCAGCTTTACCGCCGCGAGCTGGGAAAGTGAACGTTTTGGCGGTTTGCCGCCGGCGCCGTCTAAAAACGGGTCTTGGCGGGAAATGGCAGCGAGTTTTGCTTTTTGGCGTCGTCTCTCCTCGGAATAATGCAGGCTGCGGCCCGCGCGATCCTTCAGGATCGCAGTTCGCTGGAAGAAAATCATAAATCCGGCTCTTGGCCGGGCGCCGCCGGAGGCTGCGACCCGCGCCGGCATTGAAAAGCGGCAGTTTGAACGAGACGATTAAGTCGGTCGCATACGATTCTACCTTTGCGGGGTGTACCCGAAGCCCCCTCCTGGAGGGGATTGGGACAGAACTATAAATGCGGCCTGAGGCCGCGAGGCTTCGACCGTCCCGGATGAAAACAGGATCGAGAGACCGATGAGGGTAAATTGAAATATAACAGCTACAATTAAAAACACCGATCTTATGAAACGCTTCCTTTTGTTGGCCGCAGCGCTTTTCGCAACGGGTGTCGCCTGCGCTCAGCCTGCTTATAATTTCCAGCGACGGAGTCTCTTCGATGTGTTGCCGATCCGTTCGAACGATATCGTTTTTCTGGGCAACAGCATCACGGACAATTGCGAGTGGGCCGAGTTATTCGACAACCGCCATATCCGCAATCGCGGTATCCAGGGCGATCGTGCCGAGTGGTTGCTCCAACGCATCGATACCATCATCGCCGGACATCCCAAGAAGTTGTTTCTGATAATCGGCATCAACGACCTGGTGCATGCTCGCAAACCGCGCGAGATCGCGGCCGACATCGGGAAGATCGTCGACCGCTTCCGGACCGAGTCGCGCTGGACGAAAATCTACGTGCAGAGCATCCTGCCTGTGAACGGCCGGGCGTTCGGCAAGTTCGAGGACGGAGCGGTGCCGGCCGGTATCATCGAAACGAACCGGTTGTTGGAAGCCATGTGCGCCGGGAAGGAGGTCGTCTATCTCGACGTCTACTCCTCGTTGGTCGATTCGAACGGCGATCTGAATGCCGCCTATACCAACGACGGGGTGCACCTGATGGGCGAAGGTTACCTCATCTGGCGCGACGTGCTCAAACCCTATGTCAAGTAGTTCCGGATCCATGAACCGGATAATTTTACTCCTCGCTGCGTTTCTGGCGACGGATACTCTCTGTGCCCAGGAGGCTTATCGCGCTCAGCGCCGCGCGCTTTTCGAGGCGTTGCCCGTGGGGAGGGGCGATATCGTCTTCGTCGGGAACAGCATCACGGACAACTGCGAGTGGGCCGAATTGTTCGCCGACCGTCGTGTGAAGAACCGGGGTATCGGTACGGACCGTGCTCAGTGGCTGGCCGAACGGATCGATCCCATCGCTGCGGGACATCCTCGCAAGCTGTTTCTGATGATCGGTACCAACGACCTGGCCGCAGGTCGCATGCCGGATGAGATCGTGACAGACATCGGGCGCGCGTGCGCGCTGCTGAGAGCCGGATCGCCCCGGACGAAAATCTACGTGCAGAGCATCCTGCCGGTCAACGGCCGGGCGTTCGCCAAATTTCCGAAACATTATGCGCGTGCCGACGCGATCGTCGAGACCAATCGTTTGCTGGAGGCGTTGTGCGCCGAGAGAGGTTTCGTCTATGTCGACGTCTACTCCTCGCTGGCCGATACGAACGGCGATCTGAATGCCGCCTACACCAACGACGGGCTGCATCTGATGGGCATGGGGTATCTCGTTTGGCGCGACGTGCTCAAACCTTATGTCAAATAGCCTATGCCGCTTTCGAACCCTTTATTCCGCCGCATCGCGCGTCTGGCCGACGAGCAGGGCGTACGCGCCTTCGTCGTGGGCGGATACGTCCGCGATTACTACTTGCGACGCCCTTCGACCGATATCGACGTGGTGGTCGTCGGCAGCGGCATCGCCCTGGCCGAGGCGCTCGGGCGCGAACTCCGTACGAAAGTCTCGGTTTTCAAGACTTTCGGCACGGCGATGCTCCGCGCAGGCGGCGTCGAGGTCGAATTCGTGGGAGCCCGCAAGGAGTCCTATACGCACGATTCGCGCAAACCGCAGGTAGAGGCCGGGACGCTCGACGACGATCAGCGCCGTCGCGATTTCACCATCAATGCCCTGGCGTGGTCGCTCAACAGCGACACGTTCGGCGAGCTGGTCGACCCGTTCGACGGAATGTACGACCTGGAAGAGTGTATCATCCGCACGCCGTGCGATCCCGACATCACCTTCTCGGACGATCCGCTGCGCATGATGCGGGCCGTGCGTTTCGCCGCGCAATTGGGTTTTCAGATCGAGGAGGAGACTTTCGACGCCATACGCCGCAATGCTGCGCGCATCGCTATCGTTTCGCGCGAGCGCATCGCTACGGAGCTCGACAAGATCGTGCTGTCGCCCGTGCCGTCGATGGGTTTCGAACTGCTGGAAATGACCGGATTGCTGGAGCTGATATTCCCAGAATTGCACAACCTCAAGGGGGTGGAGCGCCGCGGTGCGCATGCCCATAAGGACAATTTCGTCCATACGCTCAAGGTCGTGGATAACGTGGCGCGGCGCAGCGACGATCTGTGGCTGCGGTGGGCCGCCGTGCTGCACGACATCGCCAAACCGCTCACGAAGGCCTACGACCCGAAGACGGGTTGGACCTTTCACGGTCACGAGGTGTTGGGCTCGAAGATGGTGCCGGCGATCTTTCGGCGCATGAAACTGCCGCTCAACGAGCATATGAAGTTCGTGCAGAAGATGGTCTTCCTCCACTTGCGGCCGATCATCCTCTCGGAGGATCTGGTAACCGACTCGGCCGTACGACGACTGCTCTTCGAGGCGGGCGACGACGTGGAGTCGCTCATGACCCTCTGCGAGGCCGACATCACCTCGGGGATCGATGCCAAAGTGAAACGCTACATGCGCAACTTCGAGCTGGTGCGCCGCAAGATGAAGGATCTGGAGGAGCGCGACCGTATCCGGAACTTCCAGCCTCCGATCACGGGCGAGATCATCATGGAGACCTACGGCATCGGGCCGTGCCGCGTGATCGGCGATATCAAGGAGATCATCAAGAATGCGATACTCGACGGCGAGATTCCCAACGACTACGATGCGGCCTTCGCCCTGATGGAACGGTTGGCCGAGGAGCGGGGGTTGGTTGCCTCGAGAAGTTGATTTTTTCGTCCGTAACGTGGGTTCGGAGGCGGATCCGCGGGTGCGGTTCGCGGGTTCGCGGGTTCGCGGGTTCGCGGGTTCGCGGGTTCGCGGGTGCGGGCGGGTGCAGGTCGTGCTCTGCGCGGCCCGGCGGTGCGGTAGCGTGCGGACCGGTAAAGCCGTTCGCAAACTCCGGCTCTGGGCCGGGCGTCGAAGATCCTCCCGCTCGTCGCACTCCGAAATAAATTGGGGTTTGCTCTCGCTTATTTTTGGTTGCACCGAGGATCCTCCCGCCCGTCGCACTTCGAATAAATTGGGGCTTGCTCTCGCTTATTTTTGGTTGCACCGAGGATCCTCCCGCTCGTCGCACTCCGAATAAATTGGGGCTTGCTTTCGCTTATTTTTGGTTGCACCGAGGATCCTTCCGCTCGTCGCACTCCGAATAGATTGGGGCTTGCTCTCGCTTATTTTTGGTTGCACTGAGGATCCTCCCGCTCGGTAATACTCCGAATAAATTGGGGCTTGCTCTCGCTTATTTTTGGTTGCACCGAAGATCCTCCCGCTCGGCAATACTTCGAATAAATTTGATATTGCCCTCGCTTATTCGTATCTTTGCAAAATCGACCCGAAAAAAGTATGCAGCGGCCTGTGCCGGCTGCCTGGGAGCGGGCGCGATCCTAAGAACGGAAAAACATGCTCGAAAAACTGGCGAAACAGACGGCCGTCTACGGCATCAGTACCATCGTGGTGAGGTTTCTGAGCTACCTGCTCACGCCTTATTATACACGTGTGTTCGGCCAGGAGACGTATGGCGTCGTCACCTACGCTTATGCGCTGATTCCCTTGGCTCTTACGCTGTTGACGATGGGCATGGAGTCGAGCTATTTCCGTTTCTCGGCCAAGGCCGAGGAGGAGGGCGGCGACGTCGCAGCAGCCAAACGCCGTTTGTTCGCCGCGACGTGGGGCATCACCTCGCTCGCTGCGGCCGTATTCTTCGCCGCGGTCGTGATTTTCCGCGATGCGATTTCGACCTGGATGGGAGCCGACTACGCCGCGCATCCGGCTTATGCCGTCCTCGTGGGGGCGATCATCCTTTTCGACGTGTGGGGTTGCATCCCCTTTTCGCGTTTGCGGGAGCAGGGTCGTTCGATCGCCTTCGTCGCATTCAAGGCGCTCAATGTCGGGCTCAATGTCTCGCTGGCTTTCGCTTTCGGCGCCGCGGGGCTGTTCGAGAGCGATTTCGGCGTGGGGTGGGTCTTCGTCGCCAACCTCGTCGCGAGCGTTGTGACGTGGGGAGCCATCCTCTTTACGGCCGAAGGCGTCGTTCCCCGGATCGACCGGCCGCTGCTCCGCAGGGTCTTCGTCTATTCGTTGCCGCTGCTCGTCGGCGGACTGGCCGGCACGGCAGGCGAGTTCGTCGACCGGCAACTGATCGCCTGTCTGGTGCCTGCGGGTGCCCTGGCACAGTTGGGCGTCTACGGCGCCATCACGAAGATCGCCGTAGTGATGATGCTCTTTTATCAGATGTACCGGCTGGCCGCCGAGCCGTTCTTCCTCTCGAACTACCGCAAGTCGGATTTCGTGGCGATGAACGCCGCGGCACTGAAATACTACGTCATGGCCTCGATGCTGATCTTCCTCGGCATCGCGCTCTTCCGCGATTTTTTCGCACTGATCGTCGGGCGCGACTTCCGCGAAGGTATCTTCATCCTGCCCGTGGTGCTGGGAGCCAATGTCCTGACGGGCGTGTGGCTCAACCTCTCGTTCTGGTATAAGCGCGAGGAACGCACGTCGCTGGCTATCGTCGTCACGGGGTGCGGACTGGCGGCTATCCTGCTGTTCGGCTTTTTGACGATTCCCCGCTGGGGGTATTACGGTGCGGCATGGGCCCGCCTGGCAAGCGAGACGACGATGGTCGTCGTGAGCTGGTGGCTCAACCGGCGCTTCTTCCCCACGCCCTACGACTGGCGGCGCATCGGGGAGTATGTCGCCGTGGCGATGGCGGTGTTCTTCGCCTGCGAATGCTTCGGACGTGCGGCGGACAATATGTTCGCGGGATATGCGTTCAATTTCATGGTGTTCGTCCTCTATGCCGTCTACCTGGTCCGTCGCGAGCGGATCGATGTGGCCGGCATGGTGCGCGCGGCGATGAAACGTAAATAAAGAACAGAAACGGCGTCTGCCGAAGCCCCTTCCGGGAGGGGCTTCGAGTGGGCAGAATTATAGACGCAGCCTGAGGCTGCGAGTGTCGACAGGGCGGAGCGGGAGCTGAAACCGTAGTCCGAAGACGGATAAAAAGCGATAAGCCAAAAATACGCATGCGATTTGCAGATATCATCGGTCAGGAGGACCTCAAACGACACCTCGTGCAGTCCGTCGATGCGGGCCGCGTGAGCCATGCGCAGCTCTTCACGGGCCGGGCCGGGTCCGGGGCGTTGGCCCTGGCCGTCGCCTACGTGCAGTATCTCTGCTGCCGCCACCGCCATGACGGCGATTCGTGCGGCGAGTGTCCCGATTGCCGACAGATCGCCGCACTGGCCCATCCCGACCTGCACCTGGTCTTCCCGGTGAACAAGCAGGGCAAGAAGTCGGGCGAGGCGATGCTGAGCGACGAGTTCCTGCCCCGGTTCCGCGAGCTGTTCGCCGCGCGGGGCGGTTATGTCTCGCCCCAGGACTGGTACGACAAACTCGACCTGGGCAAGACCCTCAAAGGACTTATCACCGCGCGCGAGGCCGACGGCATGATCCGCAAACTCTCGTTCAAGAGCTTCGAGGCCGACTACAAGACGATGCTCGTCTGGCTGCCCGAGGCGATGAACGAGGAGGCGGCCAACAAGATTCTGAAGATCCTGGAGGAGCCCTGGGAGCGAACGTTGTTCGTGTTGGTCTCCGAACAGCCGGACCGGTTGCTCAAGACGATTCTCTCGCGCACGCAGGAGGTCGCCGTGCCGCGCATCGCTCCCGAGGTACTCGAACGCGAAGCCGTACGGCTCGGTGTCGCCGATCCCGTCCAGGCACGCAACATGGCCCGGCTCGCGGGCGGCGATCTGCTCGAACTGCAACACCTCGCGGCGGGCGAAAGCGATGCCCTGCGTAAGGAGAATTTCGATCTGTTCTGTTCGCTCATGCGGCTGAGCTACAACGATAAGCATCTCGAACTGATCGGCTGGGCCGAGGAGGCTGCGCAACTCTCGCGCGAACAGCAGCGCGCCATGCTGCGCGATGCCGCGCGTCTGCTGCGCGAAAGCTACATGCTCCATGCGGGGATGCACGAAATCTGCTATCTCTGGGGCGAGGAGCTGGCTTTCTGCTCGAAGTTCGCCCCCTTCGTCGGGTCGCAGAACATCGAGCCTTTGATCGACCAGATCGAGAGCGCCTCGGCGCAGATCGCGCAGAACGGCAATCCGACGATCGTGTTCACCCATTTCGCATTGGCGGTGAGCAAAATGATAAAACATTTGTGATATGGCACGAGTGGTACTTTTGGCAGGAGGAAATCAAGGCGACGTGAAACGCACGTTGCAGTCGGTGCAGCGGTTGGTCAACGACCGCGTAGGGGCCGTGTTGCGCTGTTCGCACCGCTACGAGAGCGAACCCTGGGGCTTCGAGGCCGCGGAGCGGTTCTCCAATCAGGCGCTGGAGGTGTCTACCGACCTCACGGCGCACGAGGTGCTCGACGCCGTGCAGGCGATCGAACGCGAGTTGGGCCGCAACCGCGCGGCCGAAGCCGTCGAGAAGGCTGCGGGAGGCAACCGCTACACCTCGCGCCCGGTCGATATCGACATCATCTTCTACGACGACGAGGTGATCGACGACGAGCGGCTGACGGTGCCGCACCCGCTGCTCGCCGAGCGCGAATTCGCCCTCGTGCCGCTATGCGAAATCCTGCGCTCGCGCCGCCATCCCCTGACGGGACTGACGGTCGGCGAGATGCTCGACGCGTTGCGGCGCAGTGCCGCCGCGGAATCCGAAAAACAGTGAAAGCCGTGAGAATTCGAATTCTGTATACTCTCTGCACCGTCGTGCTGCTGAGCGCCTGCTTCAAGGATGTATCCTACGAAACGAATTACATCCTCAAACCGCTGTCGCAGGCCTCCAGCAACGAGACTGCCCAGCCGCTCGAAGGGGTGCTGGCCTATGCCTACGGGGTCGATACGACCGAATGGACCGTTGCGACGTACAGCGATGCCCTGGCCGGCATCGTCACGCTGAAGGAGGATCCCTCGCAGCGTCTGTCGCTGCCCGATGCCCAGGCGTCGCCCTACGAGCAGGAGGGAACCACCGGATGGCTGACCATGCCGCTGAAGCGCGAGCGGCAGATGGTCGTCGTGGTCGACCCCTTGAGTCGCCTCTATGCCTATACGGAGCAGAAACTGGGGCAGAATCTCCCGAATGTCTATGTCTCGGTCGTTTTCAAACCCTGGAAGGAAGGATTCTCCTACAAGGACGGCAACTGGAGTTTCTACGACGAGTTCTACGCTCCGCCCGTCGTGGTCGACTGCCTGATCGAGCCGACGAGTCAGGCCGCGGAAGGTGCTGAGCCGCAGCCTATAGAGGTCAAGGCCTACGCCTATGCCGCCGATACGACGGCGTGGTACGTCGCCTCGTACGAGGATGCCGCGAAGGGCGTCATAACCTCGCGCACCGGACTTCCCCAGCGCACCAATCCTACGGCGGCGGCCTACAAGGAACCCGATTCGGACCGTTACAAGATGCGCATTTCGGATACGCCGCTGATGATCGTCGTGGTCGATCAGACGGCCCGAATCTACGCCTATACGCAGCTCGACGCCGAGCTCGATGCCGAGAAAGCCATCGTTCTGCCCCTCACGTTCCGTCCCTGGCGCGCGGTGTGGATCGAAAAGGTGGACGACTGGTGTTTCGTCGACGACAACCGCAAACCCGGGACGGAGGAATCGGGCACCGAGGATACCGAAGTTCCGCGAACAATCTCCGCAAGACGATGAATACGAGCAAACGACATACGCTGCACCTGTTGCGCCTGGCCGTGGCGCTGCTCTTCGCCCCGGCCTTCCTGGTGCGGTGCGCCAGCATGATGACTCCGACGGGAGGCCCGCGCGATACGCTGCCCCCCGTGATCGTGAACATGACGCCCGACAACTTCTCGACCGGACGTTCGACCACCCACCACGAAAAGATCTACATCGAGTTCGACGAATTCGTGCAGCTCAAGGACCAGCAGAAGGAGTTCTACACCTCTCCCACGATGAAGAAGAAGCCGCTCATCACTTTGCGCGGCCGCGGCATCGTCATTCAGTTGCGCGATACGCTGGAGGAGAATACGACCTATGCGCTCAACTTCGGCAGCGCCATCCGCGACAACAACGAGGGCAACCCGCTCAACTCGATGCGCTACGTCTTCTCGACGGGGCCCGAGATCGACTCGTTGGTCCTCTCGGGATATACGGCCGACAGCTACAAGGCCGATTCGGTGTCGAAAACCTTCGTGTGGTTCTTTCCTGCCGATTCGGTGGAGCATCTTCCCGAATACGACTCTACGGTCTTCAAGTACAAACCCGCGGTGATCGCCCGCGCAGAGAACAACGGTATTTTCATCGCGCAGAATCTCAAGCCGATCCGTTACCGTATCTACGCCATCGAGGATAAGAACGACAACCAGATCTACGAGCCCGGCGCAGACCAGATCGGATTCCTCGACGAGGCGTATAACCCTGTCGAACAGCCCGACTTCGCGATCTGGTACGACTCGATACGCCAATATTGGTCGGCCGAGCCGCAGCTCTATTTCCGGATGTTCACCGATGCGACGTTCCGCCGCCAGGTCCTTTCCGAGAGCCAACGGCCGCTGCAACACAAGGCGTTGCTGCACTTCGGCGCTCCGCATCCGCAGATCGAGAGTATCCGCTTCGACAGCATCCCTTCCGAGCGGGTGATCGTCGATCCGCAGAACGAGGGCCGCGATACGATCGCCCTGTGGTTCAACGTTCCGGCTGCGGACCTGCCCGACACGATCAAGGGCGAGATCACCTACTTCAAACACGATTCGATCAATCGTTTGCAATCCGTCACCGAGCCCCTCAAGCTCACCTGGCGCCTGATCGAGACCAAGGAACAGGAGCGTCAGCGCGAGAAGCTCGAACGCGACCGCCGCAAGGCCGAGGAGGCCGGCGAGGAGTGGGAGGAACCCAAGCAGGAGAATCCGTTCGCCTATAAACTCCCGCTCACGGGGGAGATCAATCCGGAAAACGACCTGACGGTCGATTTCGAATATCCGCTCGTACGGCTCGATACGACGGCATTGCTGCTCACGGTGACCAATCCCGATCAGTCGGTGGAGGATGTCGCTCTGCGGCTGGAGCGCGATACGGCGCAGTTGCGCCGCTGGTATATCCGCGCACCGTGGAAAACGGGCGGAGAATATACGCTGACGATTCCTCAGGGGGCTCTGACCGATGTCGCGGGGCTTTCGAACGATTCGATCGTCGGGAAGTATACGGTGCTCGATCCCGAGAAGTTCGCGACGGTGAAGATTCATGTTCGCGGGCGCGACGACGGCACGAAATACATCATCCAACTGCTCGACGGCAACAATGCGCTCAAACAGGAGAAACGCGACGTGACTTCGGGCGACGTGCGGTTCAACTTCGTGCCGGCCGGGGATATCAAGTTCCGCGTGATCGAGGACAGCAACGGCAACGGCCGTTGGGATACGGGTAACGTCGTCCAACGCCGGCAGCCCGAGCGAGCCGAGATGTATGCCGACGAGAAGGGCGAGAACACGTTCGTGACGAAGACCAACTGGGAGATCGAGTTCACGATGGATATGAATAACCTGTTCGCTCCGGTGACGATGAAGTCGCTCATCCGCATGCTCGACGACCGCGAGTTGCAGCGCCTGCGTCGCGAGGAGGAGAAACGGGCCAAAGACCCCAAGAAGCCGGGTCACGACCACGAGAACGACAACATGAACGGCGCCTTCAACGCAACGGGCGGCATGTTCAGCAATTTCAGATAACCATGACGATATTTCGTACTGTCATACCCGATGCGTTCTCGACACCGGAGCGGGCCGCGGGGTTCGGGAAAACGTTTCGCCGTATGCGCCTCATGCGGATCGTGCTGACGCTCTGCGCCGTGTTTGCGGCATGGGGCGGTGTCTCTGCGCAGCATACGCTGGGTTTCACGGCCGGTTACGGCATGGCCAGCGGTCGTCTGGAGCCCAAAGTGGAGTCGCGGGCGCAGTGGGGCATGTACAGCGGCGGCCTTACGTGGCGCTATTACGGGACACAACGCTTCGTCGGCGGCTTCGGCATCGATCTGGAGTTCCTGCAACAGGGATTCTCTTTCTCACCCAACGCTTCGCTCGTCGAGGAGAAAGCGGATTACCTGTGGTACACGCGCAAGATCAATTCCGTGGTGCTGCCCATCGTCTGGCAACCTCACTTCTACCTGCTGCGCAACCGCGTAAGGGTCTATTTCGAGGCGGCGGCGACTTTCTCCTACAACCTCTCCTCGACCTACGAGAACGAATACGCCCGCGATCGGGGCGAAGAGCCCTGGAAGGGCGACTATGTTTTCATGACTGCGCGCGACAACCGCTGGGGATACGGATTGGCGGGCGGCGGCGGTATCGCGTTTCTGATCCGGCGCTTCGAACTCAATTTCCGGGCCCGCTACTACTTCGGCTATTCGGATATCGTGCGCAACCGCAACCGTTATGCCGACAACACGCAGGACGGTCCCGAGAACCCGTTTTGGGCCACGCCGACGCGTTCGCCGCTGGATAATATCACCCTTTCGGTCGGCCTGAGCTACCGATTCAACAAGGAGGGATTCCAGAGTTGGAAACCGCGTCCCAAGCGGGAGAAAAACCGTGAAGTCTTCAAATTCGGATTGTAATACTGCGGGTCGCTGCGGCGGCCCCGTCAAAAAGAAAAACAAAGGCAACGACATACACTTGGCACTGAACAGATATTAAAACCTTATGACCTTGCGGACTGCGCCCGAAGCCCCCTCCGAGGAGGGGAGTTGGGGGAGGGTCAAAATTGTAAACGCGGCGTTCCGCTGCGAGACAACAGCAGTCCTGAGCGTGTTAATGAGCAAAAACCGGTGAGGTGCAAAGTCGTATATAATTACCAAAGGAAATATGGAAACCACCCGTCAACAGAAAATCGCCAAGCAGATCCAGAAGGATATCGCCGAGATATTCCAGAAAGAGGGCGCCGCGATCGTCCGCGGATCGCTCGTCACGGTCACGGCCGTGCGCGTATCGCCCGATTTCGGATATGCGAAAATCTATGTCAGCATCTTTCCCTTCGAGCGCAACGAAAGCGTCATGGGAGAGATCGAACGCAACAACTGGTTCATCCGTCGTGCTTTGGGACAGCGGATCCGCAACCAGCTGAAGAGCATTCCCGAGTTGCAATTCTTCCTCGACGACTCGCTCGAATACATCGAGGGTATCGACCGGGCGCTGAAAAATTCGTAATCGCAACTCCGCAGGGACCTCGTGCCGTGCGGGGCGTTCCCAAACGTCGAAATCGTGTCTACTCCGCAGTTCATCGCACGCCGTTATTTCTTTTCGGCTCAGTCCCGGTCGGTCGTCAACCTGATCTCGGGCCTGAGCGTCGCGGCCGTGGCGATGCCCGTCGCGGCGATGATTATTCTGCTCTCGGTGTTCAACGGGTTCGAAGGGCTCGTCAGGTCGATGTATTCGGCTTTCGATGCTGATTTGCTGGTTGAACTCCGCACGGGCAGGACCTTCGCGGCGGAGCGGTTCGACACAGCGGCCCTGAGGCGCATTCCCGGAGTCGAGGCCTGCTCGTTCATTCTGGAGCAGAGCGCTCTGTTGGAGCATGCGGGTCGACAGGCCACCGCGACGGTGCGGGGCGTAGACGACGCTTACGGCGAAGTCTTCCCGTTGGAGGAAGCCACCACGGCGGGCGAATGGCGCGTCCGCACGGGCGACCTGGAACACATGGTCGTCGGGCAGGCGATGGCCCATCAGTTAGGTGTCCGTTCTTTGGCCGATGCCGATGTCGTGCTCTACGCCTTGCGGCGGGGGACCTTCTCCTCGCTGTTGCCGATGGAAAACTATACGCGCCGCACGGTCCCCGTCGTCGGAGCCTTCTCGCTCGATCTGGAGACCGAACGGCAGTATGTGCTGGTGTCGCTGCGACTGGCCCGGGAGGTGTTCCGCTATCCCGGTGGTGCTTCGGGTGTGGTCGTGCGACTCGCCTCCGGAACCGATGCGCGAGCGGTCCGACGGGCGGTCCGAGCCGTTGCGGGTGAGGATTTCCGGGTGCTGACGCGTGACGAACAGCGGGCGTCGTTCTACCGGATCATGGCTTATGAGAAGTGGGGGATTTTCTTCCTCACGCTGCTGGTGCTCGTCGTGGCTTCGTTCTCGGTCGTAGGGGCGCTTTCGATGCTCATCGTCGAAAAACGGCGCGACATCGGGACCCTGCGGGCTCTGGGTGCCTCGACGCCGTTCGTCCGATCGGTGTTCCGGCGCGAGGGGTATCTGATCTGCGGCCTCGGGGCCGCGATCGGCATCGTGACGGGCGTCGGTGCCTGTCTCGTGCAGCAACACCTGGGACTGATCGAGATTCCGGCCGAGACGTTCCTCACCAAGAGCTACCCCGTGCGGTTCCGCCCGGGCGATCTGGCGGCCGTCGTGACGGCTTTCGCGCTGGTGACCGTGACGCTTACGCACCTGACCGTGCGCAGCATGGTGAGAAATGAAAAATCATAGGTGAAGAGTCTTTGCTTTTTACCGGCGAACTGCGGCTCTTTGAGCCGCGCGGGCCGCAGCCTCCGGCGGCGAATGTCCGCCTTTGGCGCAACCTTCGCAGGCTACGGTCCGCAACCGCCCGAAAACCGGGCAATGAAAACGGATAGAACTATGTTTATGACCCTACATAAAATCCTCCTTCGCGCAGCGACAGGCTGCGCGCTGCTGCTCGCGGCCTCGTGCGTCCGGCACAAGATCATTCCCGACGACGAACTGGCGCTGATCTTCCACGACGCCTTTCTGACGAATGCCTATATCGGCAACGAGAACGTGCCTATCGATTCGTTGAACGTCTACGAACCGATCTTCGCGCATTACGGCTATACGACCAGCGACGTGCAGTATACGATCGGTAACTTTTCCAAACGTAAGAGCGCCCGTTTGGGCGATGTCGTCGAGCAGGCGATCGCCCGGCTGGAAGAGGAGGGCAAATACTACAACCGCGAGGTGTCGATCCTCGATACGATCGACAACGTGGCGCGGAGAACGTTTACACGTACGGTGCTCGCCGATTCGCTGATTCGCGTACGTTCGCTGAGCGACACCGCGCGGCTCAGTTTCTCGCTCGACGTCCTTCCGGGCGAATACAACGTCAGCCTGAAGTACCGAATCGACTCGCTCGATCGCAACCAGCGCGGCTGGCGTAGTGTCATGTGGCTCGAACGCGAAGACAGTTCGAGCGTCAATGCCTATACCGCATCGTTGCGCCGTTCGGGACGCGAGGAGAGCCTTTCGCGCCGGTTCACCACCGACTCGACGCACCGTCGCCTGCGGCTCTCGTTACTCGCCTTCGGGGAGAAACCCCAACGTCCTTCCGTCACGGTGACCGATCTGAAAGTGGTCTATACGCCTCAGACGCGTATCGCGGTGGAGAGTCTCTACGTACGTCAACTCGATATCCGTATCTTCGCCGATGAATTCCTGCGTGCCGCCCTTCCGAAAGATAGCCTCTAACGGGCTGTGGACACCCGACGGCGTGATGCGCCACCCGCTCGTGACGCTCTCGGGAGTGGGATGCGTCGTTGCGACGACCGAGTGCGTCGATCCCGACCGGCAGCCTTTTACCGAGTTTTACGCCGGACTGCTCGTAGCGGACTTCCCGGTCGACTACCGGTCGGCTTTCGACGAGTTGCGTGCGGTGTGCGGCACCGTACCGCAGACCTCGGACGTTGCGGGCGCCCTGTCGCTCGACGAGGCGTTGCGGCACGTCGTGCCAGCGGAGCCGGGGTGCCTGGTGGTGTTGTCGGGATTGGAGTATGCGCCCCTGCGCCTGACCCCGCAATCGCGTATTCGGCTTATTGCAGCGGCAGATGCTCCTCGACCGTCCGGCGCAGATGTTCGCGGTCGAGGTGGGTGTAGATTTCGGTCGTGAGGATGCTTTCGTGGCCCAGCAACTCCTGAACCTGGCGGATGTCGGCACCTCCTTCGAGTAGGTGCGTGGCGAACGAATGGCGGAAAGTGTGGGGCGAGATGCGTTTGGTGATGCCGGCTTGCAGTGCGGCCCGCTTCAGAATCGTGAAGATCATCACACGTGTGAGCCGCTTGCCGCGGTTGTTCAGAAATACGGCATCGTCGTCGGTATCGACCGAGCGGCGGTCATCCAGATAAATCTGTATTTTGGCCCGCGCCACGCTGCTGACGGGCACCAGACGTTGTTTGTCGCCCTTGCCCGTGACGCGGATGTATCCCTCGCCGAAGAAGAGGTCGGAGAGCCGCAGCGCCGTGAGTTCCGAGACGCGCAAACCGCACGAATAGAGCACTTCGAGCATGGCGTTGTCGCGACGACCTTTGATCGTCGACGTGTCGGTCGTCGCGATGATGCGGTCGATCTCCTCGGTCGTCAACACGTCGGGCAGATTCCGTCCCGCTTTGGGTGCCTCGACGAACTCTGCGGGGGAGGCCTGGACCATGTCTTCGATAAGCAGGAAATCGTAGAAACTGCGGATGCTGCTCAGCATGCGGGCTTGCGAAGTCTTCTCGCGCCCCCGGTCGTAGAGGAGAGCCATGTAACGCTCGATCATTTCGCGTTCGACCTTCTGGGGTGCGACATCCCATTGGCGCAACACGAAATGCGCGAACTGTGCCAGATCGCGCATGTACGCCTCGACCGTGTTGTCCGACAACCGCTTTTCCAATTTTATATAGGTGCGGTAGCGCCGGGCGATCGACTGCCATTTTTTCGTATTTTCCGCCATACAGACTACGCCGTTCGGAAGATTATCCGTAACTTTGACGCAGCTAAGATACGTAAATTTTACCGGATTATGGATTATGTAGCACTGAATATTCCCGTTGTCGGCGACGAGCAGGCCGAGATTCTGACCGCTTTCCTGGCCGATTGGCCCTTCGAGAGTTTCGAAACCGAGCCGGGGGTGCTCAAGGCCTATATCCCCAGCGAAAGGCTGATCGACTGCAAACCGCAGATCGATGCGCTGCTGACTGAAAACGGCGTGCGGGGACGGTATGTCGCCATCGAGACGCAGAATTGGAATGCCGTGTGGGAGCGCAATTTCCCGCCTGTCGAGGTCGAAGGCCGTCTGCGCATTCGAGCTCCATTCCATACACCGTCGCCCGAAGGTGTCATGGAAGTGGTGCTGATGCCCAAGATGTCGTTCGGCACGGGGCATCACGCTACGACATGGCTCATGTCGCGCGCCGTGCTGGATCTCGGAGTCGCAGGACGCCGGGGGCTCGACATGGGCAGCGGTACGGGCGTACTCGCGATCGTCGCCGCGAAATGCGGCGCCGAGCATGTGGATGCCGTGGATATCGACGACTGGGCCGACGAAAATTGCCGCGAAAATGTCGCTGCGAACGGTGTCGCCGAGCGCATCGAACCGATGTTGGGCGATGTGCGCCGCATCGCCGGGCGGCATTACGATTTCATCCTGGCCAACATCAACCGCAATATCCTTATGGCCGATATGCCGGCCTATGCCGCGACGCTCTCGGCGGGCGGCGACCTGGTGATGAGCGGCTTCCTGGAGGCCGATGTTCCGGCCGTGACGGAACGCGCCGCCGAGTTGGGCATGGAATGTGTCTCGGTAGCCCGGCGCGACGGCTGGATGGCGGTCCACGTGCGCAAGGGGTAAGGGTGAAATATTTTCGCAAAATTTACTGTTAGTTTTTTCACAAATCTGAAAGTTTTTCTACCTTTGCACGGTCGGAATCCGCGCGAGTTCGAACGGAACGGTGCGATCCGGGGCCGGAGGCGGTTGCGCGACGATCGGGTTCGGAACCCCGCATGCCGGAGCGATGAGGGCCGGGAAAGTTAGGTGTCCGGCCGGACGATTGATGGCAAATGATGTTTATTTTTAAATACATTCGATTATGGACAAGATGGATTTGAAAAAGTACGGGATCACCGGCGTGACCGAGATCGTGTACAATCCCTCCTACGACGAACTGTTCCGTGAGGAGACCAAAGAGGGCCTGACCGGCTACGAGAAGGGTCAGCTGACCGAAATGGGTGCCGTGAACGTCATGACGGGCGTTTACACGGGCCGTTCGCCCAAGGACAAGTTCTTCGTGATGGACGATACCACCAAGGATACGATCTGGTGGACCTCCGACGAGTATAAGAACGACAACAAGCCTGTGACGCAGGCTGCCTGGGAGGAGCTGCGCAAGATCGCTGCCGAGGAGCTGTCGGGCAAGAAACTCTACGTCGTGGATACCTTCTGCGGTGCTAATGAGAACACGCGTCTGAAGATCCGCTTCATCATGGAGGTGGCATGGCAGGCTCACTTCGTGAAGAACATGTTCATCCGTCCGTCCGACGAGGAGCTGGAGAACTACGGCGAGCCCGATTTCGTGGTGCTCAACGCTTCGAAAGCTACCGTGAAGAACTACAAGGAGTTGGGTCTCAACTCGGAGACGGCCGTAGTCTTCAACCTCACCGAGAAGATGCAGGTAATCATCAACACCTGGTACGGCGGCGAGATGAAGAAGGGTATGTTCTCCTACATGAACTACCTGTTGCCGCTCAAGGGTATCGCTTCGATGCACTGCTCGGCCAACACCAACAAGGCCGGTGAGACGGCGATCTTCTTCGGTCTGTCGGGTACGGGTAAGACGACCCTTTCGACCGATCCCAAGCGCGAGCTGATCGGCGACGACGAGCACGGCTGGGACGACGACGGCGTATTCAACTTCGAGGGCGGCTGCTACGCCAAGGTTATCAACCTCTCGAAGGAGAACGAGCCCGACATCTGGAACGCTATCCGTCGCAACGCGCTGCTGGAGAACGTCACGGTCGACGAGAACGGCAAAATCGATTTCTCCGACAAGTCGGTGACCGAGAACACTCGCGTATCGTACCCGATTTTCCACATCAACAACATTGTGAAGCCCGTATCGAAGGCTCCGGCCGCCAAGAAGGTGATCTTCCTTTCGGCCGACGCATTCGGCGTGCTACCCCCGGTTTCGATCCTGACCCCCGAGCAGACGAAGTATTACTTCCTGTCGGGCTTCACCGCCAAGTTGGCCGGCACCGAGCGCGGTATCACCGAGCCCACGCCGACCTTCTCGGCTTGCTTCGGTGCCGCATTCCTCTCGCTGCACCCCACCAAGTACGGTGAGGAGCTCGTGAAGCGCATGCAGCAGTCGGGCGCTACGGCTTACCTCGTCAACACGGGTTGGAATGGTACCGGCAAGCGTATCTCGATCAAGGATACGCGCGGTATCATCGACGCCATCCTCGACGGTTCGATCGACAAGGCTCCGACGAAGATGATTCCGATCTTCGACTTCAAGGTGCCGACCGAGTTGCCGGGCGTAGATCCCGCCATCCTCGATCCGCGCGACACCTACAAGGATGCTGCCGAGTGGAACACCAAGGCCGAGGATCTCGCAGGTCGCTTCATCAAGAACTTCGCGAAGTTCACGGGCAACGAGGAGGGCAAGTCGCTGGTGGCTGCCGGTCCGAAGTTGTAATTCCGACGCATATTCATACGCTTGCGGCCCCCGGGCCGTGTTGCGAACAGATGCCACCCTGCCGGTTTTCGGCGGGGTGGTTTTTTCAATTAAGAATTGCCTTTGCGAGAATGGTCATCTTCGGCGGCTGGGCCGGTCGCGCTGCAAGCGCGAGCTGCCGAAGATGGCAAGACTCCGCCTTGCAGTTTGCAGAAAATCACGAAAGCCGGCTCTTAGCCGGGCGTCGAAGATGCAACGCTTGGGGCATTGAGTTTGCTGCGAATTTCGATTTGTGAGTAGCCGCCGTCTCCAGCCGGAAATTATAAACCCCGGCTTTTAGCCGGGCAATACTTGATTCTTAATTGAAAAAATCCCCCGCCGCAAGCGTTGCAGCAGGGGGGCGCAAATTATCCGATAGGCGGGGCCTCAATCCGGGCAGAGGCCCAGAAGCCCACAGCCCTCGGGAAACAGTCTTATTTCAAGCCGAGCTTCTTGGCGATGGCTTTGGGAAGCGCGTTTTTGTTGACGGTGATCGACGTGGTTTTCAGCGCCGCGAAGGGACGCGAGAAGTAGTAGAACCCATCGTAGGGAGGACGTACGTCCCACGAGTTCTGCACCTTATAGAAGGCATTGCCGGCCTGGTCGGTCGCCGTGCCCATGATGACCATGCCGTGGTCGTCGGTCGTGTCCCAGTTGTCGAACGCCTCCTGACGCATCTCTTGCGTCACGGTGCGCTCCTTGATCGGCTTGTCGAACGAGTAGAGGGCCGCCTCTTTCTCCTGGGCGGTGAGCTTGCCCCACTTCTCGGCCTCGGTGCCGCTCAGGTTCTCGATGTTCTCTTCGGGAACCACGCCGATAGCCTTGGTGCGGCTGAAACCCTTGTCGCTCACGTCCGTACCCCATGCGATGGTGTAATTCTGAGCCAGGGCGCCGTCGATGATCTCCATCATCTCGTCCAGCGGCACGTTGTAGACCGTAGCCCACATCCAGTTGTCGGGAATTTCGATGATGAACTGCGTATAGAAAGGATGGTGCGTGAACGAGGTGATGTCGATATAGTCGGCCATGTCGATCGGCAGCGATGCGGCGAACGACGCCGGGGTGTACTCCTTGCCCTCGTAGGTGAAGGTTTCGGGCATCGCACCGAAATACTGGTCGAGGATGGCGTCGAATCCGCGGCGCCATGCCGTCGAAAGGGTTCTGCCCGACTTTTCGTTCGAGGCGATCACGGCGTCGAGGTAGCCGCGCAGCACGGCCGACAGCTCGTGGAAATCGGGCTTGTCCGTGCCGTAGTTAAGACCCGGATAGGCTTCGAACGGTACGATGCCGTGGGTCTTGATGCCTTCGATCACGTCGTGAGAAGCACCTCCCTCGGCGAAGTTGAGGTGGCCGTGCAGACGCACGTACTTCTCGGCTTTGTCCATGAACGAGTGGCGTACGATCCACATCTCGGAGAGGTGCATCTCGGGGCCTCCGGCGCGCAGGATTTCGTTTTCGAGGAACGAGAGCGTCGAGAAACACCAGCACGTGCCGCTCCGGTTCTGGTTCTTGACCGGCGTGGTGCGGATCGTCTTGGTATCGGTGAAACGGTAACCTTCGGGTGCCGTTTTCTCGGTTTGTGCTGCGCCTGCCAGAACGGAGCAGATCGCTACGGCGGAAAGCAGGAGATTTTTCATGTTAAGTATGGGTGTTTTAGTTCGTTTACTTTTTGGACCCTGCGACGATCTTCAGGCATTCGTCCAGCGTCAGCGTCTCGGGTTTGGCTCCTTTGGGCAGACGGTAGTTCTTGCCTTTATAGGCGATGTAGGCACCGTAACGGCCGTTTTTGACCAGCATGTCGGGATCTTCGTCGAAACTGCGCAGCGGCGTGTTGGCCCGGACGGCCGCCTCGCGGTGTTCGCGAACCAGTTCGACGGCCCGTTCGTAGGTGATCGTGTAGGGGTCGTCGCTCTTGGCCAGCGAGGCGAACGACTTGCCGTAGCGCACGTAGGCGCCATAGCGGCCGATGCCCACCGTCAGTTCGTCGCCGTCCAACTCGCCCAGCGTGCGCGGCAGGGCAAAGAGCCCCAGCGCCTCGTCGAGGGTGATCGATTCGATCAATTGGCCTTTCTTGAGCGATGCGAAACGACTCTTTTCGCCGGGTTCGCCTTCGATCTCGACCATCGGGCCGTAGCGCCCGATGCGGGCCTTGACGACGTGGCCCGTCTTGGGGTCGTTGCCCAGGATGCGTGTCGAACTGCTCTTGTCGGTCTGCTTTTCGATGGCCGAATCGACCATCTTGTGGAACGGGGCGTAGAACTCGCCGATCATCTGTTCCCAGGTGATGTCGCCTTCGGCGATGCGATCGAACTCCTTCTCGACATTGGCCGTGAAGTTGTAGTCGATGATCGGACCGAACTGGGCGTCGAGGTAGTCGTTGACCACCATGCCGATATCCGTCGGCGAGAGGCGGTTTTTCTCCGTGCCGTAGTTTTCCGTGAGGTTCTTCGTCACGAGTTTCTCGCCCGTGAGCGTCATTTGCACGTAAGGGCGTTTCTGGCCTTCGCGGTTCTGCTTGACGACATAGCCGCGGTTGATGATCGTGGTGATGGTCGGCGCGTAGGTCGAAGGACGGCCGATGCCGAGCTCCTCGAGTCGTTTGACAAGCGAGGCTTCGTTGTAACGGGCCGGTGCCGAGGTGAAACGCTCCGTGGCGGTGATTTGCGACGCGGCGACACGATCGCCTGCCGAGAGTTTCGGAAGCAGTCCCTCGCCGCTCTCCGAAGCGGTATCTTCGTCGGTGGATTCGGAGTAGAGGCGCAGGAATCCGTCGAAGCGGATCACCTCGCCCTGAGCGACGAACTGGAGGTCGGAGCCCGACATATCGATGGTGATGGTCGTGCGGTCCAGCTCGGCGCAAACCATCTGCGAGGCCACCGTACGTTTCCAGATCAGGTCGTAGAGACGCTTCTCGGCGGGCGTGCCGTCGATCTCCTGCCGCTCGATATACGATGGGCGGATGGCCTCGTGCGCCTCCTGAGCCCCCTTGGTCTTGGTCTTATAGTTGTGCCAGCGCGAATATTTCTCGCCGTAGAGTTTGGTGATCTCCTCCTTGCACTGGGCCAGGGCTTGCTGCGAGAGGTTCACCGAGTCGGTACGCATGTAGGTAATGAGACCCTGTTCGTAGAGATGCTGTGCCACGGACATCGTCTGCGATACGGACATGCCCAGTTTGCGCCCGGCCTCTTGCTGAAGGGTCGAGGTCGTGAAAGGCGGTGCGGGGAAGCGCTGCGCGGGTTTCTCCTCCGATTTGGCGACGGTGAAAGTCGCGCCGATGCAGCTGCGCAGGAACGCTTCGGCCTTTTCGCGCGTGTCGAAGCGCGACGACAGTTCGGCTTTGAAGATCGTTTTGTCGGGGTTTTCAGCGGGATAGAACTGTGCTACGACGCGGAAATAGGCTGTCGAGCGGAAAGCGATGATTTCGCGTTCGCGTTCGACGATCAGTCGTACAGCTACCGACTGCACGCGTCCGGCCGAGAGCGACGGACGGACCTTTTTCCACAGCACGGGAGAGAGTTCGAAACCGACCAGACGATCGAGGATGCGGCGTGCCTGCTGAGCGTTCACGAGGTCCATGTTGACCGTACGCGGCTTCTCGATTGCCTCGAGGATTGCCCGCTTAGTGATCTCGTGGAAGACGATGCGTTTGGTTTTCTCTACCGGGAGACCCAACACTTCGGTCAGGTGCCATGCGATGGCCTCTCCTTCGCGGTCTTCATCGGACGCCAACCATACGGTCTTCTGTTTGGCCAGTTTGGCGAGTTCGTCGACGACCTTGCGTTTGTCGCTCGGGATTTCGTATACGGGGGCGAATCCTTCGGCGATGTTGATACCGAGGTCTTTTTTCGCCAGATCGCGGATGTGTCCGAAACTCGATTTGACGATGAAATCCTTGCCGAGGAACTTCTCGATGGTCTTCGCTTTGGCCGGAGACTCGACGATAACTAAATTTTCCTGCATGGTGTCTTTATGGCATTTTCAGAAATGCGAAAACCTCAGAAGCTGTTTTGAACCGAACCCTCTCTTTTCTTACTGTGCCTTGTCGGCCATTTCCGACCTCCTCATCAGTCGTGTAGCAACCGCTACACTCCTTCTTCGGATGCCAAAACTGCCTCGACGATTCGCAGTAATAAAATTCGGTGCTCAGTTCAAAACAGCTTCTAAGTCAACACTTAGGCCTCGCATTGTAATTTTGGTATCGGTTATTTTATCATGTTGTATGCGACGTCGAACCGGATCGGCGCGTTGTTCTGCACGGCATCCGACTCGTCGGTCGCAGCGCCTTGCAGTACTCCGAACGAGTTCGTGAAGAGACTGTACGCCTCGGGGCCGAGGTATACCGACCGCTTCTCGATCTTGTCTGCGATTTTTTCCCACTCGGCGTCGGTGAGCTTCTCGGCTCGGTTGTGATCGCGGAGCGTCTGCTTGGCCTCGGTGTAACTGTTCCACAACTGTTGTATGTAGCCCGTAATGTCCATCGTGTAGCAGCCGCGACTGCGGTTGACGTAGCCGCCGTAGGCGAGTTCCAGGCTGTACGAATTCTCGTAGATGTAGTTGTAGTCGCTGATGGCCGTGAGTCTCTTATAATCGGTATAGAGTCCCAGACGCGAGGGAGCCGCATTCATTTCGGCGATGAGATTTCCGGAGTTCGTCGGGTCGATCTTACGCCAGTCGTAGTCGCTGTCGGGGAAGTAGATCGACATGCGCACCTGGCTGAATGCCAAAGTCCTGAATCCTAATTCCTGCGCCGTGGCGAGTTCCTCTTCGAGGGCATCGAAGAAGAGCTTCGAGAAGGTCAGCTCCGTGACGGCGCCGCCCATGCCTTCGACACGGATCGTCGGATTCTCCGGGCGTGCCTCGTTGGATTCGACCGCATCGGCCAAATCGACGCGCAGGTGTTCGGCGAGCGTCGGCGCGCTCTTCGTATAGTCGCGGTCGATGACGTTCACCGAGACGTTGCCGGCCTCGGCTCCCGACAGATTGAAGTAATAGACCATGCCGACCGTATCCTTGATGAGCGAAGGGTCGTTCTCCGAACGGTTGCGGCCGTAGACCGAGAATCCCGAGTCGGAGAGGTCCGTGGAGTAGATCGCACCCGTGCCCGAAGTGGTGAGCGGGGCATCCGGATCGGGGCAGATGTAGAGACCCCGGAACTCTTCGAGCCAATAATCGAGGCTGTCGGTGCCGTAGATCGTATAGTCGTCCTTGTATTTGCCCTCCTGGAGCATCAGACGGCGGACGAAGGCATAACCTTCTTCCGTCGGATCGAGCGTCACGGCCGTGGTCGAGGGTCCGTGGTTGCCGCCCAGGGTGAAGGTAAAGAGTTTCTTCGAACGGTCGTAGACACCCGCTGCGTCGGGATCGAAGTTGAGGTAGAAGAGCGTATCGCGCTCGGAAGCGCCCGGGGCGATCGGTTTTTTCGTCAGGTAGTCGTTGCTCGCGATCTCGTAGACGGCGAAGGTCTGTTCGGTGAGCGTGTCCGCTCCGTAGCTCGAAATCGAGAGCAGCAGCTGCGCCGAGTCGAAGATGGGCTTGAAGCCGAAATACTTGTCCGGAACGTAGTAATAGTTGAGATACTGCGTGAGGAATCCGGCGGTACGCAGTCCCAGCGTATCGTTGAGCTGCGAACCGAGGTATCCCGTCGAGAGGTTCGACGCGAGGATCGAATCGGTCTGGAACAACCGTGTCTCGACATACTTCTTGGGGTTGACGCCCTCTTTGGGGAGGGTCGTGAATCCCATGCGCATCTGCTGGTTCTCCGGGATGAGGTTACCGCCCAGCGTGTCGTCGACCTTGGTGCAGCCCGTCATGAGGGCGGCCGCAGCGAGCACGGAAGCTGCCGTGCGGAGCAGGGTGCGACGGAAGTTATTGTAATTCTTCATAGAATCGGTTGTAATTAGCGAAAAAGTCCTCCGCCTCGGGCGACTGGTATTCGAGCATCGGTTTGCCGCTTGCACGGGCGATCTCGAGTACCCGGGCGTCGACGTTGGGCGACGCCGCGACGATGCCGTCGGCATACTCCATAACGAAGCGGCACAGATTTTCGTATGACGGGTGGGCGAGAATTTCGAGATTTTTATCCTCGACGCCCTCGCCGGCGATCTTCGAGGCGAACTGCGGGTCGAGTTCTCCGGGGAATGCGTCGTCGTAGAGCGACACGACGATCTTCACGTCGCGGAAGATCGGGTCGTCGGCGAAGACATGCTTCAGGTAGACCGGAGTCACGGCCGTGAACCATCCGTGGCAATGTACCACGTCGGGCGTCCAGCGCAGTTTCCTGACCGTCTCCAGCACGCCGCGGGCGAAGAAGATCGCACGCTCGTCGTTGTCGTCGAACCACGCTCCCGCCTCGTCGGTCAGCACCGCTTTGCGCGAGAAGTAGTCGTCGTTGTCGATGAAGTAGATCTGTACGCGCACGGCGGGAATCGACGCTACCTTGATGATGAGTTGGTGGTCGTTATCGTCGATGATGAGGTTCATACCCGACAGGCGGATCACTTCGTGCAGCTGGTGGCGGCGTTCGTTGATGCAGCCGTACCGGGGCATGAATGTGCGAATCTCGTTGCCGCACTCCTGCATCGCCTGCACCAGTGTGCGACAAAGTTTGGAGTCCTCCGTTTCGGGGAGGTAGGGCATGACCCGTTGACACACGTACAGAATCTTGCTTGCCATGATTCGAGAGTTTGTTGTTTTACGAAAAACCGGCTCCGCCGTCGCTTCGCACCGAAATCTGCGGCGTGCGGAGTCGCAGCAGATTCCATTCTGCAAAGATAGTGAAAAAATCTTAAAGAATCAGCATCGCGTCGCCGTAAGTGCCGAAGCGATAGCCCTCCTCTTTGGCGACCTTGTAGGCCTCCATGATCCGCTCGTATCCGCCGAATGCGGCCACCATCATCAGTTGCGTCGAATAGGGCAGGTGGAAGTTGGTGACCATCGCGTCGGCGACGGTGAATTCGTAGGGCGCGAAGATGAATTTGTTGGTCCACCCCTCCGAGGCTTTTATCATGCCGCCCGTCGATACGGCGGTCTCGATCGTGCGCATGACCGTCGTGCCGATGGAGACGACTTTGCGACCCTGGCGTTTGACCGTATTCACGGCCTCGGCGGTCTCTTCCGTGACGAAATACTGTTCGGAATCCATCTTATGCTTGGAGAGGTCCTCGACGTCCACCGTGCGGAAATTGCCCAAGCCGACGTGCAGAGTGACGTAGGCCGAGTCGATTCCCTTGATCTCCATGCGTTTGAGCAGGTGCTTGGAGAAGTGCATGCCGGCCGTCGGGGCGGCTACGGCGCCTTCGTGGCGTGCGAAGATTGTCTGATAGCGTTCGGCGTCTTCGGGCTCGACCTTTTCGCGCACCCACTTCGGCAGCGGCGTTTCGCCCAAGGCGAAAAGCGCCTCTTTGAACTCCTCGTAGGAACCGTCGAAGAGAAATCGCAGCGTACGGCCGCGCGAGGTGGTGTTGTCGATCACCTCGGCCACCAGCAGATCGTCGTCGCCGAAATAGAGTTTGTTGCCGATACGGATCTTGCGGGCCGGGTCGACCAGCACGTCCCACAGGCGCAGTTCGCGATTGAGCTCGCGCAGCAGGAAGATTTCGATTTCGGCGCCGGTTTTCTCCTTGTTGCCGTAGAGGCGGGCAGGGAAAACCTTCGTGTCGTTGAACAGGAAGAGGTCCTTTTCGTCGAAGTATTCGATGATATCCTTGAAAATCCGGTGTTCGATGGTCCCTTTGGCGCGGTTTATGACCATCAGCCGAGAATCGTCACGATTGTCGGTCGGATACTTGGCCAGCATTTCGGGTGCGAAGTCGTATCCGTATTGCGATAATTTCATAGATGTTACGTTCTTTTAACGTTCGAAAATGAAACAAATTAATTATTATACGCAAAAAACGTTATTTTGTTTCAAGCATCTGTAAACTTTCCAGAAAATCTTCCAGTTCGTATGCCTTTTCGAGGGTGAAACCGCCGCTGCGCGTGCGGCAGAGCGACGTGAGGTGGGCGCCGCTGTCGAGCGCTTCGCCGATATCGCGTGCCAGGGCGCGGATGTAGGTGCCCTTGCTGCATCGCACGCGAATGGCGATGCGCGGCAGTTCGCAGTCGGTGAGCTCCAGATCGTAGATCGTGATCGGCACGCGGCGCAATTCGACCTCCTCGCCTGCGCGGGCCAGTTCGTAGGCGCGTGTGCCGGCGATCTTTTTTGCCGAGAAAAGGGGCGGAGTTTGCAGAATTTCGCCGGTGAGCGACGCGAGGGCTTCGGTCACGCTCGCGCGCGAGATATGATCGGTGGGGAAGGTTCGGTCGACGGGGTGTTCCAAATCGTAGCTGGGGGTCGTGGCGCCCAGCATCACGTCGGCCGTGTACTCCTTTTCCTCGGCCTGAAGCGCGTCGACGAGTTTCGTGGCGCGGCCGATGCAGACGAGCAACACGCCCGTGGCCAGCGGGTCGAGCGTTCCGGCGTGTCCCACCTTGATGCGACGGTAGCCCAGTTTGCGAAGCGTGAATTTGATTTTGCGGACGACATCCGCCGAGGTCCATTCGAGCGGTTTGTTCAGCACGGCGATATAGCCGTCTTCGAAATTGATCCCTCTGAGATCCGGTTTTTTCAGCATGCGAAAGTCTGTGAGTGGGTGTGTGGTTGCACTACCAGAGGTAGCTGGCGATGGCGACAATGCCTGCCGCGGCGCAGTAGACCGAGAACCAGATGAGCTTGCCGCGTTTGACCGTTTCGATCATGAACTTGCAGGCGAGGCATCCGGTGACGAACGATGCGGCGAATCCTGCGGCGAGCGGTCCTGCGGCGATGCCCGTGGTCATCTCTCCGCTTACGCATTCGAGCAGTGTTTCGCCCAGGATCGGCGCCAGGATCATCAGGAACGAAAACTGTGCGACGGCGGTCTTTCGGTTGCCTAACAGCAGGCCTGTGGCGATGGTCGATCCCGAACGCGAGAGTCCGGGCATGGCGGCGCAGGCCTGCGCCAGACCGATGATGAAGGCATCGCGATAGGAGATCGTCTCCTTCTGGCGCGGCTTGGCGTAGTAGGCGAAGGCCAGCAGTCCGGAGGTCAGAAGCAGCATGGCGCCGACGATCACCAGAATATAAGGTGCGTCGAGCATTTCGTTGATACGGTCCTTCAACAGGAATCCGACGAAGCCGATCGGGATCATTGAGATCACGAGTTTGAGCACATAGGCCTGTTCGGGCGTGAATCGGCGCGAGAAGAGTCCCTTCAGGAGGCGCCACACCTCGCTCCACAACACGACGATCGTGCTGAGTACCGTTGCGGCGTGCAATATGACGTCGAACGTCAGGTTCTCTTCGAGTTCTACGCCGAGCAACTCCTTGGCGATTTGCAGGTGGCCGCTGCTCGATACGGGCAAAAATTCGGTAATGCCCTGCACGATGCCGAGCAGGACGGCTTGTAAGGTATCCATGATGAGTTCGGGTTTGTTCTGCGGAGGCTATTTGTAACGTTTCATGATGGCGAAGATCTCCAGGGCGAAGCCTCCAACGACCAGGATCGGAGCCAGGGTGATGCGGCGCCACGAGAACATCGCGTAGTCGAATTCGTCGGGAGATTCGCTGCCTCCCCCGGCCATAAGTACGAAGCCCAGGACGATGATGGCGAATCCCGCGGCCAGCAGCAGGTAGTTGCGGCGGGTGAGGGGCATGCGGGGTTTTTCCTGAGGCCCGCCCTTCGGTTTGTCGGACGTGTTTTTCATTAATACAGGTATATCTTGTTGGATTTCATGTTGATGAACTTGTTGAGCGCCGTAGCGGTGAAAATTCCCGAGATCGCGATGCCGCCCAGCATCATCGCGCCGAGGATGATTCCGATGCGGCGTATTTCGGTCGTGCCGGTGAGCTCGGGAACCGCTTCGCCCAGTCCGTAGACCGCAGCGCCGAAGAGTACCGAGGCCATCGCTCCGGCGAGGATGCCCTGGGTGAGGCTACTGCCCAGGAAGGGCTTCATGATGAACCACTTGGTCGCCCCGACCAGCTTCATCGTGTTGATGAGATAGCGTTTCGAGAAGATCGCCAGCCGGATCGTGTTGTGGACCAGGATGAGCGATACGGCCAGTAACGCACCGCCGAAGAGCAGTACGATGAGTCGGAATTTTCCCACCGTGGCGTGCAGCCTTTCGGCCAGCAGTGCCGGGTAGCAGACGCGGGACACGCCCGTGAGACGCTGGGTCGCTGCGATGAACTCTTCGAGCCTCGACTTATCCTGCGAAGCCTCCGTGAGGGTCAGTTCGAAGGAGTCGGAGAGCGGATTTTCGTTGAGCACCTCCTCGAAATCGCTGCCGAACATCTTGCGGAACTCGTCGTCCTGCGCCTTCTCGTCGCGCGGAACGAAGGCGACGGAGCCGACTATCTCGTCGTCGGCGAGTCGTTTTTCGATCTGCGCCCGCAATTCGTCGGAAAGCTCGTTTTCGAGCTCTACGCTTACGGCGATGCTTCGTTGCAGCGTGTCGGCCACGGTCATGGCGGCTACGGTCAGATAACCCACCGATCCCAGGAGAAAAAGCACCAGTGCGATGCTGACGGTCGAGATCAGGTAGGAGTTGCGGACCTTGCGTTTGAGTCGTTTATCGGTATTCATGGTTCGTCGGGGTGTCGGATGCCATCGCCGGTGCGGTGGCGGAATCCGGGTTTCTCAGTTTTTGTGTTCGGCCGTTGCTTCGGACCGTTTTCCGCGGCGGCATGCGGCCAGCAGGGCGGCTGCGGCTCCCAGGAGGATCAGCACCGAGGCCGTGCCGGTCACCGCTTCGGCCGTCGTCCAGCCCGGGGCACGGAAGCGCCATTCGACGATCCCCTCGCCGGCCGGGAGCAACATGGCTCGCAAGACATAGTCGGCGCGGAAAGCCGGAACCTCCTTGCCGTCGACATACGACGTCCAACCTGCGTCGTAGAAGATCTCGGAGAAGACGGCCGGGCGTTCCGAGGCGGTCGTGTATTCGTAACGCAGGTAGTTGGGACGGTACTCCGTGAGGCGGATCGTGTCGCCGGGCTGCGGTTCGCCCTTCCATGCCGCGAGGCGCTCGCGCTGCGTATCGGCGACGACGGCCGCGGTGCGCAGGTCGGTCGTCCCCAAAGCATCGATCTCGGCTTGCGGCGTCGAGGCGTAGACCACCGAGTCCACGAACCATGCCGGACCGTACTCCGTACCGCGTCGCACGGCCTGCGGGCGTCCGTCGTCGCCGGGGACGATCAGGTAGCGTGTGTCGAGCATGTCGAGCACCCCTTCGTCGAGCGACGAGAGGTAGCGGTCTATGAGGTCCTGATAACGGGCCAGCTTGGCGCCGTGGTAACCGCCTACGGAGCGGTGGAAATAGGAGGTCGTGGCGTCGTTGAAGGGGCTGACGGTGAGGTTCAGCACGCGGAATCCCGGATCGCGATCCTGCAAGATGGTGTTGTCGGCCTCCGTGGCGACGATCTGCCGTCGCCGGGGCGTCACGAAGTTCTCCTGCGAGAGAAATCGCAGGTCGACCGGTACGAGGTCGAGCAGCACGACCGCCGCGAGCCATGCCGTGAGTACGTATTTCCCGAAGCGTCCGCGCGCGAAAAGCCATACGCCGCAGGCAGCCAGTACGATCATCGTCAGCGAACGCCAGGCGTCCGTGCGCATCATGGCGATGCGGTCGGCGGTCATCGCTGCGGCGATGCCTTCGCCCCACTCGACGTCCATGCCGCGGTCGATGTAGCTCTGCATGTCGTTGGCCTGGAACAGGCGGCGGAACTGTTCGGTCATCGTGGCGATGCTCTCCTCCTCGCCGAAGTCGAAGAGTGCGCCTCCGGCCAGCGCCAGCAGCAGGCAGAGGCCTCCGGTCGTGCCGAGGGCCCATTTCAACGCCCGAAGCAGCCGTTCGCGCGGAATATCCCCGCCGAAAAGGCGCGCGAGCGCCAGACCTCCCAGCAGCGGCACGGCCCACTGCACGACGACGAGCGTCATCGAGACGGTGCGGAATTTGTCGTATCCGGGCAGGATTCTGAAAGCTAATTCGGTTACGCCCATCAGGTTGCGGCCCCACGCGAGGAGAATCGTCGCAGCACAGATCGCGACGATCCACCAGCGGTTGCGTCCGTCGGCGAGCAGCAGGCCCAGCACGGCGAGAAAGATCGCTGCGGCGCCCAGGTAGGTCGGGCCGCCCGTGTAGGGTTGCGTGCCCCAGTAGGTCGGGAGTTGTTGTTCGACGCCGCGTAACCCGTATCGCTCGGCGGTCGCTGCCACCTCGCCGTCCGACGGAAAGACGGTCGCCGATTCGCGTCCCATGAAATCGGGGACGAGCAGGTTCAGCGTCTCGGCGCGTCCGTAGCTCCATGCGGTGGCGTAGTCGAGGTCGAGTCCCCGAGGCGCGGTCTCGGATTTCGCAGCGAGTTCCGAACCGCCGCGGATCGTCTCTTTCGAGTGCTGGGCCGTGTACCAGAGGGGTGCGAAGTTCGACGCTACGGCCAGCAGACCTGCGGCGGCGAGTGCTGCCGTGCGGATGCCGAAGGTGCGGATGCGTTTTTCACGGATCGCGGCGATGGCTTCGCTGATCCAGAAGGCTCCCATCGCAAGCAGGAAGTAGTAGGTGATCTGCGGATGGTTGGCGCCGATTTCGAGCGAAGCGCACAGGGCCGTGAGGGCTGCGCCGAGCCACATGTCGCCCCGCAGAGTCATCCAGGCGCCGCCCATCATCAGCGGAGCGTAAACCAGCGCCCACATTTTGGTGACGTGTCCTGCGCCGATAATCAGCAGAAAATAGGTCGAGAATCCGTAGGCCAGGGCAGGGACGATCGCCGCCCACGGATCGAGACCGCAGACGAGCAGCATGAGCCACATGGCCGTCATGGCGAAGAAGAGAAATCCCGCAGGGGTGTCGATGATCTTGGTGATGCGGCCGATCGTGTTTTTGACTATCTGGGCCGGGTAGGCTACGTCGATCAGGTAGGCGGGCATGCCCGAGAACATGCCGCCCGTCCACTGGGGATCTTCGCCCGTAGCGGCGCGCATATCCTTGATGTCCTTCGACATGCCGTCGAATTGCAGCACGTCGTGCTGGGGCAGCACTTCGCCGCGGAACTGCGGCGCGAAATAGAGGGCGCTCACGACGAAGAACAGCACGAGGGCCGCGGCTGCGGGGAGCGCTTTGCGCAACGTATCTATCGGAAAAGCCATTTTGCGGAATTTTAACGACGGCCAAAGTTACGAAGAATTCGCGAGAAAACGGCGCAAAGCGAAGTAATCGTGACGATTATTCGGGGATTTGGGCCCGAACGGGGGAGTGTGAAGTCGGGAGCGGAAGGCTGCGAGGTGCGGTTGCCGGAATTCTCGGGCCGGAACAGTCGTCTTCGGCGAAGGCATCCCTCGTGAAAAAACTCCGGCGGACGAGCCCGAGAGCCGTTCGCCGGAGTGGTTTGCGGGAGGAGCGGAGAGCGCTCCGACAAGCGTGTTTATTCTACCGGAATATCCTTGTTGACGTTCTTCGAGCCGATGAGCGCGTAGTAGAGCAGGTATACCAGGCAGACGACCGTCAGCCAGTAGCTGGTCAGGTAACCCAGACCGCCCGTGAGGTCGATGATACCGTTCTGTACGAGGGTCAGGATACCGCCGCCGCATACGAGCGTCATGAAGATACCCGAAGCCTTCTCGGTGTATTTGCCCAGACCTTCGACCGCCATGTTGAAGATGCCGCCCCACATCACCGAGGTGCAGAGACCTACCAGCACGAGCAGCAAGGCGTTGATGGGGACGTTCACCAGGCCGAGGCCCTGAGCGCCGTTGAATACGGGCATGTTGATCGTTACGGAGATCGGAGCGTACATACCGGCCAGCACGAGTACCAGACCGACCGACGAAACGACGATCATCATGTTGCGGGCCGAAACCTTATTGCCGATCGAGGCGCCCAGCAGACGGCCTACGAGCATCAGGAACCAGTACGTAGCGGCTACCGAGCCGGCGACGGCCTCGGCATTGACGCCTGCGCCCAGGACATTCAGATCGGGATTCTGCAACCACTTTTGCAATACGTTGGGAATACCCACCTCGACGCCGATATAGACGAAGATCGCTGCGGCACCCAGTACGAAGTGACGGAACGACAGCGGGCTGTACTGCGATTTTTCGGCTTTGACGGGCTGCGCTACGCGCTCGTTCTCGGGGATCTTCGTCATGGCGATCACCACGAATGCGAATGCGAAGATGGCCAGCGCGGCGTACATCAGCGGGAATACGTTGCTGATCTGGGCGTTCTTGATGCCCTCGGGAATCAGCAGACCCGTCAGGATGATGACGGCCGTGCCGCAGAGCGAGTTGAACGAACCGCCTACCTGGATGAACTGGTTACCGCGGTTGCCGCCGCCGCCCAGTTTGTTGAGCATGGGGTTGACTACCGTGTTGAGCATGCACATCGAGAATCCTGCGATGAACGCACCGAGCAGATAGACGCCGAAGCTGCCGGCGACGCCCGAAAGAGTCTGGATACCTACGCCGATGAAACCGACGGCTACGGCTGCCAGGGCCGTCTTTTTGTAACCCATGCGTTCGAGCATGATGCCTGCGGGGTAGCCCATGATGGCGTAGGCGATGAAGTTGGCGAACACGCCGAGCGTTCCCATCCAGTTCGCCACGCCGAACTGGTACTTCAGAATATCGCCCATGGGCGACGCCAGGTTCGTCACGAAGGAGATCATTCCGAACAGGAAGATCATCACGATGATGACCAGGTAGTTCTTTTTTTGTTCCATAAGTGTTATTGTTAGGTTAATGAGTTCGGAGGATTCGGGGCTGTTACTGGTCGCGTTCGGCGATGTAGGCGCAGAGGTCTACCAATGCCGTGCGGTAGGGCGAGGGAGCATAGTCGGAGAGCATTCCCGCAGCGCGCTCGATATATCCGCGCAGGATGCTGCGGGTCTGGTCGAGGCCGCCCTGATTGACCACCGTGTCGTGGAGATATTCCACTTCGCGTTCGTCTTCGCGGCAGCGGGCGAGTCTTCCGAGCAGTTCCGCGCGCCGTTCTGCGTCGACGCGCTCCAGCACGCACAGCAGCGGCAGGGTGATTTTTCCTTCGCGCAGGTCGTTGTCGGCAGGCTTGCCGGTCTGCGTCGAGGCGTAGTCCAGGATGTCGTCCTGAATCTGGAACGCCATGCCCAGCGCTTCGCCGAAGCGACGCATCCGGGCGACCTTCTCGTGCGGAGCTCCTACGGCCAGTGCCCCGGCCGAGGTGCTGATGCCCAGCAGACAGGCTGTTTTTTTGTAGATGATGTCCGTGTAGGTCTTGTGCGTCATGTCGTGCTTCTCGGCGCACTCGTCCTGCAACAACTCGCCTTCGCACAGGGTCGTGATCGAGTCGCAGACGTGCGTCACCAGGTCGATCTGGCCGCTCGTCAGGCCGATATTCAGGTTTCTGGCCAGGATGTAGTCGCCCAGGATGACGGCTTTGTTCGACTGCCAGCGGGCGTTGACCGAAGGTTTTCCGCGGCGCAGGTCGGCTTCGTCGATCACATCGTCGTGGATGAGCGACGCCACGTGGATCATTTCGACGAGCATGGCCGCAAGGCTTGTTCTCAGTCCGGCGGCAGCGCCTTCGACGGGGGCGTTCATCGCAGCGGAGAGGATCACCAACAGCGGACGTATTCCTTTACCGCGCGACGATAGCGCATATCGCAACATCTCGGAGAGCAATTCCCCTTCGGCGGTGAATTGCCGCGCGACGAACGCGTCGTAGGCTCGCAGCTCTTCGGCGACGGGTTTGCGAATGGATTCGAGGGTTATCATACGATACAAAGATACGCAAAAATCGCTATTTACGCGCTTCGGCCGCGTATTTTTTCGCTCGATTCCTCGGAACCCGGTTTCGGCCCGAAGCATAAAGTGAAAGGACCCGCCGCGGAGCCGTGATGGGTATCACGGTCTCTCGCGGCGGGTCCGCAGCCGGAAGAGGCGCTTCCGGAGGGTTTAAAGAAAATCCGATTTATTGGAAATCATATCCGACGATTCGATCGGCAAACTCGCTCCAGCCGCTCGCCGTCTTATATGCCTCGACTGAAGGGGTCGGAACGTAGATTGTTGCGGAAGCGGTATTATCTAATGCATGGATGCCTAAATAGGGTGGATTTATTCGATTGCAATAGATGTTTTCCAAGTTGATACAGTCTTGAAACGCTGATTCATCAATAGAATCGATTGCTTCAGTGAACGATATTTCTGTCAATGCGGTACAATTTTTAAAAGCCCTGCGTCCGATTTTTGTGACGGGGAAAGGTATATTTCTGTAGAAAGCATCTTGGAACCCGATGAATGACGTACAATTTTCGAATGCAGACTCTTCGATCTCAAAAGCATTGTATAAGCAATGAAGTATTGTCAAATCAGAACAATTCACAAATGCATTTTTTTCTATTTTTTTAACACTTCCAATAAAGAGTCGTTTTACATTGTTCAAACCGTGAAATGCACCTTCTCCGATTATTATAGCATCAATGTGATATACATACTTATCATAAGTGCTCCAGTCCAGTCCGGCGGGAGCAAAACCGCAAAGGCGATTATCGATAATGAGACATCGATGGTCGTTGGACGTATACGGACAATCGAAATATTTCAACTCAGAACAATATCCGAATGCGCTTCCGCCGATTGTCGTTACATTCTCGGGAATATTAATAGACTGTAATTTAGTACAACCCCCAAAGGCTGCATATTCGATTTGTTCAACATTATCGGGAATACTTATATCTACTAAATTCTGACAATGGAAAAATGCATAAGCCCCAATTTTAGAAATACACTCTGGCAAACGTATGCCTGTTATTCTTGATTCATTGGATATTTGGCCAAACAGAAAAGACGGTATTTCGTTCACGGGATTTTTAAATGTAATGACCCCTTTTCCATTCGTATAAACATTCGATTCGATCAACGAATTTACAGATTCAGCGACTGGAGCTACTTCACCATCTGTTGTAGTATACCATAATTGATTTATAGGGACAATTTCTTTCCGTTCCGCACGTGCGAGATCGGCCGGCATACCCTTGATTACGGCCCGCTCGAAAGTCAGCGGCTTGGCTAACTTAAACGTGTAGTGCGCCACGTCGGTCTTTACGACGATCGAACCCGAATAGGTGCCCGGAGCAATGGTCAGATAGACGCGTGCGCCGTCCTCCTTGTCGGCCGGAATGGCGGCGGGTTGTTCGAGAGCAACGGTCGCGGTTTCAGATTCGTACCCCGAGATCGTCAGCTCGCCCTTGGCCGTTACCGATGTCAGATCGAATGGGAATTCTCCGGCGCTCGGTTCATCGGCCTCGAATGTCACCGAGCGGATCGCCTCGCTGCGCAGGGCCGGGTCCGAGCAGTAGAGCTGCAATTCGATGATGGCGCCCAATTGTTTGAACCGCACGCTGCTCATGCGGCAGGCATACGAATCCTCCACGCCCGGAAACTCCATCGGCAGAGCCACCAACGGGTTGGTTTCGCCATTGTAGATATTGGCTTTCTCCTGGCTTTGTGCTGCGGGAATGGACAACGTGACCGCAGCCGGATCGGCCGACTGGGCGGCGTTATACGGGTAATACGCGTAGAATTTGTCGCCGGGCGAAACCATTTGTTTCAGTATGCCGATAAATTCGACCGGTGTTTGGTTGACATCGGCGACGGTCAATGTATTGGGATTGCGGTTCACGCCGACGGTGTAGATACCCACGCGGTCGGAGGGCATCCAGCGCAAAACATCCTGAGAGACGAGTGTCGTGCGCGTGTCGTCTTCGGCGACGGTGAAGGTGAGTCGGTAACCGGTGGCGGGTTCCGGTCGGGCGTCGTCCTGCGAGCAGGCGCCTAAGCTCAGCGCCGCAGCGGCGGCACCGAGCAGATAAATCGAGAGTTTCATAAGTTATGAAGGTTTTAATGTTTCGTTTTTCGCGGCCGCAGCCTGCGGAAGACCCGCCCAAAAGCCGGGTATTCGGTGCAAGCGCTGCCGGTTTCTTTTATTCGTATCGATGCTCCCGCAATAGCGGGCCTCCGCGCCCGGGAGGCTGCGGCCCGCGCGGCTCAAAGAGCCGCTATTGTCATCCGAATTTCAAGAGATACACACCCAATCTTGCGAGTCACCACTCGAAGCCCCTCCCCGAGGGAGGGGCTTACGGGCGTCGCTTTCAGCGACAAGCGTGCGCCGTTTCTGCTGCTACGGCTCGGCAATTCGCAAGCGATTGAGCTCGCCTTGCAACGCAGTTGGGGGTCGGAATTGTATACGCGGCCCCAGGTCGCGAGGCTTCATCCGACCGGGATGCTGTATGGGTGCTAAAAAGCATATAGCATAAGTATACCTACTTGAAATACCAATTATCGTCCAGATCGTCTCGTCCGGGCGTTTCGGTGCCGTAGTTGTCGTCGTATCCGTCGTGGTCGGCATCTCCCGATTGGGCGAAGCCCCGTTCGACGGCGACGGGGACGATCTCGACCCGGGGCGGTTCGTAGCCCGCACGCGGCAGGGCAAAAGCTGCTTTTTCCATAAGCTATGGATTTTGCATTAGGCCGTTCGACCCCTTTTGCGGCGGGTTAGCACAAAAAGAAAGTGTGGGATCGAAATCGTTTATCTGACGACAGGCATTTGGCGTGGCCCAAGCACAAATAAACAATACCCCACACCGAATAAGTATATATCGAGGAAGATATTTGCTTATACACGGTGATGAATGTTTGTATTGCTTATCCTCGTGCTTTTCAAAATCGCCAAATTTTGTCGTCAAGGATCAGCGAAACACTTTCACTAATTACGATATGTCGCAGCCCGGATGGGACTGCACGACAAAATTAGGAAATAGTTTTTCGATACGCAACACTCAATGGGGTATTGTAGTAGAAATATGTTGTACAAAGGTCCGAAAAACAAAATTATCCTGCAACAGAAGCCCTGCTGGATTCGGAATTATGTTGTTTGCAACTTGGACGAGTGCGCGGCGATCTCCGGTTCGTAATCTTCCGAGTGGGCGCAGCGGTTGTTGCTGTCGCCTCGGCACGGAGTGTGCGAAGCGGAACGTAGCGGGGTGTTTGCTGGAACAAAAAACGCGGCAAAAGAATCCGCACTCGAATACTTTTCTTATATTTGTGCATCAACATACGGAAACCATGGCAGAAATGAAACAATTCGGGATCGATCTGGAACTCGATGCCCAGGTGGCGCAGGGCCACTATTCCAATCTGGCGATCATATCGCATTCCACCTCGGAGTTCATCATCGACTTCGCGACGGTATTGCCCGGCGTCGAGAAGGCTCGTGTGAAGAGCCGCATTATTCTCACTCCGGAGCATGCCAAACGGCTCCTGCGTTCGTTACAGGAGAATATCGTGCGGTATGAGAGCAACGTGGGAAAGATCGAGATCCCGATGCCGCCCGTCCCGTCGGATAACGGTCCGAAGATGGGTGAGGCATAAAGCGTGCGGAATGGAGCCCGATGTGCGATGCCGCTCTGCGAGCATCCGTTGGGAGGCATTTGCAGTGTGGGTGCGTTCGGGCAGAACGGCATATGGGTCGGAGGACCGGGGTGTCCTGCGGTCCGGAGTTGGAAAAGTTTTCCCAGAAGGTTCAGAACCGCAGTGCTATGCCGATCTGCATGGTGTGCGATGAGGTATCGTAGCCGGGCATGAACGCGATCTGTGTCGTGTTTTGCGGGATGTCCCAGCCGAACCAGCGGCGGTAGACAGGCAACATCCAGTAACCGATCCGTGCGGAGAGGATGCCGATGCCGGCGCCTGCGATCACATCGTTGAGCCAGTGGCGGTTGTTATAGAGCCTCAGAAACGCGATACCTGTTGCTACGGCATAGGCGCCGATGCCGGTGCCGGTGCCGTACTCCATGCGTGCCAGTTCGGCGCCCATGAAAGCGGTAGCGGTGTGGCCCGAGGGAAATGAGTTGCAGGCCCTACTGTCGGGGCGCCGCTCTCCTACGGCGTATTTCGTGGCGTTGACCAGAATTCCCATCGAGAGGTAGGCCGTTGCGTCGATCACAAACCGCTCCTTGAAGTTATGGCGCGCTTTCACGCCGACGCTTCCCAGCCCGATGTGGGCGAGCAGCGGAAGATACTGCATGTAGTCGTCGGCATGGAAATAGCGGTTTTCGCCCCGCAGGCGCCCCATGCCGTCGCGGACCTTCCGGTTGAGCGATCGGAATCCGTCGCTGTATACGCCGACTGCCCCGACGGCGATCAACGCGGCCGGGAGAATCAGGCGTTCGGCTCGGAAAGACTCGTTTTTATCGGGTGTAACGGGAACCGAAAAGGATGAAATCCCCCTCCCCTCAAATCGGGCGGTCCGAGCTTGGCCATAAGCAGTTGTCGCGAGCATCGACGCACATCCGGCTGCCGCAAGCAGCCGCATCATCTTACCGCACATCGCTCAGAGCGCCTCGGCGACTACGTAGGTGCTGCCTCCGATGAAGATCATATCTTCGGTGCCGGCCAGTTCGCGGGCTCGTTCCAAAGCCTCCTTCACCGTAGCGACGGCTTCGCCCCGCAGACTGTAGATCGCGGCTTTCGCCGTCAGCTCCTCGGCCGGCATCGCCCGGTCGGTCTGCGCCTGCGTGAAGATGTAGTGCGCCTCGCGCGGCAACAGGGGCAGGATATGCGCCAGGTCCTTGTCGCGGGCGAAACCTACGACGCAGTAGAGATCGCGGTGCGGCATGGCCTTGAGTTGTTCTGCGACGTAGGCGATGCCGTGGGCGTTGTGTCCCGTGTCGCATACGACGAGCGGGTTGGCACCCAACTGCTGCCAACGTCCCGCCAGGGAGGTGTTGGCCGCGGCATTGCGCAATCCTTCGAGGAAAGCGCGGCGCGAAATGGTCAGCGGCGTCTCCTCGTGGAGGAAATCCACGGCGGCCGAGGCCGTCACGATGTTGCGGCGCTGGTAGTTGCCCGCCAGGTCGAGCTGCGCCTCGAAGGTCCGCTCGTCGCGTGTGCGGCGCAGGCGGAAGAGCTGCCCGGTCGCTTCGGCATGCTGCTCTTCGCAGACGAACTCCCGTTCGGCGTAGATCACTTTCGATTTGTTGGTCGCGGCAGCCTGCTCGATCACCTCGTTGTAGCGCGCATCGGCTTCGCCGATCAGCACCGGAATACTTTTTTTGACGATGCCGGCCTTCTCTGCGGCGATCTTCGGCAGCGTGTCGCCCAGCAGTGCCGTATGCTCCAGACCGACGTTGGTGATGATGCTCAGGATCGGCACGATGATGTTCGTGGCGTCGAGTCGTCCGCCGAGGCCCGTTTCGATCACGGCCACCTCCACGTCGCTCTGTGCGAAGTAGTCGAACGCCAGTGCGGCGGTCATTTCGAAGAACGACAATCCGAGTTCGACCATCTTGTCGTGGTGTTTGTCCACGAAGTTGACCACCTTCTGCTTGGGAATCATCTCGCCGTCGACGCGGATGCGTTCGCGGAAATCCTGCAAGTGGGGCGACGTGAAGAGGCCCGTGCGGTAGCCTGCCTGTTCGAGCACCGAGGCGATGATGTGCGACACGGAGCCTTTGCCGTTGGTGCCGGCGACGTGGATCGTGAAAAAGTTGCGCTGCGGGTTGCCCAGGTGGCGGCAGAACGCAGTGATACGCTCCAATCCCGGCTTGTAGGCCGTCGCGCCTTGCGTTTCGAATGCGGGAAGCGACTGATAGAGGAATTCGAGGGTCTGGGTGTAGTTCATATTCGGGATGCGTTATGATACGAGGTAATTTCGTCGTTTGACCCGGTAGGCGACGAAGTAGAGTGCGCACAGCAGGTAGAGATACTGCGCGATGCGCCCCAGGTAGTCGCCGTAACGGGTGTAGAAGGTGAGCCCCTGACGCAGAGCCACATCGTCGGTCAGCACGCCGCGCTGTTCCCAACCCAGCGTTTCGCGGATGTCGCCGCGGGCCGAGATGAAACCCGAGCGCCCCGTGTTGGCGGCCCGTGCGATGGCGCGGCGGTGCTCGATGGCCCGCAGGCGCGAGATCGTGAAGAGATGGCGGTAGCCCGGCGTGTCGCCCCACCAGCCGTCGTTCGAAACGATGGCCATGAATTGTGCGCCGCGGCGCACGAAGTCGCCGAAGAAGTCGCCGTAGAGCCCCTCGTAGCAGATCGCGGGACCCATCGCCACTCCGTTGTGTCGGAATGCCGTGCCGTGGGTGCCGATGCCGAGCTGGCCCGTAACGCCGCCTAAGTCTATGACCAGGAATTTCAGGATTTTGAATACCACCGTGGGGACATTCTCCACGCCGATCACCAGGCGTCCTTTGTGGTGGAGCTGCATGCGGCCCGCCGAGTCGAGCCCGACGGCCGAATTGAAATGGTCGTAATAACCCTGGCCGTAGCGTCGCACGGCCGTGCGGGGTTGCGTTCCGGGGGTGTAGTAACGAATGGTGTTGGCACCCGTGACGAGCAGTGCTTCGGGATGCGAGGCGCGCAGCGAGTCGGTGAGTTCCAGCCAGAAGTCTCCCGCGACATCCTCGCCGAGGTGCTCGGAGAGGGCTGGTTCCCAATAGTAGCCCGGCACGGCGGTTTCGGGCAGCAGGATGAACTGCGCCCGGGCGGGAACTTCGCCGAGCAGATCGAGGATGTTGCTGCGCTGCCGTTCGTCGTCGCCGTGGAATTTGTCGTAGCAGTCGACGTTGGGCTGGATGATGCTTACCGCGACGTGCTGCGATTCCTGGGTTTTGCCTTCGCGGTGCCAGATCGCCAGCGAACAGAGGATCGGAATGACGATGGCGCCGGCTGCTGCCGCCCAGCGGCGATGTAGCCAAGCCTCGTAGAGGAGGATGTTGACGACGAGCACCCACAGCGAACCGCCCATCACGCCTGTGAATTCGTACCACTGCACGGCCCATACGTCGTGCGAGAATCCGTTGCCCAGAATCAGCCACGGCCACGAAAAGTCGCCGACCGTGTACCAGTATTCCGTGGCGATCCATGCGGCGACGAGCGTCGTGTAGGCCAGGGCTTTGGGTGCGCGTTTCGAAACGGTGTGGAAAGACATGAAGGCCACGAGGTTCAGCGTCGTCGAAACGAGTGTCGCGGCGGGTGGGCCTACGGGAGTCGCGAAGCCTATCCACCAGATGGTCAGCGCGTTCCACAGGACGAAAGCCAACGTCGCCCATCCGGCCATGCGCCACCATGCGCGGCGTGAATCGTCGTACGACGCGCTGAGCCGCAACAGCGGCACGAATGCTGCGAAGAGCGTGAATCCCGTCATGCCGAGCCACCCCGGAGCGAACAGGAGAGCCGAAACGACGACAGCTGCGAATCTGCGACCCATGCGATGATTTTTTACGCCGATTTTTACGCCGACAAAAGTACGCAAATGCGCGCAGATTTCAAAATAATTCGTACTTTTGTAACGAAATTGAAACCCTGATTTGATATGAAAAAACTGACCCTTTTGATGAGCCTTTTTCTAAGTGTTTTACTTGTCGGATGTTCCGAAACGAAAGGCTGGCGCGTCGATAACGGCGTGATCGTATTTGATACACCCGCTCGTGCCGCGGGACAGAAGTCCGTGTTGGGATTGCGTTGCGAACCCATCGAGACGATTCGTGTCGGGTTCATCGGCCTGGGCATGCGCGGACCCGATGCCGTGAAGCGCTTTACTTACCTCGACGGCGTGGAGGTCGCGGCGTTGTGCGATCTCTATCCCGAGCGCGTCGATTCCGCACAGCAGATTCTGCGTCGTCGCGGCCTGCCCGAAGCCGCGGCATACAGCGGCGAGGAGGGTTGGAAGCTGCTTTGCGAACGCGAAGATCTCGACCTGGTATATATCGTCACGCCGTGGCTGTGTCACACGCCGATGGCCGTCTACGCCATGCAGTGCGGCAAGCACGTAGCCGTGGAGGTTCCTGCCGCCATGTCGCTCGACGAGTGCTGGCAGTTGGTCGATACGGCCGAGAAGACACAGCGCCATTGCATGATGCTCGAAAACTGCGTTTACGATTTCTTCGAGCTCACGACGCTCAACATGGCGCACCAGGGCCTTTTCGGTGATATCCTCCATGTCGAAGGCTCCTATATTCACAATCTGGACGAGTTCTGGGATTATTATCAGGGTAACTGGCGTCTGGAGTTCAACCGCACGCATCGCGGCGATGTCTACGCCACGCACGGCCTGGGTCCCGCTTGCCAGTTGCTGGATATCCACCGCGGCGACAGGATGAATTACCTCGTAGCGATGGATACTCCGTCGGTCAACGGTCTGAAAAAGGCGCAGGAGACGCTGGGGGCCGAGTCGTTCGCCAACGGCGATCACACGCTCACGCTCATCAAGACCGAGCGGGGCCGTACGATCCACTTGCAGCACAATGTCTATACACCGCGTCCTTACAGCCGCATGTACCAGCTGACGGGCACCGACGGTTTCGCGAACAAATACCCCGTGCAGGGCTTCGCATTCCACCCCGACCAGCTCTCCGAAAGCGGCGTGCCCGATCATCAGAACCTCACCTCGCATCGTTTCGTGCCTGCGGAGGTGCGCAAGCAGCTGATGGAGCAGTACAAACATCCCATCACTCGCGAAACCGAGGCCAAAGCCCGCGAGGTGGGCGGCCACGGCGGCATGGACTTTATCATGGACTATCGTCTGGTCTACTGTCTCCATCACGGTCTTCCGCTCGATCAGGACGTCTACGACGCGGCCGAATGGTCGTGCATCGGCGAGCTGACCGCCATGTCGATCGAGCACAACAGCGCCCCGGTGGCTGTTCCCGACTTCACGCGCGGCGACTGGCGGAAGATCGACGGCTATCGTCACGCGATGCTGGTAGAGTGAGCTTCGGCGGCGGGCGCCGCCCAAGGTCGAAGGTGAGAAGTTAAAGGTGAAAGGTTTTTCGCGGACGAAGCCTGCGAAGGCCCGGCTAAGAGCCGGGTCCTATGGGGAAATAGCAGCGAATCTTGCTCTTTGCCGTTATCTGTCCCCGGACCGATGCGTGCTTTCGCCGCGGGAGGCTGCGGCTAAGAGCCGGGTTCTATGAGGAAATAGCAGCGAATCTTGCTCTTTGTCGTTATCTGTCCCCGGACCGATGCGTGCTTTCGCCGCGGGAGGCTGCGGCTAAGAGCCAAGTTCTATGATTTGCTCGCAGACTGCGATTGCCGTTGCACTCAAAAATCGTCTTCGGCGGCTGCGGGAGTCGCTGAAAGCGCGAGTTGCCGAAGATGGCAAGGCATAGCTTTGCAGTTTGCCGACAAATTCATAAAGCCCGATGCAAAGGGGCGCAATTAATCAACAACAAAGGCTGTCTCAGGACAGCCTTTGTTGTTGTGCCTACCCAATACTTTGCGGGTTGCACCCAAAAGTCCCCTCCGAGGAGGGGATTTACGTTTCGTTTCCGTTTCTGCTGCGGCTCGGCAATTCGAATGAGTTCGATTGCTCTCGCCTTGCACCGCAGTTAAGGGAGGGTCCGATTTGTGAACGCGACCGGGGGCCGCGAGTCATCGGCTTCCCTGAGCGAAAATGCGGTCGGGAAGCCGATGAAGGTGCGTTTCGCAACAGCGGCTATTTATTGTACCGGATGGCGAAATAGTTCATGCACGACGGCGAGTCGATCGGCTCGGCAGCATAGCCGGCGAGGCTGCCGCCCAGGTTGCGGGCCGCTTGCAGCCGGATGTAGACGTTTTTCTTGCCCAGCATTTCGAGCGGCAGCTTCACGTCTACGGGTTTCCAGCCCGCATACTGCCAGTAGCGTGTCGCCGGGGTCCACCGCGCCATGTCGGGCACGGTGTAGGAGGCGATATAGGTCCAGTCCGAATCGGTATTCATGTCTCCCGTTTCCGACCAGGCGACGTCGAAATAGCGCGGCGAACCGTATTTGCCGCTGTCGTAGCGGTCGTTCAGCACGCTCACCTGCATCGACAGTACGTCGGTCGAGATCCCTTCCGTCGAGAAGTTCACGATCCAAGCATGACCGCGGTCGTTGGTTTTGTCCCACCAGTGCCAGTCGACCCAAGCCGGACCCTCGGCGTTGTTCTTGCGGGGGACCTTGCCTTTTCCGGCCCCCGACGTGTCGCCCGCCGTGTTGCTGTTCACGTCGGCGTAATCGCGCCACCAGTCGGTGCCGTCCTCCAGAATGATGCCCATTCCGTTGACATTGCCGATATTGGACCCGAAAACGAACGAGGCGTTGTTGCCTACGGGTCCGAGGTAGCTGAAATCCTCGTTGGCGAGGATCTTGATTGCGCCCGTGCCGTCCTTGTAGCTGTGCGTGAGGTAGCCGTTCGTGCCGTAGGTGGGGTAGACCTTGTTGTTGTCGTATTGCAGGAAACGGTATTCGGTCAGCAGTGCCGAGAAACTATCCTCGAAATCGGCGGCCAGTCCGTCGAAATCCGATTTCGAGACGTGACGCAGCTGGTAGCGGCCGATATATCCGTACGAATCTTCGTCGCCGCTCGGGTCGTCCTCCCATTCGAAGCGTGGGAAAAGCTCGTGTACGACGATGCCCGAAAGCGACCCCGAACCGTAGGGCAAGCGGCTGCCGTCGCGGCGGTAGAGACACGTCGTGTTGGTATAGAGATAGAGGTGTTCGCCCTCGATGTCGCGCACGAGCGATGCGCACTTCTCCGTGCGGTTGGCGCCCGTGGCGTTGGCATAGCCCTCGTTGATGGGGGTCAGCGGCCCTTTGCGGATCGGCAGCTCGCAGTCGGTGAGCGTGACGTAGGTGTAGATGTCGTCGTCGGTCAGGCGGCCGATGCGCGTCTCCTTGCGGGGAATGTCCGCCGAGGTGCCCAGCTGCGAGCTGATAATCATGGACGACTTCACGCCTTTGAGCGCGAAACGATCGGGATCGGTGTCGTGTACGAGCCGCACGCCCTTGAGCGACAGTTGGATGCGGCTGTATCGTATGAAGATGTTATCCTCGGCCGTTTCGGTCTCGATCATAAAGCCCAGGCGGCCGTCGATGCTCTCGACATAGGCCGTTTTCTTGCAGACCTCGTAGTTGATCGTCGACTCGGTGGTCATGGGGTTGGCGCCCATGTTACCGCCCGCGGCATCGCTGACCACCCAGGCCGAGAGGTAGTAGTCTTCGTCGATGGTGACCATCTGTCCGGGGCCGCAGAGAGCTCGAATTTCTTCGAACGAACGCTCTGTGCCGAAGTCGTCGCGGGCGTTGGCCTGCACGATATAGAGTCGGGCCGACGTCACTTTGTCCCAACCGTTGGTGAACGAGAGGACGATTTGCGCCGAGCGCATGTTCTCCGGATCGGGATTGGCCTGCGTGTCGAAGAGCAGGGCGCCCGACGCGTCGTCGATGCGCAGGTCGGAGATCCATCCGTCCGTTCCGTCGTCGGCATAGACTACCTTCGTTGCGAGGCGTTCCGATCCGATGTTGGTGTCGAGTGAAACCGAAACGGCCGCTTCGGCGGTGCTGCCTTTTACGGAGACGTTCGGCGCCGGAAACACCAGCCGCTCTTCGATGAGTCCCTCCTGGCGGATATAGACCGTATCGCGGCGGTGTCCGCTGTCGTCCTGCAACAGCAGGCGCGCTACGCGGGCGAAAGAGTCGTTGGCCTGGTAGGCGACGCTGAACGAACCGTCGCCCGGAATCCGTTCGGTGCGGGTCTCGATCCAGGGTGTCTCTTCGAGCTGCGAGATGTTGCAGCCGCGGTTGCTGTAAACCTCGACTTCGACCGTGCCGCTCTGTGCCGGCACGATGTATTCGCCCTTTACGGCGCCGAGTTCGATGATGGGTACTACGTCCGGATCATCGGAGCAGGCGGCAGCGCAGCCAGCGAGGAGGATCAGCAGTATCGGTTTCCAACTGTTTGTCGTTTTCATGGTCTCTGTGTTATGGGGTTTGTCAATTGAGCAGGCGTACTTCGATGTCGTCCACGAAATAGTAGCTCGTCGTGGCTGCCGTGCCGGTCTTTTCGAAGAAATTGAACGAGGTTTTCGGCGACACGCCGCTGGCGATGAGCCGCACTTCGGCCCAGCCGTCGGTGCCGATCGTGGCGTTGGGGATGTAAGCCGACGCAGAGGGGGTAAAGGTCATCTTCTTGCCGTCGATGTAGACCTCCTCGTAGCGTCCCGAGTCGATCCAGCTTTGGAACGAGTCGGTCATGTTGGCTCCCTTGACGTAGCAGATGCGGAAACGGATTTCGGCGTTGCCCGAGGCGTCGGCGGGAATGTTCGTCAGCTTCGGCGTGTGGATCTTGCCGCGGCCCAGCGCGGGCGATCCTACGCGCATGCAGCCCTGGTACTCGGCGCAACGGTAAAGATAGGTCCAGTCGTAGAGGTTGCGGTTGCGCATGTATTCCACCGTGACGTTGTTGACGGCCGATGGCGGTGCGATGTTCCACGAGTTGGAGTAATCCGCCGTGCCTGCCGCATTCTCCATCACGTAGAACGGTGCCTCCTCGACGCCCGTCGCCGATCCGGTGGCGGTCGTTCCGGCCAGACTGCCGCTGTCCTTCTGGGCTTCGGTCTGCGTAGGCGAATAGCCCTTGGTATTACCCACGTAATCGCCTCCCCACACGCAGGCGTCGAAATACTCGGCGAAAACCAGGTCGGCATCGGGGGCGTATGCGATCGGCGGGGTCTCGGTGACGACGTTCCGTTTGATCGTGCGTGGCGTCGCGGAATCGACGGTCATCGCCCGGTGGGAACGGTCGGTGATGCGGATCCTGAGTCCCGAGGCATATTCGCGGGCGGGCATCACGAGGTAGAAGTCGGTGCCGCTTTCGCTCAGGGCGACGCCCTCGCCCGCGCCGCCGCAGTTGATCGCCAGGTGGTAGGAGCGTGCCGAACTCGATGTGCTCGGCACGAGGATTTTGTTGCCCTGCTCGTCGCTTTCGAGCGTGGCGTAGCCTGAGATCGGGGCACCCGCACGGTCCTCGACCAGGATCGAATTGATCGTCGCCGAACCTTTCAGGGTCAGCTTCAGCACGCCGCACAGGTTGTGCAGCCGGATATTCACGTAGCCTTTCTCCTCGTCGATGCCCGTGGCAAGGCCGTACATCGGCATCGCGTTGCAGCCGAAGGTGCCGGGACCGGCATAGAACTGCGCCAGCGGCAGTTTGAAGTTGGCATTTTCTTTCGTCTGCTGGAGGAAATTATAGGTCGAGGGGAATACCGCTTCGTAACGATCGGCTTCGGGGACTTCGGGCACGGCGGCGGACCCGTCGTCGAGCAGGAAGACTTCGTAGGCTTCGCCGTTTATGTCGATCATGTCGCCCGGGCGGAACTTCACTTGCAGGGCGTCGTCCAACTCGGCGCGCGTATCGGCCCCGGCTTGGAGGCGCAGGGAGACGTATTTCACCGGAGCGGGTGCGGACGGTCCGCCGGTCTCGTCGGAGATTACGGAACACCCCGCGAACAGTATGCCGCAGGCGATCAGTAGGTTGTGTATCTTTTTCATTTCGCGTCTGTTTTGTCGGTTACCATTCGTTGTCGTCCTTTTCGCCTTCCATGCGGTCGCCTTCCACGCCGCCGATGTCGCACTTCTCCTGCGTCAGCGTCACGTAGTCGGTGATGATGCTCTTGCCCTCGCGGCCGTTGTCGTAACGCAGGGCGATGCGCGCCGAACGCGGGTCGGCGGAGTTGGCCGGAATTTTCACGCGCAGCAGTCCCGCTTTGCGGTCGATCCGGTAATCCGTCAGCCACCCCTCGGCTTCCGTGAGGTAGTCGCAGACGAGCGTTATTTCGCCGTAAATCTCCGGGATGTTGCATTCGAAGGCCTGCTGGAACGTCTCGCCGTAAGCTGCCGCGGCGTGCGTCTGCGCGGGATTCGTCAGAGACAGTCGCAGCGCTTCGGCGCTTTGGGTGACGGTAGCGCGGGTTTCGTAACGCGTGTCGTTGCCGTCGGCGACCCAAAGGGTTATCGTGGCCAGGCGCATGGCTCCGGTCGTGTTGTCCGTCACCGTGAAACGCAGGGATTCGTCGTCGAGCGTCAGGTCGCCGATCCACCCCTCGCCGCTTTGGTCGCCGTAGGAGATTTCGTGCTGCACGCGCTCCAGGTCGGGACCGAGGTTGCTCGAGAGGAGCATCGTCACGGGGCATCCGTCGCTCAGCAGTGCGACGCTTCCCGGGGTGACGGTCAGCGTCGGATCGGTGATGCCCGCGGCCTGGGACATCACCACCTCGCAGATGCGATCCCCGGATTGGATGCGGATCGTCGCCTTGCGTGCCAGTCCGCCGTTGGTGTCGTATTCGAAGAGAAAATCGCCGTTTTCGCGGCCCGCTTCGCGGTCGATGCGTGCCCAAGGTTCCCGGGATTCCGTGTCCAGGGAGAGTGTCCAGCTGCCGGTCGAATAGACCATCACGCGGGTCTTGCCCTCCGTCGCCGGCAATGCGACCAGATTTTGGTCTACGGCCAGCCGCAGGGTCGGTTCGAAGGGTTCGTTGCAGCCGACGGCCGCTGCGCAGAGCACCGTTAGCATATGTTTGAGTTTCATAATATTCCGGTTTTTAGGTTAAAGTCCGTATTTTTCATACTCCTTGTTGTCGAGCGCATAACCCGAGTAGACCACCTGCGTGTCGGGAATCGGGTAATACTCGTGGCAGGGCAGGATGGCGTTGCGCACGGTCTCGTAGTCGGCCGATTCGAGGGTCTTGGTGTACCAGATGCCCCAACGCACGAGGTCGAATTTGCGCTGGAACTCGCCGATGAGCTCCCGGGCGCGCTCGTTCTGGATCTCCTCCAGAGTGCGTTCCCAGCTCTTGAAGGTCGAGAATTCGGCGATGCCGGCGCGGTCCTTCACCTGGTTGAGGTATGCCTTGGTCTGCTCCAGGTTCTCCTTCATGCACCAGCATTCGGCCATCATCAGCACGGCGTCGGCGTAGCGGAACACCTTGTAGTTGTTCGAATCGTAGCTGTCGCGCATGCCCGGGCACCAGAATTTCGGACCCAGCCAGGGGCGTGTGCCGACGCTTTTGAATTCCTTGCCGTCGTACTCCCACGCGAGGTTCATCTCCACGCGGCGGTCGCCCCCCGTGCGGGTCTGCAATCCGGCGCTGAAAACCAGGTTGGGCCGCATGCCGGGCCATACGTTGGCATCGTCGCCCAGTTCCTCGATCCTCACGCCGTCGAAGATGTCGCTCCCCGACTCGGCGGTGGTTTGGTTGGGCATGCAGATGCAGGCGTAGTTCGAGGTGTAGATCAGCCCGCCGGAGGTGTAGGAATGCTGGATTTCGAGGATCGACTCGGGGGTGTTCTTCATGCGGAACGGGACGTCCGAGAGAGGATACTGGTCGAGCGTGCCGTAGATTTTCTCCAGCTCGCCCAGCGCCTCGAGGGCCGTGTCCCAGCGTTTGTTCCACATCGCCATCTTGGCGGCGAGCATCCACCCCACGGCGGCACCCATGCGGTTGTCGGCGACCTCCGACGAACGCACCTGCGCGAGGTCGGGGACATGCTCCAGGAGCTCCTCGATGAGGTAGTCGCGCGTGTCGACGGCCGACATGCGCGGCAGGCGCGCCGTCTGGTTCAACAGCTCCTCGTTGCTGACGTCGATCGTGTAAAAGGGCACGTCGCCGAAGACCGACGTGAGCAGATAGTAGTACATCGCGCGCAGGATCATGCCCTCGGCCAGCAGTTCACGGCGCTCCTCGTCGCTCACCTCGGCGCTGCGGATACCCTCGATGGCGGCGTTGCAGTACATCACGGCTTTGTAGCTCTGGGTCCAGACCGTGGCTCCGTAGCCGGGCAGTGCGGGCGAGATCTCCAGACGCGAATCGTAGACCGTCGGCGAGTTGTGGAACAACAGGTCGGTGACACCTTCGGTCATCACGCCGAAATTGAAGTTGTAGATCGTCTTGAGCGGGATGTAGCAGCTGTTCAGACCGGCTATGCACTCCGATTTGTTGCGGTAGAAGTTGCTTCGGTTGACGAAGAATTCGGGTGTCTCCTCCAGCGAGCAGGCGCAGGCGAGTGCGGCCGCGACCGTCAGCAAAAGGGTTTTTATCGTTTTCATGATCGTTGTCGTTTTTGGATTAATAGCGGAACTGGACGCTGAAGATCACCGTACGGGCCCGCGGGTAGGCGCCCATGTCGACGCGCCGCAGGGTCGAACTCTCGCTCGAGGTCGAAACGTCGGGGTCGAAACCGTTGTATTTCGACCATAGGTAGAGGTTTTCGCCGCTGACGCTCAGGGTGATGTCGCGCAGCCATTTCACCCGCTTGCGCAGGTCGAACGTGTAACCCACCGAGACGTTCTTCAGACGCAGGTACGACGCATCGTGGACTTGCAGGTCGCTCGGCACGTGCACCTGCACGGCGCCTGCGCGGGGCAGGTCGGAGTCGGGATTGCGCACCGGATGCCACGCATTGGCCATGTAGCGATACTGGTTCGAGGAGAAGGTACCGGCCATGTAAAGTTCCGAGTAGTTGTAGATCTTGCCGCCGAGCGAATAGGCGAAGTAGACGCCGATCTTCAGCTGTCCGATGTTGAACGTATTCTGCAAACCTCCGTAGATCTTGGGGTCGGCATTGCCCAGGTAAACCAGGTCGTTGTCGTTCAGGATGCCGTCGTTGTTGGTGTCGACGTAGCGGGGAAGTCCGGGGCTCACGGCCGTGGTGGCCGATACGTAGGTGTTGGTCACCTTGTTGCGCTCGATCTCCTCCTCGTTGTGCCATACGCCGCCGTATTTGAAGCCCCAGAGGGCGTTGAGCGGACGTCCCTTGACGTAGCCGTACATCATGTACTGACTGTTGCCGGGGCTGTTCATGGCGCTGACGAAGTCCTCCGAACCGATATCCTCGACCATCTGTTTGTTGTGCGAGAGGGTCAGCGAGGTCGACCACGAGAATTTGGGCTTGACGATGTTGCGCGACTCGAGGGTCAGCTCGACGCCCTGGTTCGACGTGCGGCCGATGTTCTCGAAATGGCTCGGATAGCCCGATTGTGCGGCTTTCTGCACCGAGAGCAGCAGGTCGGTGGTCTTCGAGGTGTAGGCCTCGAAGGTGACGTTGAGGCGCTTCTTGAACAGCGAGGCGTCGACGGCGATGTTGTAAAGGTCGGTGGTCTCCCACGTGAGGTTGTCGCTCGACACGCGCACCGGGTAGAAGGCCGTCGACTGCGAGCCGCCCAGCAGGTAGCCGCCCGAAGTCGAGGTGTAGGCCTCGATCGACCGGTAGGGCAGGATGGCGTCGTTGCCCGTGCGCCCGGCGCTCAGGCGCAGAGACAGCTCCTCGATCCACCGCACGCGACGCATGAAATATTCGTTGGAGATGTTCCATTTGACGGCTGCCGAGGGGAAGAAACCCCACTTGTGTTTGGCCGCGAAGTTCGACGAACCGTCGTAACGGCCCGTGACGGTCAGGTAGTAGCGTTTCTTGTAGTCGTAGTTCACGCGGGCCAGCACCGACATCTTCGTGATGTAGTTCGTGTAGGTGGTGCCCGTGTAGTTCTGCTTGTCGTAGATGCCGTTCATGTTGTTCCACTTGTTGTCGTCGACGATCAGACCCTTGGCCGTGAGGGTGAAGCCGTTCTGCCGCGATTTCGAACCCGTGAAACCGCCCATCACGTCGATGTGGTGCCCCGTCTTGGAGGTATAGGCATAGGTCGCGGTGTTTTCGGTCGAGAGCGTGCGCGTGTCGTACTCGGCGCGGTAGCCCTCGCCGCCCTCGCCCTCGTTGCGCGTGGGGAGCGTGCTGGGGTAGAAGCGGTAGTCGTGGCGCTGGTAGAGGTAGTAGGTGAACTTGCTGCTGATCTTCAGCCCCTCGACGGGTTTGATATCGACGTAGAGCGTATTGGTCGAGGCGAATCGTTCCAACAGATTGTCGTTCAGGTCGATCGAGTAGCAGGGGTTGTTGATCGTCTGTCCCGAGCCGTAGAAGGGGTTGTAGGTGTCCTCGGGCTTCAGCACGGGAGCCAGGTAGGTCGCGGCGTTCCACACCGAGGACCCGCCGATGCTGGCCTTGTTGTTGGCCTCGTCGCGGTAGGAGATCGACGAGTTGACGCCCGCCGTGATCCATTTGGCGAAGTCGTGCGAGACGTTGACGCGCCCCGTCGTGCGTTTGAAACCGCTGTCGTCGACGATACCCTGAATGTCGCTGTAACCGAGCGATACGAAATAGCTGCTCGTTTTCGAGCGGCCCGAGACCGAGAGGTTATAATTCTGGTAGGGCGCCGTGCGGGTGATCTCGTCGATCCAGTTGGTGCCTTTGCCCAGCGAATAGGGGTCGTTGTAGGTATAGTCCTGGACGGGGCGGTTGCCCATGTGCCAGTTGAAGTAGGTCACGTCGTTGCGGTAGAGGGCGAACTCCGTGGCGTCCATCACGTCGAGGTTGCGGGACAACTGCGAGAAGCCCATGTCGGCTTTGAGCGTGATCCACGGCTTGCTTACCGTGGGATTGCCCTTCTTGGTAGTGACGATAATGACGCCGTTCGATCCGCGGGCGCCGTAGATGGCCGTCGACGAGGCATCTTTGAGCACCGAGATGGATTCGATGTCCGCTGAATTGATGTCGCTGAGGTCCTGCACGGCGTCGATGATGCCGTCGACGACGATCAGCGGTTCGTTCGACGCCGTGATCGAACGCGTGCCGCGGATGCGGATCGAGGTCGAGGCGGTCGGGTCGCCCGACGTGGACATGATGTCGGCGCCGGCTACGCGGCCCTGCAAGGCCTGGTCGACCGAGACGACCGGGATGTCCTTGATGTCGCCCATCTTGACGTTGGTCACCGATCCCGTGAGGTCGGTTTTCTTCACTTCGCTGTAGCCGATTACGACCACTTCGTCGATGTCCTTGTTGTCGGCGACCAGTGCGACGTCGATCTGCGAGCGGTTGCCGACCCGGATTTTCTGCGGCACGTAGCCCAGGTAGGAGAAATCGAGAACCGTTTCGGCGGACGGGACGACGAGGGTGTAGGCTCCTTTGGCGTCGGTCGTGGTTCCGCGGGACGATCCCGCGATCACGACGGTCACGCCGGCGAGCGGGTTGCCGTTGTCGCTGTCGGTCACGACGCCGTTGATCCCGATGGCTTGCTGGGCCGCGAGCGGGGAGACGGCAACCGATAACAGTACGAGCAACGTACCGATCAATTTGTAGAGTTTTCTCATGTCAGGTGGTATTTAGGTGTACTTCGTTTAGCGTTCGATCCGCGTGACGACGCGGAAATCGCGGTTGCGGATATGGTCCGTGCCGATGATCTCGATCTCGGCGTCGGGGTCCTTCGGGGTGTAGAGAAAGAGCCGCACGGGTTTCTGTTTGAGCCAGCCGTAACGCTCGTAGGGAACGATCCCTTCGTCGACCAGCGATCGGGCCAGCGGATCGTAGCGTTGCACGAGCTGTCCGCGGCCGTAGGTCTGTACGCCGTTTTCGCGGCAGACGAACGTCCAGTTGGGCGCTGCGCTCCAGAAGAGAACCAGTACCGACGGTGCGCCGCCCGCAGGGTCGAGGGATGCGGTCTCGGCGATGCCCGTGTTCGAGGTGACGCCTTTGTTGTAGACCCGGAACTGCTGTTTGCTGTTGCCGTTGGCCCAATCGACGAGCGAGCGGCTTTCGATACTGTCGCCCCGGAAGACGTATTCGACGAAGGCGGCGGGGTAGCCGTTGCAGCAGATCCCCTGTCGGTACCACCAGTTGCCCGTGATGGCCGGGTGGATGTATTCGACCATCCGGTCGTTGATGCGCGTGGTCGCTTCGGTATGCCAGTCGCCCGTCATGATGGTCACGTCGTAGTCCTGGAGCAGCACGAACAGCTCGTCCTTGTTCTTGAGGTTGTACCAGATGTCGTCCCAGGCGCCGTTGTTGGCCACCATCGGCACGTGGGCCGCTACGACCAGCTGCCGGATCTGCGGATCGAGCGCCCGGAGGTCCTTGTAGAGCCATGCGAGCTGTTCGGGAGCGATGATCTTGTCGTACTTGTTGCGTCCGTGGTAGAGCATGTCGTCGAGCACGACGTAGTGGACCTTGCCGATGTTGAACGAATAGTAGGTAGGTCCGAAATACTTGCGGTATTCGGCTTCGGCTTCGTAGTCGGTCTCGTATTTGTGGCAGTGGTCGTGGTTGCCGATGACGTGGTACATCAGGAAGGGGGTATCCTCGGCCAGACGCAGGTATTCGGCCATGCCCGTCTTGTTGCGGAACCAGTATTCCGAGTGGGTCATGTCGCCGAGGTTGAGCCCGTAGACCGGAGTGCGGCGCTTCAGACTGTCGGCGTATTCGACCAGCCGGGGCATGAAGTCGTTGCGGAACTGGATCGAGTCGACCGGGGCGATGACGTTGCCGCTGCCGGGCGGGATGTCGATCACACGGCCCGAGACGTGTTCGTCGGCCACGACCAGCAGGGTGTAGTCGTCGTTCTCGGCGCGCGTGAGGTGGAAATCGAACCGTTGCACCTCCTTTTTGCCTGCCGTTTTGTCGAGGGCGTAGAAGAAGCGGGGCAAAAATCCGGAATAGACCTCCGGGTCGTAGCCGCGCGGTGTGGAGATCATCACGAACTCCGCGCGCGAGAGTTTGGTTTTGAGCCAGTAACGACCTTGCGCATCGGTCTTAACGACGTTGAAACCGTCGGATACGACGACCCCTTCGATGCCGTGCCCGTCGCAAGCGACATACCCTTTGACCGTAGCGCCCGGTTTATCGGGCAGGGGCGGCAATTCGGCGCTCCGGACCGATGTCGCGAAGAACGGGACGACGGCCAGAAAGAGCAGGATTTTTCTGTTTTTCATCATGTTTATTCGATTTTCGTGTCGATTACGTATTGCAGGGCTCCGTGCTGGTCGCTGACCGTGATGCGTACGTTCGCTGTGGGATCCTCGGGGAGGTATTGCAGCCAGTGGTCGGTCGTGCGAACCGTAGCGCACCACGAATATTTTTGCCATCCGATCAACTCGCGGTTGCAGAAATCGCGGTGGATGGGGTCGTAGCGCGCCACGCGGGTCAGACGGCCCGAGGTCAGCACGCCGTTTTCGTAGCAAGTGAAGCTCCAGTCGGGGCGCATTTCCCAGAGGTTGATCAGAATCGCGGGCGAACTTCCGGTAGGATCCGATGCCGCTCCGGGGCCGACGGTCCCGGTGTCGGTCGTGACACCTTTGTTATAGATCCGGTAGCGCTCCGAGGCGTATTCGTCGCCGAAGGGCACGATGCGGTATTTCATGGCGTTTCCGTCGACGGTGCAGGCGGCGAAGGCTGCCGGGGTTCCGTCGTTGCAGAGGAGCTGGTACCACCAGGTGCCGCACGCGGCCGGGAGAATGTATTCGGAGGCTTTGTCGCCGATGCGGACCGAGTGGGCGTGGTGCCAGTGTCCGGTCATTACCGTGAGGTCGTAGTCGGCGAAAAGCGCGTAGAAGTCGTCGAAATTTTCGAGCGCTTTCTTATAGGACCCGTTCGTCTGCAACCCGCTGACGGTCGGGACGTGCATCGCTACGACCACGTCGCGTACGGCGGGGTCCGTCGCGGCGAGGTCTTTGCGCAGCCACGCCATCTGGCGGTCGTCGATCCGCGACGTATAGACGTTCGAACCTTCGTATATCATATTGTCGAGCACGATGTAGTGGATGCTGCCCAGGTTGAACGAATAGTAGGTGGGACCCAGTGCCGCTTTGTATTGTGCGTCGGCCGTGTCGTCGGCGACCTTGTGGCAGTAGTCGTGGTTGCCGATGACGTGGAAGATCGGGAAGTCGACGCCCCGCATCGCCTCGATGTATTGCGGGAAGGAGTAGTTCTTCGAATACCAGTATTCCGAGTGGGTCATGTCTCCGAGATTCAGCCCGTAGACGCGGTATCCTTCGGGAGCCGAATTCGCGCAGGCGGTCAGCGCGGGGATGAAACGGTCGCGGCACTGCTTGGCGTCGAGCTCGGCGACGACCGTTCCTTTGTCGTTGGGATAGCCCGGTTTGCGGCCCGAGATGTGGACGTCGGCCATGACCAGCAGCAGGTGACGGGTATTGTCCACGGCGGTCAGATCGAAGTCGAAGCGTTGCGTTTCGGTCGCCGCGGGGTCGACGGGGGCATAGAACGCCGGAAGGATGCCTTCGCGAGAGGTCTCGTAGCCCGCGGGTACGGATATGCGCACGAAATCGGCCGTCGTGAGGTCGGCCGTAAAAGAATAATAGCCCGAGGCGTCGGTTTTCACCACGTTCGCGCCGTCGGAGACGACGACGCCGGCGATACCCCGGCCGTCGCAACGGACGTATCCGCAGATATCTCCGGCTCCGGAGGACGGGGGAGTCGGATCTTGGGAAGAGGGTTCGGAGGAACAGCCTGCGAGGAGCATCCAAACGACTGCCGCCGATGAGAAACAATTCAGGATTCGGTTCATTGAGGGTGGTTTTGTGCGTTGCCGCTCGGCAACGGGGTTAGTCGGTATGACAAATGTACCTATAAAATGAATCCCTCCGCTGGAGGGTTTGGAAAATCAAACTTTTGAAAAGCGCAATCATTTTATTGTCAGCGTCTTGTGTGTGAAACAGGCCTGTTTTATCAAACTGTAAGATAGCATCTTCGGGGGAGAAAACGCTTCTGCGACGTGTTTTTGATCCCGAATTTTATTATCTTGCTTCATCGAAACGCACTATTAGCCATGAACCGGAACCTCTATTGCCTGCTGCTCGCTGCGGTCGTATTCCTTGCGGTCGGTTGTCAGGACGACCTCGATCGCGAGATCGACGCGACGATCCGCGAGTTGAACGATGTCATACGCAACGAAGCGGTCTATGTGGAACAGCGCCACCGCATGATCCGGAAATACCGTTACATTGCGGACACCACCCGCGACAAACGGATCCGGGCCCGAGCCTACACTACGTTGGCGGGACATTACAGCCATTTCCAGCTCGACTCGTCGGCTTACTATTGCATGATGGCCCGTACGTTGGCCGAGGATCTGGGCGACGAAAGGCTGATTAACGATGCCAAGGTACGGACGGCTATCGTGCTGATCGGTAATGTCGAATTGGCGGAGGCCGATCGAATTCTGCGGAGCGTCGATACGACGGCGGACCGGAATGTCGATTTAACGCTCTATTACCGTACGCGGGCCACGGTGTTTCGGGAGTTGAAACGCTTCAGCGTCTTTCCCGAGGTGCAGAGCCGCTACAACGATTCGCTCAAATACTATCTCGACGCCTACCTCAGCCGCGCTTCGGGGCCGCGCATCGCCTACCAGAAAAAGAATTTCGAAGCCGAACTGCTGCGTTTGGAGGGGCGCAACCAGGAAGCTTTGGAAAAGCTGGAGAGGCTCATGAAAGACGATGTCGACAGCCTCGATATTTTCCAGAAGGGGAGCATCACCTATCAGATCGCGCGCAACTATGCGGATATGGGCGACAGCCGGCGAGGCATGTTGTGGGCGGCGCGGGCTTCGATCTATGAACTTTCGTCCTCGACACGCGCCCACATGTCGCTCTACCGCCTGGCTCAGGAGCTCTACGAGACCGGGGAGATACGTTTGGCGAACGCCTATATCAAACGTACGCTGAATGATCTGACGGTCAGTAACTATCGTCTGCGCATCGGGCAGTATGCCGAAGCGCTGGACATGATTACCCAGTCGTACGATAAGTCGATGCGCAGCAAACTGCTGCTGACGCTTTTCACGGCCATATCGCTCTCTGTGCTGCTGATCGTCATCCTCTGGCAGGCGATTCATACCCTGCGACGCAAGCGGGAGATCGAACGTCTGAAAGACAGCTATCTCGAAATCAACCGGCGATTGTCCGACATCAATCAACAACTCAATACTACGAATCATGCCCTCGTGCGGACCAACGACCAGCTCAACGAGGCGAACAAGATCAAGTCGGAATACGTAAGTCAATACATGCAGCTTTGCAGTTCCTACATCCAGCGTCTCGATACCTACCGCATGGGAATCGTCAAACAGCTCAAGACCCAAAGCGCCGAGCAGACGCTCATCGCACTGCGCTCGCAGCAGCTGGTCCAGACCGAACACCGCAATTTCCTGCGGCTCTTCGACGAGACTTTCCTCGGGCTGTTTCCCGACTTTATCGAACAGGTGCGCGGATTGCTCCTCGATCCGGAACGTTTCATGCCCAAGCGCAGCCGTCAGCTCTCGACCGAGCTGCGTTACCTGGCGCTGATCCGGTTGGGGGTTTCCGATCTTGCGCAGATCGCCATGTTCCTCAACAGTACGCTTTCGACGATCTACACCTACCGGGCGCGGTTGCGCAACGAGAGGATCGATAAGACGTCGGACATCGAGACGCAGATACAGCGTATCTGTGCCTCTTAGGGAGCACGAGCATAAAGCCGCCGCATTCCGATCGGCGGGAATGCGGCGGCTTTCGGGGTTGCCGGTTTGCACAAGGATTACATCCGGGTATAAACGACCTTTTTCGTTTCGAAGAACTCCTCGTCGAAGAAATCGGAGATCGCATGCACGTCCCAGCGCATGCCGGTGAGGGCCAGCTCCTCGGCCAGATCGCCGCCCTTGAGGTAGAGAATGCCGTTGGGCCGCGAACCCCGCTGTCCCCGCCGGATCTTGCCCCGCACCCATCCGACGAACTCGGGCATGGCCGTGACGGCGCGCGAGACGACGTAATCGAACGGTTCCTTGAGCGTTTCGACCCGCACGCAGCGCGGTTCGAGGTTTTCGAGTCCGAGGCTCTGTGCGACACCCTCGACGACCGTGATCTTCTTGCGGATCGAATCCGCGGCGACGAAATGCGCTTCGGGAAAGAGGATCGCGAGAGGTACCGAGGGGAACCCGCCGCCGCATCCCACGTCGAGGATCCGCGCTCCGGCGTCGAATGTGCAGACCCGGGCGATGGCGAGCGAATGCAGCACGTGGCGCAGGTAGAGTTGGTCGAAATCCTTGCGCGAGACGACGTTGATTTTGGCGTTCCAATCGCCGTAGAGGGCATAGAGCGCTGCGAAGCGCTCCTTCTGGCGCTCCGTAAGATCGGGGAAATATTTCAGAATCAGTTCCATCTTGTTTTATAATGTCCGGCTCGGGGCCGAAGGTCGGTTGCTGGGTCGGTCGCGAGGCATAGGCTCCGGCGGCGAGCGAAACGAGTCTCCGCCTGAGAGAGGCAACGGCTCGCGCAGACTGAAAGACTGCGTTTTTTCGAAAGGTAACCATATACGACTTTGCTCCTCGCCGGCTTTTCGCAGGTTGACGCGCTCAGGACGGTCGTATGCTCGCGGCCTGTGGCCGTGTTTACGAATCGGGTTCCTTCTTCTTCGGAGAGGATTTGGCGTGCAACCTGCAAGGATTTGCCTTGCCGTCTTCGGCGGTTCGCACCTTCGGGGCGACCGGCCCGACCGCCGAAGATGATTATTTCCGCAAACACTCGAACCGCACGTCGTGATTCCTGGTTCCGGTTCTTGGCCCGGTCATTCGTCCCCCGAAGCGATCAGTCGACACATCCGTTCGCGGGCCCGGTGTATCTGCGTCTTGACCGTGCCGAGCGGCAGGTTGAGTTTCGCAGCGATCTCCTCGTAGGAGTATTCGTCGAAAAAACGCATGACGATCAATTGCCGGTAGCGGGGAGCGAGCCGTTCGAGGTAATGTTCGATCTGATGCCGTTGCTGGAGGTTGATATAACGCTCCTCGGGAGTCGGGGCGTTGGATGCGGGAGCTGCGAAACGTTCGTCGATCGGCAGGTCGTCCTGACGGCGGCGCATATAGTCGATGAACGTGTTGCGGGCGATCGTGTAGACCCACTGCCCGAAGGTGAATTCCGCACGGTAACGGTGCAGGTTGATGTAAACCTTGATGAAAGTCTCCTGCAACAGGTCGTCAGCGTCGTTCACGCCGCCCAGCCGTTGTACGAACAACCGGCGTATGGCGTCACGATAGCGATCGAAAAGGTATTCGAAGGCCGTATCGTTGCCTCCGAGCGCCTGCTCGACCAGTTGTCGGTCGTCGGCGACGATATAGTCGGCTATCTCCATACCCGTTCGTCTTTGCGCAGGAGCGTCAGTGCGAGCAGTGCCTCGAACAAAGGCCCGAACAGGTCGTAAAGAAAATAGCGGGCGACGAGTTTGCGTTCGCCCAGACGTCGGGCGATGCGCCGCACCTGGATCGTTACGACGGCATAGCGTACGGCGGCCAGTATTCCGGCTGCCGCCGCATATTCCCACGGCATGACCGTTACGGCACAGAGGACCGTGAGGAAGAACAACGCCCGCGAGCCGTGCTCCCAGCGCGTATAGTTGCGGGCCGCCTGCGGGTAGAACTTCGCGGCCGAACCGTAGTAACGCAGTCTGCTCAGCCACCAGCCCATGCCGCCCCATGTCTTTTCGCGCAGCGTGGCCCGCGGCGACAGTACGACGCTCGCGTTGTCGCGCGTCAGCACCTGCTGAAGGAAAAGATCGTCTTCGCCGATATTCATGTTGAGGTGGCTGAAGCCGTTGGCACCGAAATAGATGTTCTTCGTGAATCCGAAGTTGTGGAAAATGCCCCGGTAGGCGCGACCTCGGATCGCTGCGGCGATCCATTCCGTCGCGTGCATCGTCCGCCAGGCGCGCATGAAGTAGTTCGCGAACCCTTTTTTGACCTCCAGTCCGCAGTATCCCAAGACGATATCGCCGCGCGAGAAGCCTTTGGCCATGAGCGACAGCCAGCGGTCGGTCTGGGGGCAGGCGTCGGTCGAGGTGAAGACCATACATTCGTAGTGCGCCGATTTGATGCCGACGTTGAGCGCCATTTTGCGCGAAATGGGGAAGCGCGGATCGAGGTGGATCTTGGTCGTCGTGATGAGCGGGAACGACTGTTTGAGACGCATCAGGTCGGCGTAGAAATCCGTGTCGGAACCTACGTAGACGATCACCACCTCGAAATCGGGGTAGTTCTGCGCCAGGATGAGCGGCAGTCGCTCCTCGACGAACGAATAGTCCTCCGAAAACATGGGCACGACGACCGAGACGGGCGGCGTATCTTCGCGCACGGGAGTGCGACGGTCGTTCCGGTAGGAGGGAATGCGGCCGTAGAGACGGATATAATAGTAGAACTGCACGCCCAGCAGCACGAGCATGGCCCCTGCGAGGGCTATACCCTCCCAGCCGTAGCAGATCGGAAACAGATCGAAGAAACGCATCGTCGAACGAAATATGCGCAAAGGTACAAAACAATTCAGAATTCAAAATTCAAAATTCAGAATTATTTTGCGTATTTTTGCAAGGGCAATTATATCCGATTTTACCCCAGGGTATTTTTCGCACTGTCACCTCGCGGGTTGCACCCGGGAGCTTTTCCGAGGAGGGGCGGGTTTATCTACGCGGCCCTGGCTGCGAGACTTCGGGCTGGCCGGGCGAGATTCGGGGCGGGAAACCGATGGGCGTAATGCGATATAACCATTTTTGCGAGGGACCGTCTCCTTTCGGCGAATATGCCGGTCGGACGTCTCGGAACACATTGAAAACAAGTAGCATGCGATTTACTATACGACAGAACGACCTTCGGACCAAAGCCCGTGCGGGCGAATTGGAGACCGATCACGGCACGATCCTTACGCCGATCTTCATGCCCGTGGGCACGGCGGCGACGGTCAAGGGAATTTTCCATCGCGACGTGCGCGACGAGGCCCGTGCTCAGATTATCCTGGCCAATACCTATCACCTTTACCTGCGGCCCGGCATGCCGATCATCGAGGCGGCGGGAGGCGTTCATCGCTTCTCGACGTGGGAGGGCCCCATGCTGACCGACAGCGGCGGATTTCAGGTCTTCTCGCTCGCGGCGTGTCGCAAGCTCAAGGAGGAGGGATGCCATTTCCGTTCGCACATCGACGGTTCGAAGCACCTCTTCACGCCCGAGAGCGTGATCGACACCGAGCGTACGATCGGCGCCGACATTATGATGGCCTTCGACGAGTGCCCCCCGGGCGACGCACCGCGCGAATACGCCGCCAAGTCGTTGGAACTCACCCAGCGGTGGCTCGACCGCTGCTTCGACCGCTACCACCGAACGCAGCCCAAATACGGCCACTACCAGGCGTTGTTCCCCATCGTGCAGGGGTGCACCTACCCCGACCTGCGAAGCCGTGCGGCGGAGAACGTCCTGCAATACGATGCCGACGGATATGCCATCGGCGGTCTGGCCGTGGGCGAGCCTACGGAGGTGATGTACGAGATGATCGAGGTGGTCAACGCCGTGCTGCCCGAAAACAGGCCCCGTTATCTGATGGGCGTGGGCACGCCGGTCAACATCCTCGAGGCGATCGAGCGCGGCGTGGACATGTTCGACTGCGTGATGCCGACGCGCAACGGCCGCAACGGCCAGCTCTTCACGGCCGAGGGGGTCATCAACATCCGCAACAAGAAGTGGGAGGCGGACTTCTCGCCGATCGATCCCGAAGGCACGGCTTTCGTCGACACGCTCTACTCGAAAGCCTACCTGCATCACCTGTGCGTCTGCGGCGAGATGCTTGCCGCGCAGATCGCCTCGTTGCACAACATCGCCTTCTACCTGCGCCTGGTCGGCATGGCTCGCGAACATATCCTGGCCGGGGATTTCAAACCCTGGAAAGAGACGATGGTGCAGAAGCTTACCCGCAGGTTGTAAAACGACGTGCCGCACACGACCGCAGCGAAAAACGATAACCTACCGTTATGAAATTCCGATTCCCGGGATTCAAAATCCTGGACCGTTACATACTGGGGAAGTTCCTCTCGACCTATTTCTTCGCCATCGCGATGATTATCGTCGTGGTCGTGGTGTTCGACTACGTAGAGAAGATCGACGACTTCACGGAGCTGCATGCTCCCGTGAAGGATGTGGTTCTGGATTACTACCTCAACTTCATTCCTTTCTTCATCAACCAGTTCAGCGGTCTGTTCACCTTCATCGCCTGCATCTTCTTCACCTCGAAGATGGCCTATCAGACCGAGATCGTCGCCATGTTGTCGGGCGGCATGTCGTTCCGGCGGCTGATGTGGCCCTATTTTCTCGGAGCCTTGATTATCGGTTCGTTGTCGCTGACGCTCAACCTGTGGGTGATCCCCATTTCGCAGCGCCATATCGTCAAGTTCGAGTCGCAGTATATCAAACGCAAGCAGCGCGCGAAGTTCGACCGCCATATCTACCGTCAGATCGAACCCGGCGTCTTCGTCTACATCCGCGGTTACCACGACAATTCGCACCAGGCGTCGTTCTTCGCCCTGGAACACTACGTCAGCGGTACGATGACCCGCTCGCTCGAAGCCTCCGACGTGAAGTTCGATCCCGACACCAAACGCTGGAGCGCCCCGCGCTATACCAAACGCGAATTCGACTCGACGGGCATGGAGAAATTCGAGCAGTTCCGCAACCTCGATACGCTCATCAATCTTCAGGTCAACGAGCTGGGTGAGATCGGCGACCTGATTCAAACCATGAACATCACGCAGCTCAACGAGTTCCTCGATCAGCAGCGTGCCAAGGGGTCCGATTCGATCAACATCATCGAAGTCGAGCGGCATGCCCGCTATGCCTATCCGATTTCGACCTTCATCCTGACGCTCATCGGCGTATCGCTCTCCTCGCGCAAGGTGCGAGGCGGCACGGGACTCCATATCGGTATCGGCACGGGACTCTGCTTCTCCTACATCCTTTTCCACCGCTTCTTCGAGGAGTTCGCCAAGAGCGGCTCGTTGCCGCCCGGTCTGGCAGTATGGCTGCCGAACATCATCTATCTGTTCATCGCCGTATACCTTTACCGCAAGGCCCCGAAATGATATCCCGAAACCTATCGCAATGAAAAACCTCGCATATTACCGGCGGCAATATCCGCTCACGTTCAATCTCGCGCTCATCGCGGCGGTCATCCTCGCGATGGCCGTCGTCGCGCATTTCGTCATGCAGGTCGGCACGCGCCACGGTGCACGACGCACCGTACCCGATTTCGCGGGTATGCCCCTCGACCGGGCGATGGCCGAGGCCCGGCGCCACGACCTGACGTTGCATGTCAACGATTCGCTGTTCGTCCCGGCCTACGAGGGCGGCATCGTCCTCGACCAGTTGCCCGAACAGGGCGTGGAGGTCAAGCCCGGACGTACGGTCTATATCACGATCAACTCGTTCCGGCAGAAGACCGTCGCGGTGCCCTACGTCGCGGGACGTTCCTTGCGGCAGGCCAAGAATATGCTCGAAATCGCGGGGCTGGAGATCGCGGAACTCGTCTACCGGGCCGACATGGCGACCAACTACGTGCTGGAGGAGTACTGCGACGGAAAACCCGTCACGCAGCATAGCCGCATGGAGGCCGAGATCGGCAGCGGCATTACGCTCCACGTGGGTGTCGAGGGCGGCTACGGTACGACGGTCGTGCCCCAGTTGACGGGTACGCCCCTCTCCGCAGCGAAAAGCCGTTTGTGGGAATCGGGACTCAATGTCGGACGCGTGGATTTCGACGAGGGTGTCAACCTGCTCAATCAGAAGGATGCCCGCGTCTATGTCCAGACTCCTTCGGCCGAGCGTTCGGCAACGCTCGGTTCGCGCGTCGACCTGCGTCTGACGCTCGACGAAAAGAAGATCTCCTCGCACCGCGTCACGGCTGAGAAGCAGGCCCGCGAAGCTGCCGAGGAGCGGTTGAGAGTCGAACGGGAGCGTGCCGACTCGCTGGCGCGCACCGCTTTGGAAAATACGCTCGAATCCGCCGATGCGCAGGCGGGGAAGAGTGCTGCCGATAACGATCCTTTCTTCGACTGATGAACGAACAGATCCATACCGAACCGGCGGACGACGCGCTGCTGAAGGTCCGCGATATCGTTCCGGAGGGTTTCGACTCCGCAGAGGACGAGGAGGAAGCGGGGCTCTACGAGCATTTCGCCGTAACGGCCGACAAGGGGCAGACCCCCATGCGGCTCGACAAGTTCCTGACCGTGCGTATGGAGCACTGTTCCCGCAACCGCATACAGGCTGCGGCGGACAGCGGCAATATCCTGGTCAACGATCGTCCGGCCAAATCGAGCTATAAGGTCAAGCCGCTGGACCGCATCCGCCTCGTGATGCCCTATCCGCGGCCCGAAACGGAGCTTCGGCCCGAAAACATTCCGCTCGACATTCCCTACGAGGACGACGATCTGCTGATCGTCGACAAACCCGCCGGCATGGTCGTGCACCCGGGCGTGGGGAACTATACGGGCACGCTCGTCAACGCGCTGATGTACCACTTGCAGGGTTCCGATATCGTCTCCGACAATGAGATGCGCGCCGGCCTGGTGCACCGCATCGACAAAAATACCTCGGGACTGCTGGTCATCGCCAAGAACGAACAGGTGCATGCCCGCCTGGCCAAACAGTTCTTCGACCATACGATTTCGCGCCGTTACGTGGCCCTCGTGTGGGGCAATTTCGACGAAGACGAGGGGACCATCACGGGCAACATCGGACGTAGCCCGAAGGATCGGCAGAAGATGTACGTCTTCGCCGACGGTTCGGAGGGCAAGCATGCCGTGACGCACTGGCGCGTGCTGAAGCGTTACGGATACGTGACTCTCGTCGAATGCCGTCTCGAAACGGGCCGCACGCACCAGATTCGCGTCCACATGTCGTGGCAGGGCCATCCGCTCTTCAACGACGAGCGTTACGGCGGCGACCGGATCCTGAAGGGCACAACCTTCGCCAAATACCGCCAGTTCGTCGAGAATTGCTTCGCCGTGATGCCGCGCCATGCGTTGCATGCCCGCTCGCTGGGCTTCGAACACCCGGCTACGCATCGCGACGTGCTTTTCGAAAGCGAACTCCCGGCCGATTTCCGCGCCCTGCTCGATAAGTGGGACACCTATACGGCCGCTTCCAAAGAGCTGGCCGGGGAACAATAATTGACAATTATATGCTACTTCATACTGTTCCGGGGTCTCGGCCGTTATGTCGTTTAGGACGATCGTTGTCTCGCGGCCTTTGGCCGCGTTTACGAATCGGACCCCACCCCACCCCAACCCCTCCCTTGGAAGGGGCTTAAAAGTCCAGCCCGCAAAGTAATCGGGACTATATATAATTACCTAATGTATAATTCCATCATGCAATCCTACGATTTCGACAAGATCGTCGAGCGCCGCGGAACGGGCGCCGTGAAATACGATGCTTTGCAGCCCCATTTCGGCCGTACGGACCTGCTGCCCGCTTGGGTCGCGGATATGGATTTCGAAACACCCGACTTCATCGTCGAGGCATTGCGGCAGCGCCTCGAACATCCCGTTCTGGGATATACCGTCGAGCCGGAGGACTACCGTCCGGCGATCGTCGACTGGATCGCTGCGCACCACGGCTGGACGATTCGTCCCGAGTGGCTGTGCTACATTCCCGGCATCGTGAAGGGAATCGGCATGGCCGTGAACGCCTTGACGGAGCGTGACGAGAAGATCGTCATTCAGCCGCCGGTCTACCACCCTTTTCGGTGGGTTCCCGAGGGCAACGGCCGCGAGGTGGTGACCAACCCGCTTCGAGAGTTGCCCGGAGGCGGTTATGCGATGGACTTCGAAGGATTGGAACGCGTCGCCGACGAGCGGTGCCGCCTGCTGATCCTCTCCAATCCCCACAATCCCGCCGGCGTGGTCTGGGACCGCGAGACGCTGGTGCGTCTGGCCGACTTTTGCCACCGTCGCGGCATCGTCGTCGTCTCGGACGAGATACACTGCGACCTGGCGCTGTGGGATAACCACCATACGCCTTTCGCATCGGTGTCGCCCGAGGCAGCTGCTTGCAGCATCACTTTCGGAGCTCCTTCCAAGACGTTCAACATCGCGGGTGTGGTGAGCTCCTATGCCGTCGTTCCCGATGATACCTTGCGCCGCCGGTTCTTCTCTTACTTGGAGGCCAACGAGTTCGAGGCTCCGACCATCTTCGCTCCCATAGCTACCGTGGCGGCCTTCCGACAGGGTGAGGCGTGGCGGCAGCAGATGCTGCGCTACGTCGAGCGCAACATCGAGACCGTCGAGCGTTTCTGCGCCGAGCAGCTGCCCGCGATCCGACCTCTGCGGCCGCAGGCGTCGTTCCTCGTGTGGTTAGATTGCCGGGGATTGGGACTCGCGCACGAGGAGCTGGTGCGGCTCTGCGTCGACCGGGCCCGTGTGGCGCTCAACGACGGAGTCTTGTTCGGCCGCGAGGGCGAAGGCTTCATGCGGCTCAACGTCGGTATGCCGCGCAGTGTGCTGCTCGAAGCGCTCGGGCGGTTACGAGCGGCTTGTGCAACTTTGAAAACCCGTTGAAATGTTTCTTCCCACGACTGTCAAGGAGGTGAAGGCCCGCGGCTGGGATCAGCTGGACGTGATATTGTTCACGGGCGATGCCTACATCGATCACCCGGCTTTCGGAGCGGCGGTCATCGGACGGCTGCTCGAAGCCGAAGGCTACCGCGTGGCGATCGTTCCCCAGCCCAACTGGCGGGACGATCTGCGCGACTTCGCCAAGTTAGGCGCTCCGCGTCTTTTCTTCGGCGTTACGGCCGGGGCGATGGATTCGATGGTCAACCACTATACGGCCAATCTGAGATTGCGGCATGACGATGCCTATACCCCCGGCGGCAAGGCGGGATTCCGCCCCGACTATGCCGTGACGGTCTACACGCAGTGTCTCAAGCGGTTGTTTCCCCACGTTCCGGTGGTTGTCGGCGGCATAGAAGCGTCGTTGCGCCGTCTGACCCACTACGACTATTGGTGCGACCGCCTGCGCCCCTCGGTGCTCGTGGAATCGGGTGCCGATCTGCTGATGTACGGTATGGGCGAGCGCGTCGTGCAGCAGGTAGCCAAGGCGATGCACAACGGATACAACGCCAAGCTGTTGCGCAAAATCCGGCAGGTGGCGTTCCTGGCCGACGAGGCCTACGTCGCGCGGCTCGACCCGACGACGACGACTTTTCTGCATAGCTACGAGGAGTGCCTGGCGGACAAGCGCGCTTTCGGCGAGAACTTCACCGTCGAGGAGACGCTGAGCAATCTGCGCGAGCCGACGACGACGCTCGTCGAACGCACGGGAGACCGTTACGTCGTCGTCACGCCGCCCAACGCCGCGCTTACGACCGAGGAGCTCGACCACTCGTTCGACCTCCCCTACGAACGGGCGCCCCATCCGCGTTATGCGGGCAAGGGCGACATCCCGGCGTGGGAGATGATAAAATTCTCGATGAACATCCATCGCGGCTGTTTCGGCGGCTGCGCTTTCTGCACCATATCGGCCCATCAGGGTAAATTCATCGCCTCGCGCAGCGAGCGGTCGATCCTTGCCGAGACCGAACGCATCGTCCGCATGCCCGGGTTCAAAGGGTATATCTCCGATATCGGGGCGCCGTCGGCCAACATGTACCGCATGGGCGGACGCGACGCGACGTTGTGCGCCCGCTGCCGTCGTCCGTCGTGCCTCCATCCGTCGAAGTGCCCCAATCTGAACGACGACCATCGGCCGCTGCTGGACCTCTACGCGAAGATCCGCGCGGTGAAAGGCGTCCGCAAGGCATTCATCGGCAGCGGTATCCGCTACGACCTGTTCGACGACTCTCCTTACCTCGAAACCGTGCTCGAACACCATGTCTCGGGGCGTCTGAAAGTCGCCCCCGAGCATACCGAGGAGCGGGTGCTGAAGTTGATGCGCAAACCTCCCTTCGCGCTTTTCGAGCGGTTCAATGCCGATTTCCACCGCATCTGCCGCAAGAAAGGATTGCCTTATCAATTGATTCCCTATTTCATCTCGTCGCATCCCGGGTGTACCGAGCAGGATATGCGCGCGCTGTCGGAGCGGGTGATCGGCAAGCTGCATTTCAACCTGGAACAGGTGCAGGACCTTACGCCTACGCCCATGACCCTCTCGTCGGTGATGTTCTACACGGGTGAGAATCCCTATACGCACGAACGGGTCTTCGTCGCTCGATCGCAGGAGGAGAAACGACGTCAGAAAAGCTGGTTTTTCCGGCGGAAAAGATAGCTCAGCGGCGGAACTGCAATTCGGCGGTGACGATTCGATGATCGCTCACCGCATCGTCGAGCGTGCGGTAGCCTACGAACCGGAAATCATCGTTGCAGAAGATGTAGTCGATACGCAGCACGTTGCCCAACGGTCGGAAGGTGCGTTCGAAGCCGCTTCCGGCGACCCGGAATCCGTCCGTCAGCCGGTCGTGCATGCGGCGGTAGGTGTAGGACGACGGCGTGTCGTTGAAATCGCCTGCCACGATGAGCGGCAGTTTCGTAGTATCGACCATATAGAGAATATCTTCCACCTGCCGGGCCCGGATACGGCTGTTGCGTTCTACGGTGCCGAAAAGCCGGTCTACGGGAACGGGGCCTTTTTTCTCTTTCCGGTAGCCTATTCGCAGCGATTCGACGCCCGTGGTTTGCAGATGGACCGAGAGTATGCGTACCGTATCGCATCCGACGGCGAGATCAGCCCACAGGTAATTGTTCCAGGAGTTGTCGAAACGAGCGTATCCGTGTTTGAGAATCGGATAACGGCTGAAGATGGCTTGTCCCGATTCGTCCGTGAAGTAGGGCATGCGCCGGGCCAGCGCTTTTTGCAGTCTGTCGAAAGAGTCGGATACCGGTGACAGGCATTCCTGTATGCAAAAGAGCTCGATGCGTTCGCGTTCTGCGATTGCATCGACGGCATCGACGGTCATGGAGACCGAGTCGAGATAGGAGAAGCTGAACGCGTTGAGCGTCGCGACGCGCAGGTCGGCGGGGGATCCGTCGCGGAAATCGGGCAACTGGACTTTGGCCGAGATATAACCCAGGTTGCAGAAGATCGCTATGGCCGGCATCCAGATCATTCCCGGGCGGTTGCGAACGAGCCACCATACCAGCGCCGCGCAGGTGAGCAGCAGTACCACAGGTAATACCAGGGCCAGCGATACCCACAACTTTCCGGTCTCGGGCGATACGTAGGACGCCGTACGGCATACGATGGCGGTCATCGAAACGATGGCCGTCAGGAAGACCGCGAAACGGTCGAAAGAGGTGCTGAAACGCCTTTGACTCATTTTACCGAGGAAACAATCGATTGCGGGTGCGAATATACGATCTTTCGGGCGAAAAGGCAAACCCTGTGCCGTACTCCGCACCTTTCGTTGCGGCGGGTCGGCGTATATCTGAACGGGGCTGTCTAACAATAAAAGTTAGGCAGCCCTATTTTTGAGGATTCAAGAATATTAAGCAGCGGAATAAATTAGAGAATTTGCCCATATTCGGCATTTCACCACATAACTTTTATGATTTTTTCCGGGATCATCGTCACTGCGCTTATCAAGCAATGTGATCGACGTTATTTTACGTATATTGTGTGCCAATGCGACGAGTCCGAATTCAATATTGACCTTTGGTAACGATCGCAATCGGAATCTGCGGAACATATGGTCGGCTTTGATGTGCCCGAATACAGCTTCGGGCTCTATGGGTCTTCGGGAGCGATGAAGCATACCCCGCTGGGATGTAAGCAATTCCCTGACCGTACGCTTGTACTCGTTTAGGGCATGATTCACGCGTATGATACGGTTCTCTTCAGCACTATGGCATTCTTCTCGGAGAGGACATCGGGAGCAGCCGGAGGCCTGATACAGATGTGTGTGAGCTTGGTATCCTAACTCAGACTTGGGATTTTTACCCGAAATCCGTACCATGCTTTTCCCCGCCGGACAGGTAAATTGATCTGTCGAGGGATCGTATTTGAGGTTCTGTTGCAGAAAGGGATTGTTTCGAAACGCCCGGGTCTGTTCCTTATGGAAGTAGTTGTATTTGACGTAAGGTATCATTCCCTTGCCGAACATATACTCGTAGTTCTGCTGGCTTCCGTATCCGGCATCGGCGACGATCTCACGGCTGTGCATTCCGTATTTCTTATGGAAAGATTCCAGAAAGTCGATCAGCGTTCCCGTATCCGCAGGTCTTTGAAAGATGCCGTAATTGGTGATGAACTGATTCTCGGTGGCGATCTGTACGTTGTATCCGGGTTTGAGCTGCCCGTTGAGCATGGCATCCTCTTTCATGCGCATGAATGTCGCGTCGGGATCGCTTTTGGCATAGGAGTTACGATCTCCCATCGTAGCGATATGCCGCTCGTACTCTTTCATTTTAGGCAGCGCCTTGTTCTCTACGTCTCTGACGACTCGGTACTGCTGCTTGGTGAGATTTTCCTCATCCATCCGCTCCTTGATACGCTCTACACGGGAAGCGAACTCCTCGGTCGAGAGCGTCGATTCCGTATCTGTCTGCTGCTGCTCGTCGCGGATAACCTGTTCGATCTCGCGCAATACGGCATCGGTTTTTTCCCGCAGCCGCTTGTCGTGTTTTTCCACCGAGCCACGCCAGACGAAACCGTATTTATTGGCTGCCGATTCGATCTTCGTCCCGTCGATGTACTGTACTTCCAGCGATACGAAGCCCTCCTTGTGGAGCAGTTCCACGACCTGACGGAACAGGTCATCGAAAATGCCCTTCAACCGTTTCCCCCGAAAATAGTTGATCGTCCTAAAGTCCGGCTTCGCACCGCCCGAAAGCCACATGTAGTGGATGTTCTCCGTAAGCTGCTGCGCAATGCGGCGTGATGAGTAGATGTTGTTCAGATAGGCATAGACCAGAATCTTGAGCATCTGTCGCGGATGGAAACAACTGTTGCCTCCGCCGCGATAGGTGTGCAGAATTACGTCTACATTCAAACGATCGATGATGGCATTCACCACACGAACACTGTGTGTCGCGGGTATTAATTCATCCAAACTGGGTGGTAAAAGCAAACTTTGCTTTTGATTGTCGGATTTAAATGTTATCTTCGTCATAGTTATACGGGCGTTTATTATTGTTGGGCAAAACAAATATACGAATTTTTTACCGTATAACAAAGGCTTTTGTTCTGTAAATCAGGATAAAAGCCTATATTTTACCCCCCCCCAGAAAAACATGCGAATACAAAACGGGAGAGATCCGAACCGACCTCTCCCTCCTGCAGTTGTTGCGTCACTGCCTCCTCGGACAGAGGATTCTATGGGATGTAATTAGGGAATGGAGAATTGCGTGCCACGCGCTGTTCACTCCAGGATAAAGCAAAAAAATAATCTCGTAGTTCGCTGCGGTTTGCTTTGCGGCAATAGCAATACTCCGACGGCAACACATGCCATTTGCGGAAAGTACGCAGGTCGAGACTGCTCGACTCCAGATACAATCGGTCTTGTTCGTGTTTATCGTACTGACCCCACAGCGAATTTCTCGACGGACAGCGGATATTGCTGCGGTGGAACAGATATAACTCTCCCGCCTGAAAAAATGTTTTCGATGTCTGTGAAAAAGGAATGTGTGAATGTGATATTCGTCCTTGATACCCGTAATGCGGGATATGAGTTTGACGATGTTTCTTCATAGTTCGGCATTTATTTTGAATAAAACATTTCCAAAATAAAGTGCGCGGAACTTTCACAATTAGCAGAGATCAATCAACTAATGTAATAACCATTTTGGTCAAGGACCGCGCACTATGTGCACGCACCTCGACTGTTTATCGATGGTTATTAGTAATATTTAGTTGATCTCTGCTAAGATAAACAGTTTGGTCTGCGTATCTTTCGTTTCTCAAAAATAGGAACTTTAGACTTATTTTCCAAATATCCCTGTTGTTATTTTGCTTTTTTTATTTGGTTCGTATTTACTCTTAGATAATAAACAAAATGGGGCTGCCTAAGACTTATTAGACAGCCCCTCAATCTTTTTCATAATAGATTCTGCATTGCCGCGTCGATTTGAGAGTTCTCGAAACTATCCAAGTAAATCTGTGTCGTGGATAAATCGGAATGTCCCAACGATTCGGAAATGATGGCAATGTTCACTCCCGAACGCTTCAAAACCGTGGCGAACGTGTGCCGAGCGACATAGGTAGTCAGATGTTCGATGCCGACCCGCTGCCCGATTTTGCGTAACCAACGATTCGTGTTCGTCAGCACCTTATGCGTTCGGTCATATCTCTGCTGTTCCGTTCTATGCACACGACGGTCGAGTATCGGAAAAATATAATCTTCATCCGTCTGTCCTTGTTGCTGGTATTTGGCAATGATATTCCGCATTTCTTCCGTCAGCAGAAAATTGATAGGCTTGCCCGTTTTCTTGCGAACATATTGCACCCGTCCGTCCCGTACATTCCCGTATTTCAGCAGGGCGATGTCTGCAAAGTTAATCCCTGCTCCGAAATAGCTGAACACGAAAATATCACGTGCCAATCGTTCGGAGGGATAGCCTTGCGACAAATCGAGTGCAATAACCTTGCGCACGTCCTCTTTCGTAATGGCCCGTTTCTTCGTCCGCGTATCGAATTTGCTGACTTTATAGGCATCGAATGGGTAATAGTCCCGTTTCACCAACTGCAATTCTACCGCCTTGTTGAACACGCTACGCAACGTTCGAAAGAGTTGGCTAATGGTCGTATCACCGCAACCGCTCGTCCGTAACCAATTCTCGTAACGACGCAACCACACGGCGTCAATGTCGCTGAACGGGATTTGCAACCGCTGCCCCGTGAATTTCAGCAACGATGTACGGGAGTATTTGTAAACGCCTGCATTGCCGAGTTTACCGCCGCGTTTCATGTCGTCAATCAGTTTATCGTACAATTCAACCACCGTAGCGCAACGGACTTGGTTGTGAAAATGAGACACGAGCGTTTCCACCGTGTATTCACGTTGCTGGGTGGTCATTTCGACAATCAAATCGTTGTATTCCGCCGTTTTTGCGGCTATCAGCCGTTCGATTTGCTCTTTATTGGGACAATTCCGTTTGGGCTTGCCTTTCTCGAAATCCCAAAACTTTTCGTACAGGGAAAGGCCGAGCGAAACGTATTTGCGTTTGCGGTCTTTCGTAACTCGGAGCATTAAAGGAAGCGTTCCGTCTTTGAGAGGTTTGTACTTGTAACAAATGACCTCGATGTTTGCTTTCATGCGTCATGTTGGTTGACACATTGGTTAACACAAACGGGCAAAAAACGTATAAACCGACCACGGAGGCACACAAAAGAAAAACGACCTACATTACTGTAAGTCGTTGATTTTCATTTGTGGGAGCTGAGGGATTCGAACCCCCGACCCTCTGCTTGTAAGGCAGACGCTCTGAACCAGCTGAGCTAAGCTCCCCTAAAAATGGCTCGGGACTGCTAAGGCGACCTTTCGATCCGTTACCGAATGAGCCGGATCCCCGACCCTGTTCTTTCGACCGCTTCGATCCTTATCGGACCTCTTCCGGCCGCTGCCTCGGCAGTTTTTGAAAGAACCTTTATGCAACCCTCGCGCATCTGCGCCTGAACAAGGACTTGAACCTAGGACCCCATGATTAACAGTCATGTGCTCTAACCGACTGAGCTATTCAGGCATTGCATTCGGTTGTTATCCGATTGCGGGTGCAAATATAGGGCAAAAATCCTTTCCTGCAAAATTTTTGCAATAATTTTTACAAAAAAATATATCTTTGTCTCTCACTGAAACGATCGAAACGACATGACCCGACAATTAATATTACTCATAATCGCGACGTTAAGCACCACGACAGGCTTCGCGCAGGGAGAGCTCGACTTTTCACCCTCGACGTGGGATTTCGGCGACATTCGCGAAGAAAACGGCCGCGTCCGTCACACGTTCACGGGCGTGAACCGTACGGAAAAACCGTTGGTGATCCTCGACGTCGTGACCTCGTGCGGCTGCACGGCTCCCGAATTCTCGCGCAAACCCATACCGCCGGGAGGCCGAACGCAGATCGTCGTCACGTTCGATCCGACCGATCGTCCGGGGCTTTTCACCAAAAAACTCGGAGTCTACTCCTCCGAACGCATCAAGGTCGCGGAGCTGACCATCCGGGGCAATGTCGAGCCGCGCCCGCACAGCATCGAGGAGCTCTACCCCATCGCGACGAGCGGCGGACTGCGGCTCAACTCGACGCTCTGCGCCTTTACTTATCTGTATCCCGGGCGCGAAGTCCACTCCTCGGTGGGTTACGTCAACACGAGCGACCGACCGATACAGCTGGAACTGCACCCCCGCACGCAGAGCGGACTGCTTAAAATAAACGCCCCGCACACGATCGCCCCCGGCGAACAGGGCGAAATAGACTTCGGATACCTCATCCCGGCACAGACGCCTCGCTACGGCACGATCCGCGACGCCCTGGAGATCTTCGTCGACGGAAAGAGCGACCGCACGATCCTCGCGGCCCACGGAATCGGCATCGATATGCCTTCCGGAACGAAAGATCGGGCCGCAAAGGCCGCAATCTCAGAAAATATGCTTAAATTTGGAGCGGTGAAACACGACGGTCCGATCCGGCATCTTCCGTTCGAGCTCCGCAACACGGGCGGCAGCGATTTGATCGTCCGGGCCGTAGAGTGCGGCGAAGGTATCGGCACGACGCTACGTCCGGGCACACGCATTCGCCCCGGGGAGTCGTTCTCCGCCGAAGCGACGCTCGATCCCTCGCAACGCGACTACGGATTGCTGTCGGACCATGTCGTGCTGATCGCCAACGACCCCGAACGCCCCATGCGACGACTGCGGATCACGGCGCTCGTCGAGCAATAGGCGAACCGGAATCCCGCACGGAGACGTCGGGTCGAACAGAACGGAGAAACAAAACAAACTACCATGTACCCCATACTCGAAAAACGGCGGCTCGCCGAAGGCATCTACCTGATGAAGATCCTCGCACCGCGCGTAGCCCGGTCTGCACGGCCGGGACAGTTCGTCATCGTCCGCACGGACGAACGCGGCGAACGCATCCCCCTCACGGTCGCCGACTACGACCCGACGGAAGGCAGCGTCACCATCGTGACGCAAACCATCGGCGTTTCGACGCGCCGCATCTGCTCGCTCGATGCGGGCCAGGCGCTCGCCGACTTCGCCGGACCGCTGGGCCGCCCGTCGGAGTTCGTCGACATGTCCGACGAGGAGCTGCGCGGCAAACGCTTCGTCTTCATCGCCGGAGGCGTCGGCACGGCCCCCGTATATCCGCAGGTCAAATGGCTCCGCGAACACGGCGCGCAGGTCGACGTCATCATCGGTGCCAAGACGCGCGACATGCTGATCTTCACCGACGCCATGCGCGCCGTTGCGACAAATCTCCACATCGCTACGGACGACGGCTCGGAGGGTTTCCACGGCTTGGTGACCCAGCTGCTCGAAAAACTCATCGCCGCAGGGAATCGCTACGACGAATGCGTAGCCATCGGCCCGATGATTATGATGAAGTTCGTCGCCCTGACGACGAAAAAATACGCCCTGCGAACCACCGTGTCGCTCAATGCGCTGATGGTCGACGGCACGGGCATGTGCGGCGCCTGCCGCGTGACAGTGGGCGGAAAGACCCGTTTCACCTGCGTCGAAGGACCCGAATTCGACGCCCAGCAGGTCGATTTCGACGAGGCGATGCGCCGTCAGGGCATGTATCGTAACGAGGAGCAGCGCCGCGCAGCCATCGAAGCAGAACGCATCGCAGGCCACAAGTGCCGCATCGGACTGGATCAGTAAAGACATAAACACAGAACCAACATGGCAAACAAAATACCGCGCGTCGCCGTGCGCGAACAAGACCCCGCGGTCCGGGCGACCAACTTCGAGGAGGTCTGCTACGGATACAACCAGGAAGAGGCCGCACTGGAGGCCACGCGCTGCCTCCAATGCAAGAATCCCCGCTGCGTGGCGGCATGCCCGGTGAACGTCTCGATCCCGGAATTCATCGCCGCGCTGCGCGACGGCGATCTGCAACGGGCCGCCGACACGATCGCCCGCGACAGCTCGCTACCCTCGGTCTGCGGCCGCGTCTGCCCGCAGGAGACGCAGTGCGAAGGCTCCTGCATCGTGGGTATCAAAGGCGAACCGGTGGCCATCGGCAAGCTCGAACGCTTCGTCGGCGACTGGAAACTCGAACACGGCGCACCGGCACAGCCCGCCGCCACGCGCCGTGCGGGCCGCGTCGCCGTCGTGGGCAGCGGCCCCGCAGGCCTTGCCAGCGCCAGCGACCTGGCGAAGAAAGGTTACGAAGTGAAAATTTTCGAGGCGCTGCACAAAGTCGGAGGCGTATTGGT